>CAYGXJ010000078.1:0-93005 GCA_964353865.1 uncultured Anaerolineales bacterium | reverse complement strand
CGCGCAAGCGCGGTTGGCGGGCATATATGTCGAGCAGCGACTCCCACGTCCCCACGTCGGCCCAACCCAGCCCGGAGGCCGGGATCACCAGAACATCTCGCGCGCCTTCCATCACGGCGTGGTCAATCGATTGCCGGGGGAGTCTCTTCCACGCCCGTGCCAACGCCGCCCGCGAACCGCGGCGACCCAACTGTGCGGACAGGCCATTCAACGCCTCCGCAAGGGCAGGCACCTGGCGCGAGAATTCCTGGCGTATGCGCTCGGTGGTCCATACGAACATGCCCGAGTTCCATGAATGCCGGCCGTCGGCTACGAACCGCTCGGCCATCTCTTTATCGGGCTTTTCTTTGAAGGCCGCAACCCGGTGGGCCGTCATTCCGCCGAACTCACCCGCCGGCTCCCCGCGTTCGATGTAGCCAAACCCCGTCACTGCAGCGGTGGGGTCGATCCCCAGCGTGACCAGATGGCCGGCCGCCGCCGCGCGGTAGGCTGCCTGGAGCACCTCGCGGAAGCGCGCCTCATCTTGAATGAAGTGATCCGCTGTCAGGCAGGCCATGGCGGCCGGCCCGCCGCGCCGCTCAATCTCCGCCAGCGCCAGGGCAATGGCCGGCGCGGTGTTGCGCGGCTCCGGCTCAATCACGAAATTCTCACGCGGCAGGCGCGGCGCCTCGCGTCGCAGCCGGCTCGCCAGCCCGGCATGGCAAACCACCAGTGTGTGCTCCGCGTCGAACAACGGCCTCAGGCGATCGACCGCGACGCGGAACAGGCTGCGCCCACCCAAGAGCGGCAAGAGTTGCTTGGGCCGGCTCAAGCGCGAAAGTGGCCAGAGGCGAGTGCCACCACCTCCGGCCATGATGACGGCGTAGTATGGAAGGCTCATTGTGGTCGTGCTCCGTCCCGTCCTCGCTGTGCGGGCCTCGCGCCCATTCCCCTGGGGCCCGTGCTTCCTAGAAGCGTAACACGTATTGCATCCCCCCGACGTGGCGCACCAGCCCCTTGAGCTCCATCATCGCCAGTGCGCTGCTCACCTCTTCGATCGGCAGCTCTGCCCGCAGGCGGACCGCGTCCACATGCATGGGATCGCGCCCCAAGATCTCTAACAGGCGCGCCTGGCGATGCTCGGCGGCGCGCCCCAGATCCAGCGCCGACAGAATGTCGTTCGGTTCGATCGCCGGCTGAGCGCCGTCCTGGATCAGCCGGTTGGTCCCGCGCGAAGTGGGGCTGAACACATTCCCCGGTACCGCGAACACATCCCGCCCCCGGTCGGCCGCGTAGCCCGCGGTGAGCAGCGCGCCGCTTTGTTCGCCTGCCTCGACCACGACCGTGGCCAGCGACAGCCCGGCGATGATGCAGTTGCGCGGCGGGAAGTCTGCTGCATCGGGCGGCGTGCCCGGCGCGTAGTCGCCCACCAGCGCACCGCTTTCCATTATCTGCTGCGCCAACCGGGCCTGCTCCGGCGGGTAGATCGTATCCGCGCCGCAGCCTATCACCGCAATCGAACGCCCGCCGGCCTCCAGCGCCACGCGATGCATCTCGGCATCGATGCCGCGCGCCAACCCACTGACGATGGTCCACCCCACGCCCGCGAGCATGGAGGCAAAGTGCATGGCGGCTTCACGTCCGTAGGCCGCCGGGCGACGCGTGCCGACGATCGCCATCGCCCACTCATCTTGCGTGCTCAGCGCTCCGCGCACACACAACACCGGCGGCCCTACCGGGAGCTCCGCCCGTCGGCGCGGATACGCACCATCCTCCCAGGTCAGCACCTCGATCCCGCGCGCCTTGATTGCGGCCAGCAGGGCCTCGGGATCCAGTCGTTGGCGTTCTTCGCAAAGGGATTCCGTGCTGCGCTCGTCCAACCCGGCGGCGAGCAATTCGTGGCGCGGCGCATGCCACGCATCGTGGAGGGTGGCATAAGATTCCTTCAGCCGTGGCACACGCGCTGCGACCAATGCCACACACATGATTGAGCGCCACCCAGTACGGACGGTCGCCCGGCGCGTGCCCTCCCCCTTGGCGAGACCTGCGCAGAATACCACGAGGTTTGCGGAATGGTCAAGCGAAGCGGTTGCGCGGGTACCTCAATGGCATAGCGTTGGAAACGAGATGCGGTGTGCACGGCGATCGGTCAGGCCCGCCTCATGCATTGCGCAGTCCAATCAGCGCGATGGCTGCTCTGCGTGTGCCGTTCTCGGAGCACGCGATGACGGATGGCGCGGGATGGTCATTGCGCTCAGCGCGCCTCACAAATCTCACCCTTGAGTTTAGAACATGTGTTCTATATACTGTAGCTGCGTTGACGGGCGAAAGCCCCTCTGTCATTCCGAGAGACCGCAAGCCGCGAGGAATCCCGGCCGGCGATAGGTGTAGGGGCACGCCATGGCGTGCCCGAACAAGAACCGCTCCTAATTGGAGATTGTCCAAGAGCGCTCTGTCGCGATGCTCCTCGCAATGACAAACACAACTACGGTCGAAGGTGGTGGCATGGTGTATCCCCAAATGCTGGTACGCAGAGTTGAAAGCGAGGCGGTCACACCACTGCCGCTGGCCGCGGTGGGCCTGGTGGCGCTACACGGCACGGCGCTCATGCCGGTGGCGTTGGCCACGGTGGCCCGGCTCGCCGCGCAACGCGGCCCGGTGTGGGTGGTGGATGGCGGCAACTGCTTCGATGCGTTATGGGTCGCACGCTTCTTGGCCTCCAGCACGCCGGGCGGGCCGGCGCCGCACCTGGCACTGGCGCGCATTCACGTCTCGCGCGCATTCACCTGTCATCAACTGACCGAGCGCCTGCTCACCCTGCCGGCCTCGGCCAGCCCGCTGGTGATCCTCGGCCTGCTCGACACCTTCTACGACGAGAACGTTCCCTACGAAGAGACGCGCCGCCTGCTCAACTGCATCTGGCCGGTGGTGCGCGATCGCAGCCGGGCGGCGCCGGTGCTGGTCACGCTGGCCGCGCCGCGCGAGACGGAGGCCGCCGGACGGCGCGCTTTCTTCGAGACCTTCCTGCGCCTGGCCGATCACACCCTCGGCCCTGCGCCAGAGGCTGCGCGTCCCTCGCCGCAACTGCCGCTGTGGCATGTGCGCGCGGCGGGCACGCCCGCCGCGCGCAAAGCCCGCGCCCTGCTCCGCGCGCCAGGCGTTGCGGCGCAATGACAGGCAGCAGCCTCTCCGTCATTCCGAGGGGGCACAGGCCCCGAGGAATCTCGGCTGGCGATAGAGGAGAGGCCTACCGTCTAGAGGCGGCCTCGATCCAACAAGGGCAACCGGCCTCGTGACTGGGCCGCGTGTCATGCGTCGCCCTCATCATCCTGACTCGTTTCGGAGGTACGTATGGGACGCACGCTAGCTTCAGTCACCCAGCAGGTTCAACTCGAAGAAGAACGTTTGCAACGTTACCGCCGCGCGTTGCCGCGCGACGACCAGGCGCTGTTCGACCAGCTCTTCGCCTTTGCCCGCAAACGCATCGCCGCCACGGCCATGGCCGCCGACCCGCTGCCGATGCAGACCCTCCTGCTCAGCATGCTGATCGGCCTGTTCCACCTGCTGGCCCAGATGCACGCGCGCCTGGAGCGGCTCGAGAAGGCGGCTCCCACAGCGAATGAACCCCGACCTGTCTTGCCTGCGCGGCTGGATCCTTGACCTGTACCCGAGCCCGGAGGGCATGGTGCTGTGGCTCATCGACGAGACGGGCCAGGCGCACCGGATGGTCGAGCCCTTCCCCATGGCGCTCTACGTAGGCGGAGCCTCGCGCGCGCTGGCCGCGCTCGAGCACACGCTCGGGGCGCGTTACCCGCGTCTGCGCCTGGCGCGCGCCAGGCGCTTCGATATCTTCCTCGACCGCGAGATCGAGGTGCTCGAGGCCACCGCGCCTAACCCGATCGCCTACCACGCGCTGGTCCGCGAACTCGATGAAGAACACCCGCACCTGGCCTTCTACAATGTGGATCTGAATCCGGCCCTGGTCTACGGCCTGGAGCGCGGCGTCTTCCCTCTGGCCTATTGCGCGGCCCAGGCCGAGCAGGGCCGGCTGCGCAGCTTGGTGGCCGAGGACTCGCCCTGGAGCCTGGATTACGCGCTGCCCCCGCTGCGTATGCTCACCCTGCGCCTGGGTGGCGACCTGCGCGACCCGGGCCACGGCTACCGCGGCTTGCTGGAGATTGGCACATCGCACACCACCTATCGCTGCCGCTGGGAGAACCCGCGCGTGCTGCTCACCACGCTGCGCGCCGCGATGTATGCCATCGATCCGGATATCCTGCTCACGGCCTGGGGCGATTCGTTCATCCTGCCCGAAATCTTCCGTCTCTCCGAGCACGAGGGAATCCCGCTGCCGTGGAATCGCGACCCGGCCATTCCCCCGGCGCGCAAACGCGGGCGCTCGTACTTTTCCTACGGGCAAATCGTCTACCGCGCCCCCTCCATCAGCCTGTTCGGGCGCCTGCACATCGACCGTCAGACGGCGTTTCTCTCCGACGAGTACGGGCTCGACGGCATGTACGAGCTGGCGCGCATCACCGGCCAACCGCTGCAGCAGGTGGCGCGCACCTCGACCGGCACCGGCATCAGCGCCATGCAAGTGGCCACCGCCTACCGCGAGGGCTGGCTCATCCCCTACCGCAAGCGCGAGCCAGAGTCGTTCAAGACGGCCCTCGAACTTATCCGCTCCGATAAGGGCGGGCTGACTTTCCAGCCTGAGCCGGGGCTGTACGAGGACGTGCTCGAGCTCGATTTCGCCTCGCTCTACCCAAGCCTGATGGTCAAGTTCAACCTCTCGCCCGAGACGGTAAAGAAGAAGTGCCCGCGCTGCCGGCCGCAGCTCGTGCCCGAGATCGGTTATCCGGTCTGCCGCTGCAAGACGGGAATCGTGCCGCTCACTCTCGAACCGGTGGTAGCGCGGCGCCTGGCGCTCAAGCGGTTGGCCAAAGGCCTCATCGATCAGGCCCCAGGAGGAATGAGCGAGACCGGCAGCCGTGAGCCGGATGACGAGATAGAGGTGGCTGCGCGACCCGATGAACGCAAGCGCGAGATGTATCGCCGCCGCCAGCTCGCGCTCAAGTGGCTGTTGGTGACCTGCTTCGGTTACCTGGGCTACAAGAATGCACGCTTCGGGCGCATCGAGGCGCACGAGGCCACCACCGCCTACGGGCGTGAGATGCTCCTGCGCGCCAAGGAGATCGCCGAAGCGCGCGGCTATACCTTCTTGCACGGGTTGACCGATTCACTGTGGGTGCACAAACGCGGCGCGACGCAGGCCGAGCACCAGGCCCTGGCCGACGCGATCAGCCAGGCCTGCGGCGTGCTGATCGGCTTGGAGGGGGTCTACCGTTGGGTGGCTTTTCTGCCATCGCGCGTGCGCGCCGAGCTTTCGGTGGCCAACCGCTACTTCGGCCTGTTCGAGAGCGGCGAGATGAAACTGCGCGGCATCGAGGTGCGCCGCCACGACACCATCCTATGGGTGCGCCAGGCGCAGCAGGCCATGCTGGCCATCCTGGCCGAAGCCCGCAACGCCCGCGAGTACCGCCTGCGGCTGGAGGATGTGTTCTCCCTGGCGCGCACGCTGCTGGCTCGCCTGCGCAGCGGCAAGGTCCCGGCCGCGCAATTGCTCATCACCAACCGCCTCTCCCGCAAGCCGGGCGAGTATCGCTCGCGCCAGGCGGTGGCCCTGGCCGCTCGCGAACTCGAGGCGCGCGGCGTGGCTCTGGCCCCGGGCGAAAGCATCGAATACATCCTGACCGCGGGCGGCGGCGCGCGTCCTTTCGAGGCGTGGTCGGCGGAAGATCGCTACGACGTGGCGCGTTACGAGGAATTGTTCGTGCGCATGCTCGAGACGCTGGCCGTCCCGGCCGGTCTCGGGCGCAAGGAGATCCTCGAGCGCCTCACCGGCATCGGCCAGCCGGAATTGCCTGGCGTCGAGGCGGCCAAAGGGGCCATGGCCGGGCTTGTCGGGGCAGGCCACGGTGTGCCTCTTCCGTCATTGCCAGCATCCGATGATCTAATCCTGGACTATCCCCAACCTGGACCCGCTCCCCAGATTGCCTCGCCCTGAAGAACCGGGCCTGCAATGACGGCTGCCCTCGTTGGGGTACGCCATGGCGTGCCCCAAGGTGATTGCAGCCCCCGTTCCTGTCGCATCCTGGGATTGCCCTGCCGGCTAGAACCGCCCTTCGCGCAAGAGCGCAAGTAGGTCGCGTGCGCCCCGAACCCCCTGCCCTCGATAGTGATTGTTGAAGTACACCAGCGCCAACTCCGATTGTTCTTCGAGTGCTTCCAGCCGTGGCACCCACTCCTTGAGTTCGTCGCGCGAGTAGGTGTAGTCGTATCGCTCCCAGGCCTCTTTGTGTTCAAACCACTTGGCCGCGTTCCGACCATGGAAGCGAACGTACGCCACTGGACCGGTGGCCACAGCCACCGGCGGCATCAACCCGCGTAGCGCGGGTTCGTCCACGCAGCAATGGCCCAAGTTGAGAGAGCGCAACAGATCATGCGTGGCGTCCGAAACCCATCCGGCGTTCCGAAATTCCACGACGACGGGCAATTCCCCGAATCCCTCGCGCAATTGCCTCAAGTATTCGCGGTTGGGGGGTGTCGCGTGAAAGGCAAAAGGGAACTGAGCGAGGATACAACCCATGCGGCCGGATTCGACCATCGGCCGAATGGCTTCAACAAACCCACCGAAATCCGGCTCGGCGCGCTCGTGGGTGAGGCCTTGGAAGGCTTTGACGGCAAAGAGGAATCTCTGCGGGGTGCGCTTAACCCAGCCGGCAACGGTCTTCGCCAAGGGCACCCGATAGAAGGTGACGTTGAGTTCAACGGTGGAGAACTCGCGCGCGTAGAAATCGAGCCATTCCCGCTCGGCGAGATCCGGCGGGTAGACCGGTCCAACCCAGTCTTTGTATGAGAATCCCGATGTGCCAACGCGGATCATAAACACCTCTGGCGCGAGACTATCACGAGGGCAGCCCGTCCACAAGGGGGATCTCGCGCAAGCGGGGGCTCGCAATGCTGGTTATCCGTCATCAGAGGGGCGTGGCTCGACTAGACCCCCTCGTCGCTCATCTCCTCGCTCGAAGCGTCAATCCACGAGCAAGAGGGCTTCCTCCATCAGGATGTCGGGCACATCCCAACCCTTCTGCTCCATCAATTCGATGTACGCTCGCCGGTACAACAACCGGAGAGTGATGCGCAATGGGCTGCCGGCCGGCGCCTTGAACGCGAAGGTCGAGGAGTCGGACTCAAACGCGGCCAGTCGATTGTCGCTGACGATGCGGGTTGGGTTCCAGTACGCACCAGTGGGAGAGACCTCGGTCCAGAGTTCCGTCAGAACCTTGGCAAAGGCCTGGCCAGGCATGCCCGCGTAGTGACCGGTGGCTGGGTCCCCGACCCCGCCCCAGGAGGGGATGGTCGGTCCTTCGAGCAGCTCAAGAGGCTCGCCGTCGGCATCGCGGCCTTCCACAAGCAGCAGTAGTTGGCGGAGTGGGGAGTCGGTCGGCACGTGGTGGCCGGTCTGATCGTTGCGCACAACGACCAGTACCGAGATACGCCCTACCTCGCGCTCCGCGCTCGCCTGCAGCGTGACAGCGTTCCGCAGCAGCTCTTGGCTCGATGCGCCAGGGAAGGTGTGCGCGTGGATAGCCAGGGGATCGCGTTCGATTCCCCCCTTCCCCGGAGCTACATTCGTGAGCGGCTGCCCGTCGAGGATTGTTGGCGAGGGCATATGGCATTGCTGACAGGTCTTGCCGCCGGCCGGCGAGCTATAAGGGCTTTCGAGCCACTCGCCGTAGGAGTTGTAGACTACGGTATCCCAGAAGACTCCGAAATGGCACGGGGCGCAGAAGGCGCTCTCCTCGATGAGCGGCAGGTAGGTATCCTCCGCCGGCACATTGTCGTCATCAAAGGTTCCGAAGAAGAGCTGGTAGCGATTCAAGTCTTCAGGGAACGGCCGACGGATGTCCATTGAGAGAACGCCGGGCATATTGGGATAGGGCATCTGGCCCTCGGCATTCAATCGGACATCTGCAACCTTGTGGCAGAAATCGCAGTGCACACCGAATTCGTCGACCCCGCTGACCGTTGTTGGATCCGTCCCGTAGGGTTCGTCGATTGCCGCCCCAGGCACGTGGCACGTGGCGCAGTTCCCAGCGGTGTCAGGGAAATCCAACCGGTAGCCGGGGCCAAAGTAAGGTTGGGAAATATCGGGGCGCAACGGGACTCGCCCGTAATCTCGATTGCTGGCGTAGCGAGTGAGCGGACTCCGATGCCCGCTCACATCAGTACCTGTATACATGGTCAGGAAGCGCGGGTTGACTGCCGCGCGCCCGTGTGCATCATTGTCGAGCCAGACCTGGGTCACGCCGGGTTTGCACGAGTAGCACGAGTTGTCTCCCAGGGGAGGGACCCACGTGTAGTCAGGGTTGTCAGTCGTCTGCACCTCCCTTAGGACGAGGGTGATGTCCTCAGCCGGCGCGACCACTTCGACCGCGTTGGCGCAGTAGCGAGCGGGCGCCCATGCAGAAACGGTGACGCTGCTGCGGGGGTCGGCAATTGCCAGATAGAATCGACCTTGAATGTCGGTGAGAGTCATATTGGCAGTGCCTTGAACCCGAACGGTTGCCGCGCCAACCGGAAAGCCTGTCTCGTCAAGGACAACGCCAGACACTACATTGCCAGAGAGTGATTGTGTTGGCTGAGGAGTCGCCGGCACAGTTGGCGTCGCACGCCGCCCGACGGCACAGGCCGCGAGGAGAAGCAACCCGATGCCGGTCGTCGCGCGAGAGAGCCTACTCCGTCCTCGGTTCATAGCACCGATCTCCTGCGTTGTATCAGTCGCTCCCGCCTGCCCGCGTGGAGTACCGTTCCATCGTCCGAGAGAGTCTTGCAGTCGGTCACGAGCGGGTGGAGCACGGCGCGACCCGGGGCACCAGTCCCAGTCTGGCTGTCTCAGATCGGGGCGCCGCTCATCGAGGCTCGTGCGGACGAGGTTTCTCCGCAGCCATGTGCCTCCTTCGGATGAGCACAACCGCCGCGATTGCCGCGGCTATCGCGGCCGCACAAAACGTTCCCACCAGACAAATGATAGCTATGACCGGCACCTTTTGCGTCGTTGGCGGCGCATCGCTCTGCCCCTCTATCTCCGGGGCCAAGGTGGCTGCGGGCGGGAGGGCGCCCGCAGCTTCGCCCGCCTGCCAACGGTGGAAGTACGCGTTGAGGAGCGGGACGAATTCCTCAGTTGCCTTGAGGTTCCCGGCACGCGAGGGATGGTCGTCGTCGCTCGCGTAGGCGGTGGTGTTCCGGCCGGGAATGTAACTGTGCTCAACTCCGCCATTCATAGGCCGATGGTGATGCTCGCGGCCTGTCAGCACGTTATAGAAGTCGAATACCGCCACATTGGCATAGGGATAGTGGTTCTCATTCAGCCACGCCTCAACCAGCCAGTTGTTAAACGCCCGCGCGTTCTCGGCGTACGAGGGATCGCTGACCGGAGGCGCTGTAATGACGACGAAGAGTTTATCCGGGCGGGTGCCGAAGTACTCGAGCAGCTGGTTGTATACGAACTTGGCGCCCCCGACAGAATACCCGCCCTCTTCCGCTGGCGGGTCATCCGGATTGCCCTCCAGATTCGAGTTCGGAAAGCAGGACTTGAACAAGACGATCTCATTCTCGCCGCCCGGATCCTCGAGCGGGCGTGTGTAAGCCGAGTTCTGGCCGCTCTCGGCAAACAGCGCCTCCATATAGCGCTCGGTCTCAGGTCCCCGGAACCACTCCAGCCAATCTGGAATGTCGGTGCGGTCGCCGATCGAATCCGGTCCCCAGCCATAATTCGTGTCGCTCACGAAATAGTTGTTCTCGGCCAGCGCCAAGCCGAGCCCTCCGTTCTCGTCGGCCAGCCAGTTCTCGCCCGACGAATGATGAATGAAGACAAGTCGCACCACACGGACGGGCGGGTCGACGCTCTGCGGGGCGGGAGAGGCAAGCGCTCGAGAAGTTGCAGCGCCACTGATGGCTGCTACCGCCGCCAGTGTCAAGCCTGCAGTCACATGTCGCAACCGTCTCATCGAGCTACCCTCCATCGGCGCTCGCTTCGTCGGAGCGACGAGAAGTCTCTGTGCCGGAGGTTTCGACGTCATCGCTTCCCGGTGCGTCGGCGCCATTGCGCCACGGCGACAAATAGGAGCGGCAACAGGCCGACGCTTGCGCACAGCCCCGGACGGCCCGCGCTCGGGGCGGCAGGCGTTGGAGTTGCCTCCGCTCCTGCGGTCGTTGCCACCGTCGCTCCTGGGGTCGTTGCCACCGTCGCCTCCGCGGGCCTCTCTGTCGGGGCGGCTTCGGGCGGGTGGCCAGCCAAATCCAGGCGGAAGACACCCTCGCCGCGCGTTCCAGCATACAAGGTCCCCCCGTCCGCCGAAATCGCCAGGTCGTGGACCGAGCGTGTGCGCAGCCCGGCATTGATTGCTATCCACGTCTGACCACCGTCTTCGCTTCGGAAGACCCCACTGCGCAGGCTGCCGGCGTAGATAATACTCGGGCGAACTGGGTCAACGACGAGGGTGTAAACTGGTTCGTTGGGATCCATCCCACGGCTGCTCGACCGCCATGTCCCTCCACCGTCCAGGCTTTTGTAGACTCCCTGAGCGAGAGTGCCGGCGTAAAGCGTGTCTGGGTTTGAGCCATCAATTGCCAGAGACATCACCTTCGCCGAACCGAGCCCGCGAGATGAAGACTGCCAGGTTGAACCACCATCCGAGGTCGTGTAGACCCCGAAATCCGGCACGGCAATCCAGACGCGATCGGCATCGCTTGGATGCACAATCACTGCGGTTCCCGGCATGTGGTCGTGAGGTGTGCCGGCGGGATGGGTCCATGAACGCCCGCCGTCGTTTGAGACTGCAAAGGTTGACACGGGTTCAGAGCTGTCGCAGCCCAGGCCCATGCCTCTGCATCCATTGTTGCCGAATACCGCATACACCCGGCTGGGTCGAGAAGGAGCATATGCCAGCGCTTCGACGCCACCTATGAACTGCCCGTACTTCTCGCGGATTGCGGCCGTGTCGCCAGTGGCCTCCTTCCATGTGCCACCACCGTCATCGCTCCAGTAGATCAAATCCCGGTTCGATTCCGTCATCAACACGTGCTTCGGATTCGAAGGATCGAGACTAATTTGGGAACCCTCGACGATAGGGGCAAGATTCTCGGGATTGAGGCCCTGCCAGTCGATGCCACCATCCAGGCTCACGAAGGGGCCGCTGCGCCCGTTGACGTAGACAGTAGCCGCAAAGTCGGGGTGCACACTTAGGGAACGGAGATCGGCGCCGGTGTAGCCGGTGTTGGTTGAGATCCAGGTCTTGCCGCCGTCCTCGGTCAGGAAATTGCCGCCGCCGTAGTTGTTGGCAAAGAGGCGCATCGGGTCGCGCGGGTCGACCTGAAAGTCGATCGGGAAACCGGGCGCAACGCCAAGTGGTCCCCACCGCCCATAGCCACGTTCTCGTCGCAGCCATGTGTGTCCACCATCCGTGCTGACCGAGAAGACGTGTTGCCCGCCTGCATAAGCGATGTTGGGATCACTCGCCGAGAATTCGACGGCAGTGACGGCAACGGGTGCGGTATCCTGCACAAGTCGCCAGTGGGCACCGCCATCCGTCGTCAAGTAGATGCCGCTGCCTTCAAGGTAGGAAATGTTGCCCGCGCCAGCGAGGAGGATATTCGGGTTGGTTGGATGCATGAACAAGGAGCCGATGTAGAGGTTGCCCAACCCATTGTTGATTTGCCTCCACGTCTTGCCGCCATCTGTTGACTTGAGGACACCGACGCCGCCTGGGGTATTCGACTTAGGGTTTGAATTGGCCGCCTCCCGGTCGAAGATGCCCGTGGACAGATAAAGCGTCTTGACGTCGGCAGGGTCGATCCAGACGTATCGGGCGAGGTTGTCGCCCCGCCAAATAGCAACCCAGTGCAGACCGCCGTCCGTGGATTTGTAGACCACGCCCTTCGTCAAGTCGAAGGAGAGCCCCTTCAACTCCCTTCCGGCCCACTCGGATGGACTGATTTCGCCGGCGGCGTAGACAATGTTCGAGTTGCCTGGTTGAATAGAAATGCCGCGAAACGTAAGCCCTTCCCCTTCGAGAATGCCTATGGCTCGCTTCTCCCAAGTGAGCCCACTATCCGTCGACCGGTACAACTGTCCCAGGTTCTGCAGCCCAGCCCAGGTGACATCGTAGTTGTTCGGGTCAATCGTCAGACAGAAGACCGGGATCGCATCTCCCGACTCCCCCAGGCGACCGGTGATGCCTTGGTTCGCCGGAACCCAGGTCCTGCCCCCATCCGTGCTCTTGTGCACCCCCGCCCAGGCATCGGTGACGAACATAACATCCGGATTGTCGGGCCGCATGCGAATGTCGTATCCGAGCCCACCCGCGGGTCCGCCCAGGCGCACCCAGCGCAGGTCGCCCATGCCGGGTTTGGATGTGGCGGCCGGCGTCGAGAGTGGAGAAGCCGGGGATGAAACCGTCGGAGAGAGGACCGCGCTTGTCAGGTCGTACAGTGCAATATCGTCAATGTCGACCGCGCTCGCATCCAATGTTTCGAAGGCGAAACTCCCTCCCTGCAACGGGGCGGGGTCGGTGTAGCGCAGCTCTTCCTTGCCATCCACAAGCACCCGCAGTCGCGCTCCCTCGCCGATGACCTCCACCGTGTGCCAGGTATTCGGAGTGTGGTTTCTCGGACTCGTGGCAAGGCCGTTGTGGAATGAATTCGGCCATTCCTGTCGATTGAGATCCGACCCATTCGAGTCCAAACCGATGAAGTATCGACCCACATCGTTGTTGCGAATGACTAGATGGACACGCCCCGGCACCAGCCGCACACGGAGGGTCAACCGGAACGATTCCCCCAACGTCACCCCGGACCGTGCCCAGGCGTGCCCGCTCCCTTCGAGGAACCAGTCCGCCCCATCCTGGACAAGTTGCCATCCGGATTCGAGGGTCCAGCCTTGTGCCTCACCATCCTGGAAGTCCTCTTGATAGACTGGCCCGCCGGCCGCTGCGGGCCGTGCCGCGGCAAATGGGCTGAAGCTCATCCCAATCAGGATGGTAGCCTGGAGAAATGCGCTGCGAGGAAGAAAGCGTGCCATGGGTTCCTCCATGCAGATGCTCGGAGGCCGGATAGACACGTCAGGAGAAGGCTCTCATTGCCTCAGACAAACGCGCGCATTCGGACGCAGTGTGGCACCGATGGATGCATTTCGCTCACCAGCAGGCCGTCGCTGCGGCGCTGCACGTCTTGGTTTTCTCGTTGTTCCCTTCGTTGGCTTCCCACCACGCGCCGCCTGAGTCGAGGACGACGCGAATGGTCTGCTGACCAACGACGGTGTAGCCGGACCAGAAGGCCTGGCTCCCGTGCGGGATGCCTTCGCCGCGCGTAGCAACCAGAACGCCATCGGCAAAGACCTGATAGGTCACCGCTCCCACGAACCCGCCCGCCGGCTGGTTCGCCACGCGGGCAATGACCTCGCCCTGAGTTGAGAGGAACACGTCCTCCAGAACCAGGTCGTTGGTGGGGAAGATGGGAATGAAGAGGGTCAGAACGACAGCCCAGGGAGTGACCGTGGGCGTGGGGGTGCGCGTCTTGGTTGGCGGGGGCGGCTCCGTCGCCGTGGGCGGCGGTGTGCCCGTGGGTGGAAGGTCCGTGGGCGGCAGAAGCGTGGGAACCGGCGTGTAGGTGGCGTACGGCGTGTAGGTGGGGTAAGGTGTGGGGCTGGGCGTCGCGCCTGCCGGCAGACGGCAGGTGCAAGCCAACGCCAAAGCAACGACTGCAAAGCCCGTGAAGATGATGGATGTCCGAGGGGGCCGGGTGCCGCAGGTGCTCATTGTTCCTCCAGTGGGTGGCGACATCGGTTGCACGGCGCGTGCTGCTTCCTGTGGGTGGGGATTGACCTCCGCTGCCATTTTGCTGCCTGGTGACCGGATGAGGAACAGAGTCCTGTCGACTCTGCGGCCACAACGCGCCCGGCTCATATGCTCCGCCGCCGGAAGGATAGTTGAAAGGAGTATATATCCACATCTCGCGTCCGACAACGAGAGCACGCCGGATCCGCAAGAGCCCGCCGGCCGTCCCAGTCATCGCCCAAGCCTTCATGTATACTTGCGGGTGCACGGTTCACCCCGCTCATGTCGCCACCGTCGCCACAATCCCTGGACATGGAGGCTTGCCATGGCATTGGCATTCGATGAGGCGCTCCGGCGTTACGCCGAGTTGACCATCAAGATAGGATTGAATCTGCAGCCCGGTCAACGGTTGGTCATTTCGGACCCACGCCGCGCTGGCGTCCCGCTTGAGATCGCCCCGCTCGTCCGTCACCTTGTGGAATACGCCTACAAGGCCGGTGCCCCGCTGGTCGAGGTGATCTGGCGCGACGATGCCCTGCAGCGCCTACGCTTCCAGCACGCACCGCGCGACTCGTTCGAAGAGTGGCCGGTCTCGCAGCCCACGGGCCTGCTCGAGCACTTCGAGCGCGGCGGGGCGCTTCTTTCAATCCACGCCGCAAACCCGGATCTGCTGTCTGACCAGGACGCAGGCCGAGTGGCACTGGTTCAGAAGACGGCATACGCTCAATACCTGCCTACCTCCGACTTCACTTCACGCAACTTGGTGCAATGGTGCGTCATCGCCGCCTCCTATGCCGGCTGGGCCAAGAAGGTCTTCCCCACGTTGCCGCCGGCCGAGGCCGAAACCAAGCTGTGGGAGGCGCTCTTCCGTGTCTGCCGAGCCGACCTGCCTGATCCCATTGCCGCATGGAAGGAACACGTTCATCAGTTGGTGGCTCGCAGCGACTACCTCAACCACAAGCGCTACCACCGGCTGCATTACACCGGGCCCGGGACCGATTTGACCCTCGGCCTGCCGCCCGATCACTTGTGGAATGCCGCTCAATCGAAGACGCCCAAGGGCATCGCCTTCACCGCCAATCTGCCCACGGAAGAAATCTTCACCCTCCCGCATTCGGCGCAGGCCGACGGGCACATTGCCGCATCGCGCCCGCTCAACTACGGCGATACGCTGATCGACGGGTTCGAAGTCAAGTTCGACGGCGGCCGTGCCGTGGAGGCCCACGCCCGAAGCGGGCAGACGGTGCTGCGCAAGATGTTGGAGGCCGACGAGGGTGGGGCACGCCTCGGCGAAGTGGCGCTCGTCCCCCATTCCTCGCCCATTTCCCAGTCGGGCGTCATGTTCTACAACACGCTGCTCGACGAGAACTGCGCCAGCCATCTGGCCTTCGGGCGGGCCTACAAGTTCTGCATGCGCGGCGGGGAATCGATGTCGGACGAGACCTTCATCGCCGCGGGAGGCAACCACAGCATCCTGCATGTGGACTTCATGGTCGGCTCAGGCGAGCTGGACATCGACGGCCTGTCGGCGGATGGCTCCGCCGAGCCGCTGATGCGGCGAGGCGAATGGGCGTTCAAGGTCTAACAACCACGGTTGCAGGCAGGCCAGGATCATGGAAAACGCCCGCCGAGCCCGGCAGGCGTTTCTTTCTCTCCACGTGTTTACTTCACTCATATGCGGCGCACAACCCACAGCAGGAGAATGGCGAGATCGATGATGACGCCCAGGGACAGCCAGGGGTGCCAGAATAGGCCAAGCAGCAAGAGTGAGAGGGCGGAGGAAATGACCACCAGTGGTGCGAGTGTGCCGGCCATGGGCGGCACGCCGAGCGCGGCCATCCCCGCCAGAACGAAGCCTAGCGTCGTCAGAACGACAAGCGACAGCCCCGCAGTGCGTATTGCGCCCGGGGTGAAATGCAGGCGGCGCAGCAGCCACGACCGGGCAGGATGCGTGAAGAAGGAACCCGGCCGCGATGTGGCATCTTTCGGGATGGGTGCAGCCGCCAACCCCGAGTGCACCAGCCCATGCAAGATGAAGAAGACCCCGATCATGATTCGCGTCATGTCATCCCTTCGTGCGGGGCATGCCCCGCGATCGGCGCTCTCTCTCAGCCGCGCATACGCGAGGGCGGTTCCAGGATCTAGAACAGCCGCAACCCCGGCTTGATGACCTCGCGCACCATCGCGATATGGGCCTTGGCCTCACGCTCGCCTGCGCGAATCGGTTCGACCGCGCGCGTGAATCCGCTGAAGGCAGTGATATCCGCCGGGATTTCGGGCCGGAGGACGAGGTCGGGATGGGCGTGGCGCAGCCGATCCTGGGTGGCGGCATGGGCCATGATCAGGTAGCTCTGATAGAGATCGCGCGCCAGGGGTGGCAAGAAACCAGGCGCCTGGCTGCCACGCGCGGCGCTCGGGCCGCGATGCGCATGTGCTTTCGTTTCGGTCAGCCGAGGCCCAAACTCCGGGCCGACATCCACCGCAATCACGACCTCCGCGCCCAGGCGGCGGGCCACATCGGCCGGCACGTTGTTGAGAATCCCGCCGTCCGACAGGTAGCGATCTCCCCAGCGAACTGGAGAAAAGACGCCCGGCACGGCGCATGTCGCCAGCACCGCGTCCACCAGCGGCCCCTGGGTCAGCACCACTTCCTCGCCGTTGTCGATATCCACCGCGACTAGCCCGAGCGGGATCGACAAATCCGCAAAGGTTGTGTCTTTGCCGAGCTTGTCAATGAGAAAGCTGCGCACGCGATCCCCCTGCAACAGCCCGCGCCGCGCAGGCGCGAAATCCACGAGCATCAGCAAGCGCCGCAAGTGCGTAAATCCCGAGACCTCTTGGGTCAGCGCTTCGGGCGACAGGCCCACGGCGTAGGCCGCGGCGACCAGGCCGCCCATGCTTGTCCCGGCCAGCACGGCCGGACGAATCCCCTCCCGCTCCAACACGCTGAGAATGCCGATGTGCGCCAGGCCGCGTATTCCGCCTCCACCGAGAGCCAATCCGAGCCGGGGTTGTCGAATGAGGGGGGTCATGGTGGTTGTCGCCGACCGCGCTCCGGACTTCGGGTGCGATTCTCAGTCGGGCGTCTTCCCTTTCGCGCGGCCAAAGAAGCTGGCCAGCTCGTCCGCGGCGCGCGCCTCTCCGATCGTCAATACTTCGTCACCCACCTCGAAGCGCGTGGTACCGCGCGGGATGACCAGCTCGCCATGGCGAATGATGGCCGCGATGACCGCATTCTCCTTGAGCGACAAATCGCGGATGGCCACGCCCACGGCCGGTGAGCCGGCCGGGATCTTCTCTTCGAATAGCGAAAACTGGCCGCGCCGAAGTTTGAGCAGGGTCATCATGTCGCCCATCGACATCTCTTCAGCGATGAGCTTGGCCAGCAGGTCGGCCTGAACAAGCGCCACATCCACGCCCATCTCGGGGCTGAACATCCACGCGTTCTTGGGGTTGTTGACGCGAGCGATGACCCGCGGCACGTTGAATTCGAAGCGCGCCAGGGTGGTCGTCACGAGGTTGGCTTCGTCGGCGCCGGTGACCGCGGCCAGCACCTGCGCCTCGCGCACGCCGGCGGCCTCGAGCACCTCCGGCGAAGACCCGTCGCCGGCGCACAGGCATTCGGCGGGCAGCTCTTTACGCAGGCGCTCCAGCACAGCCGCCCGATCCTCAACCACTCGCACCGTGTGCCCGCCGGCGATCAACATGGCCGCCAGGTGCGAACCCGTCTTGCCGCCGCCCACAATGATCACACGCATGGTCAGCCTCCCTCTCCCAGGCCAAGCATCCCCTCCAGGCGAGGCATGGCCGAGGCCTGCAGTGACATGTAGACCAGATCACCGTCGCGCAGCTCCGTGCCCAGCGTGGGCAAGTGGGCGGTTCCTTGCCGCACGAGCGCCACCACCACGCCCTCGCCGGGAACGGTCAGGTCCTTTACCAAGCGGCCGGCCAGCGAGGGCTCGACCGCGAAGGAGACGAGCACCACCTGCCCGCCGCCGAAACTGGATTCGATGTCGATCTCACGGTGAGTGAGCAAGTGAAAGATGCGCCCGGCGCCCCACACCGGCGGTGAGATCGTCACCAGGCCCAGGCGGCGACACAATTCGGCGCGGCGCTGGTCGTGAACCCGTGCCACAACCCGCGGAACGTGAAACACATTGCGCGCGATGCGAGCGGCGACGATGTTGGCGCTGTCGGAAGAGGTCGTGGCGGCAAAAGCTTCCGCCTGGTCGATGCCAGCCTCGAGCAGCACCGCCCGATCGAACCCCACCCCGCACAACGCCCTGCCGCGGAAGTCCTTGCCCAAGCGCTCAAGGGCCTCCTGGCTCGAATCGACTACCACCACCTCGTGCCCTTCACGCACGAGCAGCCGTGCCACGCGCTCTCCCACTTGACCGCAACCCATGACGATGGCTTTCATGATGAGTCCGCTCCTTGGCGCACTTCGCGCAGCCGGCCCACCAGGCGCACCAGGTTGCGGCGCGCCCAATCCAAGAGGTAGAGAATCAACGGGTAGAAGCTCAGCCCGATCCAGTAAAGGGGAGGAATTGGCACGTGGCCGAAGAGCGCTGCAATCGGCTTTACGTATACTAGCACAAGCAGGAGGCCGATCTCAACTAGAATTCCCACGAGGAGCAACGGGTTGCCCAGCCACCCGATCTGCCGCACCTGCCCGCGTTCTGTCCGACAGGCATAGGCATTGCCCACTTGGGCCATCACCACTCCCGCATAGAAAACCGTCACCGCCAGGGCATAAGCAGTGATGTCCTGGGCCGGCGCGAGCAACCTCAATCCGCCTTCAAGCTCCGCGCCGGGCAGCAGCCCGTGCATCAGGCGCTCGAGCGGTGTACGCCCGGAACCGGCCGCAGCCAAAACGGCCAGGAACCCGGCGTAGGCCAGCGCCGTCTCAATCCCACCCAGCCACAAGAAGGCGCGCCCCAACAGCGCACCGTCGATGAGAGGTTGTTGGCGTGCCCGCGGCGGGCGGTGCATCAGCTCGGGTTCGGGGCGCTCGGTGCCGAGGGCCAGCGCCGGCAGCAGATCGGTGCCCAAGTCAATCGCCAGGATCTGCAAGATGCTGAGGGCCAGCGGCACGCCGAAGGTCGCTGAGAGAATGAAGGGTAGGATCTGGGGCACATTGCTGGCGAATATGTAAGTGATGAACTTGCGCAGGTTTTCGAAGACGCCGCGCCCCTCTTCGATAGCCAGCACACCGTCGTAGATATTGTCGCGGGCCAAGACGACGTCGGCAGCCTCCTTGGCCACGTCGGTGCCGCTCAAGCCCATGACGATGCCCACATCCGCTTTGCGCAGCGCGGGCACATCATTGACTCCATCGCCGGTCAGCGCCACCACGTCCCCCCGCGCCTGGAATGCCGCCACCAGACGCACCTTGTGTTCGGGCGCCATGCGGGCGAAGAGGGCTTCCTCGGCAATCGCCGCCTGCAGGCTGGCATCGCTCATGGTCTCGAAATCGGCGCCCGTGATGATGCGCGGACGATCGCCGGTGACCATGCCCAGGCGTCGGGCAAACGACTCGGCGGTCAATCCGTAATCGCCGGTGACCATGACCAAGCGGATGCCTGCCTCGCGGCAGCGGCGGACGGCGGCTTCCGCCTCCGGGCGGGGCGGATCCATCATCGCCACCAGGCCCAGCAGCACCAGTTCGCCTTCCACTCGCTCCGCCAGATACGGCGCCGAGCGCGGGGCCAGACGCCGCCGCGCCAGAGCCAGGACGCGCAGCGCATGGCGGGCAAAGCCATCGTTGGCCTCGACCACTTCACGCCGGCGCGGGTCGTCGAGGGGTTGCTCGCGTCCGTCGACTTGGATGCCCGTGCAAAGCGCCAGCACTTCGCGTGGGGCGCCCTTGACGAACGCCACCTCACCCTCTGGTTCGCGGTGTATGGTGGTCATGCGCTTGCGCCGAGCATCGAAGGGGATCTCGTGGATACGCGGCATGGCGCTGATCACCTGGGCCTCGTTGAGCCCGTCTTTCGCCGCCGCCACACGCAGCGCGGCTTCGGTCTGATCGCCAAGCGACGCCCAGCGCGGATGCTCGGGTGTGGGTGCAATCAGACGCGCGTTGTTGCACAGCAACCCCGCCGTGAGCAGATCCTTCAGGTCCTCTCGCGCACCATCCGAGTCGGCCGCCGGATGGAATTCGCCTACCGGCTCATAGCCCACGCCGCTCAGGCTGCGCATGCGGCCGCCGCACCACACTTCGCGCACGGTCATCTGATTCTGGGTGAGCGTGCCGCTCTTGTCGGAGCAGATGACCGAGACCTTGGCCAGCGTTTCCACCATCGCCAGCTTCTTGACAATCACTCCGCGCCGCGCCAGCCGCTGCACGGCCATGGCCAAGGTGAGGGTCACCGTCGGCAGCAACCCTTCCGGAATGGCGGCGACGATTATGCCAACCCCAAAGATGAAAGCCTCGGCCACCGGCCATCGCAGGTAGATGAGGCCCGAGAAGAAGACCAGCGTGCCAACGCCGAGGGCGATGACCGAGATGACGCGTGTGATTCGTCGCATCTCACGCTGCAGCGGGCTGGGCCCCTCGTGTACTTCCTGCGTGAGATGGGCGATTCGCCCAAACTGGCTGAGCATGCCTGTGGCAAACACCACCGCCCGGCCCGTGCCGGAGGCCACTGATGTGCCAGCGAACAGCAGATTGGGCCGTTCCACCTCCGAAATCCCTTCCGCCAGTGAGGCTTCGGCGGTCCGCCGCAGCGGTACCGCGTCGCCGGTAAGGGTCGCATGGTTAGTGCGTAGGCCGTACTCCTCGATGACCCGCGCATCGGCCGGGATATTGTCGCCTTCCGCCAGGACGAGCACGTCGCCGGGCACCACCTCGCTGGAGGCGATTTCGCATTCCCGCCCATCGCGCAAAATGCGGGCAAAGGCCGGCAACACCTTGCGCAACGCGCTGACGGCTCGCTGGGCGCGGTATTCCTGCCACAGTGAGAATCCGGCGTTGACCAGCACCACAATCCAGATCAGCAGACCGACCAGCGGCCGGCCACCCACGAGCGCCACGCCCCCTGCCACCCACAAGAGCAGCGCCATCACATGCACCAGGTGTGGCAACAGGCGCCGGGCGAAAGGTGGCGGCGGGGCGTCCAAGATCAGGTTGGGTCCGTATAGGGAAAGGCGCGCGAGGGCCTCCGATGTTGAAAGCCCTTGAGCCACGGTCTCCAGGCCTGAGAAGACCTCGGCCACACGCTGCGCATGAATCGGGGTTGTGCTCATGGGTGGATGCAGTGGGCGTGCACGAGGAGGACCACGCTCCTCAGATGAAGGCCCGCGGCGGCCGGTGCGGCCATGGACCTGCGGCGCGAGCGGGCGCCTTCGCCCCGGGTCACTCTCCGGAGGAGTGCCGGACCACTCTCACGGTTGGCCCTGCTCATCTGTCGAGGTCGTTTCTTTGGGGGCGCCGCCCAGCTTCGGTTCCGCCGGGTGGGCCATCAGATAGTCTTCCAGAAGAGAACGTGCTCCGGGATGGTCGACGTGCACCGCCTCGTCGTACTCGCCCGCCGGCGGCGGGGGCGGCTCGTACCGCATTGGGCGACGGACCCCGAACAGTTCAAAGAACTTTGTGATTCCCGCCAAGAGCGCGTAGCGGTACTCCTGCATGCGCAGTGACTGCCATTCGACGATCGAGCCCATGGCCCCTTGCACGCGGGCCTTCTCGCGCACGATGCGGTGGATTTGCGCCGGCGCACGATAGCCGATCGGCGAGAGCAGCAAGAGATGCGCGGCCACGGCCAGGATGGTGAACGAAATGAGTACAACCCACCCTCCCTCAGTCCACTTGCCAACGATCTGCCCCACGAAGACCAGCGCGGCGAGTGCCGCTGCCAGCGACGCGCCCAACGCCCCCCAAGTCCGCCGCGCCCCCTTGGCCGTCCGCAAGATGTGCTGGCGGACCGCCAGACCCATCACGGCGATCGGCATGAAGACTCCGACACCGTAGTACGGCATGGCCAACGACGTTTGCCCCCGCACAAGGAATTGGATTAGAACCGCCACGAAGAAACCAGCCGTAACTGAGCGCGTGAAGGTCCCCTGGCGATTGCGGTAGACGACGATTTCGGGGATTTCACCGATGGCCACATCTCGCCACGCTGTGGCTTGGAGGTCCTGGAAAGCTGTCATCGAGGCTGCGGTCAGCAGCGCCACGGCCAGGATTTGATACGCCCAGTATAGAATCGTGCCGCCTTGGATCTGGGTGAAGCCGATGAACGCCAGGTTGCCCACCAGCGTGCGCCCAAGCGTTCCGTCGAAGACGTTGAAGCGTATAGCAAAGGACGTCAGATAAAGCGTCGTCAGACCTCCGTAAAACAGGAAGGAGGTCTGCACCACACGTGCAATGCCCG
This sequence comes from uncultured Anaerolineales bacterium, assembly GCA_964353865.1. GTDB lineage: Bacteria > Chloroflexota > Anaerolineae > Anaerolineales > RBG-16-64-43 > RBG-16-64-43. Next base: position 70,753 of record CAYGXJ010000078.1, on the reverse strand, counting down.
ATTTGCCGGAGTAGAAGTTCCACAGCCAGTTCAGCCGCGGCATTCGCTTCTTTCCCCAGCGCACAAACCGCACGTCTTCGTTCTTGATGAATTGGATACCATTCGACACCGCCTCCAACCCCGAGAGCGCGACCATGCCCTTCATGGAGGCTGTCAGTATGTGGTAGATGGCCTGTCCCAGCGTGGCGGGTTGAGTCGGCTCGGTGGCCGGAACAGGCGGGACCCCGCGAGACACGGCAACGAAGAGGCCGACTGCCATCGTCACGGTGAGGAGGGCAAACACGCCCAGCAGCGAGAACCCGACGAATGACGATTCCCCCCGTCCGCGAATGGTTAGGAACCACGTGATCGAGGCCAACCCAGCACCCAGGGCGAAGTGCCAGAACCAGTGGATGCCGTAGGCGTTTGTGATAGAAAGAAGTTGGTCGACGCCCGAGAGTGTCGATGCCACGATGGTAAAGACATAGTCCTGGATGAGAACAACCGCGACCAGCAAACTCAGCGAAGGCAGAAGGTAGCGCATGGAGGCGGTATACGAGCCGCCGCCTTCATTGAATATACCCAGTGAGTACATATAGAGCGCGCCAAAGACGAAGTTCGCCAGGGCGATCACCGCCACCGCAATGTAGCCGTATGTCTGCAGGCCGTACGGGTGCAGCGCGTGCATCAGTTCACCCGTGGCATAGAAGTAGGAGGTGAAGTAGTCCATGCCGAAGAGCGCCACGGCCGCGATCAGGCCAATCTGCCCTGCGCCATGGACATGAGCGTCTTCCTGGCGCTCTCGTGGAGCCACCTTCAGGACAATGAAGAAGAACGCAATGAGCAACAATACCGAAAGCATGGGAGTTGACCTGGGACTTTCTACGGACGGGAGGCTGCGCTGTCGAAGGCCGCCTCGAGCAATTCGAGTTGGCCGAGGAGGTACTTGCGGGTGGATGGGCTCAGGCGCGTATCCTGCGCAATCTTGCCCTGCTCCTCGCGTACGGCGCGCACCACAAAGGCCGGCACGAACATGATGCGCCCGGCCGGGATGACCTCAAAGTGGAAGCGGCGCATCTCGAGCTGCTGGTCGTCGAAGTAGGGCAATGTCAGGCTCAACCCGCGGTTGAGCTCGCCCGCGCCGGCCCGGCGGTGAATGGTGTCAATGACCTGGCCGGAGTGGTAGCGCGCCAGAGCGCGCCCCTGATTGACCAGCTGCCCGAGCATGCCGTAGCGCTTGCGCCCGTATTCTTCGTCGGCCACGATATACGGGGTCAATGCCACAGCCGCGTGCAACACGAACAGGTAGCGCTGCATCGAGGCCAGATGCGCCTCGGCCTCCTCCACCGAACCGACCAATAGCCGTCCTTCATCGTCGAAAGCCACCCACTGCGGCAGGAAGAAGCGCCGCGCCGCGGGCACGTACGGAACGATCAACTGCCCGCGGCCTTCCTCCAGGCGCCCTTCCTCAACAATGGCATCTGAGGCGGCGGTGATCGCGGATTCGGGTTCCAGCTCACCGCGCACCGGCTCGGTTGGGATTTCCTCGCCCTCCAGAACGGCGTACGTGACACGCCGGCCTTCGGGCAAGATGGCATGGATCATCTGGAATGCGCATGCAAAGCGCATCAGCCGGGCCGCCGAAGCCAACCCCCGGTCGGGCGAGGCCTCCAGGTCCGTCAGGTGCTGGCGCGCGGACACGCGCAGGTCGCCGCCCAGAAGCCTCTCGCGCAGCGATCCCACCGTGTGCCGGCGGGCTCCACCTGGCAGCACCATGCTGATGCCCTCGACAACCACCCGGTCGGGCAGCGTGAAACGAACATGCGAGCTGCCCTCGATCAGCCCGGCCGCCAACTGGTTGGCCTGGGCCTCCAGGAATCGCTGGACGATGGCCGGCTGACCTTCGAACATCGCGTGCGTCTGCCGGTAGTTGTCATGCAAGTATTGATCGGGATGCGGGTTCACGCCTGCCACTCCCCTGCTTACTCGTCGGTGGGCGGCGAAAGTCGCCGCCAGGCAATCGCAGGGCCGGGAACGGTGCCCGGCCCGCGTAGCAACTTGCTATTCTACTCCCAGTCTGCTCACTCCCCCAATCGTGACTAGACCCCTTGCCGTGAGCGCCACTCGCGTATCTGCTGGAGGTGCTCGGCTTCGTGCTCGAAGGTGTCGCTGGCGATCCACTGCGACAGAGGTGCGCCCTCCAACCACGCCAGTTTGTCCGCCTGCTCAAACTCGGCCGGGGTCAAAGCCCGAACGCGGCGCAGGGTCTGTTTGCGCACAGCGGCAAAGTCGGCTCGGGCGGCATCCAGCGGGCGGTCCTTGTTCTCGGCGTGCAAACGCGCGTTCTTTTGATCCATTGTTTCTGCTGCATTTTCGTCCGGCGGCGGCTTGCGGCCCTCTTTGACATAGAAGAGCAGCGTCACGAGTCCGGCCTCCCACAGCGTGAGATGCACCAAGAGATCGCGCACCGACCACTTGCCGACCACATCCGGCTCGAGCATAGCCTCATCCGAGAGCCCTTCAATCGCCGCCAGAAATGCCTCGCGGCTCCCCTTAAGTGTTTTCAGGATTTCGGTCTTCTTCATGCGTCCCTCCCTCAGGACTGGGGTCCCGGGCGCCACTCAAGGCGGCCCAAGTAGTCGAGCAAGCAGACCCGGGTTTGCACCGTGCCGGCGAGTTGGCGTTCAACAGCCTCGCGGTAGCGTACAAGCTGGGGCAGGAAATCCGTTTGCATAAGGCGCTCAAGTTCCGATTCGGTCTCGATGCGAGTCGTCTTGAAATCAACGACCTGCCAGGCCTGGGGCCCATCCTCGACCAGCATGTCGATGTAGCCGCTCGAGACGCCCTCGCCCTTGGAAACACTGAAGGGCACCTCATGGTAGCGTCGCGCGCGCTCGAACGCGGCCCAGTGCGGGTCGCCACGCAGCCGCTCAAGCAGCCGCTCGACGTGCGCGATATGCTGCCTGGCTTCGGCCTCATCGAGCACGCCCGCTTCGCGAACCGCCGCGCCTAGCATCGCCCCAAGGCGGACGTCGCCCTGGAAGCACCCGCGGCGTATGGCCAGGTGCACCAGGTTGCCCACCAGCCTCGCACCCTCGCGCGCGTGCGCGGCGAAGATATCCTGCCGCCGTTTGCGGGCGGCCTCCAGGAAGGGCAGCTTGTCATCGCTGATCTCGAACTCGTACTCGGGCACAACCTGGTAGAGAGGCTTGAGCGCTGCCTCCTCACGGGGCAACGGGCGCATGGAGACAGGTTGGCGCACCGGCGCGGGGAGGTCCCGCACCGTGTGCAGCGCAATCAGGCCGCCGGAGTCCGGGAGTCTCAGTACCAGTTCGGTCGCAGCGCCTGCCTCGGAGGCGCTCTCCTCCGGCAGTGCCTCCATGAGCTGCGAGAACCACGAGTTGCCACGCTGCCCACCGCGGTAGCCGATGACGATCAGCCGCTCCTGGGCGCGCGTAGCGCCGACGTAGAGCAGGCGCTGCTCCTCCGCCTGCTCCTCCTCGCGTTCCATGGCCTTGGCCAGCCGGTAGGACACGGGTTCTTCGTCGGTACGCCGCCCCGGCCGGGCGACAACGCCCAGTTCGCGCGAAAGCATGACGCGCGCGTAGTCGCTGGGCGCCTGGCGCGAGGCGTCTGCCAGCACAACGACCGGGAACTCGAGCCCCTTCGCCTTGTGCACGGTCATCAGGCGCACGGCGCCCTGGGTCTCGCTGGGCGCCTCGCCCTCGCGCGCGCCCGCCGACTTCAGAGTTTCGACATATTCGAGGAAATCCTCGACGCGGGCGATGCCACTGGCATGCGCGTCCTGCAGCAGCTTGTCGACGTTGCGCTGCAGACGCTCGCCGGAGGGCGCCGCGCGCAACGCCGCGCCGAGGCGAGTACTGTCGAGCAGATCCTTGAGCAGCTCTGCCACCGAGATGCGATTGGCTTTCGGCGAGAGCCGATCGAGCACGGCCCGCGCGCGCTCGGCGTGCGGCCGATCGGTCTCGCCGAGTGCACTCAGATCGCCCCGCAGCGCGCGCTTGAAGCTCACCGGCTCGCCCTCGGCAATGGGGCGGCGCAACCGGTAGAGTGCGGCGTCGCTCAGGCCGAACGCCGGCGAGCGCAGCAGACCGGCCATCGCCAGGTCGTCCCACGGGCTGGCCACCGCCCGCAGCAGGTTGAGCAGGTCGCGGATCTCCGGACGGTCGTAAAAACCTCGCCCGGCGACGGTGACGAAGGGGATGCCGGCATCTTCCAGTGCGCGTTCGAAATCGGGGAAGGAGGTCGAAGCGCGGAAGAGCAGCGCCATGTCGTCCCACGGCACGCCGGCCCGGGCCAGCTCGCTGAGCCGATGCGCCAGCGCCGCGGCTGCCAACTCGCGCGATTGCTCGGCGTCGCCACCCTCCGCGACGAGCATCTCGACGAACGGGGGATGCGTCTCGCCGCGGGGCTCAGAGCGCCTGGCCTCCAATCGCTCGTACGGAACCTGATAGGGACGGCGAGGCAAGGCCGAATTCATGGCCGGCGCCAGCAGCCCGTTGAGCACGTCCACCAGCCCGGCGTGAGCGCGAAACGTCTCGGCAAGGTGCAACACCTCGCCGCCGGTCTTCGCGGCCGCCTGTTCGACCTCGACAAAGACCGTCACATCCGCGCCGCGGAAGCGATAGATGGACTGCTTGGCATCACCAACAACGAACAGCCCGCCATGCTCCTCGTCGCGCGAGCCGGAGAGCGCCTCGACGATGCAGCGCTGGCGCGCGTTCGTATCTTGGAATTCGTCCACCAGCACAGCACGGATCTCGCCGCGCCAGCGCCGGCGCACTTCGTCGCGGTCGAGCAGGCGGGCGGCTCCATCTTCCAGATCATCGAAGTCAAGCGCATGTTTCTGCTCCCGGGCGCGCCTGTAGAACTCGGCCGCCTTGGCGAAGAGCGCACGCAGCCCTGGCACGAGCGCGCGAAGCGACTCCTCTGCATGTTCCAGCGCCTGGGGGTCCTTGACCCGACCCAGCCAGCGCTCCACTTGCACTTCGTACCGATCGCGGATCAGGCGCACAAGAGGCTTCGCCTGGCCGGCCTTCCTTCCGACCGTCAAATTGAGGCATTCCTCGCGGATGCGCGCCAGGTGCCCTGCGGCCTCCACCAGGCTCGAGCGCGCGAGCGCCTCACCCATCGCATGCCATTCAGCGAGCAACTGCTGTACCTGCTCGTTCAGCTTCGGGCCAGCGTCGGCCTCCAGCGTGCCCTCTGTCTCCAGCTCCTCCAGCCGCCCTATGGCATCGACAACCTCTGAGCCCTCTACGAATTCACGCACTCTTGCATTCAAGGCAGCGTCCCAGCGGGCTACGAGGTCTACTCCGTCGAACGCTTCGACCGACTCGAGTCGAAACCCGATCAGTTTGGCCAGCCCGGCGCGCAGCTGCATGGGTGTGAACGCGCGCAATACGGGCACGAGATCGGCTTCACCCGAGGCCCAGGTCAGCGCATCCTCCACGGCCTGCGACTTCCAGGCCGCGGCCAAGCCCTCCTCGAGCACTTCGAACCCCGGATCGACCGCGGCTTCCACCGGATGGGCGCGGATAATCTCGGCGCACAAGCTGTGAATGGTGCCGATGCGCGCAGTGTCGATATCCGCCTCGATCGCCGCCCAGCCAGCGCGCGCTTGGCCGGAGCGTGCATCGCGCACCCATTCGTTCACGCGCGTGCGGATGCGATTGCGCATCTCGCGCGCGGCCTTCTCGGTGAAGGTCACAGCCACCACGGATCGTGGCGCCAGGTTCTCCTCAAGCAGCGAGAGGTAGCGCGCGGTGAGCGTGCGGGTCTTGCCCGAGCCGGCGCCGGCGATGAGCACTACATCGCGGCCGCGCGCCTCGAGCGCGCTCCGCTGCACGGGTGTCAGGTCGAACGTCTCGAGAATGGATGCGCGTTTCACCATGCCCTCACGCGGGCTGATAGCGCCAGCAGAACAGGCGCGCCGGGCAGTACGCCGGGCATCCGCCCTCCGGCGGCCGCGGGCGGAAGTCGCCCGCGCGAATGCCGGCAACGTAATTCCCGATGTAATGGCGGACCAGGTCCGCCGCGCCGTTCACGCCGGCGTAGTGCTTGCCCGCCTCCGAAACATAGTTGAGTGCCTCCAACTTGAGCGCGCTGGCTCCGGCCTGGCGTATCTTCCAATACACGCCCTCGGCCAGCCGGCCCAGCCCCAGCACGCCTTCGGCCGCAAGCCCGTAAACCGTGATCTGCAGCCGGCGCCCCTCTTCAAGATCCCGCATCTCGAGCCGGCTCGACCCGGTCTTGTAGTCGATCACTCGCAGCTGGCCCAGCGCATCCACGTCCACACGGTCGATGATCCCGTGCAACAGAACTTCGCCCGCCGCGGTCTCCAGCCGCAGCGGGTCGCCCTCCATCCCGAACCGCGCCTCGAGCCGCGCCGGGCGATATCCGGTCGAGTAGGCATGCAACGCGTGCAGCGTCTGGCGCAGGTCGTCGAGCAGGCCGGCCCGTTCGGCTTCCCATAATGGGGAGCGGCGAAAACCAAGCCGCCGCGGCGCGTCGGCGAAAACTCGTTCGGCCGCCGGCTCAAGCGACTCGAGGAGCAGCTCAAGGTTGGAGACGTCCCCAGCGCTCGCATAAACCTGCTCGAGGATCTCGTGCAGCATCGTCCCTAACTGCGCCGGATCGAATCCTACTTCGGGTTCGGCCAGTTCTTCGAGCGCGAGCGCCTTCTGGATGAAGAAGTGGAATTTGCAGCCGGCGTAGGTCTCAAGCCGGCCAGGGCTGAAGACGTGCCGCGGGCCGTAGGCTAGGCGCAGCACCGGCGCGAGGTCCGCCGGCTGCCCATCGAACTCGCCCTCCGCCTCGCGCGCCAGGCGCGCCTGCAATATGCGGCGGGCATGTTGTGCCTGACGCCACTCGCCGCCGAGTTCCGCGTACTCTGCGGGCAGGTCGCCGCGCAGTAGAGCCTGCGCCAGGAGTTCGGAGCGCGAGGCCGCCTCGGAGAGCGGAAGGCAGCCTTCGCTGCGCACGCGCTGCGGCACGACGCGCACCACTTCGCGCAGCGCTTGCCAGTAGGGCGAGGGCTCCCAGGCCTCGCCTTCCGGCGAAAGGTATGGCCGCGTGAGAAGCAAGAAGCGCTCGGCGCGCGTGACGGCCTCGTAGAAGACGGTCTGCTGATCGCTGCGCAGGCGCGGCTCGAGTCGCAGACCGCGCTCGATCAACTGCCCGCGGTCGCTGTCGGTGAGGAACGGGTCCTCGCTCAGCCGCCTGGGGAAGATGCCTTCTGCCACGCCGAGCAGGGCCACGGCTGCGAAGGGCACGCCGCGCGCCTGGGTCAGGTCCGCCACGCATATGCGCGAACCGCGCCAGGCCTCATCGCCCTCGGGCTGGTAGGTGGCGGCACCCACCGCCTCGCGCAACTCGTCGATGAATTCGCGATATGCGACGCGCGGCGGGTTGGGCTGCGCCTTCTCGCTGAGCACGAGCGCGTCCAGCACCTGCCGCAGCGCCTCCAGCGCCGCCAGGTCCCGCTCCGAATTCTCGGGCACGGCGCGCACCTGGCGCTCGACGGCAAATCCTTCGGCATCGTCGAGCCGCTCGAGCGCCCAGCGTGAATGCTCGGCGAGTGTCGCCTCCGGCGCGGGGCGAAGGCGCTCGGCCAGCCGTTCGAGCGCCGCTGCCAGGCGGCGCACCTGCTCGCCGGATGGGGCGCGCAGTGGCGTGTCTTCCTCATCCGTGGCTGGTGGCGGCGCGGCATCCGCGAGAACTGCCAGGCCCTCCCGCCACTGGTCGAGACCGCGGATGACCTGAGCCGCGCGCGCGGCTTCCTCGAGCGGCCAGGCGTCGTCGCGCGCCAATTGGCAACTGCCCAGATCGAAGTACGGGCTGGAGACGACGTTCAGCAGCAACCGTCGCGGCCATTCGAGCAGCGGAAGTTGAAGAAGGTCCAGGATCGAGGCGATCGCCGGGTTGTTCTCGAGCACATCACCCTGCACGAAGCGCACCGGCAGGTCGAACTCGCGCGCCGCCTCGCGCAGGTAAGCCTGATATGGGCGCAGGTCGGGCGCGATGATCGCGCATTCGAAGGGCTTAAGCTCATCGCGCTGGAGGCGTGCCTTGATCCAGCGCAGCGCCTCGCGCGCCTCCAGCGCCTGGGTTTGCGCCTCGAGAAGCGCGACCTCCGTCCCGCCATCGACTTGCGGCGCCTCCGCCGAAAAGAGGTAACGCTCAAGATGCCCAAGCGCCATCGGCCGTTGGCCGCCCGGAGTGAGCATCACCGGCGAGAGATTCAGGCGTTCGGTCAGGGTGCGGTGTGTGCGCTCGAACCGCCGGTAGGCGGCGCGACTCATCTCCGGCTCACCGCACAGCGTGATGACCATCAGGCCCACCTGCTCGCCGAGCGCGGTGAGCGCTTCGAGTTGCAGCGGGCTGAAGGAATCGAACCCGTCCACGATCAGAAGGTCAACCGATCGCAGGAGGCCAGCCTGCCGCTGGAGCGCGCGCACTGCCAGCCAGCCGGCTCCCTCGCGATCCACCCAGCTCAGCGCCTGCAGCCCCTCCTGGTAGACGCGGTAGATGTCTGCCATCTCCGTCAGTCGCGGCGCGGCGTCCACGAGCGCCGCCTGAAGCTGCTCGGAGGTCAGCATCGCCCGCTTGAATTCGGCGATGTGCTCGGCCATGGCGCGAATTAACCCCGGCGAGCGCCGGATGGGGGCGTAGTAGGGAAGGATGCCGTCGGCGTGCAGCGCATCGATCGCTGCGCGCACCATGCGCAGAACGACGGCCTCATCGGCGACCGGGATGAACTGGCCGGCGCGGGCGAGGATCTCGTCGTACAGGCCGCTGAATCTGAGGATGGTAGCGCCGAGTGCGCCCCCGGATTGTGCCAGCCGGCGGCGGAAGGAGGTGGCGCTGGTTCGCGTGGGCACAACCACCCAGGCCGAGGCGAGCCTCTTCTTGGCCAGAAGCGATTGCACACGCTCAATGCAGGCGTGGGTCTTGCCTGAGGCGGCGGGGCCGAGCAGGTACTCGACGGACATCGAAGGTTAGTGTAGCACAGGCACTTGCGCGCCTGTCGCGCCGCGTGGCCCGCGAGCCAACGCTGTCACCCGGGCAGCGTGGAACGCGCGCAGGGCCATGCGCATGCCACTCGCGCGCGGTCAAATGTAAGGCGTGCTATGCCCTCTTCCAGATTGGCTGTCGAGGACAGCTTGATGCGCGCTACACGCCCTGCTGCGCCCGGCGCCGTTCGCGCCTTGCCAGACGCTCCTCGCGCGCGCCGTCGCCGGCCGGTCGCTGCGCCGCGAGCCACGACGCGCAGTTATCATCGTGGGCCATCATCACATCCGCCGCAAGGATCAACTTGCGCAAGTCCTCCTCCAGCGGATTAGTGATGGCACAGGTCATGCCCGCGCCGATGGCCATGGTGAGAAAGGCGCCGTTCAGCATTACGCGATCCGGCAGGCCGAACGAGATATTGGGTGCCCCGCACACGGTGTTGACCCCGAGTTCCTCGCGCAGCCGGCGCGCCAAGGCAAACAGCGAGACGCCGGCGGCGGCAACCGCGCCGATGGGCATGGCCACGGGTCGATGAGCACGTCTTCACGCGGGATGCCGAACGCTTCCGCGCGCTCGACGATCTTCTGTGCCACCGCGAAACGCACGTGTATGTCTTCCGAGATACCGCCCTCGTCGTTGGCCACGCCGATCACCGCCGCGCCGTTTTTCTTCACCAGCGGCAGCACCACTTCCAGGCGCTCGCTCTCGCCGGTCACCGAATTGACCAGCTGTTTGCCGCGATAGGCGGCCAAACCGGCTTCCAGCGCTTTGACAAGCTAGGAATCGATGCGCAGCGGCACATCGACGGCCTCCTGGATGACGCGGATAGCCTCGGCTAGGATGGCCGGTTCGTCGGCCAGCGGAATGCCCGCGTTGACATCCAGCACCTGCGCCCCGGCTTGCACCTGGGCAATCGCCTCCGCGCGCGCCCGTGAGAAATCGCCGGCCGCCATTTCCGCCGCCAGCCGCGCGCGGTTGGTCGGGTTGATCCGTTCACCGATGATGACGAAGGGCCGCGCCGGGCCAATGCGCACTTCGCGCCCCGGCGAACGAAGAATGGTTTCCATCAGGCCACTTTCTCCTCAACTCGCGCCGTCGCTTCGGGCTCCGCCCGTCGCGGGAGCAGGCCGGCTTCTTCGATGATTTCCGCCACCAGCTCCTCCTGGCGATAGGCCATCACATGCACTCCATGAATGCCAGGCATCTCGCGCAGTTCACGGATAATCTCGATGCACAGGCGTTTGCCCTCTTCGCGTTGGTGGTCGGTCGGCACGCCGCGCAGGCGATGTACCGCGTCATCCGGCACCACCACTCCCGGCACGTGGCTGCGCATCCACTCCGCGGTCTTGGCCGAGCGCAGCGGGCCCACGCCAGCCAGAATGTGGACGCGGCGGTCGAGCCCTAAATCGCACACTTCACGCATGAACTGGCGCATGCGCGCCAGGTCAAAGACGTACTGGGTTTGGATGAAATCGGCCCCGGCTTCCACTTTCTTGGCCAAGTGCTGGGCGCGAAACTTCACCGGTGGCACAAACGGGTTGGCAGCCGCCCCCATGAAGATGCGCGGCGGCACCTCGAGGGTCCGCCCGCTAAGGAAGCGCCCCGTGTCGCGCATCAGGCGTGCCATGCGCAGCGCAGCGATCGAATCCAGATCGAACACCGGCTTGGCCTGCGGCTGATCGCCAGCCTGGACTCCGTCGCCGGTGAGGAACAGCACGTTGCGCACGCCCATGGCGGCCGCCCCCAGCAGATCGCCCTGTATGGCGATGCGATTGCGGTCGCGGCAGCTTACCTGCAGCACAGCCTCGTAGCCGGCGCGTGTGAGCAATGCGCACACCCCGACGCTCGACATGTGGACATTGGCGCCCGAGGCATCGGTGGCATTGATCGCGTCGCACACCGAGGCCAGCACCAACGCGCGGTCGTAGACTGCCTGCGCATCGGCGCTGTCGGGCGGGTTCAGCTCGGCCGTCACCGCAAATCGCCCGGAGTGCAACACGCGCTCGAGCCGGGAGCCGCTCTTCATTCGTCCCATCCCTGGGGGACCGAATCCGGCAGGCCGAGAAGTTCGTTCAACCAAGCCGAGCGGTCCTGCTGCTGGCGGTCGAGCGGAGACAGGATGAGGTGGATTTCGCCGCCGTACTTGGGCATGCGCGCCGCGCGCTGCCACGCCTCAGTCCAAATGCAGGGCTGGTCGGGAAGGACTTCGCAGCGGCCGTCGGGGCGCACTCCGCCGCACGGCCCGTTGCGCATATTCTTAGGGCAGGTCATCGGGCAGGTCATGCCGGTGTTGTGCAGCACACATTCGCCGCACATGCGGCAGTCGAAGATGGCGCCTTTGCCCACCTGCTCGGCGACGACCAGAAGCTTCTCGGTCGCCCCGCCGCGGCGCAGCCAGCGCCGCCACGGATGCAGCAGGCGCGTGGTTGCGTCGTAGGCCGTCTCGAGCAGCGCCGGATGGTTTTGCAGGAACGACATGCGCTCTACCTTCTCCCCGCCCGGTCGTGCAGCAAGGACTATGCGGCCTCTAACCCGCGCTGAGCCACCAAGGCCTGCAGCCGCGCCTCGGGGTACGCGGCCTCGATCTCCGCCACGAGTTCCGCGGCCACCGATTCGGGTTCCCCTTCGCGGGTCTCGGGGTCGGAGGTGCGCCACTCGGTGAGGTATTCGTCGCTGCCGCTTTTTCCGGCGCGCATCGCCGCCTCGTCGATCGCGCGCTGAAAGCGCTCGGCGAGTGGACGCGATATGCGCGCACGTCCGGCGCCGATCTTCACCTGCGCCGGGATATCGCGCCACGAAACGATACGAACGTCAACGCTCATGCTTTCATCATCTCCACCAGCCGTGATTCGAGTGCACCGTAGCCCACACGCACCACCTCCAGCGGCAGCCCAAGGGCGCGCGCAGCCCATTCCGCCTTGGCCACCAGCTCCGCTTTGTCCTCCTGCGCCAGATAGACCACCTTGGTGTAGTTGGCGAAGAAGTCCTCGCGCAGTTCCGGGTGGCGATCGAGACCCAATCGCTCCACGACCAGATGATCGAATGAACGCGCCAAATAGTCGGTGAGGAAAAACGTGCCCGGCGCGCGGTCCATCATCGCCTGGAACTGACCATTGGCGTACATCTCGTAACAATGAGGCCCCGCCACACGTTCAACGCCTTCGGCGGCGAGCAGCGCATCCAGCCGGCCGCCCGTGCCGCAATCGCCGTAAACGACGATGACCCGGTCGAAGGCGGCACGCGCTTCGCGGATGCGCCGCGCCACGGCCTGCGGGATGCGGTCGGGTGTGTTGTGCAACAAAGACGGCACGGCCAGCACCTCCGCCTGCCAGTTGTGTTTGGCTTTGAGAGCCAGCACTTCGCGCGCCAATGCACCACAGGCGATCAAGGCAGTTCGCAACTCAACCACTCCCGCTAGAGCAGGCCTTTGGCTGCGAGCGCATCGCGCATCGCTCGCAAATGGTCTGGTGTGCTTCCGCAGCACGCGCCGATGACGCGCGCCCCGGCCTCGACGGCCGCGATGGCGTAGCGCGCCATGTCGTCCGGGCCGGCGCCGTAAACCGGACGCCCGGCCGCAAGGTGCGGCACGCCGGCGTTGGCTTTGGCCACGAGCGTGGCGGCGGGCGCCGTCGCCCGCATCTTGGCCACCACTTCGAGGATTTCGTCCGGCCCGTTGCCGCAGTTGCCCCCCACCGCCACGGCCCCCCATCCGCTCAGAGTCTGCGCCGCGCGCGCGGGCGTCACACCCATCATCGTCCGCCCGCGCGTATCGAACGTCATCGTGGTGATGATCGGGATACCCGCCGACGCCCGCCGCACTCCGTCGATAGCCGCGCGCATCTCTTCCAGGCTCGACATCGTCTCGAGCCAGATCACGTCGACCCCGCCCTCGACCAGCGCCGCCGCCTGCTCGGCGAACCCGGCCACGGCTGCCTCGGGCTCCAGTTCGCCGAGGGGCGCCAGGATGCCCCCGCTGGGGCCGATGTCGCCCGCCACCAGCGCGGTGCCCCCCGCGGCTTCGCGAGCCAGGCGTGCCGCAGCGCGGTTCAGTTCGGCGGCACGCTCCTGCAAGTTGTGGAGCTGCAAGCGGAAGCGGTTCCCGCCGAATGTGTTGGTCAGGAGGATGCGCGCGCCCGCTTGGAGGTAAGCCGCGTGAACCTCTCCCACGCGCTGCGGCTCATCGACGTTCCATAGTTCAGGGGAATTGCCGAATGCCAGTCCGTTTGCCATCAGCATCGTGCCCATCGCGCCATCGGCGAGGATCACTCCTGGCTGCGCCAGCAACTCACTCCAGGTTGTCATTCGGCCTCCTTGTTGGCGACGTGGTCTGGACCGATATCGATGTCACCGATCGAGGTGGGTAGCGGATGCCCATTGTCGGCCCGCCCAAGCCCCTGGCCGCCGTCCCGCCTCGTCCGACGCGCTCCTGCCCATGCGGCCAAGCTAGCCCCCGCGCTTGAGCGCGACCAGTTTCTTGGCCGTTTCGACCGCGATGGCCGCATCGCGACAGTAGGCGTCGGCCTCGATCTCTTCGGCAAAAGTGGCGTTAAGCGGTGCGCCGCCGACCAAGACAATCAGGTCGTCGCGCAACCCGGCTTCCTTGAGAGCCTTGATCACCACCCCCATGTACGGCATGGTCGTGGTCAGCAGCGCGCTCATGCCGAAGAGAGTGGGCTTGTGCTCCTTCACCGCGCCGATGAACTTCTCCGCGTCCACGTTGATGCCCAGGTTCACCACCTTGAACCCGGCCCCCTCCATCATCATCGCCACCAGGTTCTTGCCGATGTCGTGAATGTCGCCTTTCACCGTCCCGATGACGAACGTGCCGATCTGCGGCGCGCCGGTCTCCACCAGCAGCGGGCGCAGGATTTCCATGCCGGCCTTCATGGACTTGGCGGCCATGAGCACCTCGGGCACGAAGAGGACCCCGTCGCGGAAATCCGCACCCACGACATCCATCCCGGCCACGAGCGATCCGGTTAGAACCTCGTAGGGCGTCAGGCCGCGACGCAGCAGTTCCCGGACCGCGGCCGCAACTTCAGCCGCCAGTCCATCATACAGGTCGTCCTTGATCTGCAGGACGATCTCCTCGGTCGGCAGCTTGGTCAGATCCAATTCCTCGCTCATTCCGCATTCTCCAGGTGGGATGGGTTGGTGTGGCTTTGCCGCGGCCGCGCCCGTGCGGCGGTTCGCGGGGCAGGAAGCTCGGCCTGCAAATGAGGGAAGGCGTCGCTCGCGTGCGGCAAGGCAAGCGCCGCGACGAACAGATCTTGAAAGGTGGGCTCGGTGGCTGTCTGCACGTGCTCCACCCATCTCGCCAGCCGCTCCGCCTCCACTCGCTGCTCGCGGTCGAGCAGGGCAATGCGCGCTCCGTCGCCCGCCGAATTACCTACGGCCTGCACGCGCTCCAGCTCGCAGTCTGGGATCATGCCCAGGATCATCGCGTGGCGCGGGCTGATGTAACTGCCGAAGGCGCCGGCCAGTGCAATGCGGTCGACCTGCGCGACGCCCTGATGTTCCATGAGCAGCCGCACGCCGGCATACAACGCCGCCTTGGCTAATTGAATCGCGCGCACATCGCTCTGAGTGACCACGATCGGCGCGCCGGTAGCGGTTTGCGCGGCGTCCGCGAGCACGTAGCGCCCGGTGCGTCCTTCGAATTGCACGCGCGGTGAGCGCTCGGCGGCCTGTTCGTCGAAGCGGCCGTCGGAGGTGATGATGCCGGCCAGGAACATCTCCGCTACGGCCTCGATGATGCCGCTGCCGCAGATGCCGGTGGCACGTGCCTGGGCAGGCACTTCGTCCGCAGCCTGCGGCTCCACCCAGGTCTCATGGCCGATGACCTTCAAGTGCGGCTCGAGCGTGACGCGGTCGATGCGCACCCGCTCGATGGCGCCCGGAGCGGCGCGCTGGCCGTGGGTGATTTGCGCGCCCTCGAAGGCCGGCCCGGTCGGGCTTGAGGCGCACATCATTCGCTCGCGGTTGCCGAGCGAGATCTCGGCGTTGGTCCCCACATCGATGAGCAGCATCGCTTCATCTTGCTTGTGCGGCGCCTCGGCCAGCAGCGCCGCCACGTGGTCGGCGCCCACATGCCCGGCGATACACGGCAGCACGTGCACCCGCGCGCCGCGGTGGAACGCCAGCCCCAGGTCGCGCGCCTTCATGTCGAGCGGTCCGGAGGTGGCCAGCGCAAACGGCGCACCGCCCAGCTCAACCGGGTCAAGCCCGAGCAGCAGGTGATGCATGATGCTGTTGCCCACCAGCACGCTGTCGACGATCTCGCCCGAGGTAAACCCGCCGCGGGCAGCGGCCTTCTCGGCCAATTCGTTGATGGCGCGGATGACCGCACGGTGCATGCGTGCCACGCCTTGCGGCTCGCTCATGCCGTACGACACTCGGCTCATCAGGTCTTCGCCGAAGCGCACCTGGGGATTCATCATCGATTCGCTGGCGAGCACGGCGCCGGTGCGCAAGTCGCACAGGTGAGCCGCGATAGTGGTTGAACCCACATCCACCGCCAGGCCGACCAGCCGCTCCACATAGCCGGGCTCGATGCGCAGCACCTCGCGCTCGTCCCACAGGGTGAGGGTCAGCGTGCTCCCGCCACGGCGCAGCGCCGGTTGCAGGCTGGGCAGCACGGCCGGGTCGAGGACCGGCGACGCGATCTGCCATTGTTCACGCAGCGCCTGCTGCACCCGTTGCCAATCCCCGCGATGGTCACCCAGGTTGGCCGGGGTCACTTCTATATAGATGAGCCGCACCGCGGGCTGGATGGTTATCGTGCGCTCAGTGGCCTCTTTGGCGATGACCTGTTTGCGCGCCTGGCTTTCCTCCGGCACGCTGACCAGCAATTCGCCCTGCACGCGGGCGGCGCAGGCCAGCCGTCGGCCGTGGATATCGAATTTGGCCGCGCAGGCGATCTCTTGCGCCTCGGGCGGCGAGAGGTGACGTGCGACGGAGGTGAGGCCGTGTTTCTCGTAGCGCCCTTCCTCCACGACGACCTGGCATTTGCCGCAGGTCTGCTTGCCGCCGCAAATCGATTCCAGATCCACCCCCAGTGAGCGGCAGGCGGTGAGCAGGTCGGTCCCCTCTGCGATGAGTCCGCGCCGCCCGGATGGCACGAGCACGAGTTGGTGTTCGGGGATTGAGGTTGGCTTGTCGGTCACAGTGTCATCCGTCCCATATCGATGGGTATGCATTGAGGGCCGGGCCTGCCCCTCTCCCACTCCCGGCCTCGCGGCACACGTCAGCTGCTCTGGCCAGCCGCTTCGCGTCGCCGCCGTTCAGTGCGCTCACGCCGGGCGGTCCGGGCGGCGCGTGTCCAGCCTTCGGGCGGGCGCGAGTCCCCAGCCACCAGACCGGCGAATTTGGCGCGCACGCGTGCATCGACCTCCGCGGAAAACACAACCGGGTTGTCGCAGGTCAGAATGTCTTGCACCTTGCGCATCGCGCGCTCCTGTGAGTCCAGGGCGCCGCGCTCGATCCACTGGGCGCGAGCGTCGCGATCCGAAATCTCGGGCAGGAAGGCGGCCGTCTTCATGCGCTCCAACGTGTGCGCGTTGTCCATAAACATGCCCGCCGGTCCCACCTCGCGAATCAGATCGAGGGCCAGGTTGTCCTCGCTGAACTCCAGTCCGCGCTTGGCCCGCTTGGCCATCATGAAGATTTCGTCGTCAATGGCCGCCTTGGCAAAATCGAATGCCATCAACGCGTCCAGCAACCCGCCGGTGTTGAACATGTCCACGCCGGCCGCCAGGCCAAGCGCCAGCGACATACCGGTCTCGTAGCCCGATTGGGCGTCGTTGAGTTTGGAATTGGTCAGCCCAATGTAGCCGCCGTTGGGCACATTGTAGAAACGTGCCATCTGCGCGTGCCCCACGAAGAGCACGCCGGTCTCGATCGCGCCCGGCGCGTAGGCCCCGCTGCGCATATCGGCCACGGTAGGTAACATGGCGTAGATCGTAGCTTTGCCGGGCCGCACCATTTGCTCGAGAACCGCCGCGGCCAGGAATTCCGCATTGCCCTGGGCTAAAGTCCCCAGGAGAGTCAGCGGCGATGTGAGCCCGGCGTTGGGGACAATGGTCGGGTAGCAGGGCAGCCCTTGCTCGGTGTAATAGATGAGCATCTGGGTCGAATCGAAATCCATCGTCAGCGGCGAAACCACCGGGCAGTAGTGATGGGTCACGAAAGGATGTGCCCGGTAGGCGGCTTCGCTTCCGGCGATGGTATACGCCAGTTGCAGAATCTTCTCGGTGTCCTCAGGCGGGCCGCTGCCGCGCACCGGCTTGGCGCAGTTCTTAAGTGCGGCATAGAAGCGGGTGAGGCTGAACATGCCCGCAGGGGCGTCTTCGGCCAGAGTTGAGATGGAGAAGACGTCGTACCCCGGGAGTCCGTTGACGAGATGGGCGATGCGTGCCAAGTCTTCCGAGCGCGCGCGTCGCTCCTGCCCGGTCAGCGGGTCGATGATGTTCGGCGCCGAACTGCCGGTGACCATCACCGGGCTGTCGTCCGGGATCGTCCGGTCGAAGCGCGGCTCGCGGCCGCCAAAAGTGAAGGTGGGCGGGATCGAGACGCGGAACTCTTCAACCACGGCTCGCGGGAAGTGCATGATCTCGCTCCCGGGCAGCGGGCGGCAGCCATGTGCAGCGAGGATCTCACGCGCTTGCGCATTGCGGATGAGCAGCCCCACCTCGTCGAGAATCTCCAGTGATGCCTCGTGAACCCGCAGCACCTGATCGCGGCTCAGCAGTTCGAAGTATTGGCCCATCGCCTCGTCCCTCTTTCACCTGGCGGAATGGCCGCCTCGCACGGCGCAGGTCTACAGCGCCAGCGCCGCCGTCTCGGTGACGAATTGAAAACGGTCCCCCCGGTAGTAGTCCTCGCCGTGGTCCACCGGCGCTCCCAGAGCATCATATGAAAGCCGGCGTTCAAGCATCAGCGGTGCGCTCAGCGGCACGAGCAATTGCTCAGACTCGTACGCGGTGGCCAGCACCGCCTCCAGGCTGAGGCGCGCCCGATGCACATCCACCCCGTAGTGCTCATGCAGCACCTCGTACAACGAGTTTTGCTCAAGATCGTATCGCGCCAGGCGCGCAAAGCGCATGATCGGGAGCGTATAGTGCTCGAGCAGCACCGGCTGGCCGTTGAGGAATCGCAGCCGGCGGATGTCGTAGACGGGCGCAAATGCCGGCAGCCGCAGCGCCGCCGCCAGAGCTGCGCCGCACGGCCGCTCCTCAAACGAGATCACCTTCGCCCCAGGCGTGAAGCCTTGCTCGCGCATGCGCTTGGTGAACGAGACTAGTTGCCCGGCCTGGCGCTCGATCTTGCGGTCGGCGATGTAGGTGCCGGCACCTTGGCGGCGCGCCAGCAGCCCCTGCGCCTCGAGCATCTCCAGCGCACGGCGCAAAGTCATTCGGTTCACGCCAAGCATCTGGCTCAGGTCGCGCTCGGGCGGCAGGCGATCGCCAGGAGCGAGGCGACCCGAATCGACCCAGGTCAGGAGTCCTTCTGCTATCTGAATGTAGAGAGGCACGCCGGCCACCAGACGGTTGACAGGTTTGAGCTGGAGAGGATTGAGCGAGGCGTGTTCGGCCTTGGAAGACGTCATTTGTGTCGCCTGGAACAAATTGGTCTGGTGGTATATACCAATCTCGGGGACAGGATAGCATGGGTGGACTGGGGTGTCAACACGCCGATCCCGCACTGCCGATCCCGCACCTTTCCTCGGGCGGCGAGTCGTCGCGTTTCGCCGACCGGTGCGGAATTGGCGTCCTTGAATCCCGCCGAGCCAGATCGATGGGGCCGCGCTCCTCTCTTCGCCCCTTCGCGCTTCGTGCGCCTCCACCTTGGTTGTCGCCAGCACGGATCAAGATCCTGCCGAGGGGCGATCTGCCTCACAAGTTCCCTCTCCTTGCGACCGGTTGAAACGATTCGATCGATGCGCACCAGGGCGTGGTGGCCCAATCGCGGATGGGGGCGAGGTATCCGTATCCGGGTTGCTGATCTGATGGAGGTCGAAACGCAACGTTCGACAGATCAAGTCCGGACCCTCATGCGGTGGTCTTTGGGGGCCAAGTACCTCGCGGCTGGTTCGGATTCGACCAGTGGGGTCCTTCGTGCGATGCACGCCCCAAGGCGGCTGCCCAATAACAGAAAGGAGGCCGCAGCCGAAAAGATCCGGCTGGAGCCTCCATTCGTTCGTGGCGGGAGCGACGGGATTCGAACCCGCGGTCTCGGCCTTGACAGGGCCGCGTGTTAGGCCAGCTACACCACGCCCCCGAATGCCGAGCATCATACCATACCCCGCGCCGGGCCGTCAATCCAACCTTAGGTACAATCAAGTGGGGTCGGCGCGAATTTGCCAGGTGCCGTCCGCGAGATTCGTTTTGATGCCCATGCCAACCGCCCCTTTGCCGCATGTCAGCTTCTGACCCAGCCCCGGGTTACCTGCGCCTTGGCCGCAAGACGGCTCTCGCCGAGCGGGCCAAGCGCGCCCGCGCGCGCCTTTCGGCGTGCGACCTGTGCCCGCGCGTTTGCGGTGCCGATCGCACTCGCGAAGCTGGCGCATGCCGCACCGGGCGCGACGCGCGCATGCTGGCCTTCATCCCCAACTACCACGAAGAGGCGAGCCTCGTCGGATCGCGCGGCTCGGGCGCGATCCTCTTCGCCGGCGGCGAACTTCGCAAACCCGGCGCGCCGCTTAACGAACAGCGCCCGATGGCCTTCAGCCATGAAAGCTCGGAGCGCGAGGTAACACCCGCCGCCCTGGCGGCGTGCATGCGTGAGCTGCAAAACGCTGGCTGCCACAACATCAATCTGGTCAACCCCAGCCACGTCGTGGCACAGATCCTTGAGGCGCTGGCAATTGCCGCCCGCCAAGGTTTGACTCTGCCGCTGGTATACAACTCAAACGGATACGACGCTCCGGTGGCTCTGGCCTTGCTGGAGGGGGTTGTCGACATCTACGCCCCGGAGATGCGCTTCGGTTATACGCGCCAGGCGCGCCGCTTCCTCGATGTGCGCGACTACCCGCGCATCAACCGCGCCGCCCTGCGTGAGATGTACCGCCAGGTGGGCGATCTGATGGTGAGCGATGAGGGCTGCGCCGTGCGCGGGCTGCTCGTGCGCCACGTGGTGCTACCTAACCGCCTGGCCGGCACTTCCTACGTTGTCCGCTTTCTAGCGCGGCAGATATCGCCCGACACCTATCTCCATCTGGTGGACGACTTCCGGCCCACGCGCAGCGCCAAGGGACTGGGCGATCTGTATCGCAAGATCACGCCGCGCGAATTGGAGTGCGCCAAGACCTTGGCGAGTGAAGCTGGCTTGCATCGTTTCGGACGCATCGCGCACATCGAACGCGGCCCAACGATTGCCGTGTGAGCGGCGCGCCGGGCGGCGCCCGTCCATGACCGCATTCCCCGCCTATCTCATTCTGCATCGCTCTGGTGAACTGGCCGTGCGCGCCCGAGAGGCGGCCGGCTGTCTCACCTCCTGCGACCTGTGCCCGCGCCGCTGCCGGGTGAACCGCACAACCCACGCCGGCACCTGCCGCATCGGGCGCTGGGCGCGCGTGGCATCCTTCCACCCCCACTTCGGAGAAGAGGCCCCGCTCACCGGGCGCAACGGCTCAGGCACGATATTCTTCTCGGGCTGCAACCTGCGCTGTCAGTTCTGCCAGAACCACACCATCAGCCAGAGCCCCGATGCGCCGGAGGTCGATGCCGGCGAGCTGGCCGCGATGATGCTTCACATGCAGGAACTCGGGTGCCACAATATCAACCTGGTCTCGCCGAGTCACGTGGTGGCGCAGATACTGGAAGCCGTGCACCTGGCCGCGCACCAGGGGCTGCGCGTCCCGTTGGTCTACAACAGTGGCGGATACGATTGCCTCGAGGCGCTGCACCTGCTCGACGGGGTGATTGATATCTACATGCCGGATATGAAGTATTCCGACGCGCGGGTAGGGCTGGCTTACTCGCACGCCGCCGATTATCCGGCCGTCAATCGGGGCGCGGTGAAAGAGATGCATCGCCAGGTTGGGGATTTGGTGCTGGATCAGGAGGGTCTGGCCGTGCGCGGGCTGCTGGTTCGGCATCTCGTCCTGCCCAACAACCTGGCGGGAACTTCTCAGATCGCACGCTTTCTCGCGCGCTCGATCTCCCGCGCGACGTATCTTAACCTGATGGACCAATACCGCCCGGACTATCATGCGGGCCAGCACGCCGACATCAGCCGCCCGCTGACCCAGGAAGAGTATGCGCGGGCACGGTCGGCCGCCGAAGCCGCCGGCCTCACCCGCTTCGCGTGATCCCCGCACGCCGGCTCGTCATTCCACGCGCCCACCGACACCCTGGGTGGGCCGCTCTTTGTAGAGGACCAGGGGCGCGGTAGAATGCCGCGAGGCCCATGCCTCGCAATGCGCCATGTCCCGCGGCAAGTAAGACCGGTGAGCAAGGGAATGAGGAACTATGACGCCGAATCCGAAACGGTTGTTGGCTGTGCTGGCCCATCCGGACGACGAAACCTTCGGCACCGGGGGCACCCTGGCCCTGTACGCGCTCTTGGGCGTGGAGGTGCATCTTGCCTGCGCCACGGCCGGCGAGGTGGGCGAGGCTCCCCCGGACCTCAAAGGCTTTGCTTCGGTCGGCGAGATGCGAAAATCGGAGCTGCGATGTGCGGCCCAGACGCTCGGCCTGACCCAGGTACACTTCCTGGGTTATCGCGATTCGGGAATGCCCGGCTCGCCCGATAATCTCCACCCACAGGCGCTGGCTGCCGCGCCCCTCGAAAAGGTGGCGCGCGAGGTCGCAGCGCTCATCCGCCGCATCGGTCCGCAGGTTGTCCTTACTTTCGACCCGATCGGTGGATATCGGCACCCCGATCACATCGCAATTCATAACGCGACGGTCGCCGCATTTCGCATCGCCGGCGACGATACATTGGAGCTCGAGGGACTGCCCGCCTTTGCACCGCAGAAGCTGTACTTCCACACCTTCGGGCGCGGCTTCCTGCGCTTGGCCGTGCGGGTGCTGCCGCTCTTTGGCCGCGACCCGCATCATTTCGGCAAGAACGGTGATATCGATTTGACCTCGTTCGCGGGAATGGACTTTCCGGTGCACGCCTCCGTATCGATCCGGCGAGTCATGAAGGTCAAAGAGGAAGCCTCCGCCTGCCATTCGAGCCAGGGCGGTGGACGGATGTTGGGGCCGCTGGCTTTCCTCCAGCGCTGGCTGGGTGCCAGCGAGCACTACATGCGCGCAGTCCCTGCGCCTGTGGCGGGACGCCGCGAGCGTGATTTGTTCGAGGGCGTGACCTGAGGCCGCGCGATCATGCGGAAGAGGGCATAGCACGCCTTGACCGCCCGCGGACGGCACTCGCCCGAATCCCCGCGCACGAATGATGCATGCGGCGCAGCCTCGCCCGCTCCTCAGCCTCTCTGTCATTCCGATGCAGTCAGCAGCCACGGAGTCATTCCGGTGTCGCGGTGCGCCCGAGGAATCTCGACCTTCGATAGCAATGGATTCCGAATCGCAGAGGGGCTGTCCGTCGCACTCTGACCAGACAGCCCCTCCTGATTCCCGGAAGTTCAATCCTACGCACCGGCCAGGATGTGCCGGGCGATGACCATGCGCTGCACCTCGCTCGTCCCCTCACCGATGGTCATCAACCGCGCGTCGCGATAGATGCGCTCGACCGGATACTCCGACGAGTACCCGTAGCCACCATGGATCTGAATAGCATTGCGGCAAGCACGCTCGGCGACCTCCGTGGCCATCAGTTTGCCCATGGCGGCCTGCAGCGCGAAAGGCTGGCCGCCCTGCTTGAGCCATGCCGCTCGATAGACCATCAGGCGAGCGGCCTCGATCTCCGTGGCCGCATCGGCCAGCATCCACTGAATGGCCTGGAACTCAGCGATCGGGCGGCCGAAGGCATAGCGCTCCTTGGCATACGCCCGCCCCGCCTCGAACGCCGCCTGCGCCAACCCCACGGCCAGCGCGCCGATGCCGATACGTCCCCCGTCGAGTACCTGCAGCGCCTGGGCCAACCCGCGGCCTTCCTCGCCCAGCAAGTTCTCCTGCGGCACTCGGACTTCTTCGTACGTGACGGCGTGGGTCGGTGAGCCGTGCAGACCCATCTTCTTCTCCGGCGAGGCAATCGTCAGCCCGGGCGCATCGGTGGGCACGATGATCATGCTCATCGAGCGCGTCCCGCCGGCAGGGTCAGTGCGCGCCAGGGTCACGATGACATCCGCCAGGCTGGCGTTGGTGACCCACATCTTGGCGCCCTGAATGACCCATTGCCGGCCGTCACGTCGAGCGCGCGTCTTCACTCCGCCCCCAAGATCCGAACCCGCGCCGGGCTCGGTGAGCGCGAGCGAGGCCAGCCGCCCCGCTCCACTCGCGAGCGGACGCAGCCACTTCTCCTTTTGGGCCGGCGATCCGAAGAGCGCCAGCGCACCGCACCCGAGCCCGTTGTGCGCGGCAATGGAGAGAGCGGTGCTGCCGCACGCACGCCCCAGTTCTTCAATGGCGATGGCCGCGCTGATCGCATCCACGCCGGCTCCGCCGTACTCTTCGGGCGCGCTCAGGCCGAGGAGCCCGAGCGGCCCCATCTTGCGCGCCGCATCCCAGTTGAACTCGCCGGTCTCGTCCACGTGGCGCGCGCGCGGCTTGACCTCCCGTTCGCAGAACTCGCGGACGGACTCGCGCCACATGCGTTGTTCATCGGTGAGATTGAAATCCATGGCGCCCTCCACAGGCAAATGATTGGTGGCCGCGCCCGGCCGAGGCAGAAGTGACTGCAACGAGAAAGCGGTGGAGCGCCAGAGTCATGGGGCGGCCGATGCGCGCCGGGGCACGGGCCCGGGTCAAATCCCTCCATCAGGTGGCGTGCCGCACGGGCCCGGGGAGAGCCTGGCGCAGCATGCCGGCCCGAGGACATCGCGCCCGCCGGGCCACTCCGTGGTGCGTGGATGATACACCGCGCGCTGGCCCGACGCGAGTCGCCCTGGGCCATCGAGTACGTCGGGGCCGGGAAAGCGCATGAGCGAGCGACGCGTGTGCTTCTCGAAATGCAACGGCCGCGGGAAGTCCGCGGCCGTTGCATGCGCAGGCGGCGCGTTCATCCGCCCGGGGTTTCGGTGACCGGAAGCGTGGGAGTCACGGTGGGGCCGCCAACGGCTGATTCCCACCGGTAGAGCGTCTGGGGCGAGCCGTAGAAGTAGATCTCGAGGATGCGGCGGAAGATGGGTGCGGCGATCTCCGACCCCTCGCCGGCGTTCTCGGCGATGACGGCGATGGCGATGTCGGGCTTGTCGGAGCGCTCCAGGAAGGTGTAGCCCGTGAACCAGGCGTGCGGCGTGCGAGGCAGGTCCTGCGCGGTGCCCGTCTTGCCGGCCACCGCCCGCCAACCATAAAAAGTGGCCCGCGCCGTTCCTCCGGGGGCATTGGTGACACCACGCATGCCCTCTTGGATCACCACCAGGTTTTCAGCGCTGAGCGGAAGTTGGCCGCGCACCTCAGGGGAAAAGGCGAACACGGGCGGCTGCTCGCCCTGTTGGATCGACTGCACGAGCTGCGGCCGGTAGAGTGTGCCGCCATTGCCCAGCGCGGCCGCGAAATCCGCCACTTGCAGCGGCGTAACTTGCAGCACTTGCCCGATGGCCATGTTCACCGCATCGCCCGCGACCCACGGCTCACCTTGTTCGGCCTTCCAGGCTGGGTCCGGGATGAACCCCGGTTCTTCCTCGATGACCCCGATGCCTGTCAGTTTGCCCAGCCCGTAGCCGCGCGCCATGTTAGGGACGATCCACGGGTCGCGGTTGAAGAGATCCAACCCGATGTGCCAGAAGAAGGGGTTGCACGAATGTGTCAATCCCTGCACTAGGTTGAGCGTCCCGTGCGGCGGCTTGTCCTTGGCCACCGTCCAGTCCTCGAGTGTGAGTCCCGGGAGTTCGCGGAAGTAGCCGTCGCAGGTGTAGGTGGTAGCCGCGGTATAGGCGCCCGACTGGAGGGCGCCGCCAATGGTGATGAGCTTGAAGACCGAGCCCAGCGCATACTGTCCCTGGGTGGCCCGGTTGAGCAATGGCACGCGCTGGTCGTTGAGAAGCTCGGGCAGAAGATACTGGCTGTTGAAGTTGCCTCCGTTGAAGAGGTTTGAATCGAAGCCCGGGCTGGAGACCATGGCCAGCACTTCGCCCGTTTCCCGGTTGAGCACGACCGCCGCGCCGGTGAGATGGCCGAAGGCATAGCGCTCGACCTTGGCCTGCAGGTCGCGGTCGAGGGTCGTGTAGATATCGTAGGCCGGCTGGCTGTTCCTTTGCGCGAGGGTGGAGAGCACGCGCCCATCCGCAGCCACCACGTACAACGTGCCCCCGTGCGTCCCGGCCAGGGAGGACTCACCCCACTGCTCGAGGCCCTGCACGCCCACCAGTTCGTCGCCCAGGTATCCCTGCGCCAGGTAATCGTCGAGCTGCTCTTTGGGCACCTGCGCCACGTAGCCGATCACGTGCGAGGCGATGCCGCCGCCAAAGTAAGTGCGGCCCTCGTTGCTCGAGATGCGGATACCGCCCATGCCGCTCAACACGCCATAGCGCTTGCCCACTTCTTCGCGCGAGACCTCCCCCAAAGGAACATACCAGTCCGGCAGGGCGTTGGCGTATTTGAGGCGAATGGTCTCGGTATTCATCAAGAGCAGCCGGCTGAGCTCGCGCAGCAGGCTTTCTTCATCGACGATTTCGCCCGGGACGATGCCCAGCGACAGGGTTTCGGATTCGTAGGCCAGCGGGTCGCCATAGCGATCATAAATCGTGCCGCGCGCAGGGATGTCTGCTTCGAGGACCAGCCGCCCGCCGCCTTTGAGTTCCGGCAGGATCAACCCGTCATCCCAGACGATGCGCCAGGTATCGCCTTCCATCACCAGCGGCAAGATCATCTCGCGCGAGAATTCGCCCGCCATGCCGGAGGTGTAGCTGATGCGCGTGCTGACATCGGCGTTGGGCGAGTTGACCTGCGTGGCAAGGATTTCAGCGCGCACCTGGGTGATCGCCGCTTTGCGCCGGAAATCTTCGTAGCGCGCAGCGAAGTCCTCGGCGCTGATCGCGCTCCGACTTGCGGCCGAAATCAGGGCATACATGGGATCGAAGGCGCGCTCGTTCCACGCGGCCAGAAACTGCCCGGCCACCTCGTTGGGATCTTGGCCGGCGATGATCGTCACCTGCGGCGCAGGCAAGCTGGGCGTGGCCGAGCTGAAGATCGGCACACCGCCGTTGCACGCGGCCAGCGCGCCGGCGGACGTCAGAAGCGCAACGCCGAGCGCCAACTGTTGCAGGCGATGCCGCACGCGTCGATTGGTCGCTAGCGTGGCGATGATGGGCCTCACAGGCGCGGATTGTACCAGCCTGCGCACCCGGACAACAAACCGGCCCTGCTGCGCAGCGCGGCCGGTTGACCTCTCGCGTTACTTGCCGATGACCATGCCCGCTGGGTCAATCTCATGCAGCAGACGGCGCTCCTCCTCGGTCGGCGGCGAGGTGACCTCCAGCGTATCGGCCACCTGGATCTTGAACCCGCTCGCGGCCTGCACATCGGCCAGCGACACGCCCGGGTGCGTCGCGCGCAGCCGCAGTTGCTTGGAGGTTTCATCGAAATCGAAGACCGCAAGCTGCGTGAGCACGCGGTACGGCCCCGACCCGGCCGGCAGCCCGGCCCGTTCGCGCGCTCCTGGGCCGTCGATGTACCCCGGCGTGGTGATGAAGTTGACCCGCTCCACAAAGCGGCGGGTATCCTGGCGGAGGATGATGATGGTCCGCTGGGCCAGCGAGCCCACGTCATTGGCGCCCCCCGAGCCGGGCAGGCGAACCTCGGGGGCCTCCCACGGCCCGATGACGGTGGTGTTGAGGTTGCCGTAGCGGTCCATCATCGCCCCGCCCAGGAAACCGAAATCCACGTAGCCCGCCTGGCAAGCGCTCATCACGTTGTGCATGCTGGAGGCAGCCGAAGCGTGGTAGAAGGTCCGCGAATCACCGACCGAGACCGGCAGGGTGGGCACGCGCGGGCCCACCCCGCCCGCCTCGAAGATGATCACCAGCCCCGGCGCATGCATGCGCTGGGCGAGGATGGCCCCGATCATTGGCAGCCCGGTGCCCACCAGCACCGTGCGCCGGTCCTCCAGCGTGCGCGCTGCCACGCAGGCCATCAGTTCCGTCGCGGTGTATGCAGGTTGGGGTGCGGTCATGACGGCCTCACTTCCTATGCAGCCAGGGCGCGCGCAATGGCTGCCGCAGATGCTCGACATCCTCGAGGTAGGCCCGCTTGGTTGCGCCGCCGATGTGCTCGAGGTAGGCAGCGTAGTCGGGCATGCTGTAAACGTAATTGTCAAGATAGTCGCGCGTGCCTTCCGGCGTCTTCGACAGGTCGAGCCACTCGCCGATGTGCTCCTCGTCGAAGTAGTACAGGTAAGGCATGGTGGTCGGATGCGCCCCGAAGGGCGCCTCGCACACGGCATCCACCACATAGAAGGGAATGGCGGTGAGCCACGGCCGCTCCTGGATGACCTCATGGGCGACGATTTCTTCGGTCGTGATGATGACCCGCCGTGCCGCGCGCGCCAGCTCCCAATCCATGATCAGTATGCCGTCGATCTGCGCGTTGCCGTACATGTCGCAGCGCGGTACGTGGAACACGGCCACGTCCGGGTAAGCGGCTGGGATCAGGCAGACCGGTTTGCCGCTCCACGGGTCGCGCGCCACCTTGCACGCACTGTGGGTGAGCGTGTCGGAGCCGAGCATGGTGCGGGAGGGGATGAATGGGACGCCCAGCATGCCGGCCAAGAAGCGCCACTGATACCCGGCATTGGAGATCTCACCGACCACGCGGCACGCGCCGCTCTCCACCGCGCGGCGACTTGCCGGCGAGAGGCCGCGCAGTTCCTGGGCGAAAGCGTAGGCGACCTCGATGCGATCGACACAGCCCGAACCGATGAGCAGGTCTGCGTCGTGCACCGCTGTCTTGCCCGCGAGCACCAAGTGTTGGCGGCGCTGGCGGATGATCTCATACACCACCGCCATGGCAACGCGGATGTGACCGAAGCCGCCCATCGCCAGGTAGTCGCCATCGTGGACGTATTCGCGCACTGCCTGGGTCACGCTCATGCGCTTGTCGCGCAGCTCGCGCGATTTGTGCTCGAGCACCCAGCGCCGGTTGTCGTCCGGGTCGTGCCAGCCGATCAGCTCGCCCGTCCCTTGTGCAAGTATCTCCATGGTCTGCCTCTCCCATCGCGGGCCGGAGGCCTCGGCGAGAGTGCTGCGCCTCGGCTCCCGCGTAAGCAAACCGGCCGCACACCCTTCGTGCGGGCCGCGGCCGGCTGGTCGGTTCGAGGATGAACGCCTCCGTGGCAGGTGTGCGACAACCTGCCATGGTCGTTAGTGCGCGTGGGATGTTGGGCAAGAAGCGGGCTGTCCGTCACTTCTCCCCGCCTGCGTCGTGCCGAGCTCTTATCGGCCGGAGAGCGCCCGGAAGTAAACCTGCAGCACGGTCTCGGCCGGCTTGCCGTGCACCGAAGGCGAGGCGTCGCGCAATCCCACCGCCGGATAGTAGCCCCAGGCGACGAACCCGCTCACCCAATCCCGTGCGGCCGCGTTGGCCAGCAGCGCCTGATAGGCGTTGGCTTGGACGTTCAGGTTGGGGGCGATGGCAAGCGCCAGTGGCGAGCCGGAGGTCAACGCCTCCAGCGCCAGACACGCGCCGCTGGTGTCGTTCGGGCAGCCGCTGGCGCCGCCGTTGGCTGAGGCGTAGGCCGCGCTAATGACAATCGGCTTGCCCAGCGCGCGCAACACGGCCACCTTGCCATCCAAGAGCGCCTCGGCGGAGCCGGACATATCCTCCAGGCTGGCGCCATCATTCGCGCCCAGCGGCGTACGCACCTGAACGTAGATTTCATCCACCTCGTCCAGGAAGAGCGGCGGCATTTGCAGTTGGTCGGTGAGCAAGAGCTCCACGGCCATCCGCCCTCCAAAGTGATTGCGTAAATCGCGAATCAGAACCCGCCAGCGGATCTCGGCATCCGCCGGGGCACCCTCTGCGCCCGGCATAGCCGGGACAACCGATGTGCGCGCCACAATCAGTTCTTCCACGCCGGCTTGCTGCGCGAGATCGGCATAGCCTACCAGGAAGGTGCGGTAGGCGGTGAACCACGCATTCCACCATTCGGTGCTCTTCGGCGCTGCGGCCCACCAATCGCCGAGCGAACCACTCAGCGGGAGTAGGTCCGGCGCCAGCACGGTGCGCAAGCCGGCCGAGCGCGCCGAACCGATCTGCGCCAAGAGGTCCTGACGCAGCGGCGAGTTCAATCCAGGCAGATAGACAAGGTCCGGCAGCGGTGTGACCGCGGCCGCATACCACGCGGGGCTGATCACGAGCGAGTTGAGGCGCAGGCCCACCAGATCTACCAAGGTCGGGTCGAACGGGCGGCGCCATGGCGCAGAGGTCAATACCACGCCGCTGCGGAAGTCCGGCCGCGCAGCCGGTGCCGCGAGTGCCAGTGACGGCGCGGGCGCATCGCTCCAGGCAACCCAGGCTTGCACCGTGTCGGCCAGCGATTGGGGTTGAGCCGAGGGCGTGAACTGCCGCCCCGCCGGGTTGGCGCCGGCCGTGGCCGTATCGTCGGCCACGCCGCAGTCGCCGTTGCGGCAGTAGCGGTAAGCCACCGGGCCCGGCCATTCGAGAGGGTTGAACAGAGTGTAACTCCAGCGCTGTGGCCCGGCGCTCCACATCGGCACCGGATTCATCCAGATGCCCGGGAAGGGCGCGAATTGCATCGACACGCTCTCCGTCATCGGCGTGCCGATGGGCACGCTGGCGTCGAAGCTCACCGCACCACCTGCCGAATGCCAGGTAATCACGCCGTCGGTTTGTAGCACGTCCATCTGCGGCACGTCCAGCTCGCGCACCACCAGTGCGCTCGTGCCGTCACGCTCGGCGTTCCAGAAACCGTCGCCCAGGCTGAACTTGTAGCGCAGGTGGTACCCCACCGGGAGTGAGACCACCGCCACCGAGGTTCCATCCGGCAGCGGGGTGAGCGTGAGGGCGCGTGTGGGTTCGATGAGCGAGCCTGCGGCCGCGGGCTGGAAGGTGCTGCCCAGCGAAAGCAAGTTGCCGACCAACCGCACCGGCGCACCGGCCGGCGTATCGGCCGGCAGGTAGACGTGCAGGGTCACCGACACCCGCGGTGCCGGCACAAGTTGGACATCGGCCGGAGTCTCCGCGCCGTCGGCCACGATGGCTTCTTGTTGGAACACGCGATAGTTGCCGTCCGGGTCGAAGTAGACCAGCATATGCTTGCCGGCCGGCACCGAATCGAACTTGTAGGCGCCTGCCGAATCGGTCCAGGTGCGCATGCCCGCCACCGAGACCATCAGGCCGGGAATGGCCAGGCCGGTGGCCTGGTCGCGCACCAGGCCGTGCACCCGGCCGGAGGGTCGCGTGTAGGTTGTGGTCAGCCACCGCGAAATCTGGTCATCGACGGTATTCGCACCGGTCACGAGGAACAGGCGGTAATCGACGCCTTCGCCATTGGGCACAGCCTCCAGCGTTTCGCCCTCGCCGCGCAGCGAGTAGCGGTAGAAGACAAGCCGCCCGCGAGGAAGATCTGCGCGTGCCTCCCACTTGCCCTCGCCGATCGCCTCCATCGCGATCACCGTCGAGTTGAGCGCCAGGCTGGTGACTTCATCCAGCAGGTTGAGCACTACCTGCGAATCCGAGCCCGTGCCATCGGGCACGGTGACGATGAAGGTCACTGGCAAGCGGGCCGCGGGGGTGGTGGTGGGGAAGGGATAGCGCGTGGGTGCCGGACCACCACCGATCCCGGGAACGCCGCCGCATCCCACCAGCAGCATTGCCGCAACCGTCGCCAGCGCGACGCGCGTCAGGCATCGCCGGACCTTCGGTTGCCTGTGTGTTATTCCGGATCGTGTCATCATCATCCATCCATCGGCGCGGCGCACGGCGCGCGCCTTATCCAACGATTGGCTTGTGCGCTTCGAGCAGTCTGCACCCGACGCACGCGACGCAGGCGGGCTTGGAGGGCAGCGCCCGACGGCGGGCGCCCCCGGGCTAACGGCTGTCGGTCGCCGCCAGGTCCTCGGTCTTGTCTTCTGCGGGGGGCTCGAGCATGGGCGCCGGAGGCGGCAGCGACTTGAGAAACTTCATCGTCACCGTCCCGCACTTTGCGCATTTGCCCCGCGCTGCCGGCCGCCCGTTGCGGGTGTTGAGGTATTCCACCTCCACCATCGGGCGTTGGGCCTTGCAGCGCACGCAATACGCTTGGATTTCATGGGCCATAGGCTGCTGGCTGGCACTCCCGACGGGATAATAGCACAAATGCCCAGCCGCGCTTGGCTGCATGCGGCACCTCCAGACGTCTGCGCGCTCCGCCTGAGGGCTGCAACCGGCGTGCCAGTGCGCGCTTCAATTCATATTGACGAGGGAGGTGGAGGCTGCAACCTCGTTCGGCCCTTCGTGCGCTGGTGCAACTAGCTGTGCGGTAGTCTTGGGACTCGTCTGGCGGGGGACCTTCCACCTACTCGACTGCAGCGCCTCCAGTTGCGTCACGAACGTCATCCCCGAGTGCTCGAAGCGGGGATCCAGGAGGACAATCGAAGTCGAAGGATGGGGCATTCTCGCGGGGTCAATCCATCTCCCCATCAACAACGAGCGGCTTGCATCTTCCTTGGGCCTCATCCAAACCGCGTTCTCACGCGACATCCCGGCCCCCGTCTCTTCGCCTGCCCTTCGCCTTAACGGGCACTTCATAGCCCTCCCTCTTGGACCATGCATTGGCACCTTGAAGGCGGCCCGATTTCGGGGTATCCTCAGGCCGGCGGTGAGACGATACGGTCGCGCGGGGTTGTCTCGCGCGATCTCGCATAACGGGCCGGGTCGGCCACAAACCAACTCAACTCCGGAGGAGACTAGCAGTGTCGAGGTTCGCTCTTGTTCTTGTGCTTGCCAGTGCACTCACGCTGGGATGCAGCCTGACAAGCGGCACCGCCACATCGGGCAGCGATACCAGCATCCTGTTCCAAGACGACTTCTCAGATAGCGGCAGCGGCTGGGACAAGTTATCCTCCGACACCGCCGTTACCGACTACGTGGACGGTATCTATCGCATCCTAATCAACGAAGCCATGAGTTACTATTGGGCCAACCCCGGTCGCAGTTTCACCGATGTCCGCGTGGAGGTGGAGGCCACCAAGGTCGGCGGGTCCGACGACAACGGCTTGGGGGTCATCTGCCGATACCGCGACACGGAGAACTTCTACTTCGCTTTGATCTCGAGCGACGGCTTCGCCGGCATTAGCAAGGTCTCGGGCGGGAAGCAATCGTTGATATCGGGAGAACTGATAACGAAAAGTGATGCTATTCGTCAGGGCAATGGCAGGAATGCTGTCCGCTTCGATTGTCTAGGCAATTCGCTGACCCTGCTTGCCAACGGGACGCAGGTGGCCGCGGCCATTGATGGCGATCTCACCGATGGCGATGTAGGTCTGATCGCGGGGACGTACGATACCCCGGGCACCGACATTCAATTCGATAACTTCGTCGTCCGCGCGCCGTAAGCCGGCGCGCCACCGGTCTCTTGCAGCGGTCATCGCTGCTTGGCCGTACAACGCGGCCTCATGCGCGCGGCCCAGGTGAGCGATGCGCGTCTTCTTCGATACGGTCGGCTGCCGGCTCAATCAAAGCGAGATTGACTCCCT
Organism: uncultured Anaerolineales bacterium; assembly: GCA_964353865.1. Taxonomy (GTDB): domain Bacteria; phylum Chloroflexota; class Anaerolineae; order Anaerolineales; family RBG-16-64-43; genus RBG-16-64-43. The sequence goes on along the minus strand of CAYGXJ010000078.1, from coordinate 37,983 downwards.
CGCGCTGCGATTTCATGCCACGGGTGACGAGATCGTCGCGCGCCCGGCCCAGGCCGAAGTGATCGTGCTCAACACCTGCGCCGTGACGAGGGAGGCCGAGCGCGATTCGCGCAGCGCCGCCCGCCGCCTGCATGCCCTGGCGCCTCAGGCACGCCTCGTGCTCACCGGCTGTTGGGCCACACTCGCCGCGGGCGAAGCGCGCGCGTTGCCGGGCGTCAGCCGGGTGGTCGCAAATGCAGGCAAAGCGGCCCTGCGCGAGAGCCTCGCCGGGGCGCAGAGGGATGCCCCTATGGCCGCGCGCCGCCCCCCGCTCCGCGCCGGCGCACGCACGCCTTCCTTAAAGTGCAAGACGGCTGCGACAACCGCTGCCCCTTCTGCGTCACGCGGCCGGCTGCGGCTCGCGCCGCGCGCCAGCCGGCCTGGCGAACCGCATTCTCCCCACCCGCCTGGCCGCGCTTGAGAACGGCGTCTTTCTCGGGCTCCCCGCCACAGACTCGAGCGAGCCAACCGGTTGTCAGGACTGACCATGGACTCCCATCCCGAGTGCCTCTTCTGCAAAATCGTGACTCGCGCCGCACCGGCACAGATCATCTATCACGACGAATGGGTGACCACCTTCCGCGACATCCACCCCGCGGCCCCGGTCCACGTGCTGATCGTCCCCAACCGTCATGTGGCGGGCCTGAACGGGCTGGCCGAGGCGGGCGCCGACCTCGCCGCGCGGTTACTGCTGGCTGCCGCGGATGTCGCCCGCCGGGAGGGCGTGCACGAAAGCGGTTACCGCGTGATCATCAACACCGGCGCCGACTCCGGACAAATCGTCCGCCATCTGCACCTGCATCTCATTGGCGGCCAGCACATGCGCTACCCGATCGGCTGAGCCGGCCAGCCACCCACCCCGCCCAGGCGGTATAATCGCCCGCGATCTCGCAGAAAGGACGCTGGGCACCGGAATGATCGACGTCAACGATTTGCGCAAAGGGGTTACCTTCGAATTCGACGGGCATCTGTACAAAGTTCTCGAGTACTCGCACAACAAGCCTGGCCGCGGCAATGCCACCATTCGCACCCGCGTGCGCGACCTGCGCACCGGCGGCACGATGGAACGCACCTTCCAATCCGGAGATCGAGTGCAGGACATCCGCCTCGACCACCACATGGCCTCCTTCCTGTACTCCGACGAGAACTTCATGTACTTCATGGACAGCCAGACCTACGAGCAATCGCCCATCGCCCGGGCGGTGATCGGCGAGGGTCAAGGCTTCATCAAGGAAGGGCTCGAAGTCAAGCTCACCTTTTTCAATGGCGAACACCTGGATGTCGAGCTGCCGGCCTCCGTTGATCTGAAAGTGATCCAGGCCGAGGTGGGGGTGAAGGGCGATACCGCAACCGGGGCCACCAAGTTGGTGACCACCGAAACAGGCCTCAAGGTGTCGGTCCCGTTGTTCGTCAATGCCGGTGATGTGATCCGGGTGGACACCCGCAACGGGGCCTATTTGACCCGCGTGTGACAGCTGGGAACGGCCCCGGCGGGCAACTGAGGCCCGCGTGGGCCGCACGAGCAAACCCTCTACACGATGCGCACCCCTGCCGGCACTGAATGCCGCTACTACTTCGGGGACTACTTCCGCGGCCGCGAGCGGCGCGAGTGCCGCCTGCTGCCGGCCGCGGCAGCTCACGAGTGGCGCCCGGGATTGTGCGGCCGTTGCCCGGTGCCGCGCATCCTGCTGGCCAATGCCTGCCCGAATCTCGTACTTGCGGCCAGCGTGCGCACCGGCTGGCTCGGCCTGGGGCGCCGCATGGAAATCATTGCCCGCTGCCGCAAGAGCAATGACGCAGTGCGCGAACCGGAAATCGGTTGCGGCCAATGTCACCTTGAATTCGAGAAGTTGCGCCTGGGGCCGGACGCCCACCCATGATCTCGACGCTGCTCTGCGACTTGGATAACACGCTGCTGGCCAACGACATGCGGCGCTTCATCAGGGCCTACCTGGCGCTGCTGGGCGAGCACCTGGCGGCCTTCGCCGAACCGGAAGGGATGGTCGCAGCGCTCATGGCGGGCACGCAAGCCATGTTGGCCAATGAGCGCCCCGGGCAATCCCTGCGCCAGGTGTTCGACGAGGTCTTCTACCCTTCGCTGCACCTCGACCCCCAGGCCGTGCGTGGGGCCATCGAAGATTTCTACGTGCGGCACTTTCCAGAGCTGCGCCTTCATACCCAACCCGTGGCCATGGCTCCCGAGCTGGTCCGCATGGCCTTCGAGCGCAAGTGGAAGGTGGCGGTGGTGACCAACCCGCTCTTTCCACGCACCGCCATCGAGCAACGTCTGGATTGGGCGGGCCTTGCGCCGCGGGCCAATCCCTTTGATCTGATCACCTCTTACGAGGAGGCACACTTCGCCAAGCCGCATCCTGAGTACTTCGCTGAGGTCTTGGCCCGCCTGGGCTCGCAGCCGGAAGAAACACTGCTCGTGGGCGACGACCTGGAGATGGACATCCGCCCGGCGCAGCGCCTCGGCCTGCGCACGTTCTGGGTGACCGGTGAAACGCACCGCAGCGGCGACGGGAGGCTGAGCGCCGGCTCGCTGGCCGATTTGTATCAGGCACTGCTCGAAGACGCGGACAAGTGCGGGCAGGTCAACCCGCCCGACCCGATGGCTCTGCCGCACGTGCTGCGGGGTCATCTGGGCGCGGTGCTCACCACTTTTGCCGAGTTTACGGGTTGGTCCATCGGTCCGCTCGATGCCGATTGGGGACCCACCGAGATTGCCTGCCACCTGCGCGATGTCGAACGCGAGATCACCCAGCCGCGCATCGAAATGCTCACTGGCAGCGAGAACCCTTTCCTTCCGGCGGTCGAATCCGACCTGTGGGCCGAACAGCGCAACTATCGCGCGCAGAACGGACCGGCCTCGCTGCAGGCCTTTGTCGAGGCGCGCAGCCGGACGGTGGAGTTGCTGCTCGGCCTGCCGCCGCAGGCCTGGCAGCGCCCCGGGCGGCACGCCATCTTCGGCCCGACCACCTTGGCCGAGCAGGTCTCGTTTATCGCCCGCCACGATATGATGCATCTGGATCAGATGCACGCGCGGCCCACGTATTGAGCCGAACCCGCTCGCCTGACGCCCCGTGAAACGGTGCTTGCCCTGCCTCAGGGCTATGCTATAATCCTTCAAACCCCACTGAACTGACCTCTGGAGGGAGGTGAGTCCTCAGCGCAATCACAGCGTCGATTCCGTATCGCCAGCGTATGCATCCGACCTTTGTGAGGGAGGAAGAGAATGAAACGCCTGATTCGGATTACGACCGCGCTCCTCGCACTCAGCCTGATGGTGGCTGCCTGCCAGACCGCGGCCCCCACCGCCGCGCCCGATCTCCTGGCCGATGTCCTATCGCGCGGTGTCTTGCGCGTCTCGACCGATCCCAACTACGCGCCCCAGTCATTCCTCAACGAGCAGGGCCAGCTCGACGGATTCGATGTCGATGCGGCCAAGGAAGTCGCCAAGCGCCTGGGAGTCAAAGTCGAGTTTGTGACTCCCGACTGGGATACCATCACCTCCGGCCACTGGGGCGACCGCTGGGACGTCTCGATCGGCTCGATGACCCCGACCGAAGAGCGCGCCCAGGTCCTGTTGTTCACCGAACCCTACTACTATTCGCCCGCGCAGTTTGCCGTGCTAGACAACTCGACCCTGACCAAGGTGGAGGAGCTGAACGGGAAATCAATCTGCACCGCGGCCGCCACCACCTATGAATCCTACCTGCAGAATAACGACAGCCTGACCCTGATCGGGGAAAAGATCATATACCAGGTGACCGGCGCTCAGGTCGTAACCTACCCCACCGACCAGGAGTGCGCGCAGGCGTGGGCCGCCGGCCGCATGGACTTCGAGGCCTGGCTGACCAACTCCACGACCGTCTTTGGCGCGCAGGAGGGCGGCATCCAGATCAAAACCCTCGGCGCCCCGGTGTACTACGAGGCTCTGGCCATGGCCATTGACAAGTCGGCCAGCAAGGATCCAACCTCCCTGGCGGCCAAGGTGAGCGAGATCATCACAGCCATGCGCAATGACGGCACGCTCACCAGCCTTTCGATGAAGTGGTACAAGGTCGATCTGGCACGCAAAGTTGGACAGTGACCCTGTCTTGCCGACGAACCGCATAGACCTGCCAGGAGCCGGGTCTTCCTCCCGGCTCCTGGACCATCCCCCGCTGCTGAACGCTCCCGTGGGCTCAGCCAACAATGGACAACTCAACTGATCCTGCTCGTGAAGGCCAGAAGGTCGAAAAGCAGGTAGCCGAGCATGTGCGGCGGCGCGCCGCGCGGTTCTCGGCCGGCAACTTCGCTTCGTGGGCCGTACTACTCCTGGCGTTGGCCGGATTGATGAGCGCCATCCGCCTCGACTTGAGCTTCATGCTCAAGTGGGTGCCGTTCATCGCCGGTTACACCACCATCACCTCGGTGCTGGTGCCGATGGGCATCCTGTTACTGGGCACCGCGGCCGTCGGATTCCCGGCCCGCCGCTGGATGGCCGTCGGCGCGACCCTGCTGATCGGTTTCACCTCCCTGTGGATGCTGGTCGGCGGCCTGGTTCTACTCACCACGCCCGGCACTGTCCCGGGGGTGAATGCCGAAAGCGCGGCATTGCTGGGCCGCGCGGATTCCGCAAGGCGATTGATCGCGGCAGGCGTGCTGATGCTGGCCGGCGCGGGTCTGGCTTACATCGCGCGCGGCGAACCCAAGCGGCGGCGACGCATCATGCTGCCGCTGCTGGTGCTGGGCGGCATTCTATTCGTTGTCGGCCTGGGCTCGCAGTCGCTGTCGGTGAACACCCGTGTTCACCCCCTGCTCTCGGTGCCCATCCCCTTCGTCGAAGGCGTGGGCCTGACCATCGGCATTTCGCTGCTTTCGATCCTATTCGCCATGGGCCTGGCGCTGGTGGGCGCTTTGGGGCGGCTCTCGCGCTTCCCTCCCTTTTACGCCCTGGCTACCTTCTATATCTCGCTCATCCGCGGCACACCGCTGGTGGTGCAGATCTTCTTCGTGTTCCTCGCGTTGCCGCAGATCGGCCAGGCCCTGCACGTCACCTGGCTGACGTGGGACCCGGTGCCCTCGGGTATCTTTGCCCTGTCACTCAACTACGGCGCCTACATGACCGAGATCTTCCGCGCCGGGATTCAGTCCATCGGCAAGGGGCAGACCGAGGCAGCCTATGCCTTGGGCATGACCGGGCGCCAGACAATGCAGCGCGTGATCCTGCCCCAGGCGGTGCGGCTGATCATCCCGCCGGTGGGCAATGAGTTCATCGCCATGCTCAAGGATTCATCGCTGGTCTACATCATGGGTGTGTGGGAGGTTCTCTTCCGCGCCCAAAAGATCGGCCGGCAGTATTTCCACAGCATGGAAACCCTGTTCGTGGCGGCCGTCTTCTACTGGATGCTGACCATGGTCTTCTCGGCGTTCCAGGAACGCCTGGAGCGGCGCATGGCGCGAGGCGAACGATGAGCGAACCCGTTATTCACGTCCGCAATCTACATAAGTTCTTCGGGCGGCTGCACGTGCTGCGCGACGTCTCGTTCGACGTGTACCCGCGCGAGGTGGTGGTGATCATCGGGCGCAGCGGATCGGGCAAGTCGACCCTGCTGCGCTGCCTCAACTGCCTGGAGGAACCCTCCTCGGGCGAGATCGTCGTCGACGGCATCCGCGTTTGCGCTGAGAACGGGCACGTGGCGCGCGAATTCCGAGATGCCGTGCGCGACATTCGACTGCGCACAGGAATGGTCTTTCAGGATTTCAACCTGTTCCCCCATCTGACCGCGCTCGAAAACGTGACCGAAGCCCCGATCACGGTCAAGAACCGCCCTCGCGAACAGGCGGCGCGTGTCGGCGAGACGCTGCTTGAAAAAGTGGGGTTGCTCTCCAAGCGCGACGAGTACCCCTCCCGCCTCTCGGGCGGGCAGAAGCAGCGCGTGGCGATCGCCCGCGCGCTGGCCATGGAACCCAAGGTGATGCTCTTCGACGAGCCCACCTCGGCCCTCGACCCGGAACTCATCGGCGAGGTGCTCGACGTGATGAAGAACCTAGCCAGCGAAGGCACGACCATGATCGTCGTCTCGCACGAAATGGGCTTTGCGCGCGACGTGGCGGACCGGGTGGTGTACATGGATCAGGGCATTTTTGTGGAAGACGGGCCGCCTGAACAGATCTTCTCCAAGCCGACCGACCCGCGCACCGCGCGCTTCTTGCAGAAGGTCCACTGAAGGCGAAGCGTGCTGCAAATAAAAACTCCGCCGCGAAATCTGCGGCGGAGTTGTGCGCTGGGGGGGAGTTGAACCCCCACGCCTTGCGGCACATGGCCCTCAACCATGCCTGTCTGCCAGTTCCAGCACCAGCGCGCGAGGGCGTGCGGGTGAATTATATCTGGGCCTCCGCGGCTGTCAACCGCAGGTGACAGCCCGCGCGCAATCTGCACTGCGCGTGCCGCATCGGGGTGCGGGCCGGCGGCGTTCTCAATTGTGCTATCATCCAGGCCAGCTTCTCCCGGTTTTGACGAGGGGTGCGTGATGAAGATTGCACTTGACGCCATGGGCTCCGACCGCCATCCTCGCCCGGATGTGGAGGGCGGGCTGGCAGCCGCACGCGAATACGGCGCAGAGGTTTTGCTGGTGGGCAACGAAAGCGCGCTGGGGCCGGTGCTCGACGAGTTGCGTCCCGGGGCGGCGCCCGTGCGCATCGTCCATGCACCAGACGTCTTGACCATGGAAGACAAAGGGCTGGCGCTGGCGCTCAAAGCCAAGCGCAAGGAGGCGCGCAACTCGATGGCGGTGGGCATCGATCTAGTGCGCTCGGGCGAGGCCCACGCCTTCGTCACCGCGGGCAACACCGGTGCCGCGGCAGCGGTGGCCTACTTCCGCATGGGGACTCTGCCCGGCGTGGAGCGCCCCGCCTTGGCGCCGGTCTTCCCGACCAAGCGCGGCAGTTGCGTCGTGCTGGATATCGGCGCCAACCCGGACTGCAAACCGGAGAACCTGTTGCAGTTTGCCATCATGGGCGTCATTTACGCCGAACGCGTGCGCGGAGTGCCTCAGCCGCGAGTGGGCCTGCTCTCCAACGGCGAAGAGGCGGGCAAAGGCAACCAGCTGATCAAGGACACCTACCCGCTGCTGGCGGCCTCCGGGCTCAATTTCGTCGGCAACCTCGAACCCAAAGAGCTCATCGCCGGCGAGGCGGACGTCGTGGTGACCGACGGGTTCTCCGGCAACATCCTGCTCAAATCCTCCGAAGCCGTGGCGAAGCTCATCCTCGAACTCATGCGTGAACGCATTCAAGCGGCCCCGCCGTGGGTCAAGCTGGGCGGGTTGCTGGTCAAACCGACCGTCGGCGGAATTCGCAAGATGCTCGATCCGACCGAGGAAGGCGCCGCGCCCCTCTTGGGTGTGGACGGGCTGGTATTCATCGGCCACGGGCGTTCCGATGCGTACGCCATCAAGAATGCGGTGCGCGTGGCCCGTCTGGCCGTCGAGGCGGGCGTGCTCGAGGCGCTGCGTCGCGGCATCGCGGCTGCGGCATCCGCCGCATGAGACGCGCGATGCCCGATCCCTCCTCCGCCTCGCGGGTTGTCATCACCGGCCTGGGGGCCATCACCGCCCTCGGGCTGGACGTGCCCCAGCTCTGGGACGGGCTACTGGCCGGCCGGTCCGGCATTGGCCGCATCACCCAATTCGATGCCAGCGGGCTGCCCTGCCAGATTGCCGGCGAGATCAAAGGCTTCGATCCGAGCGCCTATATTGAACCGAAGGAAGTGAGGCGCATGGCGCGCGTCTCGCAGATCGCCGTGGCCTCCGCCCACCAAGCCTTGCGCGACGCCGGAGTGGCCTGGCCGCTGGAGAACGGCGAGCGCGCCGGAATCGTCTTCGGCACCACTGTCGGCGGGCTGGACCGCTTCGATGACGAGATTCAAGTGCTGCGCACGCGCGGGCTGGCGCGCGTCAGCCCGTATGCTGCGCCTTCCGGCCTGCCCAACATGCCGACCTTCCATATCACGCAGACCATCGGGGCGCTGGGGCCCAACCTCACCATCACCACCGCCTGCGCCACCGGAACGCAAACGGTCGGCGAGGGCTTGGAGTGGATTCGCCGCGGACGCGCCGACCTGGTCTTGGCCGGCGGTTGCGACGCCTTCGTGCGCGACTTCTCCATCGCCGGGTTCTGCGCCATGCGCGCCTTGCCCATCCACTACAACGACTCGCCCGAACTTGCCTCGCGGCCGTTCGACAAGGACCGCGAAGGTTTTGTCTTTTCGGAGGGCGCGGCCGCCCTCGTGCTCGAACGCCTCGACCACGCGCAGGCCCGCGGGGCGCGCATCTACGCCGAGATCGTCGGCCAGGCCTCGTCCTCCGACGCATATCATCTCGCGATCCCACGGCCGGATGCCGCCGGCGCGGTGCGCACCATGCGCTGGGCGCTTGAGGACGCCGGTCTGCCACCCGAGGCGGTGGATTACATCAACGCCCACGGCACCTCCACCGAGGCCAACGATCAAACCGAGACGCTGGCCATCAAGACCTTGTTCGGCGAACACGCGCGGCGCCTGGCGGTCAGCTCGACCAAATCGATGATCGGCCACGCCATGGGCGCGGCGGGAGCCATCGAAGCGCTGGTCTGCGCGCTCACCCTGCACACCGGTCACATCCATCCCACCATCAACTACACCACGCCCGACCCGCAATGCGACCTGGATGTCGTGCCCAATCGCGCGCGGGAGGCCTCGCCGCGGGTGGTGATGTCGAACTCGTTCGGCCTGGGCGGGCAAAATGCCTGCCTCGTCCTGCGCCGCTGGGAGCCCACATGAAACTGGTCACCAACGCACCCCTCATCAAACGCAATGCGCGCATCGGCGTGGTCGCTCACTTGAGCGGGCTGGCGGTGCTCATCGCCGGCATGGTGGTCACGTTTCTCTTGCCCACGCGCAGCGACCTCTCCCTGCTGGCCCTCATGACCGGGTTCGTGCTGGCCAATGTGGGCATCTTCTTCACCAACCGCTGGGGTCGCCGCCCGCGGCCTGACGAGGCGCTCGACGCCGCGCTCAAGGGCCTCGACGACCAGTACCTGCTGGTCCACTATCGCCTGGGCACGCCCCATGCGCTCATCGGGCCCTCAGGGCTCGTGGCGCTGGTGCCCAAGTTCCAGGGCGGCCAGATCCGCTACGAAGGAAACAAGTGGCGCCACGCAGGCGTGACCTGGATGCGCCGCTTCTTCGCTCAGGAATCGCTCGGCAACCCGTCCCTTGAAGCGGAGGCCGAAGTGGCCGGACTGACCGGCAAGTTGCACAAGATCCTGCCCGGCGAGGAGCTCCCGCCGATCAAGTCCGTCATCGTCTTCACCGCGGCCGAGGGGAAGGTCGATGCGGAGGGCTCGCCCACTCCGGCGATGCACGCCGAGAAGCTCAAGGAGTATGTGCGGCGCCTGCCGCGATCGGCCACACTACGTCCGGAGCAAGTCGCCAAGGTCCTGGCCGCGATCGGTGAGTAGCCTCCGCGCCGACGACCCATCGGACGGATCCTGAAGAGGGTATAGCACGCCCTACGCACGCCCGCGCCAGCACGACCTGCGCCTGAATTGCCGCACACGCTCGACAATAAGACCAGCGCACCCTCTCGGGTGCGCTGGTTCGTATGTTGAGAGACTGTCATTCCGTGGGGCAGAGCCCCGAGGACTCTCGGCTCCTAGCTTCACGCCGTCATGATGTCGGAGGCCGGCAACTCACGCCACGAGGCGGGCACGCCATGGCCTGCCCCAACAAGCAGAGCCAGTGGGTCATTCCGAGAGGGCGCAGCCCTGACCGGCTCTCGCCCACAGACTCAGCTTGCGATCCATCGGCCACACACCCTCTGTGTCGCGCGCGCGCGGGCCTCAGTGCGCATGCCATCCGCACGCGGTCAAGGGTAAAGCGTGCTATGCCCTGTCCCCGCAGCCTCACGCCTCCGCCGAGTGCGGCACCTCCGGTTTGAAGGCGCGCAGCGTCAGGCTGAAGAGTTCAACCTCCCCATCGCGGTGCCATGCCTCGCGCGAGGTCACCTCAATCGGCGCGAAACCGGCGTCGCGGATGGCCCCCAAGTATTCGCCCTCGGTCAGCGCGCCCGATACGCAACCCGCCCAACTGGCCAAGTCGCGCCGCTGCGCTTCGGGCAGCGGTCGATCGGAGACGATATCCGAGAGCGAGAGCCACCCGCCCGGGCGCAGGACGCGGAAGGCTTCGCTGAAGACTGCCGCCTTGTCGGGCGCCAGGTTGATGACGCAGTTGGAGAGGATCACATCCACCGAGTGGGCCTCCACCGGCAGGGCTTCGATGTACCCTTGACGGAATTCGACGTGAGGGTCGAGGCCCAGCCGGTGGGCGTTGGCGCGCGCCAACTCGAGCATCTCCGGCGTCATATCCACGCCGATGACTCGCCCCACCGCGCCCCCTTCGGGAGCCACCGCACGCACGGCGAGGAAGGCATCGTAACCCCCGCCACTTCCCAGGTCGAGCACCACCTGCCCCGGGCGCAACGCGGCAATGGCGGTGGGGCTGCCGCATCCCCAGGAGGCCAGGATGGGTGCAGCCTCGCCCAGGGCGAGGTTGGCTTCGCTCGTCATGGCCCCCGCCCCGCAGCAGGCGTTGCCCGCGCTCCCCGCTCCGCAGCCGCAGCCGTCCCCGGCACTCACCTGCGCCGCCTCGCGCGCACTGCGGGCATAATGCTCGCGCACTGCTGCGTGAGTGGCCTCGCCCTCTTTCTCAACTATCTCACTCATCTCGTGACCTCCACATCCAATTTCGCCGCTGGACGCGGCGGACAACAGATTTGCGACCAGCTCTTGGACAGGTTCTGCATCTCATCGGCGAACCACGCCATGGCTTCAGGATCGAGGCAGTAACACGTGGCCGGGCCTTCCACCTCGCCGGTCACCCAGCCTGCCTGGCGCAGTACCTTGAGGTGTTGGCTGACCGTGGATTGCGCCAGCCCGCTGAACTGCACCAGGTCGCCAGTGATGCATTGCGGGTTGTCGACCAGGTAGCGCAGCAGGCGCAAGCGCAGCGGGTTTCCCAGCGCACGCGCCATACGCACCAGCCGTGCCTCATCCGATTTCAAACGCACGTCCTTCATTGGCTTCGCCTCTATATCGTAATTATACGATATATGACCGAAAAGTCAAGGGGCGGCGAGGCCCCTTGACCGTGGCTTGCGTGGAGCGGCTACTTCTTCAGATACTCTTCGAGGGCGGTCTTGGCAATGCGGTAGGTCGACCCGATCTTCTTGGCCTTGAGCTCGCCGGCGGTGATCAGTGCAAGCACATCTTCTTCACCCACCTTGAGCAGCCCGGCCGCGTCCGAAACCGTCATCACATCCGGCATGGCTCCCGCCGCGGCGCCGGCCACACCGGCCGCCCCGCCCTGCAGTGCCTGGCCCATCACCTGGCCGATCGACATGCCAGCCCCGATGCCGGCGGTAAGCCCGGCCCCGCCCTGCGGGTTGCGCGCCGCTTCGCGCATCGCATCCGCCGCCTGCAACTGAGTGTAGGTTGCCATGTCGAGCATGCCCATCGCCCGTAGTTCTTCGGCGCTCTTGTCGGAGGGCTTGAGATTCTCGATGTAGAAGGTCTTCAGCGTCAGCCCCACCGCGCGGAAGTCGTCCTGTCCCTTGGCGCGCACACCGGCGCCGAGTTCCTCGGTCAGCCCGATGAGTTCGGGCACCGACTTCTTGGCCCCCACCTCGCCGAGCATATCCTGCAGCTTCGAGAGCAGAATGGCGCGCAGCCGGCTCTGGATCTCGCTCGTGGCGTAGGTGCCGGTGGCGCCCACGATTTGGGTGACGAACTGCTGCGGGTCGTGGACCTGGTAGGAGTAGGAGCCGAAGCCCTGCATGAGCGCCACGCCCAGGCCCATGCCGGGGTTGCGCACGATGATCGGCTGCGGGGTGCCCCACTTCTCGTTGGTGAACTCGCGCAACGAGACGAAGTACACCTCCGCCGTGAAAGGCGTGCGCTCGTTGAAGGCCTTGCCGATCAGATCGATCAGGTACGGGATGTTAGCGGTGGAGATGGTGTGCCGCCCGGCGAGGAAGACATCCAGCGCCTTGCCGTCGCGGAAGAACACCGCCGCCTGCGACTCGCGCACGATCACCTGCGAGCCGATGCGGAAATCGCCGAACCCGGTCTCGGGAAAGCGATGGACGATCTCGTCCTTCATTTCGATCGGGTATTCGATCACATCGAAAATTCTAGCCATGTGTTTCTCTCCGTGATGCTGAGCGGCGCCTCAACGGGCGGCGCGTTGTGGCGGATGGCGCCTGGCCGGCCGTTAGCCGGAGGTCAGGATCACCTCGCCCCGGCGGTCGAACAGATCGATGCATTCCTGCGCCAAGGCCGTCAGATTGCGAACGGCCGCCGGCAGCCCCTCGCCCCCGATGGAGGAGGCCACGTTGTCGACCGCACTGGAGACCTGGGCCACCTTGTCGAGCAGGGTGCTGTCGTATTGATACAGCGTGTCGAGCTCGGCCTCGTTCACCTTGACCGCATCGAAGAAACCGGAGTAGCCGTAGGCCGCGTGGCGCACACGATCCACGAGCGCGCGCAGCTTCATGACAGAGGCCTCCAGGTCGTCGAGCGACTCGATCTGCCCCTGGGCTACGAGCTGGCGCTGCAGTTCCGAAATGCGCGACCACTGCTCCTCATAGCGGCTGGCCACCGTCGTGCGCAGCAGCTTATCGGCATCGCGCCGGTTCGAGCGCTCGACGTAGCCCTTGAAGCCAGGGATCACGGCGACGATCTTCTCAAAGAAGTTGCGGGCGCCCTTGATTTTGGAAACGAGATCAGTCATGCTTCATCTCCTTGCCTGGTGGCCCGGCGCCACAGCGGCGCAGGTCGTGTAGGCAATTATATGGCAGTCGCGGTGAAGCGCAACCCGTGTGCGCCTGCCCGGCCGCTTCCACAGTTGATATACGCTTCGCCCGCGGAGGGGTTGCACTCCGCCGGAGCCGGCGTGCTGGCTTACAACAACCTGTCGCCCACCATGGCCCTTCATGTCCGAATTCGACATCTCGCCATCGGATGATGCGCGGGCGGCGCAGGTTATTGAGCGGGTTCGGGAAGCTCGCCGCCACAAGCGGATCGGTAGTAGGCGGCCTCGGTGTCGTAGTTGGCGAGGGCAAATTCGTGCGCCGCCTGGCTGATCTCGGCCGCCTTGCGCAACTGGGCGACAAGTCCGGGGTAGCCCCATTCGCGCGGCAGGACCATCAGCGGATCTCCCACCTCGCGCTCCTTGTCGTTCAGCGGAATCCAATTGAACATAAGCGGGCCGCGCGCGCTGAAGGTGAAGGCCAGGCGGTAGCCGGCCTCTCGCACGAGTCGTGCGGCGGGTGTCGTGAAGTTGCCACCTGGCCAGACAAACGCCACCGGCAAACGCCCGAAATGCTTCTCGAGAATTGGAAGCGGGCCGAAGATCTCGTTGTGGACGTACGCATCGGAGGAGGTGGGGTGGATCGTCAGGTTGTGCTCATAGCCGTGGGCCTGAAACTCGACCCGCCCCGTCGCCGCCAACGCCTCGGCCCGTTGCCACAATCCCGCACGGAGGTCCGTGTCGCCGATCGGCCAGGCCATCGACATGGTCCAGTTATTGGCGATCATGACCGGCATCATGTGGCCCTCGACCGTGCCGGCATTGCGGTCATCGACGATCCACACCATCGAGAGGCGCGGGATGGAGGCGTTGCTCTCGAGGAAGTCGGCGGCCTGGGTAATGGTGACCGTGGCAAAGCCCAGCTGATTGGCCCAGTAGACGCTGGCCTGCAAGTCCTCCACCGGCGTAGTGGTATCGCCCGGCCCGCGGTTGCCGGCGGTGCTCACCCCATGAAAGGCCACCGGCAGGATGAGCGTTCCGGGTGCGCTGCGGGCCGGATCCCACCGCGCTCGCAAGTAAGCGCAGGTGTTGGCGATATACGCGGCCGGCTGCACGCCGCGCAACAAGCGTGAAGTGGTGAAGGTGGTGAGAACAGGCGGAGTCGCGCTTGGCGTCGGCACCGCTGTGGGCAGCGGCGTTGCTGTGGAAGTTGGAACCGCGCTCGGGGTGGGCGATGCGTGGGCAGCCGTCAAGGTGGCAGGCTGTGCTAGGGTTTCCGTTGCGGGCACGCTCGCGCCGGGCCGGCCGCAGCCTGCGATGAGCGCGCCGACGAGAATGGCGACGCCAAACGAAGCGGGCAGAGCCCGAGGAGAGGCTATTCGCCGCGTCCCCATCGGCGCACCGCAGGCAAGAACAGCAGCCCGAGCACGGCGGCGGCCATGAGGGTGACCACCCACAGATGCAGGAGCGAGAGCGACCCCAGGATCAGCGTCACCGGCCAGCCCCACTTGTTGCGCATCCACAACCCCAATGTGGCGCCCCACCACGAGGTGCCAACAATCACAAGCGGCCAGTCGAATGCGGCAGGAGAAAGGCCCCCTGCGGCGGCCAGCGTGACCCATAGTTCCTGCCCCCCAAACGCGAAGGGCACACTGCCCGTCAGGCGGGTGACCAATCCTTGCCAGGCCATCCACATGCCGGCCACAAACCCAAGGGTCACAATGGCCAACAGGCTGAATGTCGGGCGTTCGCGGCTCGCGACGGCCTGCGTCGGTGTCATGGCCCACCTCGTGCGGAAGAGAGTGCCGCTGGGAATCTCAAAACCTGCCTCGGGTTCCGGGCTCGCCGGTCATTCCGCAATTTGCATTAGTACAGGAACATCGGCTTGCCAACAACCGCTTTCACTTTCGGTCGGTATTCCTGCTCGTCGTAAAACTCCTTCACGTCCACTTGGCGCTTTCCCTGAATGGCCGTGTCGATGGGCACGGTGGTGAAACAGCCCTGCTGCACGGCCACCATGCGCCCGAAATTGCCCTGCGCCATTTGCTGCATTGCCAGGTTGCCGTACGAGATCGCGACCATGCGGTCGAGAGAGTCGGGCGGCCCGGCGCGCATCAGGTAGGCCAGTGTCTGGTTTACGAATTCGAGGCCGGTCAGCTTCTTGAGCGCTTCGCTCGTCATCTGACCGATGCCGCCCAGCTTCTTGTGGCCGAACGCATCCTCCTGGCCGGTCTCGACGATCTCGCCTCCGATCATGCTCGCCCCTTCGGAAACGACCACCACGGCATAGCGGCTGGGGTTGCGCTGCCGGTCCGCCACGACCATCGGCGCCAGGCGCTGGACGTCGAACGGCACTTCGCTGATGAGCGCGCGGTCGGCATCCGCCAAGTAGGCGGCGATGAGGGCCGTCTCGCCGCTGTTGCGCCCGAAGAGCTCCACCATCAGCACCCGCTCGTGGCTTCCGCTGGGCGTGCGCAAAGCATGGATGAATTCAACGCTGCGCGAGACGGCGGTGCTGAACCCGATGCAGTAGTCGGTGCCGTAGACGTCGTTGTCCATCGTCTTGGGGATGGCCACGACCTTGACCCCTTCCTTGTGCAGCCGGGCCGCAAACGAAAGCGTATCGTCGCCGCCGATCGGGATCAATGCATCCACCTTGAGATGGGAAAGCACGCGCAGCGTGTGGTCGGTGCAGTCCACGGTGGTCTTGCCCTCCTTGAGCGGATACTCGCTCCTAAGGAATTCGGGCAGGTCCTTGGGCTTGACCTTCTGCGGGTTGGTGCGCGAGGTGTGCAGGAAGGTTCCCCCGTCGCGATCGACCGTGCGGACCGTTTCGCGTGTGAGGGGCAGCACCAGCCCCGTGTTGGTGTGCGAGTCAGCCGCCGGGTTGTAGTTAAGCAGACCCCCCCACCCACGGCGGACCCCCAAAACGTCCCAGCCCATCTCCTCGGCCGCCAGCACCACGGCCTTGATGGCGACATTCAACCCCGGGACATCGCCTCCACCAGTAAGAATGCCAATGCGCATGAGAGTCCTCCTCGAATGAATGGATGATGGCGGCTGCGAGGCACGCGCGAATGCGTCGTGATTATACCTGGCAGAGGCAGCCTATCGCAGACGCGCGAAGAACTCCCGGTGCGGGGAGTGGGCGCATCCTGGATTCTCGGCAACCGAGCTATTGGACTCGCCAGGGAGAGATCTCGATCGAATCCGGCCCCAGCAACTCGCGCAGGCGCAATTCAAGTTCGGCGCCGAACCCGGTGGTTTCGTTTGGAAATTCGACGCGCCAGGCGCGACTGCCCTCGAAAATATTGAGTGCGAAGTGATCCTGACCCGGGTAGCTGGCCAACAAACCATGCACGTGGCGCAGGCGGCGAACGTCACGCGGGCGGTCGCCCGTCTCGCGCAAAGTGATGGTGATCATGCGCGGCGCGGCGGGCGCGAGCGCGGGACCCGGGCGAAGCGCAGGCGCCGGGGCCAGAAGCGGCGCGCCGGCCAGCTTCGTGGCTTCAACGCTTGCCACGGCGAGCACGGTGCCAGAGGCGTGGGCGATGGGAGTCCGCGTGGCAGAGGGCGAGGCCAGGCCCTCGCCGCCGGTACCGGGCAAGGCCTCAATCAACGGTTCGGGCGGCGGGACGTTGTCCCAGTCCGGATCCGGCTCGCTCGATGGGTCCATCGCCGCCACCTCTGGCCCGAGCGACGCGCTGGGCGCAGCGGCGGGCACGGCCGGCGGCGATGGCAGTGTTGCACGACCCGCCGGACGCATTAGTTTGACCGATCCGCTCGGTGTAAGTTCGGGGGAGATCGCGTCGGCCAGGACGCGCGGCGTGGTCCCGACATACTCCGCTTTGCCCTCGACCAGCGCGATGGCATTCGTCTTCAGCCAGCCTTTGACCTTGTTCCACAAGTTCGGGAAGACCGTGATTTCGATCGCCCCTTGCAGATCCTCCAGCGTCACAAAGGCCATCGGCTTGCCCGTTCGTGTCTGGTGTCCGCGGATATGGGTGACCAGGCCGGCTACCCGCACCGGCTGTCCGTTCAGTTCCTCGCTCCACTCCGCCGAGAAATGCGTAACCGCCTGCTGCAACTGCACCAGGTACGGCGAGAGCGGATGATCGCTGACATAGAGCCCCAGGAGCTCGCGCTCCCACTCGAGCACCGTTCGTTGCGGCACCGGGTTGCGCGACGGCTGGAGCTGCAAGACCTCGATCGGACCGCTGGGCCCGGCGGCAAACAGACTCAACTGGCCGCTTTCCACGGCGCGGAAGTGCTGGGCAGAGACCGAAAGCAATTGGTCGAGGGCGTCCAGGAGAGAGAGGCGATCGCCCAATGCATCCAGTGCGCCGACGCGGATGAGCGATTCCAGCGCGCGTCGCCCGACCCGCCGCAAGTCGACCCGCCGCGCGAAGTCGTCCACGCCCGCAAATGCCCGCTCGGATCCGCGCGCTTCGATGATTGCCAGCACCGGGCCTTCACCAACGTTCTTGACCCCCCCCAACCCAAAGCGAATAGCCGTCGGGCTGCCGGGGCGCTCTTCAATTGAGAAGTCCCATTGGCCGTGATTGATGTCCGGAGGTAGCACGTCGATGCCCATACGCCGGCAATCGGCAATATAGAGCGCCACCTTCTCGCTGTCGCCGCGGTTAACACATAGCAGCGCGGTCATGAATTCCACGGGGAAGTGCGCTTTAAGATAGGCCGTCTGGACGCAGATCACGCCGTAGTCGGCGGCGTGGGCCTTGTTGAACCCATAGCGCGCGAAACCCTCCCAGTCGTCATAGATGGCCTGGGCCGTTGCGCGCGGAATGCTGCGCTGCTCGCAGCCTGCCACAAATCGCTGGCGGTGGGCTTGCAGGGACTCGGCCTTCTTCTTGGCCACGGCCTTGCGCAGGTCGTCGGCTTCGCTCGGTTTGTAGCCGGCCATCTCGATCGCCGCGCGCATCAATTGCTCTTGGTAAATCGGGATGCCGTAGGTTTCGCGCAGGATCGGTTCGAGCGCCGGGTGGCGGTATTCGATCTTCTCCTCGCCGTGCATGCGGCGGATGTAGGTTGGAATGAAATCGATCGGGCCCGGGCGGTAGAGGGCGATCATGGCAATGACGTTGTCGAGCCCGGTCGGCTTCATCTCCATCAGGTAGCGGCGCATGCCCGACCCTTCCACCTGGAACACGCCCGCCACCTCCCCGCGTCCGAGGAGTTCGTAGATCGCCGGATCGTCGGTGGGGATGCTGTCGAGATTGAGGTCTATGCCCTGACGCTCGCTGATCAGCGCACAGGCGCGCTGCATCAAGGTAAGGGTGGCCAGGCCAAGGAAATCCACTTTGAGCAGCCCCAGTTGTTCGAGGAATTGCATCTCGAACTGGGTCACCACGGTGATCGGGCCCTCCTCCAGGCTGCCGTGCGTCGGGCGGTGCAGCGGCAGGTACTCCACGAGCGGGCGGTCGGCAATCACCACGCCCGCGGCATGCGTGCCGGCGTTGCGCACGACGCCCTCCAGCTTGGCGGCCGTATCCACCAGGTTGCGGACGTAGTCGGTCTTCTGGTACAGCTCCTTCAGCGCCGCCACGTCCTCCACTGCCTCACCCAGCAAGACCGGCTTGCCCGGGATGGCCGGGATCAGCTTCGCGACCTTGTCGACCTCCGACAGCGGGATGTCGAGCACACGCCCGACGTCGCGCACCGCGGCGCGCGCGGCCATCGTGCCGAAGGTGATGATCTGTGCGACCTTGTCGTGCCCGTAGCGATCGGCCGCGTACTGCAGCACACGGGCCCGCTGATCGTCTTGGAAGTCGAGGTCGATGTCAGGCATCGAGACGCGCCCCGGGTTAAGGAAGCGCTCGAAGATCAACCCGTGCTCGAGCGGGTCGACCAGCGTGATACTCAGCGCGTAGGCCACCAGCGAGCCGGCCGCCGAACCGCGCGCGTTGTACCAAATGCCCTGCTCCCGAGCGAAGCGGCACAGATCCCACACAATGAGGAAATAAGTATCGAAGCCCATGGTGTGGATGATGTCGAGTTCGTAGGCCAGCCGCTCGCCAAAGGCAGGCTCGGCCGCCCGTTCGCCGAAGCGCCCGCGCAAACCCTGCTCGCACAAGGCGCGCAGATAACTGGCCGGCGTGTGATCCGCAGGCACGGGGAAGGATGGCAGGTGATAGCCCTTGAACGAAAGGTCCACCTGGCAGCGCTCGGCAATGAGCTGCGTCTGATGGACTGCCTGCGGGACCTCCGCGAAGAGGCGCAGCATTTCCTCCTCGCTGCGCATAAAGTAGCTGCCGTCGGACATGCGCATACGGCTGGGCTCGGAGACCAAAGCGCCCGTTTGGATGCAGAGCAGGATGTCGTGGGCGGCGCTGTCTTCGGGCATCACGTAATGCACATCGTTGGTGGCCACCAGCTTCGCCTGGTAGCGGGGCGCCAGTTCCACCAGCCGCCGGTTGACCGCGTGCAGCTCGGGGATCTCGTGGTGCTGCAGCTCGAGGAAGAACCTGTCACGCCCGAAGACCTCGAAATACCAATCCAGCAGGCGGGAGGCTTCGGCATCGCGGCCTTCATTCAGCGCGCGCGGCAACTCCGCCGCTAGGCAGCCGGAGGTGCAGATCAGACCCTCGGAATGCGAGGCTAGGAAGTCGTGGTCGATGCGGGGTTTGTAGTAGAAGCCCTCGAGTTGTGCCGCGGTGGCGATTATGAGGAGATTGCGGTAGCCGGTATCGTTTTCAGCCAGGAGCAACAGATGGAAGGGATCGCGGTCGATGCGTGAGTCCCTCTCGGTCATGCCGCGGGTGGCAAGGTATGCCTCCACCCCGATGACCGGACGGACACCCGCGGCAGTGGCGGCGTTGAAGAACTCGACCACGCCGAACAGCGTGCCGTGGTCGGTCAGCGCCAGCGCGGGCATGCTAAGTTCCTTGGCCCGCGCCACCAGCCGCCTAACCTTGCCTTGCCCATCAAGCAGTGAATACTCAGAATGCACGTGCAGATGGACAAAGGACATCGCCGCGACACCATCCGGTCATGAATTATCGATGGGAGGGGAACAGGATGGGATTATAGCATACGGCCCGGGCGAATTACTGAACGATTCACCCACGATGGCGAGAGAGGGGGTCATTCGACACACTGCTGGTGCAACGGCAGGTGCCAGAGGTAGCGCTCCGCAACGCAAGAAACCTTCCCTTCACGCCCTCGGTGACTCGTGTGGCCCGTGGAGCCACCAGACTCGCATTCGAGTGCCTCGCAGTCAACGCCCCAGCCATGGGGGTAGATGACGCTGGGCCGCAGGGAAAGTGCGCTTCGGGGCTGCCGGTGGCGAGATGTGGCGTTGCCGCATATTGGCAACAGTGCAGCCAAGGGTCGCGCCTCGCCGTCGACTCAAGCCGAGGGCCTACAGGCTTCCAGGCTCACAGAGCTGGCAGGGGTTGATCGGGCGAAGAAACGGAAAGCGGCCTGTGGCCGACTCGCGACTCAGGCTTCCAGTGCCTCTTCTTTGGCTCGCTTGGCGTTCTTCCCGCGTTCCTGCGTGTCGAGCAACTTCTTGCGCAGGCGATAACTGAGCGGCGTGACTTCCAGACGTTCGTCTTCGGCCAGGAATTCGACGGCCTCATCCAGGCTCATCTGGCGTGGCGAGGCAAGCCGCACCTCGATGTCTTTGTTGGATGATCGCATATTGGTCAGGTGCTTCTTCTTGCTGACGTTGACGGCCAGATCGCCAGGGCGCGCCTGTTCTCCCACCACCATTCCTTCGTAAACCTCGACCCCCGGGATGATGAAAAGCGTCCCGCGTTCTTCGGCGTTCTTAAGCCCGAAGGCCGTCGCCACGCCAGCCTCCCAGGCCACGAGCGAACCGCTCGAGCGGGTGGGTACCGGCCCGACCTTGGGGACATAACCATGGAAAAGGGTGTTCATCACCCCGGCCCCGCGCGTCGCATTGAGGAACTGGTAGCGAAATCCCAACAATCCGCGCGTTGGCACAAGATAGGTCAACCGCACGCTGTTCTTTTGGGTATCGACCATGTCGAGCATTTGACCCCGCCGCGCGCCAAGGAGTTCCACCACCGCGCCCGCAGTCTCGGGGCTGGTTTCGATATGCACCTCTTCGAAGGGCTCCAGCACCTCCCCGGAGTCGCTCGTCCGGAAGATGACTTCCGGACGCGAGACCTCAAACTCATAGCCCTCGCGGCGCATGGTCTCGATGAGAATGCCCAAATGCAGTTCGCCGCGGCCCGAAACGAGGAAGGTATCGGCGCTGGCGGTTTCTTCCACTCGTAAGGCCACATTGTGGCGCAATTCCTCAAACAGCCTCTCGCGCAGCTTGCGCGAGGTGCTCCAGCGCCCCTCGCGTCCAGCGAACGGGGAGGAGTTGACGGCGAAGGTCATCTGGACCGTCGGAGCCTCCACCGTGATGGTGGGCAATGCTTGCGGCGAGTCGGGCGAGGCGATGGTCTCGCCGATTGCGATCGCCTCCAACCCGGCGATGGCAATGATCTCGCCGGCCTCGGCCGCCTCCACCTCCACCCGATCGAGGCCTTGGTGCACGTACAAGTAGCGTGCGCGATCGGGCAGCACTTCGCCGGCGGTCGTGAGACGGACGATCGCTTGCCCGGCGGTGATGCTCCCGGCAAACACCCGGCCCACGGCGGTGACGCCGCGATAGTTGTCGTAGTCGAGCGTGGTCACGAGCATCTGCAGCGGCGCCTCGCGGTCCACCCGAGGGGCCGGGATGGTGCGCAGAATGGCCTCGAACAGGGGTGCCAAGTCCGGGCCAAGCTCCGGCGTCGTGCCGGCCTGGCCGGTGACGGCATTGGTGTAGACCGTAGTGAAGTCGGCCTGGGGATCGGTCGCGCCCAGTTCGACGAAGAGATCAAAGGTGCGGTTGAGCGCGTCTCGCGGGTCGGCGCCTTTGCGATCCACTTTGTTGATGACCACGATCGCGCGGTGCCCGCGTTCGAGCGCCTTCTTGAGAACGAAGCGCGTCTGCGGCATCGGGCCCTCGGCCGCGTCGATGAGCAGCAGCACGCCATCCACCATGTTCATCACCCGCTCCACCTCGCCGCCAAAATCGGCATGGCCGGGCGTGTCCACGATGTTGATCTTGACCTGGAGTTGCTGCAGCGGATCCCACAAATGGATGGCGGTGTTCTTGGCAAGAATGGTGATGCCGCGCTCCCGCTCAAGGTCATTGGAATCGAGGACGCGCTCAACCACCGGTTGGTTGGAGCGGAAGACGCGCGCCTGGCGCAGCATGCCGTCCACCAGGGTGGTTTTGCCGTGGTCAACGTGGGCGATGATCGCTACATTGCGGAGGTCAGTTCGTTCGCTGAGCATGTTCTTTTCACATTCGCCGCCGGCGCCGGTGGGGAACCCTCCTGGCCGGCGTGTGGGACACAGCAAGGACCCCGGACTGGTGCGGCCGGGGTCGCTGCGCAGAGAGGACCTATATTATCAGACATTCGGGCCGGGTGGAAGGGGGCGTGGCACCCCGATCTTCCGCTCATCGCCAGCCGAGATTCCTCAGGGACTGCAGCACCTCGGAACGACAGGGAGGCCCCACCGCCATTGCGAGGAGGACCGGGCCGCGGTGCGGCACGGCACGAAGCGGAAAACTCGGCTACCTATGGCAACTCTCGTATTGCATCTTCGGCCTCCCGCCTTCCGCAGGAGGAGATTCCTCGGGCGCGGCGCGTCCTCGGAATGACAGGAGGGGGTGCACCCTCGGAATGACGGAGGAAGCGGCATGGTTATAATGCCCCGGTGAGGTGGGCATGGTTTTCCGACGAGGGATTCGCTTCCATCGTGAGCGCGGCCTGCCGCCGCTTGTGCTCGGCCTGATCGGGTTTGCCGCCGGCTTCGCCGCGATCTCGCTGCTGCTCGCGCCGCGCGTTGTGGCAGTCCGCCCGGCGGCCGACGAGGCGGCGGGCGCCTTTGCCCCATTCACGATTCGCTTTTCGGTCCCTATGGACGAAGACAGCGTGGAAGCCAACCTGCGCCTCTCGCCGGAGGTGAGCACCTCCGCGCGCTGGGAAGGAACCACACTTCAACTTGTGCCCGCCGCCCCGTGGCCCACGGGCAGCGCCGTGCGCATCTCACTCGCCCTTGGCGCGCGCTCGCGTAATGGCTTGCCCCTCCTGCGGTCGTACCAGTGGCATTTCTCAACCGCAGGTCTGCGTGTGCTGTATCTCCAGCACGCGGCCGAGACCTACGCAATAATGGTCCAACCCCTGGAGGGTGAAGCGGGCCGCGCCCTCGTCGAGAGCCCATTGCCGATCCTCGAGTACGACGTCAGTCCAAGCGGCACCTTCCTCGTATACAGCGTCGGGGCCCCGGATACACAATCGGACCTGTGGTACCTGGCGTTGGATGGATCAGCACCTCGCAAGCTGCTCAATTGTGAGGGGGATCAGTGCCGCAACCCGGCCATTGCCGCCGACAGTCGCCAACTGGCCTACGACAGAGCGGTGCTCGCGCCGAGTGTGGGCGGCATCGTCAGCGCACAGCGCCCGCGGGTTTGGATCCTCGACCTGGAGGACGGGAGCGCACGTCCTGTGGGCGACGCCGCGCATGCCACCCGCGGCCCGGTCTGGGGTCCGCAAGCCTGGCTGGCCTACTATGATGGCGACCAAGAGACCACTGTCGTCGACGATTTGCGCGGCGGCAAGACCTATGTACCGAATGCCTCGGGCGAAGTCGGGGTGTGGACGCCGGACGGCGCGCACCTGATCTTCCCGGAGATCCGCATTGTCGACGAGCATCTTGCAGCGACGCCCACCCTCGCGGTCGGACCCTCCACCTCGGCCGCGCCCGACCTTGGCACGCCCAGCGACACAATAGAACAATTCTACAGTCACCTAATCTACGTCACCCTGGCGACGAATGAGAGCACCGATCTTTCGAGTTCGCCATTGGTCGAGGATGCCAACGTCGCCATTTCGCCGGATGGCGACCACCTGGCGTTTGGGCGCAAGTATCTCGACGCTGAACACTGGTCGCCCGGACGCCAGTTGTGGGTGATGGAACGCGACGGGACGCAGGCGCGGCAGCTCACCTACGCCCCGGCCTTCAACGCCTCCGCGATCCGCTGGAGCCCAGACGGCTCGCTCTTGCTCTTCATGCGCTTCGACCAGACGCACGTCTCGCTGCCGCCGGAGGTGTGGGTAACGACGGCCGCCGGCGAGAATCCGCGCCAGCTTGCAGTGGGGGCCTACTTACCTCGATGGTTGCCTTAGGAGAGAGACTTCCCGCCACCTGGCTCGATGACATCCATGGGGTGCCGCACATGTTGGCCGCGGCCGATGGCCGCGTGCGGGTCATTTTGTTTTGGTCCGCGAATTGCCCGGTGGTGAAGCTGGCCGAGGCGCGCCTGGCTGCACTGCAACGAACCTGGTCTGCCGAGGTGAGCGTGCTCTTCGTCGCCCCCAATGCGGACGAATCGCTCGAACTGCTGACGAGCGAGGCGGAGGCGCGAGGCATAAGCCCGATCCTGGTGGATTCCGGGGCGCGCGTGGCCGATGAATTGGGCTGCACAATCACCCCTCAGGCATTCGTCGTCGATGGGCAAGCTCGACTGCGCTACCGCGGCGCCGTGGACGACAGCACGATGAGGCAGCCCGAGCCCTTGCGCCACTTTCTCGCGGATGCGGTCATGGCCGTCCTGACCGGCGGTTCGCCCGAACCAGCCGAGACGCCGACCTATGGGTGCGTCATTGTGCGGGAGATTAGCTAGGCGTCGGCAAGGTGGGGGTCTCTTCGGTACCCTCTTCGAAGACCGCCATTGGGGCTCCTGAAGCATCTGAGGTGCGACAAACTGCGCGGGCGCAACATGCGCCCGCGCGGCGAGACACGTGCCAAGCCCAATTCGCCTCGCTCTCAGGCACCCCGCGGTTCATCCTGCCTAGCGAATGTGCGCATGATCATGCGCAGCGTAATGCGCACACGCCGCTCGCCGCGAGCCTCGCGTTCCAGGTTTCGAGCGCGGGCCAGCAGTCTTCCCGGCAGGATAACGCATCCCTCCCAGTTGCCTGCAATGTAGTCGCTCATCTCGTCTACGGAATCCCAGAGATAGGCAAAGGGGAAGGTCACCTGGTCGATGCGGCGGAACAACCCACGGCGCTCGACCGCGTGCATGGCCGCATCCGCCGCGCGATCGTCGGCTACACCCGGCCGGTCATCCACCCGACCTGCGCGCACCGCGCGACCCGGGCAGAGGATCTCGAGCGGCCAGCGGGCCGCGACGGGACGCACGTCGACCAGCACGCCATGCGGCGCGAGGGCAGTCCAGATCCGCTCCAGGGCATGCACCATGCCCTCGTGGCGGATTCATCACAGCGACCATGCCAGAATCGCCCGGTCGAATTCT
Organism: uncultured Anaerolineales bacterium; assembly: GCA_964353865.1. GTDB lineage: Bacteria > Chloroflexota > Anaerolineae > Anaerolineales > RBG-16-64-43 > RBG-16-64-43. The sequence continues at coordinate 12,760 of CAYGXJ010000078.1, read as the reverse complement.
GCGTGGCGCAACGGCAAATGCTCGGCGTCGGCCTGCACGAAGTGCAGCCGCTCACGCCATTCCGCAATGCACCCGTTGCGCGCCGCGCTCAGGCGCTCAAGAAGGGGATCGATGGCCACGGTGGACTGGGTGGCGTTCGCGTAGCGCCAGGTCAGCCGTCCTTCCCCACAGCCCACCTCAAGCACACGCGCACCCGAGAGGCCCCCGATCTGATGGAGGAACCGTGTCTCATTTCCGTGGGGATCGCGCTCGAGGGACATGCCGCTCCTCCATTGTCATTGCTGACAACAAAACCCATCATACCCTCAATCCCGTGGTCGAACAGACGCCCTCCCTGTCAACGCGAGAGGTGAGTGTTCCGCGGGACCTCGCCAGGTGATGAATGTCGGGGCACGCCATGGCGCGCCCCGACCGGAATAGCGATGAGCCATGGGCTGTGCAGAGGCGCATGGCGACGAGGCGATCGTGGGGCGCCAATGGGAGTGTCGCTGGGCCGCCAAGTTCCGCGGCCCGCACACTCCAGGATTACTACGCCGGGCTTACGCCCTGCTCGCAATGACAGATTCTCGCCAATGTCATCGCGGTCTGACCTGGGCAGCGGAATAACCCATGGCGCCGATAAGATCTTGGAGCCTCACGAGCCCGGCCGCCCTCTCTCGGCCGGCTGCGCGTCCATTCGCGTTCACCCTCTTACTCTCTTCCCAACGCGGCCAAGCTCGCGCATGCCACTCCCACGCGGGCAAGCATAAGGCATGCTGTGCTCTCTCCTATGAGGTGCAGGCTCCTGTCGGCACTGGCCGCGGCCGGGCCGATCATGTCACGCCCGCTTCACGCCGGGCACGCACCAGGCGCGCTGTGAGAAGAGGGACCACCTCGCTCCAATCACCAACGATCCCGTAGTCGCAATCCGCGAAGATCGGCGCCTGCGGGTCGGAGTTCACCGCGAGGATCAACCCGGCGCGCCGCAACCCGAACAGATGGTATGGCTTGCCGCTGATGCCTACTGCAACGTAAAGCTTGGGCCCATAGGCATGACCGGTCAACCCGATCTGGGTCTGGCGAGGCAGCCAGCCTTCGTCCACCACCTTGCGGGTGGCGCCCAGACCGGCGCCCAGCACGCGCGCCAATTCATCCAACGGCGGGAAATTCTGCGGGCCACCCATGCCCATCCCCACCCCGACAATGACCTGGCTGCGTTCCAGGTCGAGGACCGTGTACTCGCTCGGCTGGTGATCGCGCACACGCGTACGCTTGGCCGGCAGATGGCCGACCTCCAGGTGGATGATCTCGACCATGTGCGAGCCATCCGGCGGCCAGGGTTCCACGGCGCCCGGACGAAGCGTAGCCATGACCGGCAATGTTCGAGTAAGGACAGGCGCGATCAGGCTGCCGGCAAAGGCCGGGTTAAGCTGCACAATCCGCGATTGATCGTCGACCTCCAGACCCAGGCAATCGCCGGTCAGGCCGATCTCCAGCCGCGCCGCAACGCGCGGGGCGAGGTCGCGGCCGCTTGCGGTCGAAGCTAACAACACCAGGTGCGGTCGGCGCGCGCGAATGGCGGCGGCCAGGACGTGCGTATGTTGCTCGAGCGAGAACTCACCCAGCGGCTCGGCATCCGCGACGTAGACAACCTCGGCACCGTGACGCGCGGCAAGCGAAGCCAGTGGGGCTACCTCGTGCCCGATGAGCACGCAGGCCACCGGCCCACCCAGGCGGGTTGCGACACGCCGCGCCTCGGCCAGCATCTCAAATGTGACCGGACGCAGTGTGCCATGGTGCACCTCGGCGACAACCCACACCGCGCGCTCGGCTGAGCGGGCAGCATGCGCCATCGGCGGCGCCTCACTGGCCGTGGCTCGCCATCGGCCAAACAGCCCCTCGGCCAGGAGATCGCGCACCGTCGCATCCACCACCCCCTGCGCGCCCTCGTGCGCCGAGCGGATCACTCGCTTGCGGCAGCTGACGACTTCGCGCACCGCGCTGACCCATGTCGGTGAGCCCGAATCCCCCAGCAGCACCGGGTCGAGTTCGAGCTGGCGCGCTCCCCACGTCTCCACCGGCCGGCTGCGCGCGGCGGCCAGCATCTCGGGCGACACCTTGATGGGTTTGATCAACCGCTCGCTGGCGGTGAGCACCGCCGGCAGCCTGGCCTCGACCACCTCCAGGCCGTCATCCACTTCGCTTGTCACGGTCACCCGATCGAGCTTGGCGTTGAGCTCAAGGCCCGTCACTCCCGAAACCTGGGGCAGGTCCAGTATCTCTGCGATCATCCCCGGCACCTGGGCCGTCTCCCCGTCGGTGGTGTACTTGCCGCACAAGATCAGGTCGAACCCGATGTGGCGGCAGGCCTCAGCCAACGCGCGAGCGGTGGCCAGAGTGTCCGATCCGGCGAACTCTCTTCCCTGCAAGTGAACCGCGCGATCGGCGCCGGAAGCCAGGGCTTCGAAAAGCGCCTCGCGCGCCTGTTCAGGGCCCATCGTGAGCACGATGACTTCGCCGCCGTGCTGCTCGCGCAACGCAATGGCCTGCGCCAGCGCGCGACGATCGAATGGGTTAATTTCGTTCGGCACGCCCGCGCGCACAAGGCGCAGATCTCGGCTGTCGAACTGCAGGCGGTCGGCCGTGGGCACCTGTTTGACGCAGACGACAATGCGCACTGTGTGTCCTCAGTGTCTTCTCGAGGGACATTTGCCGTCAATGTCCATCTGTATTATACGAAATTCCTCCCCTTCCTGGATGAATCCATGGGAGGAGTCTTTCGATTGCCCCAATCACGCGCACGCGTTGCAGGTCCATGCAAGTCTGGACAATGGTTTGCATGCCTGGCGCCACCTAGGGCTGTCGGGACTGTCGGTCGGGCGCCATTCTGGTGGCCCGCGCATGCTTGTCAGCGCTCGTGCCTCTTGGCACGTGCTCCACCAATCGCCAGATCATGCTCACTCGCCGCCATGGCCCGACCCTCCTACTTCCCCGGGGCCCAATAGCCTCGAGGACTAGGCTCAGGCCAAACTCGTCTCTTCCAGTGCTCCGCGCGTGTTAAGCCTTGCGTGGGGACCATCCCTTCCCAAGGAGCCGCCTGATGCAGCTTTCCGCGAGCGATCGCAAACTGAGGTGGTACCACAAGCTGGTGTTCGCCCTGGGCGAGTTTGCGCCCTCGGTGGCGGCGGGCACGGTCCTGCCCTTCTATTTTCTCTTCTTCCTCACCGATGTCGCCGGGGTTCGCCCAGGCGTCGCCGGGACGATACTTCTCATCGCGCGCATCTGGGATGCGGTCAACGATCCACTGGTCGGCGCGCTTTCCGATCGCACGCGCAGCCGGCTGGGGCGGCGCCGCCCGTACATGCTGGCCGGCGCGGTGCCCATGGCCGTGTTCTACGCGTTGCTGTGGTTCGTCCCGCCTCTGGCCACGTCCACTGGGCGCGCCGCCTACTACCTGGTGATCTACCTGCTCTTCGACCTGGCGTACACATTCGTCTCCGGCCCGTACTATGCTCTCACACCCGAGCTCTCGCTCGACACCGACGAGCGAACATCGATTGTCACCTATCGCGCCGGTGTGTCGATCGTCACTGGGCTCCTCGCGGCGGTGGCCTTGCCGTTCGTGTTCGAGGCCGCCGGCTCGGTGCAGGCTGCTTTCCAGTGGGCGGGCGTCGGCATCGGCCTGGTCAGCATGGTGCCCTACTTCGTTTTGGTGGCGCTCGTGCGCGAGCGCGCGGACTTTCAATCGGCGCGCACGAGCGACATCGCCCGTTCGGTGCGCGTGCTGCTACGCAACCGCGCCTTCTGGTTGTCACTGCTCCTCAACGGGCTGGCATGGCTGGCCATCGCGATGGTCGAGGCCGTGTTCGCCTACTTCCTCATCTACTGGGCCAAGGTGAGCGAAGCCGACACGCCCATCTTCCTGGCGACGATCCTTGCCAGCGCGATAGTCTTCCTGCCGGTGGTCAATTGGCTGGCCGGGCGTTACGAGAAGAAGTGGGCCTTCGTCATCGCCACCGCCGTGTGGGCGGTGCTGCACGTGGCGCTGTGGTGGGTGCCGGCGGCGGCGGTCGTGCCCGTCTTTATCGTCGCCGTGCTGGCTGGCCTGGGCATATCCGCGGCGCACGTTTTGCCAACCGCGATGGGTGCGGATGCGCTCGAGTCGGTGGAGTACGAAAGCGGCGAGCGGCAGGAGGGGGTTTTCGGGGGGCTGTCCGGATTCATTCAGAAACTCGGCACCTCGCTGGCGCTGGCCTCGGTCGGGTGGGTACTCGAACTCACCGGCTACCAGCCCAATGCCGCGGTCCAGGCCCCGACGGCGCTGCTCGGCATCCGCGCGCTCACCACCTGGGTCCCGGCGGCGCTGCTGGTGGCGGCCATCGCCGCGGCGGCCGCCTTCCCCATCACGCGCGAAGTGCATCGCGCGCTGAACGATGAGTTGGCGCGGCGCCGCGCCGCCCGGCGCGATCGGCGCGCCTCGCCTGACGCCGGCTGAACCCGCGGCTACAGTCTAGAGCGCACGCCGCCTCACCAACTGCGGTCGGTCTCAGGGGGACTTGCGCACCGCCCGCCTCAGGGCGCGATGGTCTTCGGTTTGAGGATCAGCCAATCGCGGCCGCCGTCGCGGGTCGTCACCAGCGCCAGTTCCTCCTGTGCGCGGGCCACCGCCCAACCCAGTGTCTCGCTCACGAAGCTGAACTCCGCCTGCCAGGCAACCTTGCCCATTTCTTTCCAGGTCTGCCCTCCGTCGGTCGTGCGACGAACGGTCGGCCCGACGGCCCAGCCCAGGTCCTTGGTCAGGAACACCGCCCGCTCGCCGGGGAAGCTCATCGGCAGCCACAAGCGTCCGCTGTTGTCGCTCTCGTACAGGTAGTACACATCCCGAGTGGGAGTCTCGTTGTACATACGGCAGAAGACGACCATGCGCCCGTGCTGCGGGTCGGGGAAGCTGAGCGAGTCCGCGCCGCAGGCCACATCCGAGCGCTCGAAAAGATCGGGGGTCTCGGGCGGGGGCGGCAGGCGCACCCGGTCCCAATTCTCGCCGCCATCCGGGGAATGGAAGAACAGCACCCCCGGCGCTACGCCCCCGCAGTCGCCCGTCATCCACCCTTCGAGCGGCGAGGTGAAGAGCAGGCCGGTCTTGTAGCAGCTCTGCACGTTGTCGGTGAGGAAGGGATCAACGATTTTGGACCAGGCGCGGCCGCCATCCGTGGAGTGGTAGATGGCAATGTAGTCGTGGTTCATGCCCGCGCCGGCGTGCACCAGCAGCCAGCCGTGGTCTGCGTCCACGAAGAGCAAATGCGAGGGCTGGTAGATTCCCATCAGCGGGTCGATATCCAGCGGCGCACTCGCGCTCCACGTCGCCCCGCTATCCTGGGTGCGCCAGATCAGCGCCACCTGGGGCGTCTCTCCCGGACTCTCGAGTGAGTACGCTACCCAGGCCGTCGATCCGTTGCGGAAGGCACCCACCGCGGTCAGGCGCGTCCCCGGTTGTTCGGCCGCAGGCGGTGACACGTCGCGCCAGGTGGCGCCGCCATCGCCCGTTCGCAGGATGTGATCGCTCGCCGCGGCCGGCCCGCCGATGGCCCAGCCGCTTGTGGCATCCACCATGCGGACGGTGCGGACCGTGATCTCGAGCCCGGCCTGCAGCTTTTCGATGGGCGGGCCGACGGGCGCAGGCGTGCCCGTCGCCGTCACGGTGGGCGGAGGCGGCGTGGCGGTGAGGCTTGGCATTGCGGAAGCTGTTGCGTTCGCCGTCGTCGCCGACGACGTCGGCACGGCCGGCGGAGCGACGTTTACCGCCGGGAGATTCAATGTGCAACCGGCCAGCAGAACCCCGGCCGCCAGCACACCCGAGAGAACCGCCATCTTGCTCATGCCGCCTCCCTGCTCACGCGCGGGCAGGCCCGGACGAACCCGCCGCGCGCGGAACCCGGCGTGACTCTACCACCAGATGGGAGGCCATGGGAATGCCGAGCAGGGAACGGCGCGATCAGCCTGTGCCGGGCGTGGGCAGCGGGATGTGCCAGACTTCGGCGACCAGGGCTGGCACGACGCGCTGCGCGCCACGCAGCACCGCCCACCTCATGAGCTGCGGGTTGCGCGCCATGTCCGTGCATAGAAACTCGGGCCGCGGCCTAATGAAGACACGCGCCAGGTCGAGCCGGTCGGCGTCCCAGCACGTTTGCACGGTGACATCGGCGGTGGTGAGACCGTCGGTGTGCAGTGCGCAGGCCTGGTAGAGCAATTCGAAGTCCGCATCCGGCAGGTCGAACCCAGCGCCACGCAGCGAGGCGGCAAAATCCGCGCCGCGGCGGCCGTGCAGGTGATCCACCGCCTCGTTCACGCGCCGCGAGTCGTGCAACACCGCGAACAGGCGCACCACCTCTTCGTTGGCGCCGGTGCGCGGCGCGAGCGCCAGTCCGTTCTCCAGCACGCGCGCCCAATGTGCCACCCCGTGGTGTCCGAAAACCGGCAGCGCGTAATCGCGCAGGATGGCCTGGATCAATTCGGGCAAGGCAACGCTCACAGCCTGGCTCCCGTCCGCTAACCGGCCTGCGGCTCTTTCGCGACGGCGACCGCCCGTGCATCCACGGCCCATGCCCCGTCGGGAGAGATGATCAGTGGATTGATTTCGACCTCGCGCAGCTCAGGGTGCTCCGCCACCAGGCGCGAGAAATCGAGCATGGCGCGCAGGAGCGCTTCGCGGTCCGCCGCCGCGCCTCCGCGCACACCCCGCAAGAGAGTTGCCCCGCGTAGTTCCTCCAGCATGTCCTCGGCCTCGAGCCGCGTCAGTGGCGCCAACCGGAAAGCGACATCTTTGAAGATCTCCGCGTACACACCCCCGATGCCCAGCATGACTACCGGCCCAAACAGGTGATCGTGCAGGCCGCCCAGGATCAGCTCGATCCCGGGGGCCGCCATGCGTTGCACCATGAACTCAAGCGTTTCATCCTGTGCGACGCTCCCCCGCAGGCGGTCGCCCATCACCTTCGCCGCGGCGGCAGTTTCTGCCTCACTGCCCAAGTTGAGGCTCACGCCGCCGCGATCGGTTTTGTGGATCAGCGCAGACGAGATTGCCTTGAGCGCCACCGGGAACCCGAGGCGCGCCGCCGCCCGCGCCGCCTCGCCGGACGTACCCGTCACCTCGAAGGCGGCTGGCACGATCCCATAACTATGGCACAACGCGAGCGCATCGGGCGGGAGCACCAGCCCCTGGCGCGAGGCAACTGCGGCGGAGGCGGGCACGCTGGGCAACGCCACACGAGGCTGGGCGGCGTGGCGGGCTAGCCAGGCCTGCCGTGTGCGCGAGGCCGCCAACCCGATCAGCGCCTCCTCCAGGTCGTTGTACACCGGTATCCCGAATTCGTTCTGGATTCGTTCGCGATCATCGGCGCGCGAGTAGGCGCAGATCGCCACCGGCCGCCCGGTGCTGTGCATGATCTCCTTCACGCGCCCCGCCAAACGATGCGCACTGTCCGCTTCGGTTTCGCCGTAGGTGTTGATCAACAGCACCGCGTTCGGGGCGAGCACTTCCAGGCAGCGCGCCACAATATCGGCATACAAGTTGAAATCGAAAATCACACCCAGGTCGAGCGGGTTGGTCAGTGCGATGACGTCTGCGCGGAACATCGCGCGCACTGTGTCGACGAAATCCTGAGGCAGCGCCATCAAATGGAACCCGAGTCTTTCGGCCAAATCCGCCGCAATCACCGCGTGGCCGCCGGAACGGCTGATGATGACCAGGTCGCGCCCGGCGACGGGCGGCAGCGCCAGCGCCTGACCGATCGCCACCGCCTCGCGGAAGCTTTCGGCACGCAGGATGCCCGCCTGGCGCAGCGCCGCATCCACTATCCGGTCGTCATCGGCCAACGCCGCCGTGTGCGAGAGCGCCACCGCGCGCGCCGCCGGGCCACGGTTGGCCTTCTGCACCACCACCGGCTTCGGGCTCGAGCGCGCGAGTTCCACCAGACGCCGCCCGTCGCTGATCGATTCGAGATACATGAAGACCATGCGCGTGCCTTCATCGGCGAGCAAGAACTCCAGGTAGTCGCCCTCGTCCAGGTTGGTCTTGTTGCCGATACTCACGCCTTTGTTGACGCCCACGCCGCCCGCCGAAAGGCGCGTGAGGTAGGTCACCGAAACCCCGCCGCTCTGGGAGATGACCGACGCCGGCCCCAGTCGCAAATCGGCCGACTCCAGTTGCGCGAAGGGCAGGCATACCCCCGATTCGAGGTTGACCACGCTGATGCAGTTGGGGCCGACGAAACGCATGTCGTATTGCGCAGCGATCTCCACCAGCTGCTGCTCCAGTTCGCGTCCTGCGGCCGAGAATTCGCTGAATCCGCCGGATTCGATCACCACGCGGCGGGTTCCTTTGCGCGCACAGGTTTCCATCATGCCGGGCACAAGCTGAGCCGGGGTAAGGATCACCGCCAGCTCGATGTGGTCGGGCACCGCCGCGAGCGAAGACACGATGGGAACGCCGTGCACTTGACCGGGCTCGCGGCCCACGGCGTAGATCGCCCCGGCATAGCCGAAGGCGCGCAGGTTGCCCACGATGTTGCGAGCCAGGTTGTCGGGTTTCTCGGAGACGCCAATGACGACAATGCTGCTGGGGTAGAAAATGGAGCGCATATTCCTCCCGCCTTCGGCAAGATGTGGGCTGCAACGCACCGCGGGTCAACATCCCTCTGCGAATCGGGCATGCGGTCGGCCGCGGCGAAGGTGGCCTGCTAATTCTAGACCCGAATCGCCTCGCCCGTTCACGCGGGCGGGGTGTGCACTTCGCGGACCCAGCCCAGGTCACAGTTCAGGCTGTAGTAAACTTATCGCCACAGCGCACTCTCGCCGCCAGGCCCACGAGGGAATGCATGGCCGTGCCCAGGGATGACGAGCAACCGCCGCGCGTGCTGGCGATCGGCGCCGCGGGGGTCGACATGGTCGGCCACGTCAGCGGGCCGCTTGAAGTGCACACCTCAAACCCAGCGCGCATCCGCCTGGCATGCGGCGGCGTCGCGCGCAACGTCGCAGAGAACCTGGTCCGCCTGGGCCAGCCCACCGCCCTCATCAGCGCGATCGGCAGCGATTTCTTTGCCCATCACCTGCGCCAGCAGTTGGTGCAGGCGGGTGTCGATACCTCGGCCCTGCTCATGCTGGATGACCGCCCCAGCGGCGCCTATTTGGCCATCGTCGACTCGACCGGCCAGCTCCATTTGGCTCTCGACGATATGCGCGCGCTGGAAGCCATCACGCCCGACGTGCTTCATGCCAACGCGCACCTGTTCGCTGGAGCGGCAATGGTGTTCCTGGATGCCAACCTGGCACCGCAGACCATCGCCGCCGCCGTGCATCTTGCCCAGCAGGCGGGCGTACCCATCAGCGCCGACCCGGTCTCGCGGTCGCTGGCCCGCCGCCTTGCACCGCACCTGGAGGATTTGTTTCTCGTCACACCCAATGCCGGCGAAGCCGAGGTGTTGCTTGGGCAAGCATTGCCCAGCGGCGACCCGGCCCAGCCGGTGATGGCGGCGCGCGAGCTGGTGCGCCGCGGCGTGGATGTGGCGCTCATCGCCCTGGCCGAGTTCGGCGTGGCCTACGCCACCGCCACCGATCACGGACACTTGCCGGCGCTGCGCACGCAAATCCTCGACCCGACCGGCGCCGGCGATGCGCTCACCGCAGCCGTGATCTTCGGCCTGCTCAACGACATCCCGATTCACGACGCGGTACGGGTGGGCATCTCGGCCGCCTCGCTGACCTTGCGCTCGCCCTCGACCGTGGCCCCCGACCTCTCACTTGAGAAACTGTACGATCAGCTGCTGATCTAGAAAGCCCTGGCGGTGATGGCCATTCCCTTCATGCAGGTCTCGCTCGAGGTGGCGCGCGCCATCCACGAGGGCCAGCCGGTGGTCGCCCTCGAAACCGCGGTGGTGACCCACGGCCTGCCCGCGCCGCACAATCTCGAAATCGCCATGCGCTGCGAGGCCATCGTGCGCGCCGAGGGCGCAGTGCCCGCGACCGTGGCCATGCTCGACGGATGCTTGCGCGTCGGGCTGAGCGCCGAGGAGATTGAACGCCTGGCCGCCAGCCGCACGGCGCTCAAGGTCAGCCGGCGGGAAATCGCCTCCGCTCATCTGCTTGGGCAATCGGGCGGTACCACGGTGGCAGCTACGCTGGTCGCGGCCGAGGCGGCCGGCATTCACGTGTTCTCCACCGGTGGCATCGGCGGCGTGCATCGCGAGCCGCACGATGTCTCGACCGATCTGCCCGAGCTGGCCCAGGCGCGGGTGGTGGTTGTGTGCGCCGGTGCCAAATCCATCCTCGACCTGCCCGCCACGTTGGAAGTGCTCGAAACCCTCGGCGTCCCGGTGCTCGGCTATCAGACCGAGAACTTCCCCGCTTTCTATTCGCGCGACTCGGGATTGCGCGTGAGCCTGCGCGTCGAAGATGTGGAGCAGGCCGCCGCCTTCGCACGCCATCATTGGCAGCTCCCGCGCAGCGGCAGCGTGCTGCTCACCGTTCCGTGCCCCGCCGATGCGGCCCTGGCCCACGACGAGATGGAACAGCTCATTCGCGAGGCGCTCGAAGAATCACAGAAGGAAGGCATCCACGGCAATCAGGTGACGCCCTTCCTTCTTTCGCGCGTCGCGCGCAAGAGCGGCGGCAAGACCCTCAGCGCGAATCTCGCCCTGCTGCGCAACAACGCCATGCATGCGGCGCGCCTAGCCGTGGCGCTCAGTCGTCCGCCCGCCCCCAGACCATAGATCCAACTCCGAGAGAAGCGGGCAGGCGCGTGGCAAATGCGCCGCAGCATTCCCGCCCTCCTCAGCATGACCCGCGCGGGTCATGCTGATCGCTGGTGGCACGCTGCCAACGCGGTGACGGCGAGAATCCATTCCCAGATCGTGTTGGGGCAGGCCATGGCGTGCCCCGCGGTCTTAGATGGATTGATGTCGCATGCGGATTCCGACCACGCTCTGGCCTTCGGTCGTCACCGGTCCCCGCCTCAATTGCGCGGGGGCAAGGGCCTCCAGCGCAACAAAGAGGCCGTCCTGGTCGAGCGTTAATGCCGGTCGGGCGTGGGTGATGGCCAGCGCGTGGAGGAGGGGCTGGGCGTGAGTGTTGGGCGCTTGGTGGCGGTGGGCGGCGGGGTGGTCGTGGCCTCGGTTGCGGTGGGCGCGCGTGTGTTGGTCGGTGTGGGCGTGCGCGTCGACGGCCGGGTGGAGGTGCGGCTGGGGGTCAACGAGGGCGTGGCTGTGCTCGTCGGTGTGCGCGTGATGGTAGCGGTCGGCGGCGCGCCGACGATCGTGAATCGTCCACCGGACTTGAACTCCGTCCCAACAAATATCTGAATCTCGTACGCCCCGGGCAAGAAGAAGTCCGGAGTCACATCCCATACGGTGAAGCCGTATCCGCCCCGCCCGATGTCCCACGGGGCGGTTTCGTAAAAGACCACCACGTTGTCGCGATACCAGATGGCCGTCCACTGCACGCCGTCCGACATGTTGTCATATGAGAAGAAGCCGTACATTCGCCGAATCGGGTTGAAGAACACATCGGTATTGGTCAGCGGCCGGTAGTCGCGGGTGAACGAGCGCGCTGCGGTCACCGGGCTGATGACCGCTTCGGGCAGCGGGGTGACGATGCCAGTGAATGAGGAGAGCAGCGACGAGGGCAGCCGCGGAGTCGGCGTGGGAGGCAGCGTGTTGGTCGGTCCGGGCGTGCGAGTGATGGTCGGGCTGACGGTGCGCGAGGGGGTGAGGGTGATCGACGGGGTGAGGGTGATGGTAGGCGTGCCGGTGCGCGTCGGCGTCGGCGGCACGTAACGGAAGACGGTCGGAGCTCCGAACAGCCGCACGACGAACGCCAGCAGCGCGAACCCGCCGGCCAGGAAGATCATGCGCCACCCGGCCTGCGAGGCTTCACGTCGCAATAGATAGAAGGGCCGGTTGCGCGCGCCGCGCAGCTTTGCCAGCCCCGCCAACAGCGCGACCGCCGCGCCTGCAAGGAGCAGGCCGGAGGCCAAGCCGATGGTTTGCTCGACCGATAGGGCTCGCAACAAGGGGGGCTCCGAGGTGGACGGGGTTCATCGCGATTATAGCATGACCGTTTTTGGAATCCTCGAGACGCGCAGTCTCGCGCGCCGCATATCACCTACGGCCAATTGACAGTGACTCGCCCGCATGGTCTAATGCCTCACTGCCAAGGGAGGCTGAGATGAGGAGCACAGAAAGGATCGCGTACGAGACCGTGCGCACACCGATCGGCGAGGTGCATTTGGCTGCCGGCCCGCACGGGGTCGTGGCCATTGGTCTGGGCGGTTCACCCGCGCGCTTCGCACAGGGCGTGGCCCGGCGCCTGGGCACGTTGCCTGAGAAGCGCCGCGGTGCGGCCGGCGCGGCCGCCCGCCAGGTGGGCGACTAGCTGCGCGGCCGCCGCCGCACCTTCAGCCTACGGCTGGATACTCGCGGGCTCACCGATTTCCAGCGCGCCGTGTTGCGCGCGGCGTCGCGCATACCGTACGGCCAGACAACCAGCTACGGCGAAATCGCCCGCAAGCTGCGCCGGCCGCTGGCCGCGCGCGCGGTCGGGCAGGCGCTGGGCGCCAACCCGCTGCCGCTGGTCATCCCCTGCCACCGCGTGCTTGGCGCGCACGGCGCGCTCGGCGGCTACTCCGCGGCGCGCGGGGTCACGGTCAAACGCTGGCTAATGCGCCTCGAGGGCGCATAGCCGGGTCCCACCCCGCCCACCCTCATCCCATCTCACGTCCACGCGCTCCTAC
>CAYGXJ010000077.1:0-16880 GCA_964353865.1 uncultured Anaerolineales bacterium | reverse complement strand
CGCACAGCCAGCGCGCCTGCCAGTTTCGCCCCGGCCAAAAGCATCGCCAGTGCGAGCAAGAGAGGCAGCAACGAGGCGGTGGAGCCGGCACCGATTGCCCGGTCCGCAATGCGGGTCAGGATCGCCATCATCGTTTGCGGTCAATTCGCCCGGGTCCATCCCGCCGTCCACCCAAAGGATCGAGGCGCGAGAGGTCGATTGGGATTGTACCATCCACGAGCGAGCCGGCGCATGCATGCGGCGCGCGGGGTGGCGGCGCCGACGGGCAGAAGCGGCAGGGCGCTGTGCTACAATCCTTCGCAATTGCCCGGCGCGAGAGACAGCGCATGCGGGCCGAAGGGACCCTCTAACAATGGACACGACGCCTCGCCGCGGGTTGTACTTCGAAGAATTCGGCGTGGGGCACAAGATCACAACGGCCGCGCGCACCATCGGCGAAGCTGACGTCGCCGCATTTGCCGGGCTCTCGGGCGATTTCAATCAAATCCACACCGATGCCGAGTACGCCCGCCGCACGCCGTTTGGGCAGCGCGTGGCACACGGCATGCTCAGCATGGCGGTGGTCTCCGGCCTGGCGGTGCAAACGGGCGTCATGGCCGGAACGGTGATTGCCTTTCGCGAGATCGGCGAATGGAAATTCAGCCGGCCGGTCTTCCTGGGCGATACGATCCACGCCGTGCTTGAGGTGATCGCCACCAAACCCTTGGCGCGGCTTGGCGGCGGGGCGGTGGAGATCCAGGTCAGCGTCTTCAATCAGAAAGATGATGTTGTGATGAGCGGGCGCTGGACCGTCCTCATTCAGAGCCGCCCGGCCTCGTGAGCTCATGAGCGAATCCCCTGCCGAGCGCTTTCGGCGACTGGCCGCGCAAGCCCCAACTTCGGAGGTTGCTTCCGGCACCACCCAGGCCGTTCCCCATTCCGAGGTGGAGCCGACTGAGGCGCCGGCCGGGCCCGAGATCGAAGAGCCGGATGGCACTCAACCCTCTCCCTCCGCGCCGACCGAAATGATCGAGCCGACTCCCGAGGCCAAGGCCGCCGTGCTGCGGCCAGCCGCGATTCGTCCGATTAGGATGAAGAAGCTGCGCCCGCCCCGCCCGCCGCGCGCGCGCGGACGCGGATGCGGCGGTTGCCTGGTGCGCGGGCTCCTGGCCGCAGGCTTCTTCGGCATTATGCTGCTCTTCGCGGCAGCCGCCTATGGCCTGTACAAGTACTACGAGATTGCCGCCACCTTGCCCTCGGTGGAGAACCTGACCGAGCGCGCCTCGCAATTCGAGACCACACGCATTTACGACCGGGATGGCAACCCGCTGTATGAGATTCTCGATCCAAACGCCGGCCGGCGCACCTACGTCCCGCTCAACCGCATGTCGCCTTACCTGATCGCTGCCACCGTGGCGACCGAAGACAAGAGCTACTACTCGCACCCCGGGTTCGACCCGACGGCCATTGTGCGCGCCTTCCTGCAGAATTACCAGGCGGGGGGCATCGCCTCCGGCGCCTCAACCATCACGCAGCAACTCGCCCGCTTGCTGCTCTTCACCTCCGACGAACGCACGGAGCGCAGCTACATGCGCAAGGTGCGCGAGGCATTGCTGGCGGTCGAACTCACTCGGCGCTACTCGAAGGACGTCGTCCTTGAGCTGTATATCAACGAGATCTATTACGGCAACCTCTCCTACGGCATTGAAGCGGCGGCCCAGACGTATTTCCACACCTCGGCCCAGTCGTTGACGCTGGCCCAGGCTTCGTTCCTGGCCGGGCTGCCGCAGGCCCCTTCGGTGTACGACATTTACACCAATCGCGAGGCCACGCTCGAACGCCAACGTCAGGTGCTCGTGCTGATGGTGCAGGCCAGCCAGGAGATGGGTTGCTTCGTGCTCAGCGGGGCCAGCACCCCGCTGTGCATCACCCCGGAAGATGCGACCGCCGCCGCGCTCGAGACGGAAAACTTCGAATTCGTCGCGCCCTCGGTGCCGATGGAATTCCCGCACTGGGTGGGCTACGTCCGCCAATTGCTGGAGGCCCAGTACGATCCGCAGGTCATCTACCGCGCCGGCTTCCAGGTGTACACCACGCTCGACCCGCGCCTGCAAGTTGCGGCGCAGGAGATCGTACGCAACCAGGTCCAGAGCCTGGCCGACAAGAATATCAGCGGCGGATCACTGGTCGCGATTCGTCCGTCCACCGGGGAGATCCTGGCCATGGTCGGCTCACCCGACTTCTACCAGGGCACCGCCGGCCAGGTGAACATGGCCATCCGCCCTCGCCAACCTGGCTCGTCGATCAAGCCGCTGACCTACGTGGCCGCGTTCGAGAAGGGCTGGACGCCGGCAACCATCATCTGGGACGTGCCCTCCGAATTTCCGGAGTCTGGCAATCCAAACGATCCGCGTCCCCCGTACAAACCGACCAATTATGATGATCGCTTCCACGGCCCGCAGTCGGTGCGCATGGCGTTGGCCAATTCATTCAACGTGCCGGCGGTGAAGACGCTCGATTTCGTGCGCATCTATGACGACCCGGCTACGCCGCTGGAAGAGGGGCTAATCGCCTTCGCCAAGCGGCTGGGGGTCACGTCGCTCAATCGGGACGACTACGGCCTGGCCCTCACCCTGGGCGGAGGCGAGGTGAGCCCGCTCGACATGACGGCCGCCTTTGCTGTTTTCGCCAACGGCGGGCGGCGCGTGCCTCCGGTGGCCATCGCCCGCATCCTCACCTACGACGGCCATCTGGTCTACGAATACGAGGCCCCGGCCGGCGAGCAAGTGGTGCGACCCGAACATGCCTTCCTCATCTCGTCCATCCTTTCCGACAACGCG
This sequence comes from uncultured Anaerolineales bacterium, assembly GCA_964353865.1. Classification (GTDB taxonomy): domain Bacteria; phylum Chloroflexota; class Anaerolineae; order Anaerolineales; family RBG-16-64-43; genus RBG-16-64-43. The sequence continues at coordinate 14,061 of CAYGXJ010000077.1, read as the reverse complement.
GCGCGCACCCCGATGTTCGGCGCGAGTTCGGTACTCAACCTGCCCTTCCAGGTGGCGGCCAAGACCGGGACGACCAACGACTTCCGCGACAACTGGACCCTGGGCTACACACCCGACCTTTCGGTGGGCGTGTGGGTGGGTAACCCAGACAACACGGCGATGCAGGGCACCACCGGCCTGACCGGCGCGGCGCCCATCTGGGCCGAGTTTATGAACGCCGCGATGCAGCAGCTCAAAGGCGGGCAGCCCTCCGGTTTCGTCCAGCCGGCAGGCGTGGTGCAGCGCGAAGTGTGCGCCACCTCCGGCGCCGTGCCGAGCGAGCACTGCAAAGACGTGCGCTTCGAGTATTTCCCCGCCGACCAGCCGCCGCTGCCGAAAGAACAGGACCTGTGGCGCGAGGTGTGGATCGACACCTACACCGGCCTGCGCGGGTCGGCAGCGTGTTCCGACTTCCTCGAAAAGAAGCTGACCATGGCGGTGAGTGACCCGTGGGCGCGCAAATGGCTGCGCGAAGACGACAAGGGACGGCGCTGGGCGGAGGATGCCGGCTTCAAAGAAGACGAGTTGGTCTTCTACCCCGATGAGGAATGCCGGGCCGACAGCCCGCGGCCGATTCTCGCCCTCAGTTCGCCGGATGAGGGCCAGGTGATCAGCGCCGGCTCTTTGCGCGTCGAAGGCAAAGCGGCCGCCACGCGCGACTTCGATCACTGGCGGCTGGAGTACGGGCAGGGATCGGACCCCGAGGATTGGACGCGCATTAGCGAATCCTCATCGCCGGTGACCTCCACCGAGCGCCTGGCCGAGTGGAACACGCTGGACGCGCCGGACGGCACACTCACCCTGCGTCTCACCGTGTACTCTAGTCACGACAACGGCAAGGCCGAGGTGCGCCGGCACATTACGCTACACAAGCCGACGCCCACCCCGCTGCCGACCGCCACGCCCACCGCCACCGAGACGCCGACGCCCACCTGGACACCCAGCCCGACGGCCACCGAGACCCCCCTCCCCACCGATACCGAGACACCCACGCCGACCCCAACCCCCCGCGAGACGCCCACCCCCCTGCCCCCGACGCCGCAGCCTGTGCTCCCGCTGGCGAGTGCGGCGGGCGCTCCGCGCGCCGGCTCGCCTGTCCAGATGCGTGAGGCATCCCTGCTCGAGGACATCCTGGCCAGCGGCGATTCGACACAAACCCAGGATCACGCCAATCGCGACAAGAACCTCGTCGCGCTCAGTTCGGTCCTGGCCGCAATTGGTTTCACCGGCACAAAGCGCGAGGGCGCGGGTTGAACCGCCAGCCCGGAGCACGCGTTACACTTCACGCGCCGGGAGTCTCCGGCGCGACACCTGTTGCACGACGAGGTGGGGATGGATAGCACTGCACGCGAGAAGCGTACCCGCAGCGCGGTCAATATCGGGTTGGGCGCGAATATTCTGCTGGCCGCGCTCAAGACCACGGTCGGAATCCTGGGCCACAGCCCGGCGCTCCTGGCCGACGGGGTCAATTCGACCTCCGACGTGGCCTACTACATCGTGGTCAGCGTCTTCATGAACCTCTCGCACAAGCCGGCCGATCCGCAGCACCCGTACGGGCACAGGCAACTCGAGAGCATCGCCGCCCTCCTGGTGGGTGCCTTCGTCATGGTGACGGGCATCGCCATTTTCTGGGACGCGGTCAGCCGCGTGTTCGACCAGTGGAGCGGGACCGCGCAGTACACCGGGGCGGCCACCATCGCGCTCTACATCGCGCTGTTCACCGTGCTGTTCAAGATCGGTCTGACCATTTTCACCCGGCGCATTGGGCGGCAGGTTGCCAACCCGGCCGTCGAAGCGCTGGCCTACGACCATCGCAACGACGTCCTGGCCGCCTCGGCCGCGGCGGTGGGCATCTTCCTCGGGCGTGCCGGCCTGCCGTGGGTCGACCCGTTGGCCGGAGCATTGGTCTCGCTGGTCATCTTCCGCACGGGGGTGCAAATCGTGCGCGGCTCATCGGGCGAGCTCATGGATGTGGCGCCCAGTGGAACGCTGCTGCAAGAGGTGCGCGCCGCCCTGGCCGAGGTGCCCGACGTGCGCCAGATGGAAGAGATCACTACCCACCGCTTCGGGCCGTATCTGGTGCTCAACCTGACGATCGGAGTGGACGGGTCACTGAGCGTAGCCGAGGGCGACCGCATCGCCTCGCAGGTCGAGCATCACCTGTACAAACGCATTGAACTCGTCAAGCGCGTGAACATCCATTATCATCCGGTGGTCCCGGCGGCCGCCGCGGCCGTTGCGCCGCGCTGAGCGGCGCGACCCGCCCGTCCGGTCGCCGTATGTCGAGTGACACTCGCGGCGGGTCCGCCCGCCCATTGCCTTAAGGAGGAGACACAATGAACATCGGCAGTCTGCTATCCGGCATTGCTGTTCTGGCTTGGCTCGGCGCCGGCGCGGCGCTTGTGCTGACCCTCACCCGAGCGGCGCGCGGCCAGGTGCTGCGCAACGGCGGCATCATCATTCTGGCCGCCGTGCTCATCGCGGTGCTGGCCACCTCGGTCAGCGCTGGGCTGGTATTCCTCCAGCCCGAGGAGCGGGGTGTGGTCATCTCCGCGCTGCAGGCGGGCGGCGTGCGCCAGGCCGCCCTCGAACCCGGCCTGCACTGGATTCTGCCCTTTGCCGAGTACGTCATCCGCTACCCGATCTCCAAACAGACCTACACCATGTCGATCGCGGCCACCGAAGGCCAGCGCGTCGGCGACGACTCGGTGGCCGCGCGCACGGCCGACGGCCAGGAGATCTTCGTCGACGCCTCGGTCATCTTCTCCGTGGACCCGGCGCGCGTGATCAGCGTGCACATCGCCTGGCAAGGGCGCTACTCGGAAGAGCTTGTGCGCCCGCAGTCGCGCGGAATCATCCGCGACGTGGTCTCGCAGTACGGGGTGGATGCGATTGTCTCGGCCAAGCGCGAAGAAATGGCCTCGCGCATTTCTGAATCATTGCGCACCAAACTGGCCGAAAACGGCATCCTGATGGACGCGTTCATCCTGCGCAACATCACCTTCTCGCAGGAGTACGCCGCCTCGGTGGAACAGAAGCAGATTGCCGAGCAGCTCGCGAAGCAGGCGGCCTTCGTGGTTGAGCAAAGGCACCAGGAGGCCGAACAGGCGCGCCAGACGGCGCAGGGCGCGGCCGACGCGGTGGTGATTGCCGCCAAGGGCGCAGCCGAGGCGCGGCTGATCAACGCCGAGGCAGAGGCCAAAGCGCTGAAGCTCATCGCCGCGGCGCTGGCCGGCAACCCGGACCTGATCACCTACCAGTACGTCATCCGCCTTTCGCCGAGCATCACCACCATGCTCGTTCCCACCACCAACCCCTTCATCCTCCCGCTGCCGGGCGTGAACCCGCAGCCGTAAGCCGGAACAACAAAGGCAGGGGCGCCTGTGGGCGCCCCTGCTGCGCACATGCCCCAGGCGGTCTTCCGCTTCTACGCCGAGCTCAACGACTTCCTGCTCGCGCCCCGCCGTCAGGTGGCTTTCACCTACGCCTGGCACGGTCCAGCCACGGTCAAGGACGTTCTTGAAGCGCTCGGTGTCCCGCATCCGGAGATTGACCTCATTCTGGTCAACGGCCAATCGGTTGGGTTCGAGCACGTGCTCAGCGATGGCGACCAGGTGAGTGTCTACCCGGTCTTCGAGGCGCTGGATGTAACGCCCCTCGTGCGCCTGCGCCCGCAGCCCTTACGCGAGACGCACTTCGTCCTCGACGTTCATCTCGGCCGGCTGGCAGCCTACCTGCGCATGCTTGGGTTCGACACACTGTGGCGGCGCGCCTGGGACGATGCAGCGCTGGCTCGCACTTCGCACGACGAGCAGCGCGTGCTGCTGACGCGCGACCGCGGGCTGCTCAAGCGTCGCGAGGTGACCCGCGGCTACTGTGTGCGCGCCGCGCGCCCCCGCGAGCAATTGCAGGAGGTGCTGGCGCGCTTCGACCTTCGTGGGCAGGCGCGCCCGTTCACACGTTGCACGCAGTGCAATGGACTGCTGGCGCAGATCGGTCGCGAGGCGGCGCGCGGCGCAGTGCCGCCGGGCGTAGCCGAGCGCTACGAGGGCTTCACGCGTTGCGAGGATTGCGGCCGCGTATATTGGCCCGGCTCCCACTACGACCGCATGCGGCGCCTGGCCGATGAGGTGCTCGAGTCCGCGCGCGGGCAGGGATAGCTCGACGACCCATCCGGAAGAGGGCATAGCACGCCTTGCGCATGCCAGCGTGCGCGCGGACGAGCGCGAGCGTGTTGGCGAATCTTGCTCGCGCGCCGCGCCGGCCTACGGGGTGTGGCGCCCCATCTTCTCCATTTGCCGCGGTGTCAGAAACGCGTTGTGTCCTTGGGCGGCGAGAGCTTTCCTTTGCGCGCTGATCGCCGTCTTCTCGCCAAACTCCTCGCGGCCGGTGAGAACCTGGAAGAGCCCCACGGCCACGGCGAAGAAGGCGATGCCGCTGCACGCGAAGACGTTGGCCGTGTTGTGCTCCTGCGCAAAGCCGACGGCGCCGACGATGAACAGTGCCGCGACCAGGAGCATGCCTGTCATGTAGAGCGTTTTGCGCCGGCGGACACACACATCGCAGATCCATGCGGCGGCCTGTCCGACGATCTTGTAAGGCGTGGAGGTCACCTTCTGCATCTTGTCGAAGTCTCTGTAGGTCGTGGATGGGCCTTTGGTGCCGTAGAAGAAGCGGTACTCGCGGCCTGACGACCGCTCGAGGTGGCACTTGGCGCAGATCATGGCTCCCTCCGCAGCGGAGGCCGCCTCGTGGCCGAGGCAGCGATGGGTCACCCGCGGGCCTTGCGGGACGCGCGGGATGGCTGGGGCAACGCTTATTCGATACTACAACGGATGCTCGTGAAGGGAAAGCGCGGGCGCCCGGCTGTTTTGATGGGCGCATTGCGCGCGGGCCAAGCTAGACCCGCGGCTTGCGTGGGGCGTCTTGCTGAATACAATACCTGGCTAGGGGAACGCCTCGATCGATGCGGTAGGGAGCATCTCCTGCCCCCGCCGTCCACAGAAGAAGGGGGAACCTCAGCGCGACAAGAGCGCACAGCCCTGCAGACAGACTGAGATGGCAAAGTATTGCCAGGAGGCATTCCCGGTCACCCGCGGACCCGCACAAGCTGATGTTGTGCGCCCCGTTCTCGGCCTGGCATTGCCGCCCGCGGGGATGATACTTCGTCAGGCTGAGCTGTATCAGGGCCTCTCGGAGGGTGGCATGGGCGAATCGCGAGATTGACCGTGGCTACAAGAGGGATCCGTCCAGTTCACAGTTGGCCGGCCACGTCCGAGCGAATACACTACTTGCGAGGAGGGAGGGGAATGCCGAGCCGTTTCCTCGTCAGCGCGCTGGTTCAACTCAGCTTGGTCGCCTGCTCCGCCGCCTTGCCCAGAGGTGCCAACGCAGCGACTGTTCAGGCGGACGGTATCGAGTATCGTCTTGAGTCCACCAGCGCCTCCTACGAGCTCGGCGAGGTTGTCGCGCTCAGGTATAGCATCACCAATACTGCCCAAGAGGCCTTCCAACCTGGCATGGTGCCCAACTGCGAGTACTGCACCCAGCAATTCCACGCTATTCGCGATGATCAGGAAGTCTGGCGCACTTGCCGCGTGATCCCGCCCTGCGGTTGGGCCGAGTTCAGCCTGGTGTCCGGCGAGACTCGAGAATGGGTTGAAGAGTGGGCGTTGACGAACGACAATGGAACGCTGGAGCCCGAGGATGATTTCCCCCTTGAACCAGGCTTCTATACCGTTACGGCGGAGATGTATCTCTCGACGACTGCAGGTAGAGTGCCCGTCTCCATCGAGCTTGAGATCAAGTGACTCGGGCCTCTGCCATCGGGGTTCCCACTGATCTCCACGAGGTTGTGCCTCCCCGGCGGCTCACCACTGACTACTGCCAACGCAGCTCCTGCTGCAGGGGTGACACGCACTTGCCAGCCATTTGGTTTCTCCTACAATCGATGCCGCGCCCTCCACGCCGTGCGGCACCCTCCGGCCTGGCGAGGAACATTGGGACTGTGCCCTCCGGGGCAGGCAGGTCAAGGCTGTTAGGCGGTGCAGGGATTGCTGCAAACCTGCGCCCCTAACACTCGGTGTCCCGCCCCAAGTGCTCCTCGGGTCGGGGTCGTCTGCACCGCCGAGGGCCAGGTCGCTCAATTGACCTTCGGCATGGGCAGAGTCGAAGCAGGTGCGCAAGGGCATCCCAAGGTCGACCGCTCGTACCGAGAGGTAGCACGATGCAGGTGACCTTCATCAAGCCGACGCTCGGACGCCTGGACGACGGCGAACGGTTCGTCGACGAGGCGCGCATGGAGCCACTCTCTCTCGGAGTCCTGGCGGGATTGACTCCGCCGGGCGTCGACTGTCGGCTGCTTGACGACCGTATTGACGAAATCGACTACGACGAGCCAACCGACCTGGTCGCCATCAACGTCGAGACGTTCACCGCACGCCGCGCCTACGAGATCGCCGCCGAGTTCCGCGCGCGCCGGGTGCCGGTGGTGATGGGCGGGATGCATGCGACGCTCATCCCCGACGAGGTGGCCGAGCACGCGGACGCCGTCTTCACAGGTGACGGCGAGGCTCTCTGGGCGCAGGTCGTGGCCGACGCACATCAGGGGCGGCTGCGGCCACGCTACGATAGTGCGTTGGGCATCCCCCAGCCCGGCGTGATGCCCCGGCGGGACCTGTATGCCGGCAAAGGTTACCTGCCGATAAGTCTGATCCAGTTCGGCCGCGGCTGCTGCAACCATTGCGAGTTCTGCGCGGTCGGCCTGTACTTCGACCATCGCCAGTACACGCGGCCCGTCGCCGAGGTGGTGGCCGAAATCGCCGCGCAGACGCGCCGGCACGTCTTCTTCGTCGACGACAACTTCGTCGCCAACCCCGAGGCAGCCAAGGCGCTCCTGCGCGCGCTGGTGCCCCTCAAAGTGCATTGGGTCTCTCAGGCCAGCCTCGACCACACCCGCGACCCCGAGCTGATGCGCCTGTTCGTCGAGAGCGGCTGCCTCGGCAATGTCATCGGCTTCGAGAGCCTGGATTTCGAGAACCTGCGGCAGATGCGCAAGTCCGCGAACCTCACCGCGTTTGATGGCTATGCCGAGGCGGTCGCGACGCTGCGTGAGCACCACCTGCAGACCTGGGCGGCCTTCGCGTTCGGATACGACCACGACACGGTCGAGTCGCTGCTCGCCACCTGCGAGTGGGGCATCTCCAACCACTTCACCTTCGCTGCCTTCAATGTGCTCATGCCTTACCCGTCGACCCCGCTCTACCAGCGCTTGCAGGCGGAGGAGCGCCTCCTCTACGATGGGCGCTGGTGGCTCCACCCGGACTATCGCTTCAACCATGCAGCCTTCCGCCCGGCACGCATGACGCCCGACGAGTTGACCGAGGCCGCCTGGGCATGCCGCCAGCGCTGGAGCAGCCACGCCTCGATTTTCCGGCGCGCGCTGGATCCGCGCACCAATCTCGCCACGCCGTTTCGCTTCGCCCTCTACTGCGCCTACAACCCGCTCTTCCGCCGTGAGGCGTTCAAGCGGCAGGGCATGCGCCTGGGCACCCGATGAGCGGCGAGACCGGCTTCGATCTGAGGTGGGCAACGCCGGCCGATGAGCCCGACATCCGGGCCCTGGTGGGCTCGGTGCCGATGCCGGGTGCCGTCACCGTGCGGTTCGCTCGCGAGCCGGACTACTTCCTGGGCGCCACCATCATGGGCAACCCGTGCGATGTGCTGATTGCCCGGCATCGGCCCGACGGACGGCTGGCCGGGATCGCTTGCCGCGCCGAGCGCCGGGCGCATGTGAACGGGCGCGAGTCACCGCTCGGCTACATCGGCCAAATCCGCGTGGCCCCGGGCTTCCGCGGACATTGGCTCGTCCATCGCGGAGCGAAGTGGTTCAGGGAGGCGAGCCCTCCCGGCCTGCTTTACGTGGGAGTAATCGCCGGTGAGAATCCCCGCGCCCGCGCCTTGCTCGTGGGCGCTCGGCCGCCCGGGGGCCCGCGCGCTGTGCGCGTATGCGGGCTGACAACCTGCGCGATCCTACTGCGGCCGCAACGGGCGCTGCGCACGCCAGGTGTCGACGTGCAGCCGGGCTCGCACCAGATGCTCGGCGAGATCGTCGAGTTCCTGCGCCTGCATGGCCCCCGCCGTCAGTTCTTCCCCGCCTACACGCTTGAGGACTTTGCCGGCGGAGCCACCCTTCGCGGGCTCAGGCCACAGGATGTCATGGTCGCTCGCCGCGGCAGCGCCGTGGTGGGCGTGATGGCCGCGTGGGACCAGGCGGCATACAAGCAGGACGTTGTCCACGGCTACGGACCGGCGCTGCGCCGCCTGCGCCCCGCCTACGACCTCGGCGCGCGGCTGCTCGGGGCGTGCCCGCTCACCCCGCCGGGTCAGGCGATCCCGCTCGCGTTTGCCTCATGCGTCTGCGTTGCTGACGACGATCCCGCGGTGATGCGAGCGCTGCTCTCCGCCTGCGCGATGAGTGCGCGCAAGCGCGGAAAGGCATTCCTTATGATCGGCCTGGCGGACGACGATCCGCTGCTCGCCGTCGCCCGCCGGTATCTCCACGTGACGTACCACAGCGACCTGTTCGCGGCCTCGTGGTCCGACGAGCCGATCGCCCGGCTCGATGGACGGGTCCCCTACATCGAGATCGCAACGCTCTGATCGACCACGGACCGCGGGCGAAAGGACGGACGAGATGAAAGACCATCCGCTCACGCGATGGGAAGCAACCTCGCTCATGGTCGGCGCCGGCGTCGGCGCAGGGATCATGGCTGTGCCGTTCCTCGCCGAGCGCGTGGGTCTCGTCGGCCTGGCGCTTGTCCTGCCCGTGGCATGGGCCGCCAGTTCCCTGATCCACCTGATGCTGGCGGAGGTGCTGTTCCGCACCGGGCGCGACCTGCAGATCGTGGAGCTGATGCGGCTCTATCTGCTGCGCGGCCGCATCGGGCGCTGGCTCCTTTGGACGGTCTTCTTTCTTCTAAGCATCGCCTTCTTGGCAAACCTCGCGGCGTACGTCTCCGGCGCGGGAGAGATCGTGGCCAACCTCGCGGGGATCGACCGGCACCTCGCCGAGGGCCTGGTCTACGCGATCTCGGCCAGTGTGGTGTTCTTCGGCCTGCGGGCGGTCGGCGTCGCCGAGCGGTTCGGAGCGCTCGTGCTGGTTGGCCTCGTCGCCGCAATCGGGGTCGGCGCGATTCCGCTGCCGTTTCATGCGCGCCTCGGCCCAACCGGCTCCGCCACGCAGTGGCTCGCGCTCTACGGGATGGTCATGTACGCGCTATGGACCTTCTACAGTGTGCCTCAGGTCGTTAAGGGCCTCGGCCCCGACCGTCGCGGTGCGGTCCGCGCAATCCTTGTCGGGCTCGCAATCAACGGTGTGCTCACCACGGCCGTGGCCCTGGTTGCTCTGGGGATCTCGACCGAGGTCACCCAGGTAGCGATCATCGGCATCAGCGACCGTGTGGGGGCCTGGGCCGGCACTACCGGTTCGCTGTTCATCGTGGCGGCGCTGGTGACGAGCTACTGGTCGGTGTCCCTCGCTCTGGCGGACATCCTCCGCGAAAGGACCGGCATCGCGGGCTGGGTCGCATGGTTGCTGGCCACGCTCCCCTCGCTGCTCATCCTGTGGGTTGGCGCGTGGCAGTTCCTCGAGTGGCTGCGTCTGGCCGCCGGTGCCACAGCGATCGTCGTGGCGCTCATCACCATCCCTATGTACCGGCAGGCGCAGCGGACCGGACCGGTTCGAGACCCCGGCTGGACACTCGGTCGTTGGGGGAGCCCGGCCATGCTTGCGCTGGCGCTGCTCTCGCTGGTCCTCATGGCCATCGGGTCTCTGGTCGCGGTTGAGTAGCTGGAGGAGGGCGTGGCACGCCTCACGCATGCCCGCGTGCGCGTGGTCTGCGCACGTGTCGCCGCGCGGATGACCGCAATCGTGTTGCAGAATCTTGCTCGCGCGCCAAGTGCGCAAGAGCGAGCGGGCCACACAGATGACTTGCGTGCGGCGGCTGTCTGGATACAATAATCGTCTCGGGTGAAGCCTGGCAGGGCATGGATGAGAGCAGTAGTTGCCCCGTCGTCCGCCGCACAAGGGGGAATCTCAGCACCACGAGACTCCACAGCCCAACGGACGAATTGACGTTGCAGGTGTGCCAAACCGGCGCCCTGGTCAGACGACGGCCAGCAGGCTCCAATATCATGTGCCGCGCCCGCGCGTGGCATCCCCAAAGGGGCAAGATACACCGCCCTACTGAGGTGTGCCTGCGCTTCGCGCAGGCTCGCTTGGGGGTGTCACTCAAGGCGCAATCATTCTCCCCGAAGGTGCAAGGACGACGGATAGCGGGATCCATAAATTCGGGCCTGGGCGTGTCCGTATCCTATGGCAGACATCCCTGGACTTGCTCCCCGTAACCCCAAGACGGGCCTTACCGCTTGAAAACAATGCGAAGACTCCACATTGATCCTGATGCCGAATCAGCAATGGTCATTCATCCCCCAGTGAGGAACCAACCGTGCGCGAGATGCGGGATGAAGAAGTGCTGACGATGACGCAGAGTATCATCGGCAGTGTCTATCGACCATAGTAGTCCAAGCCGCGCGTCAGCGGAGCTTGTCAATTGAGGCCCCGGCACAAGACGTGAGGGCTGGCCTGGACGCCGACCAACAACTCGCTGCCTGCCCGGACCGCACATCGGCCCGGAATCGTTCGGGAGGCCAGGGAAGCCGCTAGGACGCCCTGACCACGACCCGCATAGGAAGGGGTCCAACATGCCACAAGACATCAACATCCTCAGCCTCCCCATGCCCCTGCGCATGGGGATCGTAAACTGCTACCTTATCAAGACCGCTGCCGGTCATGTCCTCATCGACACGGGCTGCTCCAACGCACGCAAAGAGCTGCTCGCACAACTCGAAGGGTCCGGCTGCACGCCAACCTCCCTCAAGCTGGTGATACTCACGCATGGGGACTTCGACCACATCGGGAACGCAGCCTACCTCCGCTCCGCGTTCGGCGCCAGGTTAGCGATGCACCGCGACGATTCGGGCATGGCGGAGCGCGGAGACATGTTCGTGAACAGAAAGAAACCGAACCTCATCATCGGCACCCTCCTGCCTCTCTTCACGGGGTTTGGCGCTTCCGAGCGATTCACACCCGACGTTCTCCTCGATGAGGGTTGCGACCTCTCTCAATACGGCCTTGCGGCCAAAGTCGTCTGTCTGCCTGGGCATTCCAAGGGGTCCGTGGGCATCTTGACCGCCACTGGCGAATTGTTCTGCGGCGACCTCTTTGAGAACACGAAGGGGCCGGCCCTCAATTCCCTTATGGATGATTCCACAGCCGCGAAGGCCAGTGTCGCGAAGCTAGAAGCTCCGAAGATAAGAACGGTCTATCCCGGGCACGGCCAGCCTTTCGCAAGGGAGCTGCTCACGAAGGCCTTGCCTACGGGCGCCTGACAACCCGCTGCCTGCCCCCGGACCTCCCGGCTTTTACGAGGCCGCAAGACATGGCCTGCGCTCTGGCGTTTCTTGGCCACGAGCCGGCACTAGCGACTGATGGGCCACGTCGAGTCTCGCGGGTTATTTCGCGGCAATGGCATCTCTCCAAGGGACTCAGTATTGGGCCAAAGGAGGAAGAACCATGTCGCGCAAGAAGGAAGGCGATGCAACGCATGACCTCCCGCTCGGCCTCGCGCAACCTGCGCTGAGGGCGCTCCGCGGGGCCGGATACACCCGTCTCGATCAATTAGCGCAGGTCAAGGAATCCGACCTCTTGAGACCGCATGGATTAGCCCCCAAGGCGATTGGGAGTATTCGCGCTGCTCTTCGGGCCAGGGGGAAATCATTCGCCAAGCCGGAGAGAGGCTGAGTCGAGTGGCGTTTGCGCAGCGCCGAGGATTTGGAGGCCAAAGCCAGCGCTGCACTTGCCAAGGCCCGCAGGATCGGTTTTGGGTGATTCGGTGCGCACTCGCTCGCGCCGGACACGCGAGCATGAAGGAGCTGCAATGACTACTGGCCAATTGCCGGTTGCAGGCGCTGGGCTATTCTCTCTTTTCATCTTTCTTACCGGCTTCTGGCTGAGCCGTTCCGGCAAGCCGTACAACGGAATCATCTTCAACATCCACAAGCTCATTGCGCTGACGGCGGTGGTCCTTTTCGTCATAACCCTTTACCGGACAAATCAGGTGGCTGCCCTGCGCCCGGTTGAATCACTCGCCGGCATTGTCACCGGCTTCTTGCTTCTCGGCCTGTTCGTTTCTGGCGGCTTGTTGAGCATCGAGAAGCCAATGCCGGCAATCATCTTGAAGCTACATCACATTACACCGTATCTGGCCGTGCTTTCCACCGCCGTAGCTCTTTTCTTTCTGCTAAGTCGCGAGTCGTAGAAGGCCCTAAGCACAGCGCGGCCCAACAGGGAGTTGCAGCCGAACTGCCAGCGTCCCGCGCTCCAAGTGGTTTGGCGTTGGTGTCGAGTCACTGCGGGGCCCACCCGTGCCGGCAGTGATGTCCAGCCGGCCAGGCAGTGGCCACTGCAATTCGGTGCGCACCGGAGACTCCGGCAATTGTTGGCTGACTCGCGCACGAGCAAGATCGGCGGCGCGAGGGAGACCAGCAGCAGCGCGGGCAGGCAGAAACAGACGAGCGCGGGGATGACGCGGATGGGCGCCGTCTGCGCGGCGGCGCGGGTCCAAGGTGCAGCAATTGCAGCCCGACTCCCAGAAGATAGGGAACCCTTCATGCAAACGAAATCGATAGGCGGTCTACGTGTGATCTACCGGGCCGACGACAGTGAGACGGCCGGGATCGTTGAGGATGCGTGTCTGCGCAGCATTCGGGTCATCACGGATACCTGGGGCCTACCCGTCCCCGGGGATTGCCGAGTCTACGTCATGACGTCCTGGATGCGATTCATGTTCGATTCCGCACCCTGGCACTGGCAACTCCTGATGGCGATCACCTTGCCGCTCTGGTTCTCCCGAGTCCGGAGCTTGTGGCGCTATGCAGGTGGTTGGACGCAACGATTCGGGGGGAGTGCAGCCGTTGGGGTCAAGCCACCGCGTCTCATGTCGACGGCCGACAAGAGTATCGGCGAGCGCATCTTCCTCCCCGAGGACGACGTGACACAGAAAGTACGGCACGTGACGTGCCACGAACTCACGCATGCGTTTATGGCGCATCTCAGGCTTCCCTCTTGGCTGAATGAGGGCCTGGCCATGGTCACCGTGGATCGGTTCTTCGGCAAAACGACGGTGCGGCAGGAGACCCTTGCGACACTCGAGCCGCAATCCAACGCGGGCAGGCCCCAAGACTCTGCTCGCGTGAACCTGGCCGACAAAGACACGATAATTCGCCACTACGTGCGGGGCTACTGGATCGCTCGCTATCTTGCGGAAACCGACTTGGAGTTCCTAAGGGACTTGCTCCGTGCGCGCTCAAGCCGCCGGCAGCTCGAAAGCCGGATAGCGGCTAAGCTCGAGGCTAGCGCGAAGACTTTCTGGACTGAGGTAGATACCATCGTGCTTTCGCATTTCGGGCAGCCGCTGCCTCCCGGCACCGCTTAGCGGCTCGCTGCGTGCCCGGGCCACGCACATCCTCCCGATGTGCTTCGGGAGGCCAAGGAGGCCGTTGGGCTCCGTTCCCGGCTGCAAGGCCAGGCCGTATAGTCTGTGCGTGGATCGAACTCGCCGGAATGCGCCAGAGCGCAAGCAACTCGAGGAGGCCACTAGTGACAACGAAGCCCGGAGAAAGCGGCCATTCTGCCCTTTGGATGCTGGGCTGTGTAGCAGGGTTGTGCCTGTGTTCTTGTGGTCGCCCCTTCATGCCCGGAGAGCCAGCCCAAACAGCTCCAGCAGTTCAGGTTGCCTTGACAGCAACTGCAATGCCCGCAGTCACTCAAACGGCACAGCCTATCCCGGCACAGGCAATCGCGGCCCAGGCCATCGCATTGGCTACCGAGGTTGCCCGGCCAACTGCCACCCCCGATGCAAGGGTACTAAACCCTGAAAACCAGCATCTATATCTGTTCAT
>CAYGXJ010000076.1:0-27520 GCA_964353865.1 uncultured Anaerolineales bacterium | reverse complement strand
CCAGGGGGCATACGTCTTGGCTGATCTTGGTCAAGGCAAACCGCAAATCATCCTAATGGCCTCGGGCTCAGAGGTCGCCTTGGTGTTAGAGGCGGGCGCAAAGCTGGCCGAGGCGGGCATTGCCTCGCGCGTGGTGTCGTTCCCTTCATGGGAGCTCTTCGCCGAGCAAGACAAGGAATACCGCGCCTCGGTGTTGCCGCCGTCGATCAAGCCGCGTGTCGCCGTCGAGGCGGGCGTTGCCCAGGGCTGGGAGCGCTGGGTGGGCGAGGCAGGTGAGATCGTCGCCATGACTCGTTTCGGCGCCTCCGCGCCAGCCAAGGTGCTTTTGGAGAAGTTCGGCTTCACCGCCGCAAATGTCCTCGAGACCTCCCTGCGGGTCCTCAAGCGATAGACACCCCCCGCCGGAACGCAAGAAGCCACCTGCCCTTCGCAGGTGGCTTCTTCTTCTCCCGCATAATGCACGCACCAGGCCCACGCGGCTAGAAAACGAACGGCACCAACTTCTTCGTCGCGCGCATGTATTCGCGATAGCTTTCGCCAAACCTCGACTCGTTCTCCCGCTCTTCAACGGATGCCGTGACCAGCAGGCCGGCAATCGTCAACCCAAGTAATCCCCCGGCCAGCCACCCGGGCGCCTTGAGATACGCGCCGAGGGCGAACAGCATGAGCGAAAGGTAGAGCGGATGACGGATGTAACGATAGGCCCCGCGCCGCACGATCACAGTCGTTGTCTCGATACCGCCCGTGGTTCCCCCGTGCACCCGTAGCAGCGAGAAGCCGTGCGCGGCAAGCAGGAGCGAGCCGCCGAGCAGGACCCACGAGGCGACTTGCCGCACTGCCAGAGGAGTTGCGAACCAGTTGGGTGCGTTAGCAAGCACCAAACCCAAGATGGCTTCGAAGGCGATTAAGCGAGGCACGGCATGGGTGGGACCACGCCGCACTACTTTCCAGAAACCCGCAAGGAGCGCGCCCGAAAGGAGGACGAACGCGCCAAGACGCACAGCCGCACTGGCATCCAATTAACGCCTCCTGTCGCATGGCGAGGCCCCTGTGTCGGAATCCTTTCCGCGGGCCACCTTGGCCTGCAACGCCCGCGAGGTGATCCACCCACGCCAATCCGCTCGCCTTCTAGTCCATGATACTCCAAGGGTTGCAGGCGGAATCCCCCCGCGCCCATACGCAGGCCGGGTCGTTCGCGCACCTTCATCTGTGCCGCCGGACCACGCGCCGTGACGGACGGTCCTCTTCCAATCGCATGCGGCTCAGGCGCCGCGCTCACGGGCGGAGCCTCTCCGAATCGATTTGGGCTATGATTGACACACGAGATGGGGTTCGCGTTCTAGACGGGCGCCACCCGCACACCGCTCAACAGACCAGGCCTGATACTTCACGTTCAGGAGAATGCAGAGATCCCATGCGAATTGCCATCGGCTGTGACCATGCAGGTTTTCCGCTCAAAGAGACGGTCGCGGCGGTCGTCAAGATGGCCGGCCACCAACCACTCGACCTGGGCACCTACGACACCAACCGCGTCGACTACCCGGACTACGCCCAGAAAGTGGCCAAAGCAATCCTCGAGGGCCGCGCCGAACGAGGCATTCTGCTGTGCGGCTCAGGAGTTGGTGTGTGTATCGCCGCCAATAAGATCAAAGGCATATATGCCGGGGTGTGCCACGACACCTACTCCGCGCACCAGTCGGTTGAGCATGACGACATGAATGTCCTGTGCCTAGGCGCCCGCATTGTCGGCCCGGAGATCGCCACCGAGATTGTGCGCGCGTTTCTTGGGGCCACCTTCTCCGGCGAAGAAAGGCACCAACGCAGAGTAGGCATGATACGCGAAATCGAGGCCGGGAAGACCTAGTGCCCTGCCCCTTCGAGCCTGAGCTTTGACAAGGTTTGGCCTGGCTGGTACACTCAGCCTCTGTCAGCCAGTCGTCCGGCCCGCGAGGCCGGACGTTTTTCGGGGCGACGGCAGCCCGGAGTTGGGTGAGAGGCGCCCCCAAGGATAATCACGTGGCCAGTATTCAGATTAACGCTGAACCCCGCACGACGATCGGCAAGGGCATGTACGCGCTGCGCCAATCGGGCAAGGTGCCGGCTGTCATCTATGGGCCAGCCGTCGCGCCGACGCCCATTCAGATTGACGCTCGCGAGACAGCCCGCGTGCTCTCGCGAGTTGCCGGCTCACAACTCATTGACGTGATTCTCGAGGGCAAGGCACATTCGGTGCTGCTACGCGAAGTGCAGCGCGACAGCATCCGCCGCGACATCTTGCACGTCGACTTCTACGAAGTTCCCACCGACCGTGTCATTCGCGTCCGCATCCCCATCGAATTCGTCGGCGTTTCGCCTGCGGTGCGCGATCTCTCGGGCGTCATGGTCCACCTGCTCGACGAACTCGAAGTGGAGTGCTTGCCCAAAGACCTGATGAGCCATATCGAGGTGGACGTCGCCGTCATCACGAAGATCGGCGACTCCATCGCCGTGCGCGATATCAAGCTGCCCGAGGCCATCCGCGTCTTGATGAGCCTGGACGAGTCCGTGGCCACCGTGCAGCAACAGGCGGCCGAGGAAGTGGTCGAACCGGTCGCGGCGGCGGCGGTTCCGGCCGAGCCCGAGGTCATCGAGCGCGGCAAGAAGGAAGAAGAAATGCCCGAAGAGGGCGAGGCCCCGAAGAAGTGACGGGGCGCAGTCACGGCTATGCGAGGGCGGAGCTTGCTCCGCCCTTTACATTCCAGCCCTTCAATGCATTCTTTAAGGTTTGCGTAGGGGAAAACTGTTGAAGTTATCCACAGGCGGTGTTAGAATGGCAATCCCATAGGTATGGGCAGGGCGTTGTGAAACGGGGTACATCTGGCGTGAAACAATAGTTCGGGGGACCCAAATCAATGCGCTGCCCATATTGCGGCACCGAAGACACCAAGGTCGTCGACACAACCCACGATGTCCGCGGCGGCGTGCGCCGGAGACGCGAATGCCTAAAATGCAGGCAGCGCTTCAGCACCTATGAGCGGGCCGTCCTTTCCTCGCCGCTGGTCGTGAAGCAGGATGGCACCCGCGAGGAGTTCGACCGCGAGAAACTCGCGCACGGCGTGCGGATCGCTTGTGCCAAGCGCCCGGTATCCGCGGCGGATATCGACCGTCTGGTGGGTGAGGTCGAGGCCTCCGTCCAGCAACTGGGCAAAGCCGAAGTCTCCAGCCGAGTCGTAGGCGACATGGTGATTGCCGGGTTGAAAGAACTCGACCACATCGCCTACATCCGTTACGCAATCGTCTACCTGCGCCTCGACGACTTGCGCTCCATTCGCGACGAAATCAACCGCCTTCTCCGGGAGAGTTAGTCCGCACACGGCACCGCGCGGTGCACGTGCTATTGGTATTCCACCAACAGTCGTGGTCGGAGGATCGGATGTCCACTCGCAAGACGACGAGCATGCCCACCCGCAAACTCGACGGCAAAGCCTGGTTGAAACCCGTCCCTCTCTCGCCCAACGCGCGGGTGGTTCTCGAGAAGCGCTACTTGCGTAAGGGCGCGCAGGGCACGCCCGTCGAAACCGTGGAGGAGATGTTCTGGCGCGTGGCTTCAAGCATCGCCGCGGCCGAGCAATCCTGGGGCGAGGACCCGCTCCCCGTCGCCGAAACCTTCTACGACCTGCTGACCTCCCTGCGCTTCTTCCCCAACTCGCCCACCTTCACCGGCGCAGGCACTCCCCTGGGCCAATTGGCCGCGTGCTTTGTGCTACCGATCACCGACGACATGGGCCGAGAAAGCGCCGGTATCTTCCAGACCTTGCGGGATGCGGCGCTCATCCAGCAGACCGGCGGCGGCAACGGCTTCTCGTTTTCGCGGCTGCGACCCAAAGGCAGCCTGGTCAAGTCCTCCTCCGGGCGCGCCACCGGCCCGGTAGGCTTCCTCGGTGTCTACGACGAAGCCTTCGGCGTGATCGCCCAGGGCGGCACGCGGCGCGGCGCCAACATGGCGGTGCTGCGGGTGGACCATCCGGACGTCGAGGACTTCATCACCTGCAAGATCGACGAGAACGCCATTACCAATTTCAACATCTCTGTCGGCGTGCTGGATGCCTTCATGCAGGCGGTGCGCGCCGACGAGATGTGGGACTTGGTTTTCCCGGATGTCGACTCACCCGAGTATCGCGGCTTTGAGGGGACGCTCGACCAGGCTCGCGTCGCGGGAGTCCCTCTCCGGACCTACAAGCAGGTTCGCGCACGCGAGCTGTTTCAAAAGATCGTTCGCCAGGCTCATCACAACGGCGAACCGGGAGTCCTTTTCCTGGATGCCGCCAACCGATCCAACCCGGTGCCGCGCCTCTACCCACTGGAGGCCACCAACCCGTGCGGCGAGCAATGGCTCGGGCCATATGAGAACTGTTGCCTCGGATCGGTAAACCTGGCTCAGCACTTCGCGGCCGAGCATCGCGTGGATTGGCAGAAGCTCCGCGATAGCGTCGCGCTGTCCAGCCGCTTCCTCGACGACGTGGTCACGGCCAACGGTTACGTGCCCGCCGTGCCGCAACTCAAGCAGGCCGCCGACCAGGCACGCCGCATCGGTCTCGGCATCATGGGCTTGGCCGACCTCATGTACCACGTCGGCATCCGCTATGGGTCGGAGGATGGACAGGAGTTTGCCAGCCAAGTCGTCGAATTCGTTCGCTATCACACGCTGGCGACGAGCATCGAATTGGCACGCGCCCGCGGCGCCTTCCCGGCCATTGGCGGCAGCATCTATGACGCGCACAACTTCTCATGGACCGCGCCCCGCCCGGTCGTGCCTCACCTTCATGATTGGGGCCGACCGCCATTGGACTGGGACGCGCTTGAAAAGGATATGCGCCGCGACGGCGTGCGCAACGCAGCCCAGTGCACCATCGCACCCACCGGCACGATTGCCACCGTGGCCGGCTGTGAAGGCTACGGCTGCGAACCCGTATTCGCATTGGCCTACATTCGCCACGTCAACGACAACGGCCAGGACCTTCAGCTGCCGTACGTCAGCCCGCTGTTTGAAAACGCACTGGGTGAGACGAACCTGGAGCCGGCAACCCGCGCGGCGCTCATCGAGCAGGTGATTGCGCGCGGCACCTGCCAGGATATCGAAGACCTGCCCGATGCTATTCGCCATGTGTTCGTCGTGTCGCAAGACATCAGCGCGGAAGAACATGTCCGCATGCAGGCGGCGATGCAGGCCTTTGTCGACAACAGCCTGTCGAAGACGATCAACTTCCCACCCACGGCCACGGAGGAAGACGTTGCCAAGGCATATGTGCTAGCCTGGGAATTGGGTTGCAAGGGCATCACGGTGTACGTCACCGGTTCGCGCGAGAAGGTCGTGCTCGAAACGGTCGAGACCGCCAAGGCCAAGGGCAAGGACGTATCCCTGGCCGTGGCGCCCGTGGGAGAGCCTGTCGTCCCAGCCGAAAAGCCGACGCCACTCTGGAAAGAGGCGAAACGCCCGCGCCCAACTCGCCTGGAAGGTTGCACCTACCAGGTCAATACCCCTCTCGGCAAAGCCTTTGTCACGGTCAACCAGAACGGCGGCGGGCAGCCTTTCGAGGCGTTCATCAACACCTCCAAGGCCGGCTCCGAAACTGCCGCCGTGTCGGAGGCCCTGGGCCGATTGATTTCATTTGTGCTGCGCGTCGACTCGCCGATTCTTCCGCGCGATCGCCTGGCGGAGATCGTCCGCCAACTGGCGGGTATCGGCGGAGGACGGCCGTTTGGGTTCGGGCCCAACCGGGTACTCTCCCTTCCGGATGGGGTGGCGCGCGCGCTGGCCGAATACCTGGGTCAAACGCCACCGCCGGTGGTCGAGGCCGCGTCCAGCGAGGCCAAGCTGCCGCTGACGCAGATCCACATGCAAATCGGAGATCTGTGCCCGCAATGCGGCGAGGCGGCAGTGGTCAACGAGGAAGGCTGCCGCAAGTGCTACGCCTGCGCGCACAGCGAGTGCTAGCGCGATTGGCCAAAACCGCGGATAATACCCCTGCTGCGGCCCGCCAGCGGCCCTGGGAGCCTCGCAGCCGAGCCGGCTGAGTAGTCATATGACCAAACGCATGATCGTGGTCGCCGGCAATATCGGCGCCGGCAAGACCTCGCTCACCGAGCGTCTCGGCGCTCGCCTGGGCTACCTGACCGCCTACGAGTCGGTCACCGACAACCCCTACCTCAGCGACTTCTACGCGAACATGGCGGCCTGGTCCTTTCAACTGCAGATCTTCTTTCTCGGCCACCGCGCGCGACAGTACTTGGAGCTGGCGGCTAACCCCAAGTCCGCCGTCCTCGATCGCAGTATCTTCGAAGACGCCTACATTTTCGCCCGGGCGTTGCATCATCTGGGCAACCTCAGCGAGCGCGACCACCTCAGCTACCGGCGTGTGTTCGACCTGGTGATGGCCAACCTGCCGCCGCCCGACCTGCTCATCTACCTCAAGGCACCTGTTGCGGTGCTGATGCAGCGAATCCAGCGCCGGGCGCGCGGCATGGAAAGCGGCATCACCGCCGACTACCTGAGCCTGCTCGACTCCTTCTACAACGAATGGCTTCAGAGCTTCGACATGTGCCCGGTCCTGACCATCTTAAGCCACGATTTGGACTTTGTTCACCGGGCCAAGCACCTGGACCTAGTCTTGCAACGCATCCAGGACAAGCTGGCCGGAAAAGAGGAAGTCGTCATTCCGGCAGGCAGCTAGCGCCCCGCCCGCGTCGACTCGCAGAGCTGCCGCGCTGTCCGCATTCCGAACTCAGAGGGAGGCGTTCATGTCCCCACAATCGTTTCGCCGATACACGCTGGTGGCCGGGCTGATGGCCATCTCGCTCGTGGTGAGCTCCTGTTCAGGAGGCACGAAGACCACGACCTGCTCGCCGGAGTCGCTCAAGGCACCCTCGCTCATCGCGCCGATGGACTTCTCGGTGGTCAGCGAGCTCGCCCCGGCGCTCACCTGGTCTTACACCGGCACCTGCGCGCCCTCCAGCTACCGCGTCGAGATTGCCTCGGACAGTACCTTTGCCGACACCACTCTCGGTGGCAGCTCCGCGGGGACAGCCACCTCGTTCGCGCCCTCGACGCCGCTTACGCCAGGGCACGAATACTGGTGGCGTGTGGCGGCCGTCAGCGGGACCAACACCGGTCCATACTCTTCGCCGATGCGCTTCTATACCGGCCCACTGTGTGACGCCGCGGCACTTGCGGCGCCCGGGCTCGATTCGCCAGTTGACGGTGCGACGGTGACCGAAAACCGCCCCACCCTGCAGTGGTCCTACCCGGGTGCCGGGTGCTTGCCCCCCTCCTACCGCGTCGATCTCGCGACCGATGCCAGCTTTGCCGACACAAGCCTGAGCGGCGGCACGGGCAACCCTTCGATGCGCCGCACGCCGGGCAGCGACCTGGCCGACTGCACGACATACTTCTGGCGTGTCGCCGGCATGGCGGATTCGAACCTTGGCCCATACTCCGCCACTCGCAGCTTCGCCACCAACTTCACCGGTGCGTGCGCCGTTGCCGGCGGGTCCGGATCGATCGCCGGTCTCGTGTGGCATGACATGTGTGCAGTGCCCGAGGCTACCCCGGCATCGCTGCCGCCTGGATGTATCGCGCTGCTTGGCGGCGGATACGCAGCCAATGGCCTCTTCGAACCCGGTGAACCCGGCGTTTCGGGGGTCACGGTCAAGCTTGGTGCCGGCGCCTGCCCGGCCAGCGGGCTGGCTTCCACAGTGACGGGCGCCGACGGGGCCTTCTCCTTCGGCGGTCTGAGCGCGGGCGCCTACTGCGTTTCGGCCAACGCCCAAACCGACGGCAACGACGCCGTGCTCATCCCCGGATCGTGGACCGCCCCCGTGCGCAACAGCGGGCCCGACCCGGAGATCGTCGAACTCACGCTGGCCGACGGCGAGGCACAAAGCGGCGTCAATCTCGGTTGGGACTTCCAGTTCCTCCCGGAGCCCGTCCTCGCAGCCACACCCACGCCCACTCCCACCAGCGGAACTCCTGCGCCGACGCTCGAACCGACCAAGACGCCACTCCCAGGCGGCTACTCCTTCGTTCCGGATATCTCGGACTCGAAGGTCTGGTGGTTCTCGGAGAACTGCGGCACGATGGTCGAGACCTTCCGCGTCGCGGTCACGCCCTCCAAAGAAGTCAAGAGCGTGGTGCTCTTCGTGCGCCTGCGCGATCGAATCACCGGCAACGTCACACGCTGGAACAAGGGCCTTGCCATGAACCCGCTCACCGGCGGTTACTACTACCTCAGCGTTTACACCCACTCCATTCCAACCTACACCGCGTTCGACGACGCGCTGCTCAACTATCAGTTCGTGGCCACCGACCGCGCCGATAACGTCATCGCCCGCAGTCCGGTCTACTACAACATCAACTACCTGAGGTGCACCAAGTAGCGCCGGACAGCTCTGTCAACGAAAACGCGGGCCATCGAAATGATGGCCCGCGTTGATTCCTGCGGCGCACCACCCCTCGAACTCGCCTGAGGATGGCAAAGCACGCATTCCGCTTGACTGCTTTCGCTCAGCACTCTCCCAAATCCCGCGTTGGCGGGTTTCGAGAGAGGCCTTCGCAGGTATCCTTCCCCGCACGTGCGGCCAATCGGCTCAAGCCCCTCGCCCACCACCACGTCAGATTACAGCAGCAGCCCCGCTGGGTTCTCGATGTAGCGCGCGAGCGACTGGAGGAAGCGCGCAGCCTCAACTCCGTCCGTTACGCGATGGTCGGCGGAGAGAGTCGCTTTCATTTGCAGTCCGGATCTGACCACGCCAGCCTCTGCGACTGGAACTTCCCGCACCGACCCGACGGCCAGGATGGCCGCCTCGGGCGGATTGATAATGGCGATGAAGTGCTCGACGTCGAACATCCCCAGGTTGCTGACTGTGAATGTCGGCCCTTCCACGTCCGCTGGCCGGACCTTGCCCTCGCGCGCGCGGGCAACCGCATCCCGCGTTTCGCGAGCCAGAAGGCGCAGAGGTTTGCGATCCGCCTCGCGCGTCACGATGGTCAACAACCCGCCTTCAACGGCAACGGCCACGCCCACATTGACTTCGGCGTGCTGGACAACAGCATCGCCCGTCAGCGAGGCGTTCAGATTCGGGAACTGGCGCAGGCACAACGCGACGGCCTTCACCAGGAAATCGTTGACGGTGAGTTTCTCGGCCTCGGCCAGATAGGCATTGGCCTGGGCGCGCACAGACATGAGAGCTTCCATGCGGTACTCATGGGTCACATAAAAGTGCGGCAGATGTTGTTTGGCCTCGGTCATACGCCGCCCGATGGCCTGGCGCAGGCGCGTGCGCGGGACCTGCACGTCTTCCCCCGTAGGTCCAGGTGTGAACGCCAGGGGCTGGAGCGAGGTGCTAGGGCCAGAGCCTTCGGCCGGGCGCGCCACGGGCGCGCCGCGCGCCGCCTGCACGTCCTTGCGCGTGATGCGCCCTCCGGCGCCGGTTCCTTGGACCTTCGCCAGATCGAGCCCGGCTTCTGCGGCAAGGCGGCGTGCGAGCGGCGAAGCGGCCGAGCGCTCTGAAGGGCTGGGCTCGGCGGCATGTGCCGCGGGAGACTGGGGCGCCGCACCGGCCGTGGGGGCAGTAGCCTGAACGGCAGAGGCCGTGCCCATCCTTGGGGTGGCAATCTTCGCCAGATCGATCACCTCGTCTGCTGTGCCAATGACGGCGATCGCCGAGCCGATCGCTACGCTCGTCCCGGCCTCGACGAGTTGCTGCCGCACCACGCCGCTGAAGCCGGACTCGACCTCCACCGTCGCCTTGTCGGTCTCAATCTCGGCCAGCACCTCGCCCTTGGTCACGTCTTCCCCTACCCGTCGCACCCAGCGCACGAGTGTGCCTTCCGCCATGTCGAAGCCGAGCTTGGGCATGATAACGATGTCGGCCATCAGAGCACCTCCCGCACCGCCTGGATGATGTCCTTCTCCTGCGGCAGGGCCATCTGTTCCAGGCTCCGATTGTATGGCAGCGGCACTTCTTTCTGCGCAACGCGGCGAATCGGCGCATCGACGTAGTCGAAGGCCTCCTCGTACATGCGCGCCGCGATCTCGGCGCCCACGCCGTACGATCGCCAGCCTTCCTCGACAATCACCGCGCGGTTCGTCCTGCGGAAGGAGTCGAGCACGGGTCCCATGTCGAGCGGGCGCAGCGTCCGCAAATCGACGATCTCGACTTCGACGCCTCCCTTGGCCAACTCCGCCGCTGCACGTTGAGACACCTCCAGCATCTTGCTGTAGGTCACGAGAGTCACGTCGCGCCCCGGCCTTTGGATGGTCGAGCGCCCAATGGGCACAAGATGTTCTCCCTCCGGCACCTCACCCCGCAACTGGTAAAGCGTCGCGTGTTCAAGGAACAGCACCGGATCATTCGATCGTATGGCCGATTTGAGCAGCCCTTTGGCATCCGCCGGCGTTCCCGGTGCGACAACTTTCAGCCCGGGAAAGTGGGCGAAGACGGCATCCGGGGTCTGCGAATGTGTCGCACCCAGCTGCCTTCCACCCCCGCCCACGGCGCGGATGACGAGCGGCAGAATCATTTGGCCGTTGAACATGTAGTGGAGTTTAGCCGCCTGATTCACGATGTGATCCATCGCGGCGAAAGCGAAGTTGATGGTCATCAGCTCTGCCACCGGGCGCGCGCCGGACAGCGCCGCACCGATCGCCCCGCCGATGATGGCGGCCTCCGCGATGGGCGTATCGCGCACGCGCTCAGCCCCGAAGTGGTCGTAGAACCCTTTCGTCACGGCGTACGTCCCGCCCCACAGGCCAACTTCTTCGCCCATAATGAAGACCTGCGGGTCACGTTCCATTTCCTCCCACAGGGCCTGCGAGATGGCCTCGCGCATTGTCAGCTTCGACATGGGAACTTCCCTCAAACCGAGGCGAGCCCAGTGGGTCCGCCCTGGAGATTGAGCTAGCTATCGACGTAGACGTTTGCGAATAGCGCCTCGGCCGCCGGTTCGGGGCTGGCCTCGGCGAATGCCACGGCTTCGTCGATCTCGCGTTTTGCCCCGGCCTCAAGTGCGTCGAGATCCTTGGCGGAGGCGATCTTCTTACCCACCAGATAGGCGCGGCAGAGGCTGATCGGGTCGTGCTCCTGCCAGTGCTTCACCTCGTCTGTCTTACGGTATCGTTCGGGGTCGCCCATCGAATGTCCGCGGTAACGGTAGGTGACCGCTTCGAGCAAGTACGGACCCGTTCCGCTGCGCACTTCGCCGAGCGCCTGCTCGGCCGCCCGGCGCACCGCCATCAGGTCCATCCCGTCGACCCGGGCGGAGGGCATGCCGTAGCCGGACGCCTTCTGGCTGATTTGTGAGACGGCCGAGGCCCGTGCGACGGATGTGCCCATGCCGTACTGGTTGTTTTCGCAGACCCACAAGACAGGCAGGTTCCAGACCTTGGACAGGTTCAGAGCTTCGTGGAAGAACCCGATATTGGTCGCCCCCTCCCCGAAGAAACACATCGTTACGCTGGCATTCTTGGCGTACACATCGCCCAACGCCAGGCCCGCGGCAATCGGCAAATGCGCGCCAACGACGGCATGGCCTCCCCAGAAGTTCTTGGTCACGTCCGCCAGGTGCATCGACCCGCCCTTGCCGCCGCTGCATCCGCTAGCCTTGCCAAGCAATTCGGCCATCACGACCTTCGCCTCGAGCCCGCAGTTAATGGCAATGCCATGGTCGCGATACGCGGTGATGACACGGTCGTGCGGCTGCCGCGCCGAAACGATGCCCGTCCCGACCGCCTCCTGCCCGATATAAAGATGCAGGAAGCCGCCGATCTTGCCCTCCTGATAGAGCTGCGCCGCCCGCTCCTCCAAGTAACGGATGAGAACCATCTGGCGATACAGGCCAAGGTGCTCGTCTCTGTTCAAGGGCGTTCCCTAGTGGTATTGTGCCGGACAGAAGAATACCGGGTCGCCCCGGCACCGATTGTGTGTTCCAAGTGACACCTGAACCCAAGTCTACCACGATTGTCTGAATTCCGGGAGACTAGCGCTGGGGACACACCTGCCGGTGACATGACCGACGGACAAAAGAGACCGTGCTCGGCACTTGAAGCCCGAGCACGGTGACCGTCGATTGTCTTGTGGGTGGCTGACGGGGCTTGAACCCGCAACGACTGGATCCACAGTCCAGTGCTCTGCCAATTGAGCTACAGCCACCATTGGCGCGCCATTCTAACATGCTCAAACGCCCAGCGCCAAGGTCAATGATTCCAGAACCCCCCCGGTACGCTCGCGAGAAGCGCCCTACGCGCAGGATGTCACGCGCTCTGCCGCTTCGCCAATGGGTGGCTTCACGCGTTGTTCGCGTCGAGCAGGCGCCGGCGGACTTCCTCCGCGAGAGTTTCGATTTTCACCTCGATCTGCTCTCGCTTTGCCAAGTCCTTGAGGCTGACGCTGCCCCGTGCCGATTCATCCGGTCCGCAAATGACGGCGAAGCGAATGCCGGCTTGGTCGGCGTATTTGAGCTGCTTGGGAAGTCGGTCCGGCCTTGGATACCATTCAACGAGTAGGCCAACATTCCGGAGGCGGCGTCCCAGATCGAGGGAGGCGCCGACCTCCCCCTGGCCAAAAGTGGTCACCAACACCTGGGCCGGCGCCGCACGGAGCGACGGCAGACGGCCGAACTTCTCAAGTACGAGTTGAATGACCACATCGCCCATGGCGAATCCGACGCCTGGCAAGCGGTCCCCGCCCACGTCGCCGACCAAGTTGTCGTAGCGTCCCCCTCCCAGCACCGCGCGAAACTCCCCATCCCGGTCGCGCGCCTCGAATACCGTTCCCGTGTAGTAGTCGAGCCCGCGCACAATTGTCGGATCGTATTCAACGTACTCCTCGAGGCCAAGGGACTTGACAGCCTGGAAGAAGGCCCGCAGCTCTTCGCTCTTCGTCCACAACTCCTTGTTCTCGAGTAACTGCGAGATTCCACGAATCGAATTAGTGCTCAATCCTTGCTCCACCGCGTAGGCTTCCCACTCCGAAGCGCCCATCTTATCGCGCCGGTCGATCAGACGGAACACTATTCCGCGCAATTCAGGTGCGATGCCCAGCCGGGCCAACTCGCCTTCCACCAATCGCCGGTTGTTCACTTGCAGGTACACCTGAGAAGGCTTCAGGCCGACGTTGCGCAGGAATGTCGCCGCCACGGCCGCCAGCTCCGCATCCGCCTCGGGTGACTCCACTCCCAGCAGGTCGATATTCCATTGGAGGAACTCACGCGTGCGCCCTTTCTGCGGGCGCTCGTATCGCCAAAACGGACCGAATGACCACCATCGAATGGGCAGCGGAAGTTGCCGTTGCCGTGCGGCAACCATGCGCGCCAGGGACGGAGTCAACTCGGGGCGCAATGTGATCTGATCCCCGCCGCGATCGGCGAAACAGAATGCCTGCTCTCTGACGAGCTCCTCGCCAGACTTGGCTGCATACAAAGCGAGCGGCTCGAGGCAGGGGCCCTCGTATTCCTGGTAACCGAACGAACGCGAGACACGAGCGATTTCCCCGTACAGCCACTGGCGCAACGCCATGGCCTCGGGATAGAAATCGCGCGTGCCCTTAACCGGTGAGATGATAGTCTTCATTCGGTCTCCAACTTGCCGCTCCCAAGATGCGAGCGCGCGTTATCCGGCTTCCGCAATCGGAACGGAGAAATCTCCGGCTCGCCTGCCGCGCACCACCGCGCTCGCATCGGCCAGGCTCAGCGTTCTTGCCGTCGAGCCGCACTCGGCGGTAGATCAAGCCTCACTCCCGCTGAGATTAGATAAAAGAGCGGCCCGATTTCAGGCCGCTCCCTGTCGGGGCGGGCGGATTTGAACCGCCGACCCCCTGCACCCCATGCAGGTGCGCTAGCCGAACTGCGCTACGCCCCGTCGACCTCGTCATTATAGCCGATGCGCCTCAGGCTGCCCAGGGCGTATGCTCGTGCCCCGCCATGCACGACTGCGCTCACGCGCCACTATTGAGCCGGAAGCCGTGTCCTCGCACTGTGACAATGTAGTCCCATTCGGTATCGACTTCCGCCAGCCGGTCGCGCAGGCGCCGCACCAGCGCATCGATCGCCTGCTCGGAGACCCCGTCGGTGGAAACCCCTGGCCACACGCTCTCAACCACCTCTTCTCGCGAGACAACCGCGCCGCTTCGCAAGTAGAGTAGCTCGAGTAGTCGGTACTGATGCACCGAAAGCGGCGGGTCGATCTCCGTCTCACCGATCCACACCTTGTGCGCCCGCGGATCGATGTGCAACCGCCCTGCTTGCGCCAGGCCGCCATCCAGCGTGAGCGGCACTGTCGAGTCGGACGCAACGAACACCACCTGCAGCACCAAAGCCACCTGGATGATGTCACCGTCGGTCAATTCGACCTCGCCATCTACGGGCTGTCCATTGACCCAGGTGCCATTCTTGCTGCCCATGTCCTTCAGGTAGGGCGACCCTTCGCGGCGATAAACGCGAAGGTGGTGGCGCGAGATCTGTCGATCTGGAATGGCAACATCACAGTCTTCGCCGCGGCCCAGGACCAGCCCTTCCTGAGGAATCGTCCACCGTTGCCCGCTGAGCGGGCCGGATTGGACGATCAGTACCGGCAACTCTTCAGGTCCCGCCATGCCTCACACCACCGAAGTGCGCGAGTCGCTCGCTGGTTGTCGGTTGAACCATGGGCCGTCAGGCATGCTGTATAATCGCCTTGAGTTTATCGGCCTGGTGTCTGGACCTACGGGAGGGAGGTCTCGCCGAGACGAAGGATCAGGCCGCTGCCCCGCCTTCCCGGATCATCCGAAATCGCTTGGCGTACGAGCACGGCCCATCGGGGCCGCGTGTGGAGCCGTTTATGCCGAAGCCGCTTGCGCCCGGAGAATTCCTGCGCGGCCGCTACCGCATCCGGTCGATCATCGGCCAAGGCGGGATGGGTGCGATCTACCTGGCCGAAGATGAACGGCTGACCGGGCGCCTGTGTGCTCTCAAAGAGGTCGTGCACGACACGGCGCTGTCCGCCCAACTGCAGCAGCAGGCAGGCCAACAATTCTACCGCGAAGCGAGCATCCTGGCCCGCCTCGATCATCCGAACCTGCCCAAGGTCTCCGACTACTTCTCAACCACAACCAAAGACTATCTGGTTATGGACTATGTCGCAGGCAGCGATCTGCGCGCCCTCATCGAGCAGGCCCGGGCCGCACACCACTTCCACAGCGAGGCGGATGTGCTGGCATGGATGGGACAGCTACTCGACGCGCTGGAATACCTCCACGGACAAGACCCGCCCATACTTCACCGCGACATCAAGCCTAGCAACATCAAACTCACGCCTATCGGTATCGTCAAGCTGGTGGACTTCGGCCTGGTGAAAGTGCTGGAGCCCGACGAAATGACGGTCACGGTCGTGCAAGGCCGCGGTACCGCGCTCTATACGCCCCTCGAGCAATACGGCGGCGACACAGGGCACACTGATCCTCGCACCGACCTGTACGCGCTGGGCGCGACGCTGTACCACCTGTTGACCAACGAACCCCCGGCTGAAGCCAAGCACCGCTTCCTCTCGCCGGATGCCCTGATTCCTCCAAGACACCACAATCCCGGCATATCCCCCGCGGTCGAACGGGCCATATTGTGGGGCATGGCTTTGCACCCGGCCGATCGGCCGCCCGACGTCAACGCCCTGCGCGAATCGCTGCTGGGCAAAATGCCGTCCCCTTCAACCTCTTCGCGGATGAGGGAGAGGCGTCCAGGTTCAGTCTTGCCGCCCCTCGGACGCGCCGAGGCTCTCCTGGCAGCATCCGCGTTGGCCCTCCTGGCCATCGCATTCGCCGCCTCGGCCGGTCGCTGACAGGTGCGGCACGCCCAGTGTGACTCAGTTTCCCGCGCGTCGCCATCGCGCAAGGGCCCACACGGCGGCTCCCCCCACCAGCCCGCCAACGAACGCAACGATGACTCCGGTAGAAGGACCCGCCCGACTGGTGATGGATTCGGCGCCCGGCAGGTTCATGGCAAGGTAGTCGTACGCCAGAAGACCGCCCACAACGACCGCTAGGCCTCCACGGACTTCCCAGCCGCGAGCCCCCAAGCGGCCCAACATGAACCCAACCAACGCTCCCAACCCGCCAAGAACCAGCAACGAAGCGGCGAGCGCAGTCCCTCCCGCCGGGCCTTCAGCCCCGCCGCTTGCCGCGGCCGACGCTACTGTCGGTGTTGCTTCAGAGACACCTGCTCCAGGTGTGGCCGTCGCCGGTGGCGTCGGGGCGATCGCCGTAACAAAACCCGGCGTCTCACCGACCTGCAGCAGCAAGATCGTCGACACCATCGCTGGTTCGCTCACGGCGTGCACTTCCATCGCACCGATGCGATCGATGACGTGACTGGCCGTCGCCAGTCCCGCCTGCGTGGCGCCTTCCAGCACCAGCGTGGGTATGTTCTCGCTAGGGTAAGCGATGCGAAACCGGACGACGGTCCCATCCGGCACAAGGTGACCGTTCTGGTCGATGACTGGACCCGCCTTCAGACCCAAGCTGTCGCCCACTCGATACCCGCTCGGCGTAGGGGCCGGAGTGCCGGGCCCAGTGTCGCCGGCTTCCACGGCCAGCGGAATGATCTGATTCGGAGCAGCCGACAACGCAGTAACCAGGCTGTACCCTACGCCCTCCACCGCCACGGGCGAGGCGCCCTGCGGCGCGAGCTCGCCGAAGAGTGTGCGCGCTGCCACCTCAATGGCTGCCGGTACCTTGCTGTACAGAGCGTAGTAGGCCGTTATCTTGCTGATGTCGGTCGAATCGAGGTAGTAGGGCGCCCCCAAGGCGAACACGATCACCTTCCGCCTCCGTACAAGATCCGCCCGTTGGCTCAGCAAATCGCTGAGAGCATGCGACCCCGCAACGGCCGGATCGGTGTTGAGTGTGAGGGCCACGATGATCGTCGCAGAATCGAGATCGCGGGCGAGGTTCTCATTCGGTGATCCTTGCAGATAGGTCGCCAGATCTGCAAACGAATACGACGTGAGGCGAGCGGCGGAGATCTGCCCGCTGCCCTGCGGGCCGTACATGCGTTCAACCACCTTGCGCAGCACGTCGTACGGCACCAGCGCAACCGAGTCACAGGCGGTACATGGTCGATGCGAACGCGAGTCAGTCAGGAACAGGATCCGATCGGCGGTCGTCGGTGGCTCCAGGCCTCGCTCATCGACCTCGGCGGAGGCGGGGCTGAGCCGAGTCAACCCGCGGCTCTCGATCTCGAATGCCACCGCCTCATCCTCGCCCACCTCGACCCGTGCTCCCGCATACGCGGTGCTGTTCAAGCTGTCAAAGAACGGATACAAGCGATACTTGAGTGCGAGAATCCTCACGACGGATTCGTCGACTCGCTGTGCGAAAGCCGCATCTTCCTGGTACTTCTGCACAAAGGAGGACATCGTCTCCTCAATCGAGAGGCGCTCGTCGCCTACCCCCGAGGAGCGGAAATCCGCTAGCAACAACAAATCATTGCCCGCCAGAAAAGCGTCCTTGGCCAGCAGGCGGCCCGCGAAGGCCACCCCGCTCGGATCGTAAAAGCGGCGCACCGACTGGGACCCGAGGGAATCGCTGACGGTCAGCCCGCCCGATTCCCGCCAGCTGCTGAATTCGGGCAGCCCCATGACCTGCGCCAGTGCCTGCGGGTCGAGGCTCAATGGGCGCGTGGTCACTCGGATATTTCCCTGCAGGCCCTGGTAACGGATGTGCGAGACCAGCAGCCCATCGGCCGTGCCGGCTTCGCCCAATTCGCCGCGGGTGACGGCCGCGAAGGGAGCCAGATCGATTTGACGCAATTGCTCAAGCGCCTTGCGTACGGTGGCCACTTCCTCTTCCGGATCCCGATCGCTCCCGCCGATCCCAGGGAAATGAGTAGGTACGACCGACACCCGGCCTGCACCCCCTCGATGAACGCCGCGGATGAATGCAGCCCCCAGGTCGCCGACCCAGAACGGATCGCCGCCGAACACTCCCGACCCGAGGTCCCCAGCCGCCACCGGATTTGGCCGCTCAACGACGTCTAGGCTCGGACCGAGCAACATGTTCACCCCGAGCGCGGCCAACTCGCGCCCGGCCACGAGCCCGGCCGCCTCAGCCAATGTCGTATCCCATGTGGCGCCGATCGCCATCTGGGATGGCAAGAGGGTGACGTCGTTGGCGAGGCTCGATCCCGGATAGCCGTCCCCACCCTGGGCCAGCGCGATGAGCAGCGGCACGAAGGTGGATGCGCCAGGTGTGTCCGCATCGCCCGACCCGGCCGCGGCTCGCACGGCGCTCGCGCGAGCTTGTTGCAGGGCGTTGGTCAAGACGTTCAGGCCGGCCGCCTCCCCCACCCCGGGGAGAATGTTCCCGTTGCTCGTGCGGAGCAAGACGCCGCCGATGTGGTACTCACTGATGAGTTCGTAGATCGTAGAAGTGGGGCCTACGTCCTGCCCTTGGAATGTGACGATGAACAACTGGCCCACGCGTTCCTGGGGTGAAAGCGATTCGAGCAGGCGCTCGGCCTTATCCTGCGGCGTGGTTCCCTGGTAAGGCGTTGCACCAAGGGCTGGAATCGCCAGCATGAGGATCAGCGCAACCGGCAGGATGCGCCGCCCTGCCAGGAGAACCGCCTGTCTACGCCTGGTCATGGCCTGCTTCGCCTCTCAACCGGGCCGCCCATGCGCGGCCGGCGCCGCCCATCGCTTGCAGAGGTCCGCGTGCACCTCAAGCGAGATGTTGCCTCCCGAAATGAGAACGATGTGTTCTCCGCCGCGGGTCAGAGCCGCTTGGCGAGCGGCAGCCAGTGCAACCGCGGCCGAGCCTTCGATGCGCTCGCCGAAGCGCCACCACGCCTCCGCAATCGCTTTGGCGATCATTTCCTCCTCGACAAGCACGAACTCATCCACAACTTGGCGCACAAGGTCGAGCGTCTGGGATCCGGCCTCAACCGGCCCCGCCAGCCCATCGGCCAGGCTTTCCCGTTCCACCACGCGGCTCGTCGCCTGCCCGTGAAAGTGAGCGTGCAGGAAAGCTGAGGCATCCGATTGGGCCGCGGCCACTCTCCACTCTGGGCGCAACGCACGAACCACGCATCCCGTTCCAGCGGCCAAACCCCCACCCCCAGCGGGAACCCAGACAGTCGCGTGCTGCAGATGCCCGACTTCTTCCACCACCTCCAACGCGAGGGTCCCCTGCCCCGCGATTATCCAGTCGTCATTGTACGGCGAGACCCACAATCGACCCGACGTGCGCGCGTCCTCAATCGCCGCCGCTTCGGCCTGGCCGTAACCACCCGCGACCAACACCACCTCGGCACCGAGCGCGCGCATGGCCGCGACCTTCTCCGCCACCGCATGCGAATAGGTGAACACTCGAACCTGCGCAGCAACCAATCCGGCGGCGAAGGCAACGCCCTGCCCGTGGTTTCCGGCTGAGGCCGCCACCAGCCCACGGGCTCGCGCCTCCACGGATTGGGCAAGGATCTTGTTCAACGCCCCACGCAGCTTAAAGGATCCCGTCGCTTGCTGATTCTCCCATTTCAGCCAAAGCGGCGACTCGTCGTCCCTGGTCAGCGGGGTCCGCGCAATATGCGGCCGGATTCGGTCGGCGGCCTCGCGTATCGATTCCAGTCTAACCACGTTGTGTTTCCCGGCCTATGGCCGCCAGGATGACATCCGGCTCGTCGGTGATAATTCCGTCCACTCCTTGGGCGGCCAAACGAACGGCATCGAATGGATCGTTGACCGTCCAGGCACACACCCGGGCGCCGCGCGCGTGAGCCGCGCGCACTGACCGGAGGTTTGTTTGATCCAGGTGAAGGTTATACGTGTGTGGTTTAGCGACGAACGCGAACCATCCCTCCCGAAGGAAGACGGGCATCGAGGGCATCGTGAGCAAACCGCGCGGCACCTGCGGAGCAAGACGAGCGGCGCGGCCGAGCGAGAGCGGGTTGAAGGAGGACAACAACACCTTGCGGTGCAGGCCCATTCGCACCACCAGGTCGACCACCACCTGCTCAAGACGGTCGCCGCGGGTCGCGTAGTTCTTCAGCTCGATGTTGATCCAGGCCCGCCGCCCGATTTCCTCAAGAACGTTCTGCAGCTGCGGGATGCGGGTGCCGCGAAAGGCGGCAGAGAACTTGGACCCGGCGTCCAGGTCGCGAAGCTCCGCCCAGGCGCGATCTTGAACCTGGCCGGTCCCATCGGTGGTTCGCTCCAAGCGTGTGTCGTGGATGACCACCGGCACTCGATCGCGGGAAAGCATCACATCCAGCTCGATCGCATGCGCCCCCAGCTCAAGCGCCAGGCGAAAGGCCTCCAGCGTATTCTCCGGTGCGCGACGGTTTGCCCCGCGGTGAGCGATGACCGCCGGGATTTGAGGGAAGAGGTGGGCGAGATCGTCCATGGGCCTGTTGGGTCCAACCGGCGGGGCGATAAAGTAAGCCACGGACCCGGCGTGCGGTCCGTGGGCCGTGCGTCCAGATCCGCCGGGCTCTAGATATCCACGAAGAACGACGACGCCGCACGATCGAGCAAATCGCGCGTCATCGCGGGTTCCACGCTCATGTAGCGAGCAATATCAAGAATCTGGTCGCACAAATCGCGCGGATGGGAGGCGCGCAACTTGCGATTGTTCTTGATGTAGTACTCCTGCAGAAGGTAGGCCAGGTCGTCCTCGGAGTACGCCACCCCTTTGGCGGCGGTGACGCGCCGGAATATCTCGCGATACTCTTCGAAGGTCGGGTCGCCAATGTGAATTTTGTGCCGCAGCCTGCGCAGAAACGCCTCGTCGACCAAGTCCTTGGGCGGCAGGTTGGTGGAGAAGACGACCATGACATCAAAGGGGATTTCGATCTTCTGCCCGGTATGCAGGGTCAGATAGTCGATGCGATTCTCGAGCGGGATGATCCAGCGGTTGAGAAGGTCGCGCGGGCGCACTTGCTGGCGGCCAAAATCGTCAATCAGCAAGATGCCGCCATTGGCCTTGGCCTGGAAGGGCGCCTCGTAGTAGCGCAAGACGTCGTTGAACACGAGATCCAGCCCGGCCAGTGTGAGCTCCCCGCCCACCATGATAAACGGACGGCGAATGCGGATCCAGCGCGGGTCGCGCCGCAGGCCGCGCGCCGGCTGGCCGCCCCCACCGGATACCATGTCCTCATCCGGCGCAAGTGAATGGTTTACCGAGTCGTACAACTTGACGACGTGCCCTTCGATATCGAGCGCGTAGGGGATGTACATATCCTCGCGCAGGATGGTTTCTCCGATCGCCCGCGCGATAGTGGTTTTGCCGTTGCCAGGAGGCCCATAGAGGAATATGGAGGTGCCCGAATTCACCGCCGGCCCGATACGCGCCATGGTCCGGTCGCTGAGAACCAGCGCGGTCAAGGCCTGGCGCATGGTCCGCGGGTGGAAGGTCGACCGTCCGCGCGCCTGCTTGCGGATCGCAGCGTTGTAATCGGCTACGGGCACCGGCGCCGGGCCCGCGTACTGGCTGCGGTCGAGCGCCTCGCGCGCTCGCAACATGCCCATCCCCGTGATCGCATACTGATAAGCGCCCTCGCCGATACCCACTTGCGACTTGACCTCGATCAGCTTCTCGCGTTTAAGCGCCTCCAGGATTTGATCGCCCACGCCAGTAAATGGGAGGCACATCAACTCCGCCACGCGGAAGCCGGTGAGGTAACCCTGAAAATAGAGTATCTTCAGTGCCAGGTCCTGGAGCCAGAGCGCCGAGAGTCCGGTGTCTTCGATTCGGGTAATGGGCGCGGGGACGAAGCGGCCGACGGTTATCGCAGCGTCTGAGGGGCGGGCAATTGCACTCGAGGAGACGGCCACCAAGCACCTCCAACGTGCGTCCGGTTTGCGGTGCGCCGGCAGCGTTGGCGAGCAGATTATAGCACGGCGCGTTTGCCCGGGTTGTGGGGGCCGGGTATACTCGCCCCATGCAACTCAGCGTCGTCATCCCCGTCTACAACGAGAAGAACACGCTGCGCGAAATCCTGCGCCGGGTCCAGGCCACGGGGCTGGCCGGCGAGATCCTCATCGTCGACGACGGATCGACCGACGGCACGCGCCAGGTACTCGCCGACATGCCCCCCCAACCCGGCCTGCGGGTGATCCTCCAGCCGCGCAACATGGGCAAAGGCTCCGCGGTCCGCACGGGCATCCAGAACGCGTCGGGCCAGGTCATCTTGATCCAAGACGCCGACCTTGAATACAATCCCCGCGACTATCCGCTGCTGCTCAAGCCGATCGAGGACGGGGTGGCGGATGTCGTCTACGGCTCACGCTTCCTGGGCGCACCGCGGCGCGTGACGATGTTCTGGCACATGCTGGCCAACCAACTCCTCACCCTGGCCACCAACCTGCTCTACAACAGCATCCTCTCCGATATGGAGACCGGTTACAAGGTCTTTCGCGCGCCTCTCATCCAAAGCATCCGGCTGCGCGCCAACCGCTTCGACTTCGAACCGGAAATCACGGCTAAGCTGCTCAAACGCCGGGCGCGCGTCTTCGAGGTGCCGATCTCATTCAACCCGCGTGAATACAGCGAAGGCAAGAAGATCAAGCTGAGCGATGCCTTCGCGGCCGTGTGGGCGCTGCTCAAGTACCGCTTCGTCGACTAGCGTGCCGTGCCCGCCGCGCCATCATGCCGGCGCGAGATCGAGGATGTTCAGCTCGTCACGCTTCTCCCCCAGATACTCGTTGACCGTCAGTTGAAAAGCTGCGTCCACTCGCGGGGGAAGCGCGTCTGCCGCGTCTCCCCAGCGGAAGGCAATCGCATTCATCCGCCGCCCGCCCTGCTCGAGCCAAAGCTTGAGATGGCTGCCATCGCTGCCTACCCGCCGTTTGTCGCGAATCGTCAGCCCGCGCGCTACAAAGACAGGAGTCGGATTGCCCATTCCACACGGCTCAAGCGCCGGCAGACCATCGTTCAGCCCTACCAGGTCGGCCAGCCTCACCTCGGCGTCGACCGCCAGGTTGGGTTGGAGCACAACCCCCGACAACTCGGCTCGCGCCAACGACTCAAGCTGGCGGCCAAGCTCGGGAAGATTGCGCGAGGCGACGCTGAAGCCCGCGGCGGCCGCATGCCCGCCGTGCCGGACGAGCAGGTCGCGGCAGGAGTCCAGCGCCCGCGTGATGTGGAACTCCGGGATGCTGCGCGCCGAACCGCGCGCCTCGTCGCCCTCGAGCGCGACAACCGCCGACGGACGGTAGAACTCCTCCGTGAGGCGTGAGGCCGCCAGGCCGATAATCCCTGGGCTGTAGCTGGAATCCTTGGCCAGCAGAAAGAAGGGCAGGCCTGCCGGGATGCCCGTAGCGGCTTGCTCCAGCACCTTGTCACGTGCATGTTCATACGTGGCCCGCGTGTGCTCTTGCCGCTCCCGATTCCAGACGTCGAGTTGCTTTGCCAGGGCGAGCGCCTGATCCATCGCATCGGTCAGCAGCAGATCGAGGGCCGCCCGCGCGGTCTCCAGCCGGCCGGCCGCATTGAGCCGCGGGCCGAGCGTGAAGCCAATCGTGTGACCCCTCACCGAGCCGGCGCTGACCTTGGCCGTTTCCGCCAGGGCCCGCAGCCCAGGGTTGTGGGGCCCGCCTGCGTTCATCCGCGCAAGCCCGCGCCGCACCAGGCTGCGGTTCTCGCCGGTCAGCGGCGCCAAGTCGGCCACCGTGCCCACCGCGACAAGCTCCAGAGCGTCCTCGAGTGCGGCCTGCTGCCCGGTTGGCGCGGGCAGCACACGACCCAGTCCTTCGGCCAGCTTGTAGGCCAGACCCACACCGGCCAGGTCTTTCTCAAGACTATCGTCGCCACGCTGCTTGGGGTTGATCACCGCCACCGCGGCAGGCATGTCGTCCAGGGGCTGATGGTGATCGGTGATGACCAGGTCGATGCCGGCTTGCTGACAGACCGCGGCCTCCTCAAACGATCGCACTCCGCAATCGACAGTGACAATCAAACGCACGCCCTCGGCCGCCAGTTGGCGAATGGCCGCCACGTTGAGGCCATAGCCCTCTTCGAACCGACTGGGGATGTAACCGCGCACGTGCGCGCCGAGGCGTGTCAGATGCCGCACCAAGAGCGCCGTGGCGGTGACCCCGTCCGCGTCGTAGTCGCCGTACACAACAATTGGCTCGCCGGCCGCCGCGGCCCGTGCCACCCGCTCTGCCGCCTCCGGCATGCCTTTGAGCGCCCATGGATCCGCGACCGAGGACGCGTTTCCACCGAGGAACGTGGCGGCACTCGCTTCGCTGAGGATTCCGCGCGCTAGGAGCACGCGTGCGAGCACGGGATGGACCCCCGGCATGACGAGCGAGGCATCCGCCTCGCTCGATGCAACCAGGAGCCACCGCTTGCGCGGGAATCGTGCGCGCTCGGCCGCCCCCGTCATGGCCTCAGCCTGTCAGCGTTCCACGCACCCAGTCGCCGACTAGCCAGTATCGGAAGTCACGGCCGTTCGAACACTGAATACCACCGATGATCCCGTAGACCAGTGCCCCCAGCGGCAGAAGGCTGAGCGCACAGGCGAAGGGCATGCACAACAAGCCAATCAGCACCGCGCTCAAGATACTGCTGATGGTCCAGGCCACGGCGATCAACGCCCCGCCGCCGACCCACCAAATAAGTTGGAATACGAAGGACTGCATCGCGTGGTAGGCGACGTAGCGCGAGCGTTCTTTGTAGACCAGGTAGATCACGAGCGCGGCCACCGGCCCAAGCAACCCGGTGAACAAGTTGGCAAGGACGCTGAGATGCGC
Organism: uncultured Anaerolineales bacterium; assembly: GCA_964353865.1. Classification (GTDB taxonomy): domain Bacteria; phylum Chloroflexota; class Anaerolineae; order Anaerolineales; family RBG-16-64-43; genus RBG-16-64-43. Next base: position 2,768 of record CAYGXJ010000076.1, on the reverse strand, counting down.
CAGCATCGCCCACGTCCGTTCGTCCGCCGGTGAGAGCGGCAATGCGGCCGCGGCGGGGGTCGTCCCAGCAGGTTCTTGTGCAGGAGCTGAAGTCATAGTGCCTCCCAATTCGACGCGGTGCGAGGTGAAGGGAGTATAGCCCGCGCGCCGCGATCGCGCCAAGGGGGAATACAACAAGCCCGCCGACGGCGGGCCTGTTGAGGTGACGACAGAGTCACGGTCTGAACGAACTACGCCCAGCCCTGCTTCTTGACGAAGTCGGTAATGACCGGGATATTCACCATATTGCCCTGGTAGGCTTTGTAGGCCCAGTACAACTGCGCGATCAGGCCTAGCGGCCAAATGCATAGACCGATCAGGAAGAAGCTGGTGATCGTAACGATGATGTAGAAGACGACGCCCCAGGCCAACGCTTGCGCATTGTGCGCGCGGATGAACGGCCGGGACTTCTTGTCTGCCATCAAGAGCAGGATGACAGGGATGAGCGGCGTGAAGACGTAGGCCAGCGCTGTCCAGAGTTTGTCATCGCTGGTGACGTCCATTCCTGGCTGAGCGGTCATCAATTCCTCCTTGGAGAAGTGGGTGCACCCGTCCCCCGGGTACACATATGCGGCATTATATCGGTTGCCCGGCGGCACTGCAACCCTAAGGAAAAACCCCGCAGCCTCGCCGCGGTTGCGCCATGCTAGAATCGCGCCATGCGCGTCGTGTTCATGGGATCCCCGGATTTCGCCGTGCCTTCGCTGCGTTGGTTGGCCTCGGCCTACGAGGTTGTGGGAGTCGTCACACAGCCCGACCATCCGGCTGGCCGGGGCCGTCAGCTGGTCCCCCCGCCGGTCAAGCTGGCCGCGGTCGAACTGGGTCTGGATATTCTCCAGCCCCAGCGCCTGCGCGAGCCGGCAGCCACCGAGGCGGTCTGCTCATGGCAGCCTGACCTAATCGTTGTCGCCGCCTTCGGGCAGATCCTGCGCTCCGAGATCCTGCAACTCCCCTCACGCGGGTGCGTAAACCTCCATGCTTCGCTATTGCCTCGCCATCGCGGGGCCGCGCCCATACCCGCGGCGATCCTCGCCGGCGACAGCGTAACTGGCATAACGCTCATGCGAATGGATGAGGGCTTGGACACGGGGCCCATCCTGGCCCAAGAGAGGTTGGCCATATCCCCGCAGGAAACCGCCCTCTCGCTAGGCGAGAAGCTGTCGGAACTCGCCAAACAGACGGCAGAACGTCACCTGCCGGGGTACCTGGCCGGAAAGCTGCCCCCGTCTCGGCAGGATGAAGCCCTGGCCACGTACGCACCCATGCTGCGCAAAGACGACAGCCGGATGGATCTTGCCCAACCCGCGGAGGCGTTGGCTCAGCGCGTGCGGGCCTATTACCCGTGGCCCGGGACGCACCTTCTCTGGGGGCGTGTGCCGCTTAAAATCATCCGGGCTCGCGCGCTGCGCCTAGCGAACGGCGTCGAGGGGCCCGTTGGCCGCGTCGTCCGTAGAGAGACGGGCGCTGCCGTGATATGCGGCGTTGGGGAACTGCAGTTGCTTGAGGTTCAACCTCCGGGCAAGAAGCCGATGACCATTGAAGCTTTCTTGAACGGGTCGCCCGACTTACTTGACGCGGTACTCGATTAGCCTTTCGCGGCGACGGCCGCACCCTACTCCGGATTGTGAGGCAGGCATGGATCAGCGCGTCTATCACGGCCCGATCTCCCCAGAACTCCTAGCCCGCGCTCTGATCGCCGAATTTGCGCAAGGCAACATGCAAGCGCAGGTCATGGGCGACTCGGAACGGATGATCGTGCAAATCGCAACGCGCCAGATGCGAGCCTCCGGCGGCCAGACCGCGATGAGCGTGCACTTGGAAAAGGTCGAAGACGGCGTGCTGGTCAAGACAGGCCAACAGGAATGGCTGGGGGTCGCCGCCAGCCTGGGGGTCAGTGCCCTGTTCGGCCTGCGCAGCCCGCTCAATCTGCTCGGGCGGTTGGACGACATCGCCCAAGACATCGCCTCCCTCCAGCTCCAAGAGCGCGTGTGGGACGTTTTGGCGCGCGCCGCCGAAGCCGCGGGCGCAGGGCACGAAACCTCCGAGCGCCTGCGCCGCATCCAGTGCGCCTACTGCGGGGTGGCCGTGCCGGTCGGCGAGGCGTCGTGCCCCGCGTGCGGTGCGCCGCTGGGGGGCGTTCAGCCGCGCGCCTGCCCGCGCTGCGGGCACGTCGTGGCCGCCGCTGTGCGCACCTGCCCCAACTGTCAGGCCGTGCTCGCCTCTTGACCGGCCGCTACATTTGCATATAATCGTAGTTGCAAGGAGTCGCAACTACAATGTCGTGCCACCTTCCACTACTCGCAACTCTGCGCGCGCAAGGCCTCCGGCGCACACCCCAGCGCACCATCATTATTGAGCAGTTGTGCCACACCCCCGGCCACCTGACGGCGGAGCGCGTCTTCCGGCTGGCCAGCCGACATCTTCCCGCACTCAACATCGCCACCGTTTACCGCACCCTGGAAACGCTACGCGCGGCACAGGTGGTTACGGCATTTGTGACGCCCGACGGCCTGACGGAATACGAATTGCGCCGACCAGAGGTCCGCCACCACCACCTGCGTTGCCGACGTTGCGGCGGCGAGTGGGTCCTTCCGGCCCGCCCCGTCGAACGCCTGCGCACACAGATCGTAAGCGTGCAGCGTTTCCATCCCGACCTCGACCATCTCGTCCTGACGGGACTGTGTGCGAAATGCGCCAGCGGCGGGACTCCCACGCCAAAGAAAGGAGGC
>CAYGXJ010000075.1:0-23279 GCA_964353865.1 uncultured Anaerolineales bacterium | reverse complement strand
GAGATCCACGGCGAACACCCGGCAGCCGCTCGCCGCGGCAATCTGAACCGCCAGGAGCCCGAGCACGCCCAAACCGATGACCAGCATGTCGGCCCCCACGCCCGCGCCCGCAAGTCGAAACCCATGCAGCGCGATCGCCCCCAACGTGGTGAAGGCCGCCGCCTCCAGATCGACCGACGGCGGGATGCGGGCCGCGAGGTTGACCGGGATGGTGGCGAATTCGGCATGCACCGCATGCCCGCCGCCCGCGCAGGCGACGCGATCGCCCGGCGCAAACTCGTGCACGCCTCGACCGACCTCCTCTACCGTTCCGCTCGAGGAGTACCCCAGCAGCATGGGTTTCCCCAAGCGGGTCGTCACCGCTGCCAGGGTGGTCAGCACGCCTTCGCGGCGGGCTTTGTCGATAACCTGGCGAACCAGGTCCGGGCGCGAGCGCGCCTTGCCCGCCAGGCTGCGCGCGGCGAATTCCACAACCATGCGCTCGGTTCCGACCGACACCACCGACGCGGCGGTGCGGATGAGGATTGCGCCCGGCCCAGGGCGCGGCACGGGGACCTCGACAATCTCGGTCTTGCCCGAGCGCAGATTCTGTACAACCTGTTTCATGCGCGACCCCTTCTTATGCCAGATGCATTGACCGATCAGCCACGGTGAGCGGATGGCGAGTGCACCGCATCCTCATAGAAGCGCCGAATCGCGGGGCGTACGGCCTGCACATCGCCCCGCTCCGCGACCAGCCGGGCATTGACCTGCGCGGCACGCTCTCGCAATGCGCTCGACCGTGAGGCCTTGATCACCGCATTCGCCAGTGCATCCTCGTCAGCCGCAGGCACGAGCAGTCCGTTCTCGCCGTCCCGGATCCACTCACGCAGCGAGACCAGGTCGCCGGCGATCGGGAAGCATCCGCACGCCATCGCCTCGAGCAGTGTGTTCGGCGTGCCATCGTGCGTTGTGACCGAGAGCGAGGCCTGCGCACCTTGGAAGAGCTCGGCCATCTCGCCGGGTGCGAGTGCTGGCAAGAGCCTGACCCGTTCCCCGATCCCCAGCCTGCGCACCCAATCGGAGGCCAGCGTCGAACCGGCCATCCCCACGCACAAGAAATAGGCGTTTGGGATCTCGCTCAGTATCCGCGGAATCGATTTAAAGAAGATGTCGCTGCGGGCATAGCCGCGCAGCCCGCGCGGGTTCACGAACACGGCGGCATTGGCCGGCAAACCCCACCGCAAGGACAAATCCGGCGGCGGCGATGCCGGGTGAAACACATCCCCGCGCAGGCCGCCATTGCCCGGGGCAACCAGTGTCGGGCCGGATCCGGCCGCGAAGCCCCATCGCGCAGCCAGCCTGAGATCCCGCTCGCAGTCTGCATGCAATGCATCGACACAGCGCAACGCCCGCCGGGTCCAGGCCGCCATCATCGGCGAGGCGGTCGCATGCAACGTGAAATCGTTGCCCCAAATCGACACGGCCGTCGGCACCGGCGTTGTGCGGTCGCCGCGCCCGGCCAGGGCAATCATCCCTTCCAGCGGAAGGCGCAATGCGTGGATCAGGTCAGGCCGGATTTCGCAGACTATGTTATCGAATCGCTTGGCCTGCCGGCCGATCCACCACGGCGCAACCCAGTGCAACACGACCGCAGATACCGCGAGTGAAGCCGCCGAGCGCTGGGTGACAGTGGTTGCGGCAACCTGCCCCCGAGCGCGGCGCGGCTGCGGGATGAGCGGCAGGCTGCGAAAGGAGGCCAGCCCATCTGCAGGCGGGTCGCTCTGGGCTCGCGAGGAGACCAGGTGGACCTCATGTCCGTCCTCGATACGCCCGCAAATCCAGGAGCGGGCGATAGGGCTGCGCCCGTCGGCGAGGAATAGGATGCGCATGATGGGTCCGCGGCCCGAGGCGCCAGGCTGCCCGGCGCGCTATCCTTTCCGCGGTGCGGATGAGGTGACCTCTGCCCGAGGCGAGCGCGCCTTCGACGCCCAGACCTCGCGGAAGGCCGAAACGAATCCTTCGCCCATGCGCTCAAGGGTCGCCTCGCGCTCGACGATGGCCAGCGACATTTCACCCATCGCGCGCAGCCTGGCCGGGTTGGCCATCGCCTCCTCAAGTATCATCGTTAGATGGTCCTCGTCACCCGGCAGCAGCAACCATCCGTTGAGACCTGGCTGCACCAGGTCTGCCTGGCTCCCGTCGGCCTCCGCCACCGCCACCGGTTTGCCGTAGGTCAGGGCTTCCTGAAGCGCCAGCCCGCCGGTCCCGGGCATGACGAAAAGGTCCGCCACGGAAAAGCAGATGCCCAGGTCGAGGCCGAAGCGTTCGCCCACGAACCGAGCGCGCGGGAGGATCTCTTCGCCAAGGGCCTCCAACCGCGCGCGATCCGGCCCATCGCCAACGACCAACAGTTGCACTGGGCGCGCCTGGCGCGCGCACGCCCGCAGGAGCAGGTCCACCCGTTTGCGCGGTTGCAGCCGGCCGACGAAAAGAATGACCGGCTCCGCGCCCAGGCCAAGTTCCTCGCGCCAGCGAAAGAGCAACGTAGCATCCTCGTCCAACATGCGCGTGACGCGGCGCGCATCGCCGGGTTGGACAGCGTTGGGCGCGACAAAGACGCGCTCTTCCGCGAGACCCAGGCCGGTGAACAGACGCGCGCCGGCTTTGCTGTATGTCACCAGGCCGTCGAATGAGCGATAGTAGTTGAGGAGAAACGCTGTCCAACCCGATCCCCGCCGCGCGCGGCGCGCGGGTCCGAGCGTCCAGCCAATGACCGGCCGGCCTGTGCTGCGCATGCGCCACAAGGCCAGCAGATTGCTCAGGTACCGCGGGTTGGCTTCAAGCACAAGCACTTGGGGCGCAAATCCCGTAATCCAGTGCTCCAACCCGCTTTGCCACAACAGGTACTGCCTCTCCCCGCCCAGGTAGCGATTGCGGCCGCGCACCCAGGGGCACTCACCCAGGTCGTTGGCCCCCTCCACCGCCTCAGCCTTGCGCGGCCTCCCTGAGAAAACCTGCAGGCGCGTGCGCGGCATGCGCTCCGCGAGGTGCTCGAAGAACGGCGCTCGGTATCTGGGAATGACGCGCTGCTGAAAACCAATACGGTCGGGAAGAGACTCGTCCTCACTCATCGTGCGCCCAGCTTTCCTTTGCCCTGCGAGCTGCGCCATCGCCGCTTGCGCATGCTACAAGCCAAGCACCTCTCGGTATCGCAAAGCAATCGCCGTGATGTCGTGTCGAGCGGATGCGCCAAGTTGCGCCCTGCGTGAAGTGCCCGCCCAATCGCGTGCGATGTGCAACCCGCCTTCGCCAAGTTCTTCCAGGTTGGCAGGCGGCTGCAGCTTCCACACATCGCCCGCGTACGGCAACACCTGCCCTTCGTCCGGGTGCACCAGCTCGGCCAATGCGCCCGTATCGTACCCTAGAACGGGCAGCCCCGCCGCCATGGCCTCGATCACTGAGTTGGGGCACGGCGGGTTAAGTTCCAGCGAGAGTTGCATCACCGCACGCGATTGCCAGCCCGCGATCTCCTGCGCGGCGACATGGCCGCGGAACTCCATGCCCTCCTCGCGCACGGTCTCCATATGGAAGAAGGAGGGCACGCGGCCAAAGACGAGGGTCCGCTCAATCACCTCCCGCGCCCGAAGTTCACGGTGCGCTGCACGCAAAATGGCAGCCGACGCGTGGTCCAGACGAACTGCACCTTCGACCACCAGCAGCACCGGCGCCTCCGGCGCGGCGCGCGCGCGGGCCGGGCCCAACGGCACGCCATTGTGGATCACCGTCGCAGGTCGAGGCGAAGGGCCAAACCAGCGGTGCCACCAATCGCGGACGAACGCGCTCTGGTAGATGATGCGATTCGCGTAGCGCGCACGCACCAGGCGCAGCAGCAAGTTGCGGAGTTCGGAGGTGATGAAGTATCCCGGCGGAACGGGATGCACGCGGTGAATCCAGTTGATCCCGTCCAGCCGCTGCACAATGGGGATGCGGTCACGGCGGCAGCGTTCCAGGCCGCGCCAGTTGCGGGTGGCAGCAAAAACCAGCACGGCCTGCAGCGGCCGCTCATCCAGGTCGTAGGTGAGCTGTAGGCCCTCGGTCTGCAGGACGCGCGCCAGGCGTGCCTGAAACGACCCAGGGCCTCCGCTGCCAACACGCGGATAGAAGCAGACCCTCATGGAATGGGTGGCGGGGAGCCCGTCTCCGCTGGTCGCGAGCTCGAGCGGCGTGGCCAGAACAGCATCAGCACAAAGGTGAGCACGCTGAGCGAGGCCACCCCGGCGAGAACCGGAATGGCCGAGGGGCGAATGGCCAGCCAGTAGCGCGCGATGTACCACAACGTCATGGCGGTGCAGGCGACTGCAAACGGAACCGCAATGCGCGCCAGCCATGGGCTGCGCCTCTCACGCCACCGCCAGTATCCCCACGCCGCGAGCAACGCCATCGGGGCGAGCACGAACAAGCGGTAGCGAGGGTTATCCCATTGGTCGCCGAGGGCGCGATATGAGGCGATGGCCGCCACGAGCCAGAAGAGCAGGCCGGCGAGAGCTTCGAAGCGGCGCGCTTTGATCCCGCGCAGAGACGATAGACCGCCGTAAACAAGAAGCGGCAAGAGGCCGTACCACCCCGCAGCCCGTATCAGCCCGAGCACCTGCCAGATGCCACCGCCGGATTGGTCCACATTGCGGTAGCCGATGGCTGCCGGCAGGACGGGTTGCAGCAGCCCATACACACCGGCCACAACGAAAGCCAACTGGCGCGGCATGCGCACCATGAGCGACTCGAACAAGTCGGTGCCCGGCGCCGCAAGCATGCGGTCGAACTCGGTCCACGCCTGGCCAAACAGGAACTTCCACTGAATGAGCCACAGGTTGTAGGAGTCTGGAATGATCTCCGCTTCCGCCAGGAAGTGCAGGACCGGAAGAGCCACGACGACCGCCGCCAAGAGGCCCAGCAGGAGGCGTCCGCTGGTCGTTCGCCAATCGGCCAGCCAGGCGGCAGCCAGCAGCAGCAACGCCCCGGCCAGAAGCCCGAACTGGTTCGAGACGCCGATCATCATCACCAGGGACGCGAGGGCCAGGATGAGCCCGCCCCGCCGGCCGACCGCAAGAAGGGGCGGCTCGGTCGCAGCGGTCTGCCGTGTGCCGATCACGAACACCGCACTCACGCCCCACAGCATGAAGGCCAGCAGCAGCGCAAGGTAGCCCTGCTGCAGATGCGTTGAACCGATGACGACGGCCTCGGGATAGAGTGCAGCAATAACCGCGGCACCCATGGCCACCTGCCGCGACGCGTGCAGCCGAGCCAAATGATAGACCGCCAACACCGTCAACGAGGTTGCGCATGAAGCGAGCAATCCCAACAGCATCGGCCGCTGGAAGTCCGGGCTGAACGCGCGATAGGCCACGACAGCCAGAAACGTGATTCCCCCGGTGTTGTCGCCATGCCCACGGGCGAAGGCGGAAACGGCCGGCGTATCACTTTGGGCCCGGTCCCACGCCAGTTGCGACGCGTTGTAGGCGTCGGTGGCAATGAACCCGGCCTGCTGCTCCGGCGAGCTGTAGCCCCAGGTGCGAAGCGCAACGGGCCAGAAAGCCACCGAAGCCACGCGGACAAGGAGCGCAATCCAAACCCAGCGCCGGAGCCAGGCACCCTCACCGCCGCCTGGTGCGAGCCATCGCAGCGTGGCAGCGATGAGCGCGCTGAACGCGACGACCGGCAACAGGAAGGAGGCGAAATTCGGCCAGTAGAACTTGGCCCAGAACCATGTCGCGCCCCACGAAGAATAGCTCTGTGTTGCGGCGAGAATGCTCGTGGCCACAAGTATCGCGGCGACAAAGATCAGCCACGTGTGCGCGGGTTTCCGCGTTTCGGCGGCAGGGGGCGGCAATCCGTTGGGGGAAGCGAGGCTCACGAGTGGTCTATCCTTGACTCACACTGGTTTGGCGCACTAGCGCATCCACGATGCGGGCGGCTGCATGCCCATCGCCGTACGGATTGACGGCCTGCGCCATCGCCGCATACGCTTTGCCATCGGTGAGCAGCCGGGTCACTTCCCGTTCAATGGCGGCCTGGTCGGTGCCCACCAGATGCACCGTGCCCGCGGCCACACCCTCCGGGCGCTCGGTCACTTCGCGCATGACCAGCACTGGCTTGCCCAGACCCGGAGCTTCTTCTTGCACCCCGCCCGAGTCCGTGAGCACCAGAGTGGAGTCCTTGAGCAAGTTTACCATCGGTAAGTAGTCGAGCGGCGGCAGGAGCGTGATCCCCGCAGCATGGCTCAGCATTTCGCGCACCGGTCCGTCCACATTCGGGTTGAGGTGGACCGGGTAAACGAAATGCACTTCGGGTGCGAAGCGCGCCGCGAGCGAGAGCAGGGCGCGGCAAATGTGTTCGAGCGGAGCGCCGAAATTCTCGCGGCGATGGGCGGTGACCAGCACCAGGCGCGCATCGCGCGGCAGCCCCGCCAGCGGGCTATGCTCCCACTCGAAGGGCATCGCCGCGGCCAGATGCAGCGCATCAATAACCGTGTTACCCGTGACAAAGATGCGCTTGTCGACGATACCCTCGTGCAGTAGATTCTGCCGCGCATGCTCTGTCGGGGCGAAGTGCAGGTCGGCCACCACGCTGGTCACCCGTCGGTTGATTTCCTCGGGGAAGGGTTGGTACTTGTCGTCCGTGCGCAAACCCGCCTCAACGTGCCCGACGTGAATGTGGTGATAGAAGGCGACAAGACTTGCCGCCATGACCGTGGTGGTATCCCCCTGCACCAGAACCCAATCCGGACGTTCCACCTGCAGCACCGGATCCAGACGCTCCACCGCGGCTGCAGTCAGCCCGGCCAATGTCTGGTTTTCCTGCATCAGCCCAAGGTCATGCTGCGGACGGAGGTCGAACAATTGCAGCACCTGATCGAGCATGTGACGGTGCTGGGCCGTCACGCACAGGGGCGCCTCGATCCCGGGGGTCTCCTGCATACGGCGGATGACCGGCGCGAGCTTGATCGCCTCCGGGCGCGTGCCGAGAACTGAGAGCACTTTGAGCAAGGACATCGGTCGTGTCACCCGACCCTATGCGGGTGAAGGCGCACCGAGGCTGCGCACGCGGAAGCCCGCGCGCGCCCAGAGGGTGCGATCCCACACGCCGTGGCAATCGAAGGCCACGCGTGCCGGTGTAAGTGAGGCCAGGTGCCCGGGGTCAATCGCGCGGAGGGCCTGGTGTGCAACGAGCAGGAGCACCACCTCAGCCCGGCTCACCGCACGCTCAAGGCTTTCCACGCGCTCCGCCTCGAGCACAACCTGCGGCGCTAGCGGGTCGAAGGCTGTCAGCTGCGCGCCCTCCTGCGCCAGCAGCCGCACTACCTCGATGGCCGGGCTCTCACGCACATCGTCAACATCGGACTTGTAGGTCAGGCCGAGCACCGCGATCCGTCGGTGGGCAAGCGAGCCGAGCTCCCGGCGCAGCAAGTCCACTACGTAGCGCGGCTGCTCATCATTGACGCTGCGCGCCTTGGCGACGAGCCCGGCCAACTCCGGCGCGGCTTCCACCAGGAACCACGGGTCGACGCTAATGCAGTGGCCCCCGACGCCCGGGCCAGGCTGGAGGATTTTGACGCGGGGATGTCGGTTGGCAGCCGTGATGGCCTGCCAGACATCGACGCCGAAATGCTCGGCCAGGCGCGCGAACTCATTGGCCAGCGCGATGTTGACATCCCGGTAGGTGTTTTCCATGAGTTTGACCATCTCGGCCGTGGTCGCGTCGGTGAGCACTACCTCGCCGCGAACGAAGACGGAGTACAGGTCTCGGCCGGCTTCCGCGCTGGCGGAGTCGATCCCGCCGATCACCCGAGCATTCTCGATCAGCTCGCGCAGGATCTGCCCCGGCAGAACGCGTTCCGGGCTGTAGGCCAGAAAGAAGCCCTCGCCCGCTCGCAGTCCGGAGCGTTCGAGGATCGGACGCACGAGGTCGACAGTGGTGCGCGGGGGCGAGGTGGATTCGAGCACGATCAGGTTGCCCGAGCGCAAATGGGGCACGATCGACTCGGCCGCGCTCACCACGAACGACAGGTCAGCGGTCTTGTCGGCATTGATCGGCGTCGGCACGGCGATGATGAAAGCGTCGGCAGGCACCGGAGCCGGGCCGACCTGGAGATGTCCCGAGCGAAAGACCTCCTGCACAACCGACTTCAGCCCAGGCTCTTGAATATGGACGTCACCGTTGCGCAACACGTCCAGGATTCGTGGATTGACGTCCACCCCGGTCACGCGAAGACCGTGCGAGGCGAAGGTGCAGGCCGTCGGCAGGCCGATATAGCCCATCCCGAGAACACAGATGCTGGCAAACTTCACGGGGCTCCTTCCCAACAGCGCCAGAATCTGCCCAGACGCCGGGAGCGCCAGGATGCGCTCAAGTGGCGAGGATTATGCCACAGGTATCAAAGTCGAGAGCGGGGAGAGGCCCCGCCCTCGGCTCATCGAATGAGTTGTCGCCGACCCCCTCGCCATGCAGATGGCGAATGCGTGGACGCAGCTTGTTGCGGTGTTCAGCCGCGCATCAGGTGCACCCACCCAGCCCCGTTACACGTCGGGCATCGATCGCCGAACTCCCCGACGCGTCCTTTGCCCTCGCACCACCCGCATGGCCGAGAAGGCTGCGCAACCAGCAGACTGCCCAGGCCGTTGCACGCAGGGCACTTGAGCCCGGCCTCACCGAAGCGGCCTTTCCCTTCGCACAAAGCACAAGTTTCCGGCGCGTAATTGATGGATGGCAGTGCCATGGCCCGTCCTCTGTGGGTTGCGGCGAGGCACTCACCTTCGCTTCGCAAGTTCATGCGCGAAGGGTGCCCTCGGCGATCGGCCGATCGAGGTTTAATTATACCCGCGCAGAGCAGGCACGACATCCTGCACGCGTCAGGCGCATCGCCCACGCTGCGCGTTGCAGGTGAGCGTCACCCCGTGTAGGCTCGGGCCATGCTTCGGGTCTGACCCCGGCGCACAACGGGGAAGGCCGCACGCGTGGCGTGCGGCCTTCCAGTTTGGCGCCCTCGGCGGGACTTGAACCCACGACCCCTTGCTCCGCAAGCAAGTGCTCTAATCCAAACTGAGCTACGAGGGCAGATGTCCTTCAGTCGTGCGCACACCGCCGGCGCGAGATCGCCTTGGGCGCGCTGTTGCTCGCAGCGGGGAGGCAGGGATTCGAACCCTGGGTAGAGCTTTAAAGGCCCTACAAGCGCTTAGCAGGCGCCCCCGATCGGCCACTCCGGCACCTCCCCAGATGGCGGAGGGAGAGGGATTCGAACCCCCGGTGAGGTTGCCCCCACAGCTGTTTTCAAGACAGCCGCCTTAGACCACTCGGCCATCCCTCCACTCCAGCGCATGTGGGTCTCCCTCGCCGAGCTTGGAGATTCTACCACAGGCCCTTGCGCAGTGTCAAAACGCCGACGGGTTTCGGCCTCAGGGGGCAGCAGGGGTCGGCGAAGGCGTGGCCACCAACCTCGCCAGCGCAACCATGAGGATCTCAGGCGGCACATCCGGCATGCTGGCGATCGTCCGCCAGTCGCGCAGCGCCAGTTCAATATCGCCGGTCGATTCGCGAACACGCGCGCGCAGCATGAGCGCCTGGGCCTTCTCGGCCGAGGTCACAGCCAAACGCAGCGCACCCTCGATCTCACGCAACGCCTCGCGGGGTTGGTGGGTGATCTCGAATGCGCGCGCCGCTCCGTAGCGTGCGGCAAACACGGTGAAGTCCAGATCGTAGGCCGAACGGAAATCGCGGTAGGCTCCGTTGCCATTGTCAACCGCCAAGTAAGCCTCGCCGCGAGTCAGGTAGGCCTCGATCATCCGTGGCGAGAGAGCGACTGCCTGGCCAAGCATTTCTATCGCCGCGGAGGCTTCGCCTTCTGCCAGCAGCGCCTTGCCATACGTTAACCATCCATGCGGGTCGTCCGGCGCGTAGGTGACGTACACCTCGAGCGGTGCCAGCGCCGAGGCGCTCAGCCCGAGATTCATATCGGCCTGACCCAGGATGAAGTAGGACATCGGGATGGTTGGATCAATCGATTGGGCGCGCAGCTCGGCGCTGATCGCGCCCTCCTCGTCGTGGTTGAGCAGTGCCAGGCGGCCGCGGGTCGCCCACGCCATGGCATGCTGGGGGTCCAACTGGAAGGCGCGCTGCAGGTCGGCGTCGGCGGCCGAGAGGTCCCCAGCCCGGATGTGGAGGGCGGATCGCTCGACGTAGGCATCGACGAAGGCCGGATCGAGTTCGAGGGCACGGTCGACGTCGTGCATCACCTCCGCCTGCGGATCGCGCAACAGCGTGAGGCGCGCTCGCGCCAGGTAGGCTGGCGCATAGCGCGGATTGGCGTTGAGGGCCTTGGCGACGGACTCGCGCGCCCAATCCAGGTTGCCCATCTGGCGCTGGGCTTCGGCCACCATCTGATGAAGATCGGCCGCGCCTGGATCAATCACCAACACCTGGTTGAGATACTGTACGGCCTCCTCCCACCGGTCGCTGCGCATTGCATCCACGCCGATGGCATACGCGGCCACCACCGGATGGGGCGTGGCCCCGTAGAAGGGAGTCGGAGTCTGCTGCACGCCGAAGTACTCCGCCATCGATACGGAACTGGAGAGCGGCACCGTGGGCAGCAAGGTCGGCGAGGCAGCCGGCGTGGCGGAGGCGCTCGGCGTCGGCGTACGCAGGATGAGGGCCAGGCCCGGCCGCCATATCGATCGCCCAAGCGCCACGGCCCCCCAGATCAACACTCCGCCCGCGGCCAGGGCAGCCAGGATGATCAAGGCTCGGGTGATGAGCTGCGCTGAAATGCTGACCGCCGCTGAGGCGGGAGAAGATCGGCGGTCAGTCCAACGCGCCAGGCTGTTGCTTGTCGTCGCGGGCCCGGTGCGCGGCCCAGGTGTCGCATCGGTGCCCTCGCCGAGCAGGCGCAGCCCGGCCCGCGCCGCCGGGTGTTGCGGATCGAGCTTCGCTAGGCTCTGCAGGCATTGCGCCCGCTCGCGCTCGTTGTCGGCCACCGCGCTCAGCCACAGCCAATACTCCGCGTTCGCCTGGTCTGCACGCAAGAGCCGCCCGAGCAACAGGCGCGCATGCGTGCGCCGACCGGCGCGGGCCGCTGCCACTGCCTCTGCGAACATATCTTGATCTGGCATCCGCCACCCAGCCGTGGGCGCGTTCCGAGGGATAGGGTCAAGTATAATCGCGAACGGTCGGCGCGCAGTCGGCGCCGGCCGCCATCGGCCGCTATGACCAGCCCCATCCCGACCACCTCTCGCCGCACCACCATCGCCGCCGTGCTCTTCATGCTCGTCACGGGCGCGTGCAGCGGCGCGTCCGGATTCGGGACTCCCACAGTCACACCCTTGCCGCCAACACCCAGCGCGACGCCGGAGCCCTTGGCGGCCGAAGTCAATGGGGAACGGATCACTCTGGACGAGTTCGAGCGCGAGGTGGCGCGCTTTGGGGCGGGCCGAGCCAGCCTGGGCATCGACCTTGCACCCTCCCCTGACGAGCGCAAGGCGGTGCTTCGGGCGATGATCGAAGAGCGGGTGGTGGTCCAGGCGGCGTTGTCGGAAGGCCTGACCGTCGATGGAGTCGCCATCGCCCAGGGGGTGGACCAGGCGCGCGCCGCCCGCGGGGGCGACCCGGCCTTTTCCGAGTGGCTCGCCCAATCAGGATATACCGTCGAGCAATTCACCCTCGCGCTGAAGCGCCAAATGCTCGCGCGCGCCATCACCGATCGGATTGTGGCTGGGGTGCCGCCCCAAGGCGAACAGGTGCATGCCGCCCACATCCTGATGTCGTCCCGAGCCCTGGCGGACGAGGTGCTGCTAAATATCGCCAGCGGTGCGGACTTTGCGCAGGCGGCGCGCACTTTCTCCCAGGACTTGAGCACGCGTGCGGGAGGTGGTGATCTGGGATGGTTCCCGCGGGGCTGGCTGTCGGTCCCGGAGATTGAGGCAGTTGCCTTCGCCCTCGCCCCGGGTGAGGTCAGCCCGGTCGTCGCTGCCGCCGAAGGGTTTCATATCGTGCGGACGATTGAAAAGGAAAGCGAGAGGCGGCTGTCGGCTCCGGCCTTGGAGGCGGCCCGGCGCAAGGCGCTGCGCGATTGGATTGACGAGAAGGTCGCCGGCGCCCGGGTTCAAGTCTTCGTCGCGTTGCCCTAGGCTGGCCGACGGCGCAGTTTCGAAGAAAGGTCAAGACACCATGAGCGATTACTCTCCCGATATCAGCAAATCCGGCCCCGGTTGCGGCGGGGTGGCGATGTACGTTTTGAGCGCCCTCCTGGTGCTCTTTACCATCGGGGCGATTGCGGCCTACGTGGTTCTCTTCGTCAACCCGGACCTTCCGCTCAATCCGTTTCGCACGCCCACAATTGCCGCAACGGCCCCCGGTCCTGATGCTACGCCAACCGAGGTCATCACCTACCCGCCGACCTATGCGCCGACGCTAGTCCCCGTCGCAAGCGCAACGTTCGTCGCGACCGCCACTGTTCCACCTGGGACCCTTTCGCCGACGCAGACAGCAGTGGTCGTCGCCACCAACACCGCGACGGAAGCCCCCACGGCCACGAGCGAACCCGCCCCGCCCACCACGCCCTCACCCACGCCCTTCCCGCTTGTGCTGCAGCCAAGCGGGATCAAAGCCGCGCAGGGGTTCAAGGGATGTTCATGGACCGGGATTGCCGGTCAGATCTTCGGCCCGAACAACGGCGCACCCATTTCCTACCTGCTGGTCCACCTGGAAGGTCTGTGGAACAGCCGCGCCTTCGATCAGGACGCCATCACCGGCAGCGCGCCCGAGTACGGCCCGGGCGGCTACGAGTTCAACCTGGGTACGCAGACGGTTGTCTCCGATCGCACGTTGTGGGTGCAGGCTGTTGATGCGGCGGGCATGCCTCTCTCCGAGAAGGTGTACCTGACGACCTACGCGGACTGCGAGCGCAATCTGCTCATCGTCAACTTCAACCAGGTCCGATGAGGAATGCCGCTGGTATAATCGCCGCGTGAACCAGCCCAGCGAGTGGGATTTATTTCTCGCCCGACACCCCGAAGCTCACATCCTTCAGACGCGCGAATGGGGTGAACTGAAATCCCGCTTCGGCTGGAAATCACATCCAATCATCGAGAGTGAGGCAGGCGCCCTGGTTCTTCTGCGGCGCCTGCCTTTGGGTCTCAGCCTGGCCTACATGCCTCGCGGGCCCCTGCCCGCCTCCGAACGATCCTTGGCCCTACTGCTGCCGACGCTCGACAGGATGCTGTCGAGCCGGCGGGTCGTGGCGCTGCTCATCGAACCCGACCTGCAGGACGCGCAATCGACGCGCACCGGCCTGACACGCCTCAACCTGCAACCAAGCCGCCTCAGCGTGCAGCCCCCGCGCACGATCGTCGTGGACCTGTCGGGCAGCGAAGACGATATCCTGGCACGCATGAAGCAGAAGACTCGCTACAACATCAACCTGGCCAGGCGCCATGGGGTGCTCGTGGGCGCCGGTGACGACACGCGAAGCTTCTACACCCTCATGCACGAAACGACCGCACGCGACGAGTTTGCCGCACATTCGCCGGCGTACTACAAGGCGGCCTACGAGTTGTTCTCGGCAAACAATCGAGTTCGGCTGCTCTTCGCAGAGCACGCGGGGCGCCCGCTGGCGGCGCTGATGGTCTTCGCCATGGGCAAACGAGCGTGGTACTTCTACGGCGCGTCGAGCAGCGAATCGCGCCAGCTTATGGCCCCTTACCTCCTCCAGTGGGAGGCGATGCGCTGGGCCCGGTCGCGGGGCTGCACGACCTACGACATGTGGGGCGTTCCCGACTTCGACGAGCAGACCCTGGAAAGCGGCTTTGCAGCGCGATCGGACGGCTTGTGGGGCGTGTATCGCTTCAAGCGCGGGTTCGGCGGACGCTTGGAGCGCACCGTTGGCACGTGGCAACGGGTCTACGCCCCCGCCGTGTTCCGGGCCTTGATGCTCGTACTCCGCCTGCGGCGCAAGGAGGCCGTGTGATCCGCGCCACCCCGGTGACCTCCGCACAGGCGTGGCACACCGCGGTTAGTCCTCTCCCTGCGGCGAATTTCATGCAAGCCTGGGAATGGGGGGAATTCAAGGCGCGCTACGGATGGCGCCCCGCGCGATGGGTTTGGGTGGACGAGGCCAATCCATCGCGGAGCCCTCTGGCGGCGGCCCAGGTGCTCGAACGGAGCCTGCGCCTTGGGCCGCTCCCCTTTTCCGTCGCCTACGTACCCAAAGGTCCGTTGCTGCGTTCGCACGATGAGCCGAGTCTGGAACGGGTGCTGGCCGACCTCGAAGCCCAGGCCCGCATCCGGCGGGCGATACAGGTCAAAATCGATCCGGACATTCCGCAGGCTTCCCGCAGCGCCGAGGATCCTCTCGAACAGACCCACGCCGAAGGCGAGCACCTTGCCGCGCTCCTTGCGCGGCGCGGCTGGCGGCCCTCGCCTGAGCAGGTTCAGTTCCGCAGCACCGTCGTGCTCGACCTGGCACCCACTGAAGACGCCTTGCTGGCCGCGATGAAGCAGAAGACGCGCTACAACATCCGACTGGCCGCGCGCAGGGGAGTCGTCGTGCGCCATGGCGGTCTGGCCGACCTGCCCATGCTGTACCGCATGTACGCGGCCACAGCTCACCGGGATGGGTTCATCATTCGCGATGAGGGCTATTACGATGCAGCCTGGGGGGCTTTCATCCGCGCGGGATTGGCCCAGGCCTTCATCGCCGAATCGGAAGGCCATCCGATAGCCGCCGTCATCGTGTTTTCCTATGCGCGCCGGGCGTGCTACGTGTACGGCATGTCGCTCGAGACCTACCGCGAGAAGATGCCCAATCATCTTCTCCAGTGGGAAGCGATGCGCTGGGCACGCGCCCAGGGATGCACGACCTACGACTTGTGGGGTGCGCCCGACACACCCAACCCACAAGACCCGCTGTGGGGCGTCTTCAACTTCAAGCAGGGCTTTGGTGGCCGCTTCGTTCGCCATCTGGGCGCCTGGGATTTCGCCCCCAACCGTGCACTGTACACGGCGTATGCGCTCATCCTTCCGCGCGTGCTGGGGCTGATGCGGCTCGCGGCACGCGGCCGCATCCGGCGAACGGCAACCAACGAGGACGGTCTGGCTGGGGGGTAGAGATCCGGCGCGCCTCCCGCGCTGTTGTTGCCGCACACCACCCAATAACTGGAATCGGTGTAGCTCGGCGCGCGCCGGTGGTGCGGTTGAGCCGTCCCTTGGGGTCAGCATCCATTCTGGATAGGGATGCCCAGCGCCGCCTGTTCGTTCATGCCGGTTGTGTCAACCAGGCATAGGCACTTGGAACCCGGAGAGGCTTGCCATGAGAGACATTCGCTTGGCGAGGGTGCCGCTGGCGGCCCTGCCCACGCCGGTTGAGGAGTTGCCGCGGCTGAGCCGGCACCTCGGCTGCCACGTTCATATCAAGCGCGATGATCTGACCGGCCTCGCGATGGGCGGCAACAAGACGCGCAAACTTGAATACCTCGTGGCCGACGCAATCTCGGCCGGCGCGAGGACGTTGATCACCGCCGGCGCACCGCAATCAAACCACTGCCGGCAGACAGCGGCCGCGGCGGCGCGCATGGGCCTGCGCTGCGTGCTCATTCTCTGCGGTGAGAAGTCCCAGGCGCAGACCTCCACCGGCAACATCTTGCTCGACACGCTGCTCGGGGCGGAGATCGTTTGGACGGAGGGCATGGGTCGCGATGAAATGATGGAGCGGGTGCTCGAAAGAGAGAAACAGGCCGGCCATCAACCCTATCTCATCCCGTACGGCGGCTCGAATCCAATTGGTGCTGCCGCTTACGCCGTGGCCATGCTGGAATTCGCGGCTCAACAGGTTGAGGTTGATTGGGTAGTCTTTGCCACCTCCTCCGGGGGCACCCAGGCTGGGCTCGCGCTGGGAGCCCGGCTGGCTGGTCTCAAGGCTCGCCTGCACGGGATCAGCGTCGATAAGCCCGCCTCGCCGTTCCGCGATCAGGTCGCCGAACTCGCCAACCGCACTGCTGAGAAGGTTGGAGCCGAACTTCGCCTTCGCCCTGAGGAGCTGATTGTGGATGACCGTTTTGTCGGCGCGGGCTACGGCAAGCCGGATGCGCTCGAGCTGGGTGCCATCATCCTATTCGCGCGCTTGGAGGGCATTCTGCTCGACCCGGTTTACACCGGCCGCGCGGCCGGTGGCCTGCTGTCCATGATACGCTCGCGCGAGATTGCGCCTGGCGCGCGTGTGCTCTTCTGGCACACGGGCGGTACGCCCGCGCTGTGGGCTTACTCCGCTCAACTCGAGGCCCTCAGCGGGTGAACGCAAGCTGACATCGCATCCCTTCGTCGTCGCAAGCGCCTAAGCTTCCACGCGAATGGCAATCCTCCGTTGCCTCCGAGCCAACCGACCGAATGGGCTTGCACACCTAAGCCCCTTGATGAATCGCCCGCCTACCTGTCAATTCTTCCGCAAACCCAGGCCTCCGCTCTCAACCAAGGGGACGCAATGGCAACAATCTAGGCCAAACACAAGATGTGCTCACTGGCCAACTCGAACCTTCGTGGTGGCTATGCGCAAGTGACGCCGCAAAGTACGTTCCGTGACGTTCCTGGGTCTGTCGCGAAACCCGCATCGCGCGTGATGCCTGACCCCGCCTTATGCGCGCCGATCGACCCGCTCTCTTCGATCTAGTCGCCTGCCTCTGGCGACACACCCCATTGCGCCGCACACCCTCTACCAGACGCGACCGGCGGCGCTCAAGACCGCGCGGGTCGTCTCATGTCTTGCTCGCCTGCCAAAAACCAGACCTCCCCAACGCCGATCGGACGTCAGGGAGGTCTGGTCGTTGACCCCTGAGCGAGAGGAGGCTCAAGGCATCATGTGCTCGGGAACACCCCCGCGGCAATCACACGAGAGGCGGAACCCGCTTCCGCTGCTCACGCTCTCCCCCATTCGCGGCCTGCGCCGCACCTACTGGCGCGGGCGCCGCAGGAAGGCCGGAACGTCCAGGTCGTCAACCGACATCTGGTGAGTCCGCGCCATGGATTCGGCGAAGGCGGGCACTTTGGCCAGCCGCGCGCCGGATGCCGGCGACATGGGCTGGGCCATGGCTGCAGTGCGTGCCGTGGCTTTCGCCGCCGGCCGCTCCAGCTTGCGCGGCATGGCCGTGCGCTCGAATCCGGTGGCGATGACGGTGATGCGGATCTCGTCGCCCATGGTCGGGTCGATGACCGCGCCGAAGATCAAGTTGACATCCGGGTGGGCCGTCTCTTTGATGATCGCGGCCGCATCGTTGACCTCGAAAAGGCTCAAGTCCGGCCCGCCGGTGACGTTGAACAAGATGCCCCGCGCACCGTCAATGGTGATGTCGAGCAATTGGCTCGAGATGGCCATCTCGGCCGCCTTGCGCGCGCGGTCCTCGCCCGTGGCGCGGCCGACGGCCATCAAAGCCGCGCCGCCCTCCGACATGATTGTCCGCACGTCGGCGAAGTCTAGATTGATCAACCCAGGGACGGTGATGAGTTCCGAGATCCCTTGGATGCCTTGGCGCAGCACGTCGTCGGCCAGCTTGAAGGAATCTTGCAGGCTGGCCCGCTTCTCGACCAGTTGCAGCAAGCGGTCATTGGGAATGACGATCAGCGTATCGACATGCTCCTTGAGCTTGCCGATGCCGCCCTCGGCCGATTGCGACCGCCGCGAGCCTTCGAAAGAAAAGGGGCGGGTGACCACGCCGATGGCCAGTGCGCCCACTTCCTTGGAGATCTGGGCCACGATCGGCATGGCGCCAGTCCCGGTCCCGCCGCCCATGCCGCCGGTGATGAAGACCATGTCGGCGCCTTTGATCACCTCGTACAGCTCCTCCGCCGACTCCTCGGCGGACTTGCGGCCGACATCCGGGTTGCCCCCAGCCCCCAGTCCGCGGGTGATCTTCTCGCCGATTCGAACGCGGGTGCTCGCGTTCGAAAGGAGCAGGGCCTGTGCATCTGTGTTGACCGAGATGAATTCGATCCCCGCCAACCCCTCCGCGATCATGCGATTGACCGCATTCTGACCGGCGCCGCCGACCCCGATGACTTTGATGCGAGCGAACGTCTCGACCTGTTGAACGGAAGCCATGGATCCTCCTCTCGAAATGTGCCCGTGCGGCCTGGCCATGGGCGAACCCATTCCTCTCGACCGGGCGCCGCGGGCCTAAGGTGCAAGCCGCTTCAGAAAGTCCTTGATCTGCCCCCAATCGACCGAGGGGCGCTCTCCCCGTCCGCGGCGGCGAGGGGCCGGCACCGCCGGACCCTCGTTGACCGCGACATGTTGCAGCCACAGCAACAGACCCACGCTGGTTGAATAGGCGGGGCTGCTCAGTTGATCCACCAAACCGCGCAATTCGCCGGGGCCCGCAACCCGCACGGGCATATTGAGGATGTCGGCTGCCAAACGGCGCACACCCGGCAATCGGCTGCCGCCGCCGGTGAGCACGATGCCCGCCGGCAAGTAGTTGACCGCACCCACCCGCTCAATCTCTTGCAGCACCAGCGAGAACACCTCTTCCATGCGCGGCTGGATGATGGCCACCAGATCCGCCCGCTGGACTTCCACCGGAGCTTCCTCGCCGAAAGGCCGAACCAAGAAGCTCTCGCCAGGCTGAATCTCCGAAGGGATGGCGTGCCCATGAGTCAGCTTGACCGTTTCGGCCACCTCGCCCGGCATGCGTAAGCCATGGGCGATATCCGAGGTGACGTGATTGCCGCCGATCGGAAGCACGGCCGTATGGCTCACCGTTCCCTCGTGGAAGAGGGCGATGTCGGTTGTTCCGCCGCCAATGTCCACGACGCCCGCGCCCATGTCGCGCTCGGTATCGCGCAGCACCGCCTCGGCCGAGGCTAACGGGTTGAGCACGAAGCCTTCCACCTCCACGCCGCAGGCCTGGACGCACTGGGCCAAGTTCTGCAGCGCGGTCGTGGCGGCGGTAATGATGTGGGTTTCCACTTCCAGGCGGAAGCCATGCATCCCCACCGGGTTGCGGATGCCCTCCTGCCCATCTACGACGAAACCGCGCGGCAAGACATGCACCACCTGGCGGTCGTATGGAACGGCGATGGCGCGTGCCGCCTCATTGGCGCGCGCGACGTCCTCGGCAGAGATCACCTCGCCCGAGACGCCCACCACCCCGCGGCTGTTGATCGACGAAACCTGCGCCCCGGCCAGGCTCACCACGGCTGAGGCAATCTCGTAGCCGGCGGTACGTTGGGCCTTCTCGATCGAGGCCGCGATGGCGCGCGCCGCATCCTCGACGTTGACCACCACACCCTTGCGCAGGCCGCGCGAGGGCTCGATCCCCACCCCGATGATCTGCAGGCCGCCGTCCTCGGTCTCCTGCGCCACCAGGGTGCAGATTTTGGTCGTGCCCACATCAATGCCGGTAAACAGATTCGCAGTCATGCGCTTCCTTGAGGCCAGCCAGGCTACGGTTGGTAATACGGCTGGCGCAGGTCCTCCACGCTCACCCATCGCGGGGTCACGCCCCGCGCCAGGATGCCCGAGATGACTCGCTGATAGAGATCCGCCTTCCGGCCGATGTCTGCGGCCGTGCCGAAATACACCGCCCACCCGCGCGGGTCGTGCAACCCCAGGCCACGGCGGGCGTCATACACTACAGGAGCCATTTCGGGGAAAGCGGCCATGAGTTGCAGGGCACCTGATACCACCTGCGGATCCACCGACGGCTGCGAGTTCAGGCGCACCTCGGGGCCGGCCTCGGGCACGTCGACCGCGACCAAGCCTGCGCGATCGCCGGGTGCCACGTAGAACACGCCCTCGGCGTCCACCCAGTAGCGCGTGGCGCCCTGCTGCCAGGCGAGGATCGGCACTCGCTCTTCGACGGTGAGGGTCACCCGATTGGGCCAGCCAATGTTCAGCCGCACGTGGCGCACGCCGGGGTTGGCCGCAACGAGCGCTCGGTCTACCGCGAGCGGCGAGAGGCTGAACACGTTCTCGCCCTCGACGCCCGATGCGCCGGCAACCCCCTCGGCCGGCAGATAGAGGGTGCCCCGCACGGTGGGCGCCCCGGCCTCGAAAACGGCCCCCGAGAGGAAGAACAGCATGCCTGCACCGCAGATTAGTGCCAGGGCGATCGCCAGCGTGCGTGCGTTGAAGCTGAGCGGAATACCCGGCAGACTGACTTCGACTCCCGGCTGGCCGAGGGCTATGTCGTAGCGGCGGCGGGCGCGCGAAACCGGCGCGCGGCGGCGCGGTTCCCACGTGGTGCGGGTCGTGCTGGCATACGTCTGGCGCGAGGCGCGCGCCGTCCGCTCCTGCCGCTTCTGGCGAAGCTGACCGGCGCGCCCGACACGCTCGCGACGAAGACCGATTTGACTCATGCGACGTCTGCCCTAACGTTTCGATGCGGGCGATGCGCTTTCGTACGATCGCTCATTGCGCACATTCTCCGCATGTCGTTGAAAACCAAGTTCAATGAGTTTGTCCAAGAGCTGCGGATACGGGATACCCGTGGCCTCCCACAGTTTCGGATACATGCTGATCTGGGTAAACCCAGGCAGGGTGTTGGCTTCGTTGACCCACAACGCCTGCGTATCCCGGTCGAGCAGGAAATCGACCCGGGCCATGCCTGCGCAGTCGATGGCCTTGCAGACACGCACCGCCAGTTCTTGTGCCGCGCGGGTTTTCTCGGGCGCGAGGGGGGCCGGGATGATCAACCGCGAGCTGTCGTCGATATACTTCGACTCATACGAGTAGAAATCCCGGCTGGGGATGACTTCGCCCGGCAGCGAAGCCCGTGGGTCGTCGTTGCCAAGGACGCTGACCTCGATTTCGCGGGCATTGATCCCGCGCTCGATGAGCACCCGCCGGTCGTAGCGTGCGGCGTCGAGCAATCCCTCGCTCAGATCGGAGCGATTGGCGCAACGGGAAATACCCACCGACGAGCCGAGGTTGGCCGGCTTGGTGAAGAGCGGATAGGGTGCAACGGCTTCGGCTTTGCGCACGACACCTTCCATATCCCGTTCGATGTCGCGCCGCAAGACCAGCGCATATTCCGGCACCGGGATGCCATAGGCCCGCATCAGGTCCTTGAACAGCCCCTTGTCCATGCCAACCGATGAAGCCAGCACGCCTGCGCCAACGTATGGCATCTCTGCCATCTCGAGCAACCCCTGCAAGGTGCCATCCTCGCCAAATGTCCCGTGCAGGATGGGGAAGAGAATGTCAATCCGATCGGCCAGATGCAGCACGATTTCCTTCGGGTCTCCGGCCGCCTCGTACCCCCACAGGCCGCGCGATCCCGGTTCGGGGAAGAACACCGCCCTGCGCCCACCCGCAGCGCGTTGCTTGAGCAGCTCGAGCACACCCTCGCCGACGATCCACTGCCCCAGATGGGTGATCCCGATTTCGACAATGTCGTACTTAGCCCGATCGAGCCGCGAAAGGATCGAGGCGGCCGACATCAGGGAGACTTCATGCTCCCCGGAACGCCCGCCGAACATCACGCCCACCCGCACCTTAGGCATGCTGCGCTCCAACTCCCAGGTCGCCCCATTCGCCGATCAGTTCGACCTCCGGTTCGAGTATCACGCCGAACTTCTCATGCACGGTCGAGCGGGCCAGGTCCATCAATGCTTTGACATCGGCCGCCTTGGCCTGCCCGGTATTGACGAAGAAGTTGGCATGCACCGTCGATATCTGCGCCTCCCCCATTCGCTTGCCCTTCAGCCCCGCCGCTTCGATGAGCCTCCCGGCATAATCACCGGGCGGGTTCTTGAACATCGAGCCCATGCTGGCACCCGGGGGCTGGGTCTCGCGGCGCTTGGCATTCAGCGCTTCCACTCGCGCCAGCGCTTCGGCCGGCGAACAGCGTGCCAGCAGAAAGTCCGCCGAAAGCACGACACCCGATCCGCGTTCGCGCTTCAACCAGCTCGAACGATAGCTGTAGCCCAGGTCTATGGCTGTGACCCTGGCTACAAGAGCGGTGGAATTCGACGCCACCTGCTGATTTCCACGTTGCAAGATAGTGGCCATATGAAGGGAAGTGCTCATGTCCCCGCCAAACGCACCCGCATTGCCGACCACCGCCCCACCCACAGTCCCCGGAACGGTGGCTGCCCACTCAATCCCGCTCCAGCCCTTCTGACCTGCGGCCCGCGCAATCCCGCCGAGCGAGGCGCCCGATTCCGCCCACAACGTGCAGCGCATGCGGTCCTCGGCCAATGGCCGGAATTCGACCCGCTTGGCGTGATTAAGAATGACCGCCTCCCGGCACCCGCGGTCCGAGATGAGCACATTCGAGCCGGCGCCCAGCAAGATGAAGGGCAGCTCGGCCACCCACAGCCGGGTCACGATCTCTGCCAGATCGTCCGCCGACCGGGCAATGAGCAAGCTATCGGCCGGACCGCCGATGCGGGCCGAGGCATACCGGGCGAGTGCCACTCCCGAAAGGAGCTTCTCCCCGAAAAGCGCCTGCAGCCGGGTCTGGCGCTCGGTGCTCACGCGCGCCCCCCCGCCCGATTCGCGCGTGAGTTATCGCTGTGAGCGGCATGCGACAGGTGCTGCATAACCCGCTCGCCCACCCAGTTCCCGTCGCCGGCACTCAGAGTTATCAGCACCTCGTGCTGGCCGAGCCGCAGCAGCAGGTCCTCCACTGCAGCCAACTCGCTCTCTTCATAGCGGGCGTCCCGGTGTTGCATCGCCTGCACCACAGTCCGCGCCGAGAAGCTGGGGTCGTCATCTTCACGCGAGCGGTACACCGGCAGTACCAGGACGTGATCGGCGTCTTCGAATGATTCCGCGAATTCGGACTGGAGGGTGCGCGTTCGCGAAAAGGTGTGCGGCTGCCAGACCGCCCACACCGAACGCCCGGGAAACCGATCGTGAGCGGCCGCCAGCGTGGCGCGGATTTCGCTCGGATGGTGGGCGTAGTCGTCGACGAATACGACCCCGCGAGCTTCGGCGCGCACTTCGAAGCGCCGGCCGGCGCCGCTGAACTTGGCCAGCGCACCGGCGGCCACCGCAAACTCCACCCCGCACAAGTCGGCGACACACAGCGCCGCCAGCGCGTTGCGAATGTTGTGCAGGCCCGGCAGGCGGGTCACCGCCCGCCCTACAGCGCGTGCCTCCGCGCCGCGCGCCGGGCGTCGCAGCACGACGAACTCGCTGCCGCCTTCGGCCGAGCGCTCCCAGTGCGCGGCGGTCCAATCGGCCTCGGGCGCATCCACGCCGTAAACCTGGACTCTGCGCGAGCCGGCCTGGCGCACCACCTCAAGCACGCCGCTCG
>CAYGXJ010000074.1:0-30941 GCA_964353865.1 uncultured Anaerolineales bacterium | reverse complement strand
TCATCTCGGGCCTCCGGGCAATTGGACGTGCGCTCACAGCATGCTGGCGCGCGCGCTCGAAGCAGTGATTCTAGGCCAGAATACACCACGGCGCGACCCGGCTCAAGTGCCACCCGTCACCTTCCCGCAAAGCCGGATGACGGCCGCGGCCCTTGCTGGTCTATTCCGCCCTGCAGGAAAACCCAACACTGTGCCGTGACATCGCCAACGCTGGAGAATGTCGAGCAACACGCTCTGCTGTGGGTCGATGCGGATTGAGATGATTTGGGTGTGCAGGTCGACGGAGGCGCTCAGGCTCGGGTCGGCGCGTCTCATCAAAGGAACAGGCCGGCGGTGGGCCGGCCCGTTCCTTTGAAGAGCGATTTGACCGAAGCCGTGGGGGATACGTGCCCAACCTCAGATGACCGGCCGGCCGCCGTGGGCTGCAGGTTTCGGGCGCATCAGGTCTTCCAGGCGTCCCACGATCTGGTCGGGCGAGCCGCCCTTGCACAAGAATGCGTCGGCGCCCGCCTCCCGGGCGCTGCGCTCGTAGGAGGCGTACATGGAGATCAGCACAACCTTGATCGCAGGCCAGCGGCGCTTGATCTCCCGCGTGGCGCGCAATCCGTCCATCTCGTACATGCGCACGTCCATCAGCACCAGGTCCGGCGCAAAGCGTTCGACGATCTGGATGGCCTGCCGGCCGTCGAGGGCCTCCTCCATCGGGCCGACGTGCGGCCAGGTGCGCAGGAGCGCCCGCAGCGCGCGTCGGGCACGAGGTTCATCATCGACGACCAGCACGCGCAGCTGCCCTTTCATCGCGAGCCATCCCATGGCGGCCTCCTTCCCCCTGCAAGATCAGGTTACACCGGGTCGTCGACTGGCTTACCCTGCAGAAGGATGATTCACCCTCGTATCCAGGCCGCCCCGGGGGGCGGCCTGGATACAGCTTAAGTTGTAGGAGGCGTGGCTGAGAGCAGCGGGCTCGCGCGTGCTAGGCGGCGTCCCCGCCCAAGTCCGGCGAGTCGGAAAGCGAGGCTATCCCCTCGCGCAATGCGAACAGGGCAGCTTGGGTGCGGCTCGCCAGGTGCAGCTTGCTGAGGATGTTGCTGACGTGCGTGCGAACGGTCATTTCGCTGATAACCAACGTTTCGGCGATCTGGCGGTTGGACTGCCCTTGGGCGATCAGCTTGAGCACGTCCAGCTCGCGTTCGGTCAGGGGGTCGGTCGTGAGCGGCTTCTTAGGCGGATGCGAGAGTTCGAGCAGCACCTTGCTGGCGATCGAGGGTTCGAGCGACGGCTCGCCGCGGAACACTTGATGGATGGCATGCACCAGCTGCTCGGGGCTCGAGTCCTTGAGCAAATAACCCAGCGCGCCCGCCTTGATCGCCGGGAAGACCTTGTCGTCGGCGGCGAAGCTGGTGAGCACGAGCACGCGCGTCTTGGGCAACTGCTCAGTGATCTGGCGGGTGGCCTCAATCCCGTCCACTTGGGGCATGACCAGGTCCATCAGTACGACGTCGGGTGTCAATCCGCGCGCCTGGGTCACCGCCATGGTCCCGTCGCCGGCTTCGCCCACCACGGAGATGCCGCTCTCCGTCTCGAGCAGCGCCCGGATTCCTTTGCGCACGATGGCATGGTCGTCGACAATAAGCACTCGAATAGGATTCTCCATAATGGCCTCCTCGTGCCAGGTTCTCGGTCAGGCTGATACATCGCCGGCCTGCGTGCCCGGCACACGAACGCGAATGTGCGTTCCCTTGCCCGGCTGGCTCTGGATCTCGACCACGCCACCGATCTTTGCCGCGCGCTCACGGATGCTGGCCAGACCCATGCCGCCGCCTTCGCTCGAGAGATCCAGATTGAACCCGACCCCGTCGTCGTGGATGTCCAAGACGGTCTCGCCTTCGGAGAAGTGCAGCTCCACCGCCACCGCATGCGCGCGCGAATGCTTGAGCACGTTGTTCAGGGCTTCGTGCGCAATCTGGTATAGCTCGCGCTGAAGCAGGGCGGGCAGGGCTTCCTGCCCCTCGACGGTGATGGTGGCGTGCATGCCGCCGCGGGCTTCGACTGCCTCCAGGCGAGCCTGGAGCGCGTCGGCCAGGCTGCCCTTTTCGAGGGCTGTTGGGCGCAGCTCGTAGATGAGCAGGCGCATCTCCTTGAGCGCCTCCTGGGCGGTATCGCCCAGTTCGTAAAGGTGACCGCGCGCCTCCTGGCCTCGTCCGCTGTCCATGAGGCGGGCCGCGGCCTCCGCGTACAGCGTCACGCTGTAGAGCGACTGGGTCACCGAATCGTGAAGTTCGCGGGCCAGTCGCGCGCGTTCGGAGAGCGCGGCCGATTGCTCCGCCTGATCGTAGAGGCGCGAATTCTCCACCGCCAGGCCGACCTGCTTGCCGATCGACGAGAGCAGCGCCAGATCCTCGGTCCGCAGCGGGCGCGACCCATGGGTGGCCAAGATCAGTGCCCCCACCAACCGGTCCTTGACCATGAGAGCCACACTGACGCCTTCGCGAAGCTCCGCCTGCTGGAGCGCCTGACGAATCTCGGGGTTCGGATGGTGCTCCACCTCCCACACGACCGGCAACCCGGTGCGGCTCGCCTCCTCGACCCGGGAACCTCTGAC
Organism: uncultured Anaerolineales bacterium; assembly: GCA_964353865.1. GTDB lineage: Bacteria > Chloroflexota > Anaerolineae > Anaerolineales > RBG-16-64-43 > RBG-16-64-43. Next base: position 28,339 of record CAYGXJ010000074.1, on the reverse strand, counting down.
CGGGATGCGGACGAGCGGACCGCTCAGCGCACTCGGCATGCCTCGCTGAGCCAGCGGTTCGAGGAAGGCGCCCCCGCCCTCACCGCCTGCAGTTGCGGAGGCCTGTGCAGCGATACGGTAGGCAACCCCGGCCTCAAAGCCGAGGACTTCCATCGTTTTGTCGAGGGCGGCGGTCATGATCTGCGAGAGATCCAACGACTGGCTGACCAGCGTGGCGATCTCGTTGAGCGCCGCCAATTCGTGCGTGCGCTCGACGACGCGCCGCTCGAGCGTCTGATAGGATTCGCGCAGGGCCTCCTGCGTGCGCCGCTGGTCGTCGATATCCTCGACCATGGCGATGGCAAAGAGCGGCGTCCCGTCTCTCTCGCGCGCCACGGCCACCGAGAGCCGCCCCCAAAAAAGCCGCCCGTGGCGCGAAAGGAAGCGCTTCTCGATCTGGAATTCGTCCCGCCCGCCGGCGAACAAATCGTTGAGCAAGTGCCGCTCGCGTTCCACATCTTCCGCCGCCGAGTAGGCCTCCAGGTCCAACCGGGCGAATTGCTCATCGGTGTATCCGAGCATCTGCTCGAGTTCGCGGTTGGCCTCCACCCAGTGGCCGTCGGCGCCGATGACACCAATCCCGATGGGTGCCCCTTCGAACGCGGTTCGGAAGCGCGCTTCGCTGCGGCGCAGGGCGCGTTCGGCCAGCTCATGATCGACCGCCACGGCTACCAGATGAGCGCCTGTCTCGAGCGTGCGCAGTTCGCTGCGTGTCGGAGCCCGCGGCTGGCGGTTGAACAACCCGAACACGCCCACAAACACGCCGTGGGCGGTGAACACCGGCTCGAGCCACGCTGAACGCAGGCCGCCCTCCAGCGCCACTTGGCATATTTCGGTCCATCGCGGGTCGTTGGCGATATCCTGGACGATCTGCCGCTCTCGCGTGCACAACAGGCTGCAGCACGTCTCCGATTGCGGTTCCGCCGGCAGCCCGTCGATCGCACGCGCAAATCTTTCCGGCAGGTTGTCGGAGGCGGCCACCCGGTAGCGTTTCCCGCCCTCCTCGAGCAGCATGACCATGGCAATTGCGCCCGGGGTCTGGGCTTCGACCATGCGCACCAGGGAGCGCAAAGTATCCGCGGCCGGCTGGCCGGTCGCCAGGAGTTCAAGCAACCTGCGCTGGCCCACCTGTATCGCCTGCGAACGGCGATGTTCCAGCGCGTTGACGATGATCTCGGCCACCAGCCGCAGCAAGGCGGCGGTATCTTCTCCCCACGCCTGCTCGTGACGCACGGCGTCGAAACCCACGAAGCCGACGGCAAGGCCGCGGTAGACCATGGGGACGAATATCGCCGAGCGCACGCCCAGGGCGGTCAGATGCTTGCGATCGGCCTGCCCCTCCTCCGTCAGGTCGGCCACGCGCTGCAGCTCGATCGGTTCCAGCCGGTTGATGCGCGCGACGGTCCAGGGCATTTGCGACTGCGGCCCGGCCGGAGCGGCCTGGCGCAGGGAGGACACCCCCTCGGCACACCACTCGTGCGAGTTCTCCATGCTCGTGCCGTCTTCCGAGAAGAGGCACACGCGCGCCCGATCACCGTGGGCGAATTCGCCAATCGCCTGCAACGCGCCGATGATGCCCGCGTCGACATCCTCCGCTTCGAGGTTGGCGAAGTCGGAGGAGATCGAGCTCACCAGCTTCTCGAAGCGCAGCCGCTCCTGGAGCGCCTGCTCCGCGCGTTTGCGTTCGCTGATATCCTGCAAGACCGAAATCAAGTACTTGGGCGTTCCGCCATCGTCGCGCAAGACGGCTGTGGTCAGCCCGGTCCACATCACGCTGCCGTCCTTGCGCAGGTAGCGGTTCTCGGTGCTGAGGGACGACAATTCGCCGGTCAGCATCTGGCGCAGGAACTCCCGGCTGAGGTCGCGGTCGCCGGGGTGAGTGATGTCGAGGAAGTTGAGCTCGAGCAGTTCCTCACGCGAGTAGCCCAGCATCTGGCACAGGCGCTCGTTCACTCGCTGCCAACGCCCGTCGAGCCCGAGATGGGCCACCCCTACCGCCGCCTGCTCGAACGTGGCGCGGAAGCGTTCCTCGCTCTAGCGCAGCGCCTGGTCGGCCTTCTTGTCGGCCGTGATGTCCGTGTGCGACCCAAGCAGCCGGTACGCTCGCCCATTCGCGTGGCGCAGGGCCACACCCCGCGCCAGAATCCACCGATAGCTGCCGTCCTTGGCGCGCAACCGGTGTTCGAGTTGGTAGGCCGCCGTCGTGCCGCCCAGATACTCCCGCAGGGTGACCTCGGCCCCAGGCAGGTCATCCGCATGCACCAGATTGCGCCAGGCCTCAAACGTGGCAGGGATCTCCTCCTCGCGATAGCCCAGCATCGCCTTCCAGCGCGGCGAGTAGTACACCTCGTTGGTTTCAATGTCCCAATCCCAGATGCCGTCTTGCGTGCCCTGCACCACCAGGGCCAGCCGCTCCTCACGCGCACGCAGTGTGTCGTAGGTGGTGCGTAGGCGGGCCGACATGCGATTGAACTGTTGCACCAGTTGCTGGAGTTCGTCGCGCGTCTCCAACGTGATTTGCCGGCCGAAATTGCCGGAGGCCACCTCGCGGGAGGCGGCAATCAGCTCGAGGATTGGCTGCGTGAGACGGCGCACACCGACGAAGACAACCAGGCTGGGGATGAGAAGACCCAATGCAAGCAGCACAATCAGCGATCGGCCATACGTGCCGCTCGCGGTCAGGAGCGTGGACCAACGCTCCTCCTTCACCAATGTCCAACTGGTGCCCGGCACGGGCGACAGGCTGGCCAGCACCTCGCCCCCCTCGACGCTGCCGGTGCGGAAGGCCTGCAGTTGATGGTTGCGCGTCAAACTCAAGATCGCGGAGTTCTCGACGGTTTGCCCGATGAGAGCGGGTGTGCTGTGATAGATGATGCGCCCCGCCCGGTCGAGCAAATACGTCACGCCACTGTCGTTGATGCGCAGCTTGATCAGGCCGCCGTAGAACGAGCTGAAACTGCTCGCGCCGAGACGAAAGAAGCCGAGCAGTGCGCCCTCGAACTCGCGGTCCGGGCCGTAGACCGGGACGGCTATGGCCGCAACCAGGAGGCCGGGAATCATTTGCGCGTCGGCCTCCGAATATGCAGGATCGCCGCTAAGCGCGACCTCCGCAAAGACCGGAAAGGTCGAGAAGTCCATTCCGATCAGCGATTCGGGCGCGCCGACGACGTCCTTAACCCATCCATCCCGGTCCAGCGCCGCCACACCACCGTCGAAAACCACCAGCCGATTGCGTGAGGCCTCCAATGCCCGCTGGATCTCCGCCGCCTGCCCGCGGAAGATGGCCGGCATGTCGGCCACCTCCTGGAGCAAGTCCACGTAGTCCCCCAGCTCCGCACTGAGTTGATTGGCCGACAGGCGAATGTTCTCGCGATTGGTCCCGATCACCAGGTCTTCAACTACATTCTGGTAGGCCAGGAACATGACCAGGGCCACGGCGAACAGAATGATCGCCGTGGGGATGAAGGCCCAGGCCAGGATGCGGAAGCGCAGCCCTATGCGGCCAGCCGAGATCTTCACGCGGGTCTATCCGCCTTGAGCTGCATCGATGGCGCTGCAGGCTGCCGCCAGGTTCTCGAGCGGCGCCCGGCCATACGTGAGGATTTCGGCCCACGCGTCATCGGTGATGCGGCGCGCCGTCTCCATGTTGGCGAAGACCTCCGCCACCACCGAGTATCCCTTGCGATGGCCGTCGGCGAAAGCGGCGATGTCGACATCTTGCGCCGCCTGAGGGAACTCCTTGCGGATGTAGCCGACCCAGTCTTCCACCAGTGATTCGCGGGCGGGTTGCAGGAAGTTCGCACGCGCCATCGCGCGTCCGTAGTCCTTGCTGATGAGGAACTTGAGCAGCTCCCAAGATTCCTGCGGATGGCGAGTGCCAGAAAATATGCCGAAGCCGTCGGTGGTCGCCAGGGTCACCCGCCCGGCGGGGCCGGCGGGCAGCGGCGACACGCCCAAACGGAAGGGCGCGCCGGAAAGGATATCTTTGAGTGCCCACGAACCGTCCTCGACCATCGCCACTTTGCCTGCCACAAATGCTTCGCGGGTCCCGCGCTCGCGAACCATCGGGGGCGTCGCCATCACATGGTCGGTCCACAAGCGCTCGCGCAGCCACCGCAGCGCGGCCATTGCGGGCGGCGCGCACATCGTCGACTTGGCCGGGTTCTCCGGATCCACCAGGTGCCCACCAAACGCGTTAACGTGGATCTGGACGCGGTCCCAGGAGATATCGATCATCGAGCCCCACACGTCAGTCTTCGAGTCCCCGTCCTGGTCCCCGATCAACCGCTCCATCGCCAGGCGATAGTCGTCGTGGGTCCACGTCTCGTCGGGGTATTCCACTCCGATTTCGTTGAAGTAGTCTTTGTTGTAATACAAAGCCAACGCGCCATGATATTTCGGCAGGCCGTACTGCAGCCCGTCCCGCGTGAAAAAGGAACGATACTGCACCGGATCCCAATCGGCAATGGTTTCGCGGTCGAGATCCGCCGCCACGAATGGACGCAAGTCCAGGGCGTAGCCGCGCTGTGCCCAGATGGGAAAATGCGTACAGCACCCCTGGAACACGTCGGGCGCGGTTCCGGTTTGAAAGTCGGAGAGCATGCGATCGGCAAAGACCGCATTCTCGGGGTCGGGGACGAAGTAGACGCGAATGGTCGGGTGCGTCGCATGGAATTCGTCTAGCATCTCCTGGACCATCTGCGGGAACCACTCGGTTCGCCAATCCTGGTAGACCAATTCCACTTTGCCCGAGGAGCTCCCAGAGAAGGAGCGCGCTCCTCCGGCGCAAGCCGCGAGTGCTGCACCGCCGGCGGCCGCACCCATGAGCTGGATCGCGGCGCGGCGGCCCAATGGGCGCACGGCCTCTCGTTGTCGGTTGCCTGCATTCCGGGGAGCAGCAGATTTCATGGTTTCACCTCGGCCGTGATGTCGGTCTTCCGCTTTGAAGGGAATGACGCACGGTGCTGCATTGCCGCGCCTCGGGTGCCGTACGCCTACAACTTGACCCAAGCCAGGAGTGGCGGCCGCGGCAGGATGCTCAGACTGAGAGGCTTTGCCCACAATTCCGGTGGCTTTTTGCCGCATTGACGAGCGTTAGTTCCTGCAACCGGCCGGGTCGTAAGCTGCCCTTCCGAGTATAGACGACCGCGGAGAATGGCTCAAGCCACAAAAGGAGGATACCCCGGTGCCGGGCCCGCTGGGCGTGGCCGCGGTTTGGATGTTCCGCGCAGGGTGCGCGCGTGATATCATGCGCCGCATGCCCACACGAATCGAGAGACTGCGTGCCGCGCTGGCTGAGCGGCGCATCAAGATCGGTGATGCGGCCCTCAACGTTCAACGCGCCTTTGGCCTGGTTTGGGAGGCCCACCGGCCATCGGCGGTCATCATGGCGGCCTGCACTCTCACCGGGGCACTGCTCCCGGCGGCCCAAGCCTGGGTCGGCAAGCTGATCGTAGACGGTGTCGTGGCGGCTATTGCGGCACACCTGCCGTCCATGGACGGCTTGCGCCAGGTGCTGCCGCTGCTGGCAATGGAATTTGTGCTGCTTGTCACGCAGTCGCTCATCGGCCAGGTGCGCACTTTGGCCGAGCACGTGCTGCATTCGCGCCTCAACCTGAGCATTAACTCGCGCATCATCGGCAAGGCGCTCGAGCTCGACCTGGCCCATTTCGAGAATGCCGAGTACTACGACAAACTGCAGAACGCGCGGCGCGAGGCAGATTGGCGCGGTCTGCAGATCGTCAACGGCGGGTTCTACCTCGTTCAGAACATCATCACCTTGCTCTCGTTCGCGGCGCTGCTTTTGCGCTTCAATCCGCTGCTGGCGGCCGTCCTGTTTCTGGCCACCCTGCCCGCCTTCGTCGCCCAAAGCCAATTCGCGGAGCTCAACTTCCGCGTTCTCTCGTGGCGCGCGCCGGAGTTTCGCAAGCTTTCGTATCTCGAGCATCTGCTTACGGACTACGATGCGGTCAAGGAGATCAAACTGTTCGGGCTGGGCGAACCGTTGTTGGCGCGCTATGCCCGTCTGTTCTGGAAATTCCTCAAAGAGGATCAGGACATCGCCCAGCGCCGCAGCCTGGCCTCGCTGGGCTGGGGCATGCTGGCGACGCTCTCATACTACAGCGCCTATGCGTGGATTGTCTGGCGCGCGGTGGGCGGGTCGATCAGCCTGGGCGATATGACCATGTACTTGAGCATCTTCCGCAGCAGCCAAACCACCTTCGAAGCCATCGTCTACGGGTTGAGCGAGTTGTACGAGAACGGCTTGTTCATGAGCAACTTGTTCAGCTTCCTGGCGCTCACCCCGCTCATGCCGGTCGCGCGCAGCCCGCAGCCCGTGCCCGCTACAACCCAGCGCGGCATCGAGTTCCGCGATGTGTGGTTCCGTTATCCGGCCCAGGAGTCGTGGGCGCTGCGCGCCATCGACCTCAGCATTCACCCGCGGGAGAAGATCGCCTTGGTGGGCCCGAACGGCGCCGGCAAGACCACCCTCATCAAGCTGCTCACGCGCCTGTACGACCCGGAGCGCGGGGCGATCCTCCTTAACGGGGTTGACCTGCGCGAGATTGACCCGGTGGAGTTGCGGCGGCGTATCGGCGTCATCTTCCAAGACTTCGTCCACTACCACCTGCCCGCCTTCGAAAACGTAGGCTTCGGCCAGATCGAGGCTTTGGAGGACCGGCCACGTATCGAGGGTGCAGCCGCCAAGAGCGGGGCGGATGAGGTCATCCGCGGACTGCCGGAGGGCTACGAGACAACCCTGGGCCGCTGGTTCCATAACGGCCGCGATCTCTCCGGTGGCGAGTGGCAGAAGATCGCGCTCGCCAGAGCCTTCATGCGCGAGTGTGAGCTGCTCGTGCTCGACGAACCGACCGCGGCGCTGGACGCTGAGAATGAGCTACGCGTGTTCACCCAGTTCCGCGAACTGGTGGCGGACCGGATGGCAGTGCTCATCAGCCACCGCTTCTCGACGGTGCGCATGGCCGACCGCATCTACGTGGTCGAAGAAGGCGCGCTGAGCGAGATGGGCACGCACGCGGAACTGCTGCGCTTGGGCGGGACGTACGCGCGATTGTTCACCTTGCAGGCCCAGTCCTATCGTTAGGCCCGCGTCCGCCTGGGCCACCTCGCCACGCAGCTCCCGTCGAGGATTCCCTCTGAGCTCTGGGAGCTGCCTCACGATGCCCCGCGTTCAATTCGGCAGGCCTCTGTTCAATGGCGCGTCCGGCAGGGTGCCCTCCCAATCATCGGGCCAGGGCTGTGCAGAGGAAGCAACACCGCGAACCTATCTCCGTTGCCGATCGACTGCACCTTTCCGGACTCGGGACAGTTGCCGACTTCCTCAGGCTGTGGGGCGGTCGGGGCGCGCTCACCCGAGAATACTGCAAGTGATGGAGACCGTCAGGCGGGTGCGTGTGCCGTATTCGAGCGCGCGGTCACAAACCTGCGCCAATGGCGCAGCAGGATCGTGTGCGCAGTATGATAGACGAGCCAATGAAAGGAGAGAGAGGAATGACCCCGCTCAAACCCGGCGACATGGCGCCCGATTTCGAGCTTGTCAGCGATGAAGGCGCCAAGGTGCGTCTTTCATCACTGCGCGGCCGAAAGGTAGTCCTCTACTTCTATCCAAAGGATGACACGCCGGGCTGCACCAAGCAAGCCTGCGGATTCCGGGATGCCTATGCCGACCTGGAATCGGTTGAGGCCGTAGTGGTCGGGGTCAGCCCGGACTCTCCCGAGTCGCACACGCGCTTCAAGAGCAAGTACCGGCTGCCCTTCACCCTGCTCTCGGATCCGGATCACACCGTGGCCTCGCGCTACGGAGCCTGGGGAGAGAAGACCCTGTACGGGAAGAAGTTTGAGGGAATCCTGCGCAGTCATTTCGTCCTCGACGAAGGGGGAGTGATTCTCGACGCGCGCGTCAAAGTTGCGCCGGAAGACAGCGTGCGATTGGCGCGCGAAAAGGTGAGCGGGGGCACTCACTCACCGGCATGACGGAGCAGCCCCACCCTCGACCACTCCCCGGCCGGGATTGCGTCACCGATTGAAGGGCCCGTCCGGCCTGGGCACGGACGTAGTAGACTGTCGCCAGCCGGTCCCTCCCACCCTTCGCGTCGAGGGAACGCTCCGACGAGGCTGTTGCTCCATGCACAAGCCGCCGCGTAAGATCATCCATCTCGATCTGGATGCCTTCTTCTGCGCCGCCGAGGAACTGAAGGACCCCTCGCTGCGAGGCACGGCCTTTGCCGTCGGCGGCCGGCCCGAGGCGCGTGGGGTGGTCTCATCCTGTTCCTACGCGGCACGCCAGCACGGGGTGCGCTCGGCCATGCCCATGGCTCGCGCAATCCGGCTTTGCCCCGGACTCACGGTCGTCCCCCCGCGCCATGGCTATTACAGTGACCTCTCGGATCAGGTGATGCAACGCATCGGAGATCTCACTCCGCTGGTGGAGCCGCTCTCCATCGACGAGGCCTTCCTGGATGTCTCAGACCTCCCCGACCCACCGAGCGAAATCGCCGGGCGGCTGCAGGCGCGTATCTACAGCGAATTGCATCTCCCCGCATCGCTGGGCGCGGCCAGCAACAAACTGGTCGCCAAGATAGCCACCGACGTCGGCAAGGCAGCCAACCGCGGCCCCAATGCGCCGATGGCCATCACCGTTGTTGCTCCAGGGGAGGAGGCCGCCTTCTTGGCACCGCTGCCGGTCGAAGCCTTGTGGGGCGTAGGGCCCAAGACCGCGGCCCACCTGAACCAGTTCGGCATTCACACCATCGGCGACCTGGCCGCGCGCCCCGAACCCGCGCTGGCAGATGACCTGGGGCACGTCGGGCATGAGTTGTGGCTGCGTGCCCAGGGGCGCGACGATGACCCGGTGGTGACCGAATGGGCGGCCAAATCGGTGAGTCAGGAGACCACTTTCACACGAGATGTGGCCGATCGGCAGGAGCTCATGCGGACTCTGCGCCGCCTGGCCGATCGCGTGGCGCGCCGGCTACGCGCCGACGAGGTGAGCGGAATCACGGTGAAGATCAAGCTGCGTTGGTCCGATTTCACCACCTTGACCCGCCAGGCGACTCTGCCGCAACCGACCGACCTTGACAATGAAATCTATGGGACGGCGCTGCAACTTTTCGAACGGGCATGGGTACCGGCCAGGCCGGTGCGCCTCATTGGGGTTGGGGTCACTGGGCTGGGGCCGGCAGCCCGCCAGCTCGCATTGTGGAACGAGGCCGGCGAGAAGGAGCGCAAGCTGGTCGCGGCCGTTGACGCATTGCGCGAACGCTTCGGGGATTCGGTCATTCGGCGCGGAAGCAGCCTGTCTGCATCCGACGACTGATCGGGCAATCGCGGAGGAGCCGATGGATGTAGCATTCGTTCAGATTCACATTAAGCCGGAAGCCGTCGCCGCCTTTCTGGAGGCGACCCTCGAGAACGCCCGGCACAGCCAGCAAGAACCGGGCATCGCGCGTTTCGAGGTTTACCAACAGAACGATGACCCCACGCGCTTCATTCTGCTCGAGGCCTATCGCACCGCCGAAGGGCCGGCCCAGCATCAGGCTACCCCCCACTACCTCAAGTGGCGCGAGGCCGTTGCTTCTATGATGACCGATCCGCGCACGAAAGTTGTCTATCAGGACCGCCATCCGAGCAACGCGGGGATGGGATGACGCTGTCATTCGAGTTTGCGACCGCCGCGCGTATCCTCTTCGGAGCCGGGACGATCAACCAGGTCACCCAGCTTGTGCTCGGTCTGGGTCGCAACGCGTTGGTGGTGCACGGCACGCGGGCCGCTCGCGCGTACGCACTGCAGGCAGCCCTGGATGAGGCAGGCATTGCCTGTGGATTGTGTTCGATTCCCGGCGAGCCGACGATTCAGATGGCGGACGAGGGCGCCTCTCTGGCACGCCAGTCCGGCTGCGACCTGGTCGTCGGCATCGGCGGCGGCAGCGTGCTGGATGGCGCTAAGGCCGTGGCGGCGCTGGCCACGAATCCCGGCCCTGCACTCGACTACATGGAAGTGATCGGGCGCGGCCTGCCCGTCCGCGTGCCTCCCCTGCCCTGCATCGCCATCCCCACCACGGCCGGCACCGGCAGCGAGGTGACGCGCAACACCGTGCTGCTTTCGCCCGAACACCGGGTCAAGGTGAGCATCCGCCATCCACTCTTGCTGCCGCGGGTTGCGGTTATCGATCCTGAGCTAACCTACAGCACGCCGCCCGATGTCACGGCCGCCGCAGGGATGGACGCGCTCACCCAACTCATCGAGCCGTTCCTTTCCATCCACGCCAACCCCCTTACCGACAGTCTGGCCCGAGAAGGGATGCGCCGTGTGGCGCGCTCGCTCGAACGGGCCTACGCCTCGGGCAGCGACCCCGAGGCGCGCGAAGATATGGCTTTGGCCTCCCTCTTCGGCGGGCTCTGCTTGGCCAACTCGGGGCTGGGCGTCGTGCACGGCATTTCCGGACCGCTGGGCGGGATGTTCACGGCGCCGCACGGCGCGCTGTGCGCGCAAATCCTGCCACACGCCCTGCGCATCAACGTGCGAGCCATGCAGGCGCGTACCCCCCATGCGCTGGGCCTGGCTCGCGTGCAAGAGGTGGCCGCATTGCTCACGGGCGATTCCGCAGCCGCACCGGAGGACGGTCTCACATGGTTGGAGGAGTTGTGCCGCCGTCTGCAGATTGCTCCCCTTTCCCAATACGGCGTCACCTCCGAAGATATCCCCGCGCTGGTCGAGAAATCGCTTGCGGCCAGCAGCACCAAGGCCAACCCGATTGAACTGACCTCCGCCGAGGTGGCCGAGATCATCGAGGCCTCGCTCTGATCGCGCGGGCTTAAGCCGACTCTCAGAAGAAGACCGCGCCCACGCCTTTCGGCGTGGGCGCGCATGGTTCCCCGTTGACCACAATCTGCGGCGAGGCGCGTCACTCCACGACTTCGACCATTCCCGACCCCTGATTGAGGAAGGCGGCCAGGATGCGCAGCCGGTCGGCGGCGCCGCTGCCTACGAGGGCCTGCCCGGCTCCGCGCAAGTACTCGGCGACGACTTGCGCCTGGGCGCGTCCGGCATTCGATACCCCATCCCCCGGCGTCCGTTTGCAGCGTTCGAGCGCGGGGCGCAGGCGGGCGGCCAGGCTCCCGAAGGGGCTGGGCGGGTCGTCGCCGCGCAAGGCGGCCGCCACCACCGAGCAATGGGAGTGCCCCAGCACCATCACGATGGGGATGTGCCAGGTGCGCACGCCGAACTCCACGCTGGCAAGTACTGATTCGCTCAGCACCAACCCCGCGATGCGTATCACGAAGAGGTCGCCCACGCCGCAGTCGAAAACCACTTCCGGTGGGATAACTGACTCTGCGCAGCTGATGATCATGGCGAAGGGCTGCTGGCGGTCCGGTGGCCCAGACCAGCGCCGAAAGGCCTGGTTGGGATGGGTCAACTTGCCCGAGGCGTATCGCTTGTTTCCGTCGATGAGCCGCTCGAGCATCAAATCGCCAACAGGGGATGTGCGGCCAAAATCCTTCATGGAGCCGCCCCACGCAGCATCAACCATGGCTTGCCGGTGAACCCTGCCCAGTGATTGGCCTTGAGAATGTGCATGCGCAGCCCTTCCGGCACCGATCGCCGTTCCCTCAACGGTCGATCATGTGCGACCGAAAGATGGTCTTGCCGTCCCGCGTCCGATAAGCCCCGCCCACATGATGACCGGGACCAGAAGCAGCATGGCGACACCCCAAGCAATGAATGCCATGCCAGCGCCTATATCCAATGCAGCACCGCTCCGAACACGACCAGGCTCACCACATCCAGCGCGCCGATGGCGCCGACAACCACGGCCTTCCTGCGCACCGAGGTCATATCGAAAACCCAGAATGAAACGATGAAGAAGGTGAAGTAACCGATGAGGAAGATCAACCACGGCACACGCGCATTCCACCACGGGTAGTCCCACGTGAGCGCGCCGGCCGCATTGAGCAGCACCTCCACCAGCACGCAGAAGGCGGAACCCACGATGGCGAACGCCAGGCGATTGGGGATGCCGAGCACGCGCGCCTCTTTCTCGCGCGGCAGCATTTTGGCGAAGGTGATCCCGGCGATGGCGAACATGAAGCAGATCTCGATGTTGAGTCCGATCAGAATGAGGAAGGCCGTCGGGCCGGGCGCCCCCCACACCGGGGCATACTGGGTGAAATGAAACACCAGGCCGTTCCAGATTTCGTTGAACCAATCCATGCCCCAGAAGGCCAGGCCGGCGAAAACCAGATCCCAGCTGCGACGTTCAATCTCGTTGGCGTAGACGTAGACGACCAGGGCGAAGAGCGGGATGACGTACCACTGAAACTGCTGAGGATCGCGCAGGATGCTGAGTGCGCGGGCGGCGGAGTCGCTGGGCATCAATCCTCCTCGTGCGGGCAGACGGCGTGCGCCCAAACCGAGAAAAGCGTCCGCGCATTGTGCGCCGACATCGGCGCGATAGTGCGCGCAGGCGCAGGTGGATCTCACTCAAGTCTATTGCAGGTTGGCGTTGGGCGCAACCTGCCCGTTCGGTCGAGGCCCATGCGCCGACGAACGACCTGGCGGCGGGAGTAGAATCCCAAGAGGCGTGTGCCGGCCGCGCCCTATCGCCGAGGCCGGGGTGGACCTGGGAGGCCGCGATGACAATGCAGTATGCCAGTCTCGGACGCTCTGGACTCAAAGTGAGCCGCTTCTGCCTGGGAACGATGAACTTTGGCCCGCACACCTCCGAGGGCGACAGTTTCAAGATCATGGATGCGGCCCTCGAACACGGGATCAACTTCTTCGATTCCGCGAACGTCTACGGATGGAAGCGCGGCGAGGGCGTGACCGAGAATATACTTGGGCGCTGGTTCGCTCAGGGCGGCGGTCGGCGCGAGCGGGTGGTTTTGGCCACCAAGGTGTACGGGGAGATGGGCGAAGGTCCCAACGATCACCGGCTTTCGGCCTACCACATTCGCGCCGCGTGCGAAGGCAGCCTGCGCCGATTGCAGACCGACCACCTCGACCTCTACCAGATGCATCATATCGACCGCGAGTCACCGTGGGAAGAAATCTGGCAGGCGATGGAGCAATTGGTGCAGGCGGGCAAGGTGCTTTACGTCGGCAGCAGCAACTTTGCCGGATGGCAGATTGCGGTGGCGCAGGCCGAAGCCCGCGCGCGGCACTTCATGGGGCTGGTTTCGGAGCAGAGCTTGTACAACTTGAGAGCACGTAGCGTCGAGTTGGAAGTGTTGCCGGCGTGCCGCGCGCTGGGGCTCGGCGTGATCCCTTGGAGCCCGCTCAGCGGCGGAGCTCTCGCCGGGTCTTCATCTCTGGACGGCAAGGGGCGGCGCAGCAGCGAGCGGGGAACCAAGGCGCTGCAGGAGAATCGCGCGCAGCTTGCGGCTTACGAGAAGTTGTGCAGCGACTTAGGCGAAGCCCCGGCTAATGTGGCTCTGGCCTGGCTGCTCTCCAACCCGGCGGTCACGGCACCCATCATCGGCCCGCGCACGATGGACCAGCTCACCGGCAGCCTGCGCGCGCTCAACCTGCAGCTGGCGCCGGAGACCCTTGCCCGCCTGGATGAGATTTGGCCCGGCCCGGGCGGCGCGGCGCCGGAGGCCTACGCCTGGTAGATCGCGCAGCCACGTGCACACGGCCTACTGTCCGGCGAGTTCCCGCTCCTCCTTGCGCGCCCAGCGGCGCACAAACCACTTCGTGATCTCGGCCGCGGTCGCGGCCATGAGCATGAGCGGCGTGATGACCAACCAATCGCGCAGGGTGAGCGGCACGGTCTGAAAGATCGGGTCGAGGAAGGGCACGTAGATCACCGCCAGCAGCAAGGCGAAGGACGAGCCCACCGCCCACACCATCCAGCGGTTCGTAAAAAAACCGATCGAGAAGATTGAGTGCCGTTCGGAGCGCGAAGTGAACGCACGCAGGAGTTCCGACATGATCAGCGTGGCGAAGGCCACGGTCTGCGCCTCGGCCAGGTTGTCCGGGTAGGCCCACAGACCGTACAAGAAGGAAAGCATCACGGCCGCGGTCATGACGATCGCTTGCACCAACACCCCTATCTGCATCTCCCGGTTAATCACCGGCTCGCCCACGGGCCGCGGCCGGCGCTTCATCACGTCCGGATCGCCGCGCTCCACGCCCAGAGCCAGGGCCGGCGCGCCGTCGGTCACCAGGTTGAGCCACAACAACTGGATCGGCCGCAGCGGCAGCGGCAGCCCGGCCAGCATCGCGAAGAAGATCAGCAGGACCTCCCCGATGTTGCACGAGATCAGATAGAAGACGAACTTGCGGATATTGGCGTAGATCGTTCGGCCCTCTTCGATGGCCGAAACAATGCTGGCGTAGTTGTCGTCGGTGAGCACCATGTCGGCCGTCTCTTTCGAGACGTCGGTGCCGGTGATGCCCATGGCGATACCGATCGAGGCGCGCTTGAGCGCGGGCGCATCGTTAACGCCGTCGCCCGTCATGGCCACCACGTGGCCGCGCGCCCTGAAGGCTTCCACAATTCTGACTTTGTGCTGCGGCGAGACTCGCGCGTACGCGGTGACCTGGTCGACCTTGCCGGCCAACTCTGCATCGCTCAGGCGGTCGAGCTCGGCGCCGGTGAGCACTTGCCCGCCGGGCGGGATGAGGCCAATAGCATTGGCCACCGCCACGGCGGTTTCCTTGGCGTCGCCGGTGATCATCACGCTGCGCACTCCGGCACCCTTGGCCAGCTTCACTGCAGCCGCGACCTCAAGCCGCGGAGGGTCGATCATGCCCATCAAACCGACAAAGGTCATCTCCCGCTCCAGCCGCTCGGCGGCCGGCGCATCGGGCGCGTCGGGGAGTGCGCGGTAGGCCACCGCCAGCACACGCAAGGCACTCCCGGCCATCGCATCGTGCTCGCGCACGATCTCCGCCCGGCGTTCACTGCTCAGCTCAACCACCCGCCCCTCTTCGAAGAGGTGCGTGCAGTTCTCGAGCAGGATGCCTGGCGCGCCTTTGACAAATGCCACGGCCCGAGCGTGCTCCAGGCCCGCAGCGGCGGCCAGGGGGCTGGCCTGATCGATGCGATGGATGGTGGTCATGCGCTTGCGCTCCGAGTCGAAGGGGATCTCCCTGACCCGCGGTAGCCGCAACTCCACTTCGTCGCGCCACAGCATCGCCTTGGCGGCGGCCACCACCAATGCGCCCTCCGTGGGGTCGCCCACCATGCGCCAGGTGGTCTTGCCCGCGTCCTCGCCGCTCTCCTCGAGACGTGCGTCGTTGCACAACATGCCGCCGACGAGCAAGAGAGTGCTGGCTTGGTCGGTGCGCGGGTCGTACGGTATGCCCGCGATCTCGAAGCGCCCCTCGGGCGAGTAGCCTTCCCCGCTCACCTCGAAGACACGCCCCCCCGCCCAGCCGCGCACGACCGTCATTTGATTCTGGGTCAGGGTGCCCGTCTTGTCGGAACAGATGACCGTGGCACTGCCCAGTGTCTCCACGGCGGGCAGACGCCGCAGAAGGGCGTGACGCCTTACCATGCGCTGCATGCCAAGCGCCAGACAGATGGTCACGACCGCCGGCAATCCTTCCGGAACAGCGGCGATGGCCAGGCTGACTGCGGTCATGAAGAGATCCACCAGCTGCTCGCTGAAGCGCGCCAGGTATTCCACGATACCGCGGGTGGCGATCACGCCAATCTCAGTATCGCGAAACACGCCAATGCCGAAGATGAGCCCGCAGGCCAGGAGCGCAAAAATACCAAGCGTCCGCCCCAACTGGTCGAGCTTTCTCTGTAACGGAGTGGGCTCCTCCTCGAAGGATTGGATCATCTCGGCGATCAGGCCGATCTGCGTGTGCATGCCGGTGGCCGTGACCAGCCCTTTGCCACGGCCGTAGGTGACCAGGGTGCTCATGAAGGCCGAGTTGCGCCGGTCTCCGACCGGCGCATCGCCATCGAGCACCACCCCGGCATCCTTCTCAGACGGCACCGACTCCCCCGTGAGCGAAGCCTCCTCTATCTTCAGATTGACGCTCTCGATCAGGCGCAAGTCCGCCGGCACGTAGTTGCCCGCCTCCAGCAGCACGATGTCGCCCGGCACAAGTTCGCGCGCGGGAATGGATTGCTGACGTCCGTCACGGATCACCTGAGCTGTCGGCGCCGCCATCTTCTTGAGCGCCGCCAGCGCCTGCTCCGCCTTCGACTCTTGGACAACCCCCAGGACCGCGTTGAGCACGACGATGGCCAGAATGGCCATTGCGTCGATGACCTCCCCCAACGCGAGCGAGATGATCGCGGCCACAATGAGCAGGATGATCAGGAAATTGTTGAACTGCTCGAGCAAGAGGCGCAGAAAGCCCGGATGCGGGCGCTCCACCAACTCGTTCGGGCCGCGCTCGCCGAAGCGTTCCTGAGCTTGCTCTTGCGTCAGCCCGGCGGCCAGGTGCGTGCGCAGCTCAGACGCGACGCGTTCGGTCGAAAGTCGATAGGACTCGATATCAGTCATTCGTCATCCTGATAGAAGTGCGGGTCGGTTCAGGAATTATAAGCGATGGAGGCAGTACCCGAATCGTCATGCCCTCGTCCCAAGAGCCTTTTCCCGGGAGTGACGACGAGCGGCGCCCTGATTTGTCCCTCACGTTGGGAGAATCGGCTCCCCTTCCCGGCGCGGGATCGCACCCCCACGCGCGAATCGCCGCCCGGCGGGAACGCTCGGTCGAGACCCGTCCGATTCCGCGAACTAGAGGCCCGCCGCGCGAAGTGCGGGTTGGAGGCGACTGTAGACGGCGATCCCACTTTCGCGCAGCGCCGCTTCGCGCTCTGGGCTGCTGGCGATGCCATAGGCCCGGCACTCAGCTTTGAACCCACACGCGCAAAGTAACGTGGCCGCCTTGCACACACCCCGCACACTGGCCGCGGAGTCTTCGAACACATGCACGGTCAGTGGCCGTTCACTCAGCCCAAGCAGCGATTCATTCACCTGCCCCGAGTGCCACAAGTCAAATGCCGCCTCGAGAGACTCACGTTCGCCGCCGCCCACCGCGCGGCCGATTGCCGCAAGGGCGTGGACAGGGGATGGCTTGACGAAGGCATCGGGCGCACATTGATGCTGCGCCGCGAGCCAGCGCACATGGCCATACCCTACAAGAGGCAACCACGCCATGCCCGCTGTCTCGAGCGCGATTTCCGCCTCCGGCGCGAACTCCGCCCCGTTCGTCGGAACGTCGAGCGGCCGCGACAGACGCAGCGTGTAGGCGGCCGCTCGACAGCCCTCCCTGCGCATGGACGACTCAAGTGCCCGACTCTCCGTCTCGCTCAGAGTCGGTCGGTCGAACTCGCGCAGAAGCGATGCTGTCTCGAATTGCGCGGGCTGTCCATACACCTCGGTGTACAGCGAGCTGCCGAGCGTGAAGTGCTGGATGACGCGCATCGTCGGCGATGTGCCTGCGTCGCGCGTGCCACTCAGGACCAGGCGCAGCGCAGCCTGCATCTCGCGCACGCGATCCCCGCGTTCAAGCGCGCTGGCCTCATCTGAAAGGAGGCGTAACGCCGCCGACGGCGCGTGCCCTCCGGACGGCGTGGCGTGCGCAACCCGAAGCGCCAATGCCTTGTAGTCGATGGCCGGTTGTGCCGGGCGGCGCGCGGCGATCGCGGAGAGCATGTGGGCCAAGTCGCCGACCAGCCTCAGCCCGCGATCGGCCTTCCACAACTCGAGCATCAGAGCGCCCAGGCAGATCGCGCTCGAATCCCATTCGAGCCCGATGCCCTGCACGGCAAAGGTCTCGATGGCGGAGTCGTCGGGCGCGGCTTCCGCCAACCCCATCCGGCGCGCAAAGTGATTGACGGTTGCCTTCAGCGCCGCGTTGTAGCCACCCGGGCTGATAAGCACTCCATCCAAGTCGAACAGGTAGACGGCGAGCGGATCGAGCATAGGACAAGATCTACAGCTCCTCTCAATGGGGCTGGCATACGCCGGCCGAAACCGGTCGGGCGATTCTGCGTTCCCCTGCAACCGGCGGCCTTTGGCGGCCAGCTCGCATCCATTGCGGGCAGGCGAGACTAGCGCGAGCCTGCAGTTCAATGTCCGGAGGGGTTGCCGCCGCCCGCGGCTGGTCGCCTGGGCCGGGAGAAGGCCGCGAGCAGGGGAGCGGCCAAAGCGATGGCCGCGACTGACCCGAGGCATCCCCCGCCCCTGCCGCTGGCCTGCGCGGACTCCGGGGTGGTGGTTGCCGCCGTCGGTCCGAAGGTGGCTGCCTCGCGGGTGGCAGCGCGCGAGGGCGCCATGGCATGTGATGCGGCGGCTGTGGGCACACTGACGGTCGGCGTGGAGGTCATCATGACCACCCGGGCACCGGAGGCCGAATGCTCGAGTGCGATGGATGCGCGGCCACGCAAGTCCTCAACAACCTGCAGTGCCTGGGCGTTTGTCGGCTCAAGTTCGAGCGCGGCGTTGAGCTGCACGATGGCTCGCCCCAACATCGGATCGCCGGCATCCCTGCTGGTCACGAGCTTTGCCAGAAGTTCGGCGTAGCCGGCGTGCCAGCGAGCGTCATCCGGAGCGAGAGCGGTTGCCTTCTCATAGGCGGACAGGCTGCGTTCGGCCAAGACCCGCGCGCCTGCGTCCTGTCGCGGCCAATAGCCTTTCTCAGTGCAGAGTGCGATCTTCGCCGCGCGGGCCAGCGCTCCCCAGGCCGCGCCATCCTCGGCCCGCGGAATCACATCGGCCTCCGCTTTCACTACGGCGCGCCATAGATCCAGCGCCACGAGAGTTGCGGTCACAACCTGGCCTGCCTCGGGCTCAAGGTCCGCGTAGCTCCACCGGACTTCGGACCCCTCGAGCTGGTACCCAGAAGTCATCCATCCCGCATCATAATCGACGATGTTCTCAATCGATGCCGGGTAAGGCAAGCGCAGGCCGATGTCGGCCTGGCCGATGGCCCCTCGCCAGCCAGCGCCGGTGCCCAAGACGTAGACGAAGCGCGATTCCTGATTAGCATAGCCCGTCGCCCGCAGGGGATACTCGACGTCGATGCGGACCTCAGCCCCCACCGGAAAGTCGACGTCGAAGACCCCCCACCCGATCGGGCTGTCTTCGGTAATACCCCCACCACCAAACGGAGCCTCGATCCGCCGGGTCGCGGCTGGGCGTCCATCGACGCGCACCGTCAAGCCGTGGATCTCGTTTGGGGACGATTCGTAGTAGAGCGGCGCGCTCAGCGGGAAGCGCACCGCCATCTGCTCGCTCTGCGCCCCGGCATTCCGCATCACGAAGTGCGCCTCGACTTTGGCCCAATCGCGCGTCACGCCGCGCCCTTCCTCTTCTGCCGAAAGTGCGCCATTCCATGGAGTCGGCTGCACGAGCAGCAGCACTTCTTCCGACACCATGACGACCTGGGTGATTTCGGCATCCGGAGCCAGGCTGCTCCCCGGCGGCTGTTCAGGGGGTGCAATGTCGGCGCGAGCCACCCGTAGGGTCCCACTCCATATTGCTGCGAGCATGCCGCAGACCAAGGCGACGCGCGGGAAGGTGCCCAGTGCTCCCGCGCGTCCTTTGACCGACGGTCTTTCAGCCAGCCGGTTGGAGAGCGGCAGCGCAGTCATCACACTGTGCGCCCACGACACTCGGGTGCCTTCGCTCACGAGGCCGGGCTCCCTTCGCTTCGCCATACGGGTCGGTTGAGGGCCTCCAACGATTGGTGTCGGAAATACATGTTGTAGAGTTCCGCGTAGTGCCCACCCTGCGCCATCAAGCCCTCGTGGGTTCCCTCGGCAATGATCCTGCCGTGGTCCATGACCACGATGCGGTCGGCGCGCTTCACGGTCGAAAGGCGGTGGGCGATCACGATCGATGTCCTGCCACGCAGCACCTGTTCCAGCCCTTCTTGAATCTGCGCCTCGGTGAAGGGATCCACGCTCGCGGTCGCCTCATCCAGAATCAGCACCGACGGGTTCTTGAGCAACACGCGCGCCAGCGCCACGAGTTGCCGTTGACCCATCGAGAGATTCGCCCCGCGCTCGCCCACATCGCTGTCCAGACCGTCCGGCAAGTCGGCGATCCAATCGCCGTTGCTGATGCGCACGGCCGCGGCCACGATGTCGGCGCGGCTAGCTTGCTCGCGCCCGTAGTGGATATTCTCGCGCACCGTCCCCGAGAAGAGAAACGGATCCTGGGGCACAAGCCCAATGTGCCGGCGATAGTCGCGCAAGTTGAGAAGTCGAATGTCTCGCCCATCCACCAGCAGCTCTCCCGCCTGGTATTCGTAGAAGCGGGCGATCAGATTGGCGACCGAGCTCTTGCCCGCGCCGGTATGCCCCACCAGGGCGAGGCTTTCGCCGGCGCGAATGTCGAGCGAGAAATCCCGCAATACGGTTTCCTTGCCCGTGTAGGTAAAGCTCACATGACGGAAGGTGATGCGGCCCGCAACCTTCTCGACCGGCTCGGCGCCGCGCTGAACAACTTTGGATTCGGCATCGATCAGCGCAAAGACGCGCTCCGACGCCGAAAGCCCATCCTGGAACTGGCTCCAGAACGAAGCGATGTTCATCAGCGGCCACCAGAAGAAGCTGACCGCTTGCATGTAGAGGTACCAGTTGCCGGGAGAGATAGCTCCGCTGTGCACGCGCAAACCGCCCAAGTAGATGAGCAGCGCCACACCTAGACCCGAGGCGATGCCCATGACGGGGAAGATCGTGTCGAGCGTGAGCCCGCGCTGCAAACCGACGCGATAGGCCTGGCGGTTGTTCGCCGCGAACGTCTGGTAGATGGCGTGCTCTTGGCGGAAGGCCTTAGCGACCATGATCCCCGAGATCGATTCCTGGATTTGCGCATTAATCTTGGCCGTCACCCGCCGCGCACGCTGGGTGACCGCCCGCGCAATGCGCCGGAAGCTGAGGGCAATCGCGGCCGCGACGGGGCTCATGAGAAGCAGCAGCAGCGTGAGGCCCACATGAACCCGCAGCAGCCACACCAACAGAAATCCCACCAACAACACCTGGCTGATGAGATTGACCACCAGCGAGACCACATCCGAGAAGTCCTGGGTGTCGGAGGTGATGCGGCTGACGATCTTGCCCGAGGCATGTTCCTCAAAGAAGGAGAGATCGTGGCTGGCCGTTGCGGCGAAGACATCCTGCCGCAAACGCAGCACCACATCTCCGATCACCCGCGCCGAAATGCGCTGCTGGATGAAGTTGCACACCCAGGCCAGGCCGCCTACAGCCAATACCAGCGCGCTCAGCGCCGCCATTCGCGGCAGAGAGGGGTCGGCGGCCAACACGTCGATCGAGCGCGAGATGATGATCGGCCCGCCCGAACCTGCCACCGAGTTAAGTGCCAGGGTCGCCGCGACGAGTACGACCTGCGCGCGAAACGGGCGAAAGTACCCGATCACGCGCCGCGTCAGATCCCAGTCGCGGTAGGTCCGGTCGTAGGCCTCGGTTTCGAGTCCGTCAAGAATAAAGCCCATGCGCAGCCAGCCTCAATCGTAGCGCGCGAAGATGCGCCGGTAATCGGCGCTGCGCGCGAACAGTTCCTCGTGCGTGCCCTGATCCGCCAATTCGCCGCGCTGCAGCACCAGGATCCGGTCCGCCCAGCGGATCTGGCTGAGGCGGTGAGTAATCAGGAAAGTCGTCCGCTCGCGGCTGATGCGGTGCATGGCCCGTTGAATCTCGTCTTCCGTGGCGCTGTCGATGGCGCTGGTGCTGTCATCGAGGACGAGAATGCGCGGGTCGGTGAGGAAGGCGCGCGCGATCGCGATGCGCTGGCGCTGTCCGCCGGAGAGCGTCACCCCCCGCTCGCCGACCATCGTCTGGTAGCCCTCGGCAAACGAGAGAATGAAATCGTGGGCTTGCGCCTCACGCGCGGCGCGTTGGATCGCCTCCGGCGTCGCGTGCGCAACTCCAAACGCGATGTTCTCGGCGATCGTGCGCGAAAAGAGGAACACGTCCTGCTCGATGGTCGAGATCTGGGAACGCAGCGAATCGATGCTCCATTCACGCACGTCCACTCCGTCCACCAGCACTCGCCCTGTGTCGGCATCGTAGATGCGATTGATGAGGCGCGTGAGGGTGGTCTTGCCCGAGCCGGTTTGGCCGACGATGGCAATCGTCTCTCCCGGGCGGGCGACGAAACTCACCCCGCGCAGCACCTGCTTGCCTTCGTGGTGGAAGCCCACCTGGTCGAAAACGACTTCGCCGCGGATGCGGCGGGCGACACCCTGCGGATTCTCGTCCAGGTCGGTCTGCGCGTTGATCAGCGCCAGAATGCGCCGGGCGCTTGCCACGCCCAGCTGGACCAGGTCGAAGGAGAAGAGCGAGATGAAGGTGGGAAAGCGCAACCCGCCCATCAGCCCGATAAAAGCGACGACCTGTCCGAGGGTGATTGCGCCTTCGCGCCAGATCGTGAGCGCATGGAAGAATCCCGCCGCCCAGGCAATGGAGAAGCCTAGCATCGGCAGATACATTGCCTGGATCTTGCCCTGGCGCACGAAGAGATTACGATAGAGACGTGCACTGTGCGTGAACTTGTCCCACTCGTATCGCTCGCGCACGTTGGCCTTGACCACCTCAATCCCGGCGATGGCCTCGGCCAGCCCGGCGTTCATCATGCCGAACTGATCGCGCATGGCCAGGGTCACCGGGCTCAGACGCCGGCTGTAGTCGATCAGGGTAATCACCAGAATAGCCAGAAAGGCCAGCGGCACGACCAGCAGCCGCGGATGGATCTGCCCGATCAGGAGGATGGGAATGATCGTGTTCATCAGCGAGTCGGTGATCAGCATCAGACCCGGGCTGACCATGTAGTTCAGCGAACGCACGTCGTTGGTGGCACGCGCCATGATGTCGCCCACGCGCTGGCGGCCGTGAAAGGTCTGGCTCTTGCCCAACAGGTTGAGGTACATCTCGTCGCGCGCGTCTCGCTCCAGCGACTGGGCCATGAACTCGGCGGCATAGTTGCGCAAGAGGCCGGTTACGCCCTGGCTGAGCGCCGCGACCAGAACGGAGAGGGCAACCGCCATGAGTGCGGCCGTCGACCAGCCCGGCGTGGTGATCACGTCAAAGGCCCGTCCCACGAATATCTGGACATAGCTGAAGGCCGTGTTGTTGCCGATCGCCGCCAGGATCATCACCAGAGGGAACAACGGGTAGCGCAGAGCGTGCGAGAGAATCCAGCGCACGGGTCCGGCCACGTCGAAGCGGGGAGCGCTAGCAATTGAGAATTCGGCTTTGCCCATGGGAGCACCCGGCCAGCGGGTTTGCGCCATTATACTCGGCGGCCTGCACCGATTTCGCTCGTGCTGGGCCTATAATCCTATCGAGAGTTCGCCGGCAGGTCGGTGACTCCCGACGGAGTACGCATTTCGCCCGTATGCCCAGTCCATTTGGAGGACCGTCATGCTCAAGGAATTCAAGGTATTTGCAATGCGCGGCAACGTGCTCGATCTGGCCATCGGCATCATTATCGGCGGGGCGTTTGGCAAGATCATCACGTCCCTGGTAAACGACGTCATCATGCCGCCGATTGGCCTGCTGCTCGGGCGGGTGAATTTCGCCGGCCTGTTTGTCAGCCTGACGGGTGCGAGATTCGCCTCGCTGGCAGAGGCCCAAGCGGCCGGGGCCCCCACGATCAACTACGGAGTCTTCCTGAATACGATCGTCGACTTCGTGCTCGTGGCCTTCGTTATCTTCCTGCTCGTCCGGCAAGTCAACCGGCTCAGCCCGAAGCCGGCGCCCGCGGCACCGGCACCAACCAAAGACTGTCCGCATTGCCTTTCGAGCATCCCGCTCAAGGCCGCGCGTTGTCCGTGTTGCACTTCGCAATTGATTTGACGTGCCGTTGTCGGGCCTCGGCCCGATACGGCGACCAGGACAATAGACCCAGGACGCATTGCATTCGGCCGCCTCGCGCCTCGCCGCGACGCGCTCCACAACCAAGACCGATGCATCGCGCCGTTGACAAATCGCTGAAACCGCGTAGAATCCGGCCTGTTGCCGAAGTGGCGGAAATGGCAGACGCGCTGCGTTCAGGGCGCAGTGGCCGCAAGGCCGTCGGGGTTCAACTCCCCGCTTCGGCACTCACGCGCTGGTGAACATGTCCGGACCCCTCCCTGGAATCACGACCGGCCCTCACGGGCCGGTCGACGTTTTCCTGCGAGGTGCGGGTCCGCCCGCCTCACCGCTGCACGCGGCCCGAGGCCTCGCCCTGCGCCAGACGCTTTACCTCATCCACCGTGCTCAAATTGAAATCTCCCGGGATGGAATGCTTGAGGCACGAGGCGGCCGTGGCGAAGCGCAGCGCCTCGTCGACCGGCATGCCGGTCGTCAGCCCGTAGATCAATCCGGCGGCGAAGGCATCTCCCGTTCCCACGCGGTCGACAATAGCACTCACCTCATAGCGCGGCGCGCGACAAAAGGCCTGGCGGTCGTGCAGGCAGGCCGACCACCCATTGTGGCTTGCACTGAAGCTTTCGCGCAACGTGATCGCTTGCATCTTAAGGTTGGGGAAGGTGGCCAGCACCTTCTCGCACAGCCAGCGATAGTGCTCACTACGGATTTCTCCTCGCTCGACGCCAGCCACGCTATCGCCGTCCTCCAGCGTGATGCCCAGGGCGAGTTGGCAGTCCTCTTCGTTGGCCAAGCCGATGTCCACCTGGCTCACGATGTCGCGCATCACCTCGGGCGCGCGCTGGCCGTACTTCCACAGATTCTTGCGATAGTTGTAATCACAGGAAACGGTCAGGCCCAAGCGGCGGGCCGCCGTCACCGCCGCGAGAGTCATATCCGCCGCAGCCGCGCTGAGGGCCGGCGTAATCCCCGTCACATGGAACCACCCCGCGCCGCTGAATACTTCGGGCCAGTCGATTTCCGCGGGGGAGGCATCCATGATCGCGGAATGGGCGCGGTCGTACACCACCACGGAGGGTCTCTGGTTGGCGCCGGCCTCGAGGAAGTAGATCCCCATGCGCCCCCCGCGCCGCACGATGTGCGAGGTATCCACGCCCGCGCTTCGCAGGAAGGCCAGCCCCGCATCCGCAATTGGATTGTCCGGGAGCAACGTCACGTACGACACGGGCAGGCCGAAGCGGGCCAACGAGAAGGCCACGTTGGCCTCGCCGCCGCCAAAGGTGGCTTCAAAGGCGGGCGATTGCAGGATCCGCTCAAACCCGGGCGGCTTGAGGCGCAGCATGATCTCGCCGAAGGTGACGATGCGTGCGCTCATTGCCGCCCTCCGTGCCCGCGCGCGCGAGCTAAAACTTCGACGGCTTCGCGCGCGAGGCGGGTCACTTCATCGAATGCACCCGCGGCCAGCAGTTTTCCCGAGACCAGCCAGCTTCCCCCCACGGCAAAGACCGAAGGGAGCCTAAGATGTGAGGGAAAGTTGTCCGCCATGACATCCACCACTTGAGACCACCGCCACACCTCGTCAGGAGGCGGTTTCTTGCCCGACGAGTCCAAACCATGGGTCTGTCCCACGCCTCATCGCCAAACACGTTGCCCGCTCGAGTCAAGTTCGCGCCGCCTTGCTCATGGACAGCCCCATCCCCCCTACGTTGCGGAAATACCTGGCGACCACATACGCTTGGGGCGTGTCTCCGGTCCCTGCCTATTGTGGACTTGGTCACATGAGATGACGCTTCAAGCGACGCAATTATACTCTGCAGGATTGCATTGGGATAAGAGAATCGCGAAACTGCGACCGGCCTCATGTTACAATCCGCACCTGCCCAAACGCTGCCCCCGGGCAACCTGGATCCGTTCATCGATTGGAGTCCGCGATTGACCTTTCGTAAGAAGGCGAGACCCGTGTTGTTGGCCGCCGTGGCACTTGTTGCGCTCGCCCTGATCATCCTCGCGCCGTACGTCTACGTACAAGTGCAGGCGCGTCCCTTCCTGCGCGCGCCCGGCGAGGCGGTTCAGCCCGCGCCGGTTGCGATCGTCTTCGGCGCGGGGTTGTGGCGCAGCGGCGCCCCCACCCCGGTGCTGGCCGACCGCGTCACGACCGCCGCGGAACTCTACGAACAGGGTGTGGTCGAGAAGATACTCTTGAGCGGCGATAACAGCGACCCCGGCTACAACGAGCCGGAGGCCATGCGCCAGCTCGCGCTGCGCCTGGGCGTTCCCGAGGAGGCGCTCGTGCTCGATTTCGCGGGCCGCCGATCGTACGATACCTGCTATCGCGCGCGCTACGTCTTCGGCGTGCAGCGTGCCATCGCCGTCACCCAGGCCTATCATCTGCCGCGAGCGGTTTACTCGTGCCGCGAGCTGGGCATCGATACGCAGGGTGTGGCGGCCGACCGCCGCCGCTACAGCCGCGGCCCCTACCTGTATTGGCGCCTGCGCGAAGTGGCCGCCACCCTCGGAGCCGTGCTCGACCTGCACGTGCTTCACTCGCAGCCAATCCTCGGGCCGCTCCAGCCGATTGCCATGCGCGAACCGCGCTCACGCAGTTGACCGATGGATCGCGACCAAGCCCTCGCCCTCGTTCACGAATACGTCACCAGCGAAAGCCTGGTACGCCATATGCTGGCGGTGGAAGCCGCCATGCGGCACTACGCGCGCCTCTTCGGCGAAGATGAAGCGCCCTGGGGCGTCGTCGGCCTTCTGCACGATTTTGACTGGGAAATCCACCCCACGCTCGAGCGCCATCCGCAGGACGGCGCGCCGCTCCTGCGCGCGCGCGGCGTCCCCGAAGACATCATTCAATCCATCCTCAGCCACGCCGAGCACACCGGCGTAGCGCGCACCGCCCTGCGCGATCGCGCGCTCTTCGCCTGCGACGAGGTCACGGGTTTGATCGCCGCGGTGGCCCTGGTGCGTCCCTCGCGATCGCTGGCCGATCTCACCCCGGCCTCGGTGCGCAAGAAATGGAAGGACCGTGCCTTTGCCGCAGGTGTCAATCGCGAGGATATCGAACGCGGTGTGCGCGAGCTGGGGGTGGATGTGTGGGACCACGTGGCCAATGTCATCGAGGCCATGCGCACGATCGCCGATCAGTTGGGTTTGGCCGGCAATCCCCCTTCTCCGAGCTCACAATCCTCTCCCTGAACCGGGACACGCTCTCGCATCGCAACGCGCACCTCTCGGACGAGTTGCAGAAGCAGCAAGCGGAGATGGGGAACCAAGCCACAATCGCACTTCGCAGGTCACCCCTCACTCGGTAGCCCGCCGCAACTCGTGCTCGCTGGCGCAAATCGACGAGATGAGCCAGAATACCCTCCCGGCTTCACACTTGGAGATACGACTTGTCCCTCTTCCCCTTCCTCGCACTGGCCGCCATGGCGCTCGATTGGATCGCCCGCTGGCGGGCCAATAAGCCGCTCGAGTACATTTCCAAGCCGCTCACTGTCGTCTTCCTATTGACCTGGCTCCTCCAGCGCACTCATCTGACCGGCGGCGCGGCATGGTTCGCGATTGCGCTGGGCCTCTCGCTCGTTGGCGATATCCTGCTCATGCTGCCTAGCGAGCGCTTCATCGGCGGGCTGGCTGCCTTCTTCGTGGCGCAGATCGCCTACATTGTCGCCTTCAACGGCACGCCGCTCGGGAGGGGTGGGGTCACATGGACCGCGGCGCTACTTGTTGTCGGCGTCGGCATGTGGGTCTACTCCCGCCTCGCCGCAGGCCTCGTCGCCAAAGCCAAGCCGCGTCTGCGCTTGCCGCTGCTCATCTACAGTTCGGCGCTCGCCGGCATGCTGTTCTCGGCGCTGGCGTGCCTGGCGCGCCCGGCCTGGAGCCTCACCGCCGCCGCGCCAGCCGCCTTGGGGGCCGCGCTGTTCTTCGTCTCGGATACGCTCCACGGCTGGAACAAGTTCGTAGGCCCGCTGCGGGGCGGCCGCCTGCTGGTCCACATCACCTACCACCTCGGCCAATTCGGCATCACGCTTGGGGCCATCCTGCATCTCAGCATCCACCTCGTCGCTTGAGGGGTCCGCGGCCGGCCGCGATACAATCGGGCGGATGAACGGCCGCAACCTCCACACCGGGTCAAGGCAGGATCGTCCAACAGAAGCAGACTCCGGGTGCGACCGGCCGCTCCCGGCCTCGGTGCTGGAGGGGCTCGAGCGCTTCAACCGGGGCGCCTTCTTCGAAGCGCACGAAGCGCTCGAACATGCCTGGCGCGCCGAACCCGGCCCCGTGCGCGAGCTATATCACGGTATCCTGCAGCTGGCTGTCGCATGGCATCACGTGGAGGGCGGGAGTTTCCGGGGGGCGCTGCATTCGCTCGCGCGGGCCAAACACTGGCTGGCCGGCTTTCCGGCCGCGTGCCAGGGGTTGCCCGTCGAGGCCATCCGCGCGCAGGTGGACGCGCTGCACGACGACAT
>CAYGXJ010000073.1:0-8457 GCA_964353865.1 uncultured Anaerolineales bacterium | reverse complement strand
CCGCGCCGCGCACGCCAGCTGCGCGACTACGCGGCCTGACCCCGCCACGCTCACGCGATTCTCAATTCGTGCATGTTACAATCCGCGCCGAAACAGGCACGGACGGAGGCCGCATGACCAACATCCTGGTGGCGGTGGCGTGGCCGTACGTCAACGCCGACATCCACGTGGGCAACCTGACCGGCTCCTACCTGCCGGCCGACATCTTCGCGCGCTACCATCGGCTGCGCGGCAACAACGTGCTGATGGTCTCAGGCAGCGATGCCCACGGTACGCCCGCCACGGTGCGTGCGGATGCCGAAGGCGTAACGCCGGAAGCCGTCTACCAGCGCTATCACCAGCGCTTCCTCGATCTGTTCGTGGCGGTGGGCATCTCGTACGACCTGTTCACGAGCACCCACACCCAGAATCACTTTCGCGTCTCGCAGGATCTGTTCCTGGCTTTGCGCGACAACGGCTACCTGTTCCGCGAGAAGCAAACCATCCTGTATTCGGAGGCGGAGAAGCGTTACCTGCCCGACCGCTACGTCGAGGGCGAATGCTACATCTGCCACTTCCCCAGCGCGCGTGGCGACCAATGCGACAACTGCGGCAACCTGCTGGAAGCGACGCTGCTCATCAACCCGCGCAGCCGCATCGACGGCTCGCGGCCGGTACCCCGTGAGACCGAGCACTTCTTCCTCGATTTGGGAAAGCTGGCGCCCGCAATTGCGGAATTCCTCGCGCGCGAAAAGGATCACTGGCGGCCCAACGTGGTCCGCTTCGCCCGCAATATGGTCGAGCAAGGGCTGCACGGGCGGCCCATTTCGCGCGACCTGGATTGGGGCATCCCCCTACCCGAACCAGGATGGCCGGGCAAGCGTCTGTACGTCTGGTTCGAGGCAGTTATCGGCTACCTGTCCGCCTCCATCGAATGGGCGGCGCTCGAAGGGCGACCGCAGGCATGGAAAGAGTGGTGGTACGACGGGGCGGCGCGGACTTACTACTTCATTGGCAAGGACAACATCCCCTTCCACGCTGTCATTTGGCCGGCTCAGCTCATGGGCGCCTCGCGGTTGTATGCGGGCGCCGGCGATCGCGCGCTCAACCTGCCCTTCGACATCCCGGCCAATGAGTTCATGAACCTGGAGGGAAAGAAGATATCCGGTTCGCGCCACTGGGCGGTCTGGGCACCGGAGGCGGCCGCCACCTACGGCGCCGACCCGCTGCGCTACTACCTGACCGTGAACATGCCTGAGGCGCACGATACCGATTGGGACTGGGACGACTTTGTGCGCCGCAACAATGACGAGTTGGTGGCAACGTGGGGCAACCTGGTCAACCGCGTGCTCACCTTCGCCTACCGCCACTGGAAGGGGCACATTCCCGAACCGGGGGATCTGACATCGGCCGACCGCGAGCTCTTGACCCGGGTTGAGGGCGGACTGGACAGCGTGGGGGCGCGTTTCGAGGCGGTGCAATTGCGCGCCGCGTTGGGCGAGGCCATGGCCCTGGCCACCGAAGTCAACCGCTACCTCGACCAGCAGGGGCCGTGGTTCCAGATCAAGACCGACCGCGCAGCCGCCGCGCGCACGATCTTCACTGCGGTGCGCGCCATCGACACGCTCAACGTGCTGCTGGCGCCGGTCATTCCCTTCGCCGCGGAGACTGTGAACGTCTGGCTGCACGGAAAGGCCCCGCTATTCGGTGCCTCGCGCGAAACCGAGGTTCACGATGAACTTGGGGCACGTCCGGTGCTGCGATACGACCGCGGCGGGGCCGGCCGCTGGGCCGCGAGCATGCTACGCGGCGGCGAGCCCTTGGGCGAACCCAGCCCGCTGTTCCGCAAACTATTACCCGAGGTGGCCGCTGCCGAGCGCGCCAAGCTCGTGTCGGTTCCTGACTAACCCGGCGTTCGGCCCCGTGGTCTCATCCGAGGGAGGCCGCGGCGCAACTCGTTGGATGAAGGATGCAGACGGCAGTCCAAAGCGGCGCGCCCGATGGGGTGCGCCGCTTTGTGTGTGAGCCAGATGTGTGGGGCGAGTAGGATTCTTGTGGCCCGCGGAGCCGACGCGGCACAGACAATCCTATGCGCCGAGCTGGTCGAGATACTCCTCCAACATGCCGAGCGCCGCCTCCGACGACTGCAGTTTGTTCGCCTCCCGGTCCCCGCGCCAGATGAATTGGCGCGCCACCTCCAGATCTCGGGAGCTCAACGCAATCCATGTCAACCCAACCGGCTTGCCGGGCAGGCCGCCACCCGGGCCGGCGATCCCCGTCACCGCCCGGCCAACATCCGCCCCCAGCGCGTGGCGGGCGCCGCGCGCCATCTCCTGGGCGGTCTCCTCGCTCACCGCGCCGTGCTGGTAGAGCGTGTCGTGGCGGACACCCAGCAGGCGCTCTTTTGCCTCGTAGGAATAGGCAATGATCCCGCCCAGGAAGTACTCCGACGACCCGGGCACTTCAGTCAGGCGATGACCGATGAGGCCGCCGGTGCAGGATTCGCCGAGCGAGAGCGTGTACCGGTGCTGCAGAAGTTTCTCGCCCACCCGGTGTTCGATGTCGCTGGGCATAAGCACCTCCAAGTGCGGGACGCGCGTATGCTATCACATCCAGCCCCGTCCGATGCGCCTCAGTCGCCGGTCTCCGCGGGTTCCCGGCGAAGCCCCTCGACAAAACCGGTGAGCCACTGCTTCAAGTGCTCACGCTCCTCAGCGCTGAGCACAGCCCAGGGCCGGTAGAAGTATTCATCGGTCCGGGCTTCGACCGACTCGCGCGCTTCGCGGCCGGCTCGGGTGATATCCACCGCCTGCGCATCACCGGCCACCCATCCGCGCTGCGAGAGTTCCTCCAGTGCGCAGACGAAGGTGTCGCGCCGATAGCCGCGCCGCTGGAGTTTCGATTCAAAATCCACTACGGCGCGCGCCTCACCATGCCAGATGAGAGTCAGCATTTCCCAGGCCAGGCCGCTGACGCCCAGGGGTTGCCAGGCGGAGGTGTGACAATCGCCGCGATAGGCATCCAGGTCGGTCAGTAGTTGGTCGATACGAATAGTTGCCAGCGCGTTCGGCCCTGGATCTGATTGGCGGCTGAGGTCGAGGGCCCACTTGTGAGGCGGCTCGGGTGCCGCGAGGCTGGCCGTGACCAGCCGCTCGAGCAATGCTGCCATCTGCTCCAACGGCACCTCATCGATCGGCTGGAGGCGCGCCATGGCACGGTAGGTGGCCTGGACCACCCCATCCGCGACCTGTTCGCCGGAAGGCGTGAGCGAGAAACCGTGACGCTCATCCTGCACAAGGTATCCGAGCTGTGCAGCATTCTCAAGCCGTGAGCGCCAGCGCGCAGGCGAGGAATACGGATCGCGTTTGGCGATCGTTTCCAGCGTGAGATGTTCCGGACGCAGGAAGTAGGCCGAAATGAGCCAGCCGTACCACGCGGTGGGCGAGAGCCCGTGAGGAGCAGCGGCGGCTTGGGCCTCCGGGAGGTACCGGACGATAAGTGCCTGAGCTGCATCTTCCATGAGCGGCCAGGCGAGTGCAGTATCGGTCAACAAACACCACCTTTGAAGTCAAGAATAAGACTGCGCCCCTTGCCTTCAGTATCACCCGGCAGCACCCGGCGGGCATCATCCAAAGGGTGGATTCGACCGGTCGAGGCGTGGAGATCCCCGGAGGCCCTCGCGACGGGCAGAATAGGTCTGTTCTTGGCCCGAGTCGCATGGTTTGACAGGTCACGAGCCCGTGATATAATGCGTTTCCGCTGCCCCGGCAGACGACTGCTGGGGCAGGCGCACGTATCGGACCCTCCCCGCCGTTCGGGCCCTGTGGGGCGTGGACGTCGGCGAAGCGAAGGAGAACCGAACCATGAAGTACGCCATACTTGAAAGCGGCGGCAAACAGTACCGCGCCGAGGAAGGCCAGGTGATCGAGGTCGACCGCCTGGCCGCTGAAGAGGGAAGCACCGTCGAGCTCGAGCAGGTGTTGCTGCTGGTCGACGGTGACACAACCCACGTGGGTGCTCCGCTCGTCACCGGCGCCCACATCAAAGCCAGCGTGCTCGAGCACATCCGCGGCCCGAAAATCCTGGTCTTCAAGTACAAAGCCAAGATGCGCTACCGCGTGCGCCAGGGACATCGGCAGAATTACACGCGCCTGCGCATCGAGCGCATCGCGGCCGGCGGACGCACCGCCGCCAAGAAAGCCTCCGCCGGCTAGCGTGCCGCGCGGTGTGAGATTGGGAGGTTAGCCATGGCACACAAGAAGGGCGCCGGCTCCAGCCGCAACGGTCGCGACAGCCAAGGCCAGCGATTGGGCGTGAAGCGCTACGGCGGTCAGGCGGTGCGCGCCGGCACGATCATTGTCCGCCAGCGCGGCACGCACATTCACCCCGGGACGAACGTGGCCCGCGGCAAAGACGACACACTTTTCGCGACGGTGGACGGCTTGATTCAATTTGAGCACATGACCGGCGGGCGCAAGCGGGTCAGCGTGCTGCCGGCGGGCGAGCCTCAATCGTAGAACGCAAGCAGGCTGCGGCGGCGGGAGGACCGGACTGCACCCCGGGCCATCCGGCCTGCGCCGTCGCGCGACGTTTCCGGGGGAGGGCACTCATATGAAAGCGGGTATTCACCCCAAGTACTTCGCGAACGCGACCGTGATCTGCGCCTGTGGCAACACCTGGCACACCGGCTCCACGGTCGAAGTGATCCATACCGACATCTGCTCCAAGTGCCATCCGTTCTTCACCGGCGAGCAGCGCATCGTCGACACCGAGGGGCAGGTGGACCGCTTCTACAAGAAGCTCGAGGCGCGCACCGCTTACCTGGTGGAAAAGGAAGCCCGCGTCACGGCGCGCACCTCGACCGACCAGCCGATCGCCACGCTCGAACTGGGCGAACGCATCAACGGCACGCTGACCCGCGCCGGGTTGGAGACGATCGCCCAGGTGCTCGACAAGCTGGCCGAGGGCGAAGAAGCGCTGCTGGCGGTGGACGGTTTCGGACGCAAGAGCCTGATCGACCTGAAGAAGCGCCTGCGCCAGCGAGGCTTTGTGCTTCCCGGCGAAGAGCCTGAACCCGTCGAAGCCTAGTGCGGCCTGTTGTTTGCGACTAATCGAGCGAGCCCGGGCAGGCTCGCTCGATGTTTTATTTTCCGCATCACGGGACGGCCGCCTTTTGTGAAGCCCGCCCGAGTGAGGTAGACTCGGCCGCAAGCCGCTCATGCACTCCAGGAGGCACGATGCGCAAGGTCGGCTCGGTGGAAGTGATCTGCGGGTCGATGTTCTCCGGCAAGACGGATGAACTGATCCGCCGTTTGCGCCGCGCGCGCATCGCGCGCCAGAAGGTGCAAGTCTTCAAGCCCGCGCTGGATACACGCTTTGCCGTGGGCAAGGTCACCTCGCACGCCGGCACCGATTTCGACGCCACGCCGGTGCGCGGCGCACGAGAGATCCCCGCCCAGATCGAGGCCGGAACCACTGTGGTGGCCATCGACGAGGCCCAATTCTTCGACGATGAGATTCTGCCGGTGGTGCAGCACCTGGCCGATGACGGCCTGCGGGTGCTCATC
Source organism: uncultured Anaerolineales bacterium (assembly GCA_964353865.1). Lineage (GTDB taxonomy): Bacteria > Chloroflexota > Anaerolineae > Anaerolineales > RBG-16-64-43 > RBG-16-64-43. The sequence goes on along the minus strand of CAYGXJ010000073.1, from coordinate 2,911 downwards.
GCCGGGCTGGATACCGACTTCCGCGGCGAACCCTTCGGCCCGATGCCGACCCTGATGGCCCAGGCCGAGGTGATTGACAAGCTGCACGCGATCTGCATGGTGTGCGGCGAACCGGCCACGCGCACCCAGCGCCTGATCAACGGCAGGCCGGCGCGCTATCACGACCCGGTGGTCGTGGTGGGTGCCAGCGAAATGTACGAGGCGCGCTGCCGCGCCCACCACCAGGTACCGAGAGAATGAAGCCCGCCGACTACCACGACCTGCTCGCTGAAGTTCTCATCCCGGCCGAAGAGCTGCAGGCACGCATCGCCGAGCTGGCGGTGGAAATCGACCGCGATTATCGCGACCGCGACCTGCTGCTCATCTGCATCCTGCGCGGCGGGGTCATGTTCCTCACCGATCTGATGCGCCGCCTGACCGTTCCACATGCCATCGACTTCATGGCGCTGGCCTCCTACGGCGCGGGCGCGCGCGCCTCGAGCGGCCAGGTGCGCATCACCCTCGACCTGGTGACATCCATTGCCGATCGCGACGTGCTGATCATCGAGGACATTATCGACAGTGGGCACACGATGGCCTCGGTGATGGACTTCCTGCGCACTCGCCAGCCGCGCTCGCTCGAAGTGTGCACACTGCTCGACAAGGCCGAGCGGCGCGCCGTGCATGTGCCCATCCGCTATCGGGGTTTCGTCATCCCCAATAGGTTCGTCTTCGGCTACGGGTTGGACCTTGACGAGTACTACCGCAACTTGCCGTTCGTCGGCGTGGTGCGGTCCGGCCCGAACTAGCCGCGCCCACGGGGGCTGCAGGTGAGCGATCGCCAGGCAGGCGCGCCGGGGGAGTTCTGGGGCGCGGCCGAGTTTCCGCCGCTCGTGGATGCGGTGCGCCAGGCTATCGGCGGGCGCAGCGAAGTCTATCTGGTTGGCGGCGCCGTGCGGGATGCGTACCTGCACCGGCCGGTGAGCGACCTGGACTTCGTCGCCACGGGCGATGGCATTGAACTTGGCCAGCACGTCGCGCGCATCCTGCAGGCTGCGTTCTATCCACTCGACATAGAGCGGCGAGTGGGCCGGGTGCTCGTCGAGAGCCCGGGCCGCAGACTCACCCTCGATTTCTCCTCATTGCGCGGGCAGCGCCTGGTCGAAGACCTGGCGGCGCGCGACTTCACCATCAATGCCGTGGCCTTGCCGCTTGCGAACCTTGCTGCGGCGATCGATCCCCTCGGCGGGCTCGACGACCTGCGGGCCAAGACGCTGCGTGCGTGCGCTCCCGGCGCGCTGGTGGATGACCCGGTGCGTACGCTGCGTGCCGTTCGCCTGGCCGTGCAACTCGAGTTTCGCATCGATGCCGCGACCCGCGAACTCATTCGCTCGGCAGCGGCGGCCCTGCCCCGGGTGGCGCCAGAACGCATCCGCGACGAGTTCATGCGCATCGTGGCCGGACCGCGCGTGGCCTCGGCCTTGCGTGTGATGCAGGCGCTGGGCCTCTTGGCGCTGGTCGTGCCCGAGACTGCCGGGCTCGAGCGCGTCGCTCAACCCCCGCCCCATATACATGATGTGTGGAATCACACCGTGCTGCTAATCGACCGCCTTGAAACCTTGCTGGCCGTCCTGGCTCCCCAGGCCGACGCGGACTCCTCGGCCGATCTCATCTTGGGCCTGGCCTCCGTGCGCCTGGGGCGGTTCCGCGAGAACATACAAGCGCACCTCACGCGAACGCTGTCGGGCGATCGCCCGGTGCGCAGCCTGACCTTTCTGGGGGCGCTTCTGCACGACGTAGGGAAACCCGACACGCGTGGCGTCGATTCCCAGGGCGAGGTGCACTTCCTCGGCCACGACACGTTGGGCGGCGAGTGGGCTGTTCGCCGCGCCGTGCAGCTTCACCTTTCGAACATTGAGGCCGACTATCTGGGCCGCATCGTGCGCCACCACATGCGCCCGCAGTACCTGGCACGCGATGGCCCACCCTCGCGGCGCGCGGTCTATCGCTTCTTCGCGGCCGCCGGCGAGTGCGGCGTGGATGTCTGCCTCATTAGCCTGGCCGACATGCTGGCCGTCCACGGACCGACCCTCAGCCAGGATTCATGGGCGGCCATGCTCGACACCGTTCGCAGTCTGCTGGAGAGCTACTTCGAGCACCCTGCGGAGCACCTCGACCCGCCGATGCTGCTCACGGGCGATGAGATCATGCAGGCCCTCGGGTTGCACCCCGGACCGCAGGTCGGGTTTTTGCTGGAGGCATTGCGCGAAGCTCAGGCTGCCGGCGAGGTAACGGCGCCCGAGGCGGCGCTGGAATTCGTGCGCGCACGGCGAGCACAATCGTAGAGAACGTCCCCTCGACCGCCGTCGTGGCGCGCGACGCTGGGCTGCGCCCTCTTCGTATTGACAGCGGATGCCCGCCGTCGTGGGCGACGGTGGGCACCTGTGCTTGTGATGACAATTCGGCCGGGCGCGTTAGGGGTAGATATCGTTGAGCACGGGTTCGTAGTAACAGCGGCAACCGTTGGGCGCGGAGCACGCGCCTTGCGGCAAGAGGGGGACCTTCTCCTTCGGATACGCTCCTTGGACGGCGGCGCACGTCGGGCAACAGTCGTCGGCCACACTCACCCGCACCATCGTAACGCGCGGATTGGCTTGCAAGCGCCCCAGCGCGGAGGTCAACTCCAATCGCCGACGGAGGTCGGCGCCACAGGTGGGGCAGCGAGAGGTATGATCGGAAATCGGACTGTTGCATACCGCACACGTAAGCATTGCGCCTCCCCGCTCTCCGCGCGATTCTACCGCACCGCGAATACTGTCGCTCCGCGAGTTACGCTCGCCGCGGGTCGCCTTCATCTCCTCTAGGGGTAGGCCTGCAGGTTGACCTGCGGCTGCAGGCGCTCGACATCGGCCCGGCGGCAGTCGGCTGTGGC
>CAYGXJ010000072.1:0-16535 GCA_964353865.1 uncultured Anaerolineales bacterium | reverse complement strand
GGGCTGAACTCGGTCAGGAATTTCGAGCAGCAGCGCGAGGTGAGGCCGCATGCACCCAACCCGCCGATCAGCCGCGCCACGTCGCGCGGCCCGACCTGACGCAGCTCCACCTGGGTCTTGCCGAACCGCTGCTGCATGTCGCCGCGCAGCGATTTCAGCTCGGGCTTGTCCTCGCCTTCCACCGAGAAGAGGTAGGTCAAGTGGCTGCCGTCGTATCCGTACTCGGCTGCCACTATCTTCACCCCGCGCAACGCAAGCTGAACGGCACGCTCCCGGCACACCACCAGCGCCTCCGGCTCGCGTGCCTTCCACGATTGCTGCAAGAGCATGTCCTGCGCCGAGGCCGGGCGCTCGATCGAGCGCCAGCCGCCCTCGGGCTGTTGTGTTTCGTTGACGAACTGCACGACTTGCCCGATTTGCCGGCCGCGAGCCGTGCTGACCAGAACGTAGTCACCCTCGTGCACGCGCTCGCTGTGCGCTGTGGCATCGAAGTGATATATCTTGCCCAGATTGTGAAAGCGAATACCGACAATCGTCGTCATCACGCAACCTTCGCAGGTCGTCCCAAGGCAAAACCATCGGGTGGGATCGATCCGTCCATTACATCGCAACTTGCTTGAACATCGGCCGCAACCGCCTGCGGACTACTTGACCCATAGGGTCAAGCCCTCGCCAACCTCCAACGGGTGGAAGTCGTGCGCCATTGCGTAGGCCACGAACTCCCCCTCCTCGTCTGCTTCCCTGCCAACCAGAATACCCGCCGGCGGCTTGGCCGTCAATACGGCCTCCAGTTCCTGCGGCGAAACCACGTGCAACGCCGCGCGCGCGGAACCCGGCACGAGCGAGCTGACTCTCCAGGCAAAAGGTCCGCTGGCGAACTGTTCATAGATCGGCAGCCCGCCCTCCAGCGCGTAGATCGGGCTGAGGGTAAGCACCGGCCCCGCGGCCTCCCGGGCGATTCTCGCGCCGACGGAACGCACTGCGCTGGGTGACCATGCCTCCGGACGCAGCAGGCTGCGCACCGAAGTCACCTCACTGCGCGAAAACCACGTGACTGCCAGCGCCGCCAGGATAACCCATGCGGCTCCGAGCGGCCACCGATGCCTGCCCAGGTAGACTCGCGCCGCCGAGATCACGGTGGCCACGGCTGCAAATGGCACGAGCATGTAGAAGTACTGGAACCAGCTTGGCGTGGGCGCCAGCGCGCCCCACAGGAGAAACGGCAAAAGGATGCCGATCGCCAATGCCATGCGCTGCCCCTCCGCGCGAAAACGAAAAAGGCGGACGGCATCCGCAGCGAGGAATATGGCCAGGTTGACAAAGAGGATGGCACCCCGCGGCTCGAGCAGCACTTCGCCAAGGACGAACTGCATCTTGCCCGTCAGGTCCATGGCCGTGGTGAACCCCATGCCCAGACGGTAGGCCGTGTTGAGTGCGGCGTACTCAAGATTGCCGAAGATGAAAGCGCGGGGCGCCGACCATGCCAGGGCCAATGTTGGCACCAAGCCGAGGGCGCCGCCAAGGGCGTATTGGGCCACTGCCCGTGTGCGCCGCGCAAAGCCCTCACCCCTCGACCACTTCAGGATGACCAACGCCAGGCCCAGGGCCGCCGGGGCAAAGCTCAGGCGCGTGCCCACGGCCAACCCGGCTGCAAGACCGGCGCCGACGAGTTGCCATGCGGACGCACGCCGTCCGGCCGCGCGGCTGAGCACGAGTGCGAGAAGGAACAGGGCTACGGCGGCGTCGTGATTCCACGCCCGGCCAACCGTGTAGAAAGAGAGCGGCGAGAAGGCCATGAGCACAACCGCCGAGCCCGCCATGCTCAAGCGGAGCAAGAGCCCGGCCCTCTCCAGTTCGCTCCACACCAGCCAGTAGACCAAGCCCCACGAGAGGAGTGCAAAGCCAAGGGATGCCAGTCGCGCCGCCAGCAAGGGAGACGCAGCCACATGGTCGATCAGGCCGTAGAGGTACACCAGGTTTGGCAGGTGGAAATACGGGTAGTCGCGGTAGGGGAGAAGGCCAAAGCGCGCCAGCAATACGCCGCTCGCCACGAACTGGTGCTCATCGTGGTCCACCTCTCGCGGCAGGGCCACCCCGGCCAGCACTGCGCCCACCACCAGCAACAACATAACCACGCAGGCTGCCGAGAGCGGGGTGAGCCCGCTTCGCCTTATGCCCTCGGAATTCATGGGCCGCGTCGCATTCCGCTATGCCCTGAGGTCGAATCCTGACAAGCTTGACGGGGGGAGATGAAGTCGCTCCGGTCGCGATCGCCCACACGCATGGGAAGCGCGTGACGAGCCAGGAACAGGCTCACCCGACGGTCTTGATCGAAATCGGTTGCCCGCCCGCCAGGGCCGCAACGCTCACGCGGGCCGCCAGGCGCTCGGCCAGTTCACGCAGCGCGATACCCACCGGCGAATCGGGGTGGCTCAACACTACGGGCACGCCCCCATCGCCCCCCACCCGCACCGCCGGATCCATCGGGATCTCGCCGAGGAAGGGCACCTGCGCAGCTTCGGCCAGGCGCTTGCCGCCGCCACGTCCAAAGACATCCATCGACTGGCCGTCCGGCAAGAGCAGGTAACTCATGTTCTCGACGACGCCCAGAACCGGCACGTCGAGGGTACGGAACATCTCCAGCCCGCGCGAGGCGTCATCGAGCGACACCTGCTGCGGCAACGTCACAATGACTCCGCCCGTGAGCGGGATGGACTGGCTCAGGCTGAGCTGCGCGTCGCCCGTTCCGGGGGGCAGGTCGATCACCAGATAGTCCAGCTCGCCCCACAGGACGTCTGCCAGGAACTGGCGGATGGCCGAGTGCAGCATCGGACCGCGCCAGATGAGCGGCTGGCCCGGGCGCACCAGGAAGCCGATCGACATGACGCGCACCCCATGCGCTTCGGCCGGTACCAACATCTTGCCCTCGGGCGAAGGCATCGAGCTTACGCCCATCATGATCGGGACGTTCGGACCGTAGATATCCGCATCGAGCAGGCCCACCCGCGCCCCGGCCTTGGCCAGGGAGGCCGCCAGGTTCACAGCCACGGTGGTCTTGCCCACGCCGCCCTTGCCCGAGGCGATGGCGATGGCGTTGCGCACGGGCATTTCGATCAGGCCGCGGTCGCGCCCGTCGGAGGGCACCGTCGATTCGAGTTGGACCTCGACTTCGCGCACGCCCGGCAGGCCGCGTACGGCGTCGGCCGCTTCGCGTCGGATTCGATCACGCAGCGGGCACGCCGGCGTGGTGAGCACGATGGTGAATGCGACGCGCCCCTCGCCGATCTCGAGGTCGCGAATCATGTTGAGGGTGACCAGGTCCTTGTTCAACTCCGGTTCCTGAACGCGGCTCAGCGCGCGCAGGACTTCTTCGGGCGTGGGTGATGGCGCCGATGTCAACGTTCACCTCTCTTTTCGACGCTAAGCCGGCTGCCCTCCAGGTAGGCCTGGATGTCCTTTCGCGCCCGTTCGAAGAGCTTGATCATCTCTTGATCGGTCCCGCGAAAACGCAGGACGGCCTGCCGCGCACAAGCCGTACAGCCGCGCATGGCCCGGTACGAATCAGCCTGGCAGGTCAGGCACCCATCCAGCCGGACCATCATCAACGCGAAAGCCAGGGCGTCCGGGTGCTCCTCATCCAGGTGGCAGACGCGATCCACCAGCCGCCGCCACGCCAATCCGCGCAGGTCGCGCAGGGAGGGAGCCACCCGCAGCGGGAAGAGCATTTCGGCGTCTTCGTGATACATCGCCTGTGCGTCCCTCGCGCCGGCTCAGGCAGCCGCCTGGGCCTTGGCCTTGCGTGCCTCTTTTTCTCGGCGGCCGTCTTCCTCGCTGGCGTGATTGGTGGGGCGGATGGCTGCGTAGTATGAGACCGGCCGCGAGAGGCGCTGCTTGTCGAAGATGTGCGCCTGGCGCCGGTCGTAGGAGGCGATTTCGTAGTCGTGGTCCATCTTGATCGCATCGAATGGACAATACTCGGCACACAACCCGCAATTCATGCAGATATCGATGTCGATGTAGAACTCAGCCGGGGCCGGCACCGGTCGTCCGGTCGCCGGGTCGGTTGTGCGGACAATCCAGATGCACTGCGGCGGGCACACTTTGGCGCAAATGCCGCACGAAGTGCAGCGGTCTTGCTGCTCCCCGTTCGCACTTTCTTCGTAAACGAGGAAGGGGATGTAGCGGAATTCCTCCGGTACGGGAATCTTCTCTTCCGGGTACTGGATGGTGAACAGCCCGCGCACGTTCTTCGACGAACGGTGCTGAATACCTTGCGGCGTGCCGTAACGGCCCTTGCCCAGCCAGCGCAGGTCGTCGAGGTATGTCTCGAAGAAATGGCGCAGCGTGGTGGTCAGACCTTTGATGATGCCGAGACCATACATGAGTTCGCCCTTCCCGCGCTAGCGGTCCACTTCGCCCAAGGTGATGTCGATGCTGCCCAGGATGACCACGGCGTCGGCAATCTTCTGCCCGCGGCACATCTCACCCAGCGGGGTCAGGCTGATGAACGACGGCGGGCGCACGTGGTAGCGCCACGGGTTGGGCTTGCCGTTCGAGACGACATAGAAGCCCAGCTCGCCCTTCGGGCCGTCGACGCGCGCGTAAGACTCGCCGGCCGGCACCCGCACCTGATACATCGCCTTGCCGGTCTGGATTTCGCCAGCCGGAATGTCGCGCAGCGCCTGGCGCAGGATCTTCAGGCTTTCACGCATCTCGTCCAAGCGAATCAGGTAGCGGTCATACACGTCACCGTGCGTGCGCACCGCCACATTGAAATCGAAGCGGTCGTAGATGCCGTACGGCTCGGCGCGGCGCACATCATAGGCGACTCCCGAGGCGCGTAACACCGGCCCGGCTGCGGCGTAGGCAATCGCCCGATCGGGCGGCAGGACCCCCACCCCAATCGCCCGCCCGCGAAGGATCTCGCTCCCGCTGAGGAATCCGTCGAGCTCGTCAATTTTGCGCGGCAGGCGTTCCTCGACCAGTTCGCGGATGCGCTCCAGGGTGCCTTCCGGGAAGTCGCGCGCCACCCCTCCGAAACGGAAATAGTTGCACATCATGCGCGAGCCGGTGATGGCTTCGAAGAGGTCCAGGATCAATTCGCGGTCCTGGATCGCGTAAAGCGCGGGCGTGAAGTAAGCCCCGAGGTCATTGAGCAGGAAGCCGATGAACCACAAGTGATTGCTGATGCGGCTCAGCTCGGCCATGATGACGCGCATATACTCGGCTCGCTCCGGCGGGCGGATGCCCATCAGCTTCTCGACCGCCAACGCGTAGCCGAAGTTGTTGCTCAGCGAGTTGATGTAGTCGAGCCGGTCGGTAAAGGGCATGTTCATCAAGAAGGTGTTGCGTTCGCCGATCTTCTCGTGGTTGCGGTGCAGGTAGCCCACCACCGGTTTGATATCGATAATTGTCTCGCCTTCCAGCACGGCCACCATGCGGAAGATGCCGTGGGTGGAGGGGTGCTGCGGCCCAAGGTTGATGAGCATGCGCTCCGTGCGCAATCCGCTGCCGTTGCCGCCGGGTTCGATGCGCCCAAACGAGGCATACAGCGCATCCTCCCCTTCCGGCACCCACCCCTCGAGTGTGAAACCGGGGGGGTATTCGACGTTGCTGCCGAACGGGTTCTGGTCTTCGCTGCGTCGTGCGCGGCCGGCCGGCCAACGCGCCTCGAAGGGTTTGCCCTCCTGCTCGTAGAACGCTTCTTTCCAATCCTTGCGCATGGGCCATCCGGCGAAGCCTTCCCACATCAAGATGCGGCGCAGATCCGGGTGCCCGTCGAAGCGGATGCCGTACATGTCGTAGGCTTCGCGCTCCTGCAGCTCCGCACCGGGGAAGAGCGACACCAGTGAGGGCAGGTGAGGGTCGTCGCGCGGAAGGAGCGTGTGCAGGACGAGTGCCCCCCCGCCTCGAGTGCGGAACAGATGGTAGACCACCTCCAGCTTGCCTTCCGGCAGTTGGTCCACTCCGGTCACGCAGGAAAGGTAGTCGTAGTGGAAATCATCTCGCAGCGTGCGGGCCGCCTCGATCAAGCGCGCGGCCTCCACGCGGTAGCCGGTGTAGCCCGGGCGCGTCTCATGCGCCAGCGCGTCGCCCAAACGCGCTTCGATCTCTTGCTCCAAGGTTGCGGCGGGCGTAGATGTCATCGAGGACCTCGGCAGCTAGGATGAGGGAAGGGTCGGAGACGCCGCGCTGCCCTGGGCGGATGCCCGCGCCGCGCGCTCGCGCAAGAGGCCGGCCTGGCCCGGGTTGATGAGGTCGGGCCCCAGCAGCGGCAGCGGCACTTCCGCTGCCGTCTCGCGCCGGTACCACGCCACCTGGCGCAGCGATTGGCCGTCGATCTTCTCCTGAAGGTGAATCAGCCCATGCAGCAGCGCCTGGGGCGTGGGAGGGCAGCCGGGTACATAGACGTCCACCGGAATGAACTGGTCGATGCCCGGCACGACGTTGTAGCCTTCTTTGAAAGGCCCGCCGCCCGAGGCGCACGCGCCCATGGCCAACACGTACTTTGGCTCGGCCATCTGGTCGTACAGGCGCACAATCTGCGGCGCCATCTTCTTGGTGACTGTCCCCGACACGATCAGCAGGTCCGCTTGGCGCGGGCTGGGGCGCATGATCTCCATGCCGAATCGCGACAGGTCGAAGCGGCTGGCCGCCGTGCAGATCATCTCAATGGCGCAGCAGGCCAGCCCGAAGAACATCGGCCAGATGGAATTGCGGCGGCCCCAGTTGTAGATCTTGTCGAGAGAGGTGATGGTCACTTTGCCTTGCAGCTCAGGGGGGATGGGAGTGCTGGAGACGTTGGGCCCTTCGCTCATCGACTGTCGCTCTCCTCATACCAGGCGCCAACAATGCTCAACAGTATTGCGTCGTTGGTCGGCGCCGGGTCGTCGGCGAATTCCGGCAGGGCCAAAACCCACCGGTTGATGGTCTCCAGTCCAAGTGAGGGCAGATTGGCATGCCGATGCTCGCGCGTCAGCGCCTGGGCCAACATGTATGTGTCATCCCAGGTGAGTGCGTCGGGCTTGGCAGATGAAGGGTCTGCGGGATTTGCCAATGCAGGCCGGGCTCGGCGGGCCGGAGATCGCCGAGAATTATACCGCCCGCATAGGGAGTGTCAAGGAATGGGGTTATTTGTGGTGTTGGTCTGGGCAGTTCGGGATGAGAATCCACAATTCGGACAAATTCACACCAAGATGCACAAAATAATCAAATCAAATGCTCGCCAGGCGGAGGCGAACAAGGGCGGCTAACCTTCGCCCACGGCCGTCTTGAGTTCGCGGCACACCGCATCCACCTGCCCCTCGGTCATTACGCTCGAGAAGGGCAGCGCCAGGCTCTGCTCCCCGAGCAGTTCGGTCACCGGAAAATCTCCGCGCCGGTAGCCGAATCGCTCTACATAAAACGGCTGCAGGTGGATCGGTGAGAAGTAGTTGCGCGTCGGAATCTCCCGCTGGAGCATATGCCGTGCAACCTCGATTCGGTTGGCCGGCGGGAGAATGCGAACGACATAGACAAACCACGAAATGCGCGTGGTTGTTGAAGCGATTTGCGGCGGGCGCACTCGCTCTAGCCCTGCCAAACGCTGGGTGTACCAGGTTGCCACGCGGTGGCGGCGGTTGATCAGATCTTCCAGCCGTCGCGCCTGAGCCACGCCCAGTGCGGCACTCAGCTCGTCGAGGCGGTAGTTGTACCCCAGCCGGACGTGTTCGAGCCAGGTGGCGCCCGGCGCGCGGCCCTGATTGCGCAGCGATCGCGCCAGGTTTGCCCACTCGGCTCGCCTGGTGACCAGCGCCCCGCCCTCGCCGGTCGTCATCTGTTTGTTGGGATAGTAGGCAAAGACGCCCACATCGCCCAGCCCGCCGGCCGGCCGTCCCTTGTAGCTCGAGCCAAGTGCCTCGCAGGCATCCTCGATGACCACTAGTTTGTTGGCGCGCGCGACCTCTCGCAACCGGTCCATTTCTGCCGGCTGGCCGAATACATCGACCGGCAACAGCCCGCGCAACCGCGAGGGCCGCAGCTTCTTGCGCCGATGGCTGCGCGGTAGGAAGGCCTTGGCATTCTTGCGACCGCGGCGGATGGCGGAGACAGCCTCCTCGACCCGCCCCGGATCGATGTTGCCGGTGCTCTCATCCACATCCACGAATACGGGCAGCGCTCGCTCGTAGAGCAGGCAGTTGGCCGAAGCGACGAATGAGAAGGGTGTGGTCACGACCCAATCGTCTTCGCCCAGACCCGACGCCATGACCGCCAGATGCAGCCCGGCGGTGCCGGAGTTCACTCCCACCGCATTCTCCACGCCTGCCAGGCGCGCCATCTCGGCCTCGAAGGCTTCGATCTGCGGTCCCATGCTCAAGTGCGGCGTGCGCAAGACCTGCACGACCGCATCGATTTCGGATTGCGAAACATCAGGAGCCGACATCGGGATCTTCATTCGCTGCTACTCACCTCGGATGGATGATCTTGTTGGTAACCCGGTCGCCGGGTCTTGCGCCTCATTGCGGGCCGTGCAGGAGGAGGTGGGCGGCTTCGTCGAGATCGTGGACTTCTACGTCGGGCCCATCGCCCGGGGTTGGCGGCTCCTCACGCGCGTGAAGCCCCTCGGCGCGGCGCACGCGCATGGTGCGCATGCCCGCCTCGCGCGCACCACGGAAATCCTTGGCCGGGTTATCCCCAATGTAGCAGGACTCCTCGGCCTGCACCTTCATCCCTTGTAGCCACTCTTCGAACGGCGCGCGGCTCGGCTTCCATCGTTCGCGGGCCTCATCACCGCCGATGACAACCACCTCGAACGCTTCGGCCAGCCCGAGCGCGCGCAGCTTGGACTCCTGTACGGTGCGGAATCCCTCGGTGATCACGCCCCGCCGCACCCCGTGAGATTCGAGCGCCTCCAGCAGCGCGGCGGCATCCGCGAACATCGAAATGCGGGGCGTATGTTCGCGATAGACCGAAACCATTTCCTGGACCCAACGTGCGGGATCGAGACCTCGCTCCTCAAGCCAGAGGTTAAAAACCTCCCGCTGGATGCCCGCAGCAAACAGCGCGTCCAGCTCAGCCTGCACAATCGGCGCCGCAATCCCGAGGTGAGCCTCTGCCCATTGCGCCACCGCCCGGTATCCGCTGCGCACAAAATCGCGCTCCGGGTAGAGGGTGTCATCCAGGTCGAATGCGACGGCGGCTAATGCGCGCATGGGCTTCATCGTCGAGGAAGAACGAATCATCAAAGCGTGTCAGATACAGGCCAGGCCGGTAGGTGCCGATGGGCGGCGCTGCAACTGGTCGCCCGGCGGCCTCTTCGAGATACCAACGTGCGCAAGGCACGCCCGCCGCAAACGCCAGCGGTGCACCGCCCGCAAAACGCGCGTTGATCTCGGTAAACAGCGGCGTCTCGCCGCGCAGCAGGCACTGCACCGTGATCGGGCCGCGCACTCGCCAGCGCTCCGCAATCTGCCGGCAGCCCTCCCAGATGCGCGGCTCAGACACCGTAACCCCCTTGGCCACCTCGCCCCAGCGCACCTCGATGCGCCGGCGCGAGACCACCGCCCACAAGTCGCCCCCGGCCCCACAGAAGACATCACTGGTGATCTCCGCGCCAGGAACAAACTCCTGAATAATCGGATTCTCGACGTACGAAAGAAAGAACTCGAGCTGGCGCGGGTCCTCCACCTTGAAGGCCCCCTTGCCCGCACTGCCGCCGCGCGGCTTGATGAAGACCGGGTACTCGAAGCCGTCGGCGGGCACTTCCTGCGGCAGCCAGGTGCGCGGAGTCGGCAGCCCCAGTTCGCTGAAGAAGGCCTGCGTTCGCCATTTGTCGCTCACCGTCTCGGCCGCCTCTGGGTCGACGACGGCCACTCGTGCCCCAGCCCGTTCGAGAGGCTCGCGGTGCCGCGCGAGCATGAGTACATCCGGGTCGATGAGCGGAAAGACAAGGTTGACCCGCTCCTCACGGACAATCTGCTCGAGTGCGGGCAGGTATTGCGCATCGTCCACGCGCGGGACGACAAACGAGGTGTCCGCCGCTTGGTGGCTCGGCGCCAGCGGGTCGATATCGGCGACCAGGATGCGCCCCGGCAAACCCAATTCGAGATAGGCCCGGCGGAAGGCGCGCAGCAGTTCCACGCGCCGCCCGGCGCTCGTGAACAGGAGGTTGATCTCAGCCGAGCTTGCGGGCGATGACAAAGTAGCCTCCAGCGATGCGGTCGCGCTGGGTGCCGCGCTGCATCCAGCCATCCAACCCCTTGAGGGGATAGAGCAAGAGCGCGGCCGCAGCCTTGGCCGGCCAGTATAGCGCGGACCAGGCCGCGGCGAAGAACCCGGCCACAAATTCCACCAGGATGCGGTAGCTCCCCGTCCCGCCGGAAACGCTCTGCTCCAGCATCTCGACACGCAGCCCGGCCTGCAACACAAGTTGACCAATGCCGGCGCGCGTAAAGCGCCAATAGTCTTCGGGACCCGGATGGTACCCGATCACAAACGGCAATTGCAGATAAAGCACTCCGCTCTTGGCCATCACCCGAGCCATCTCGCGCGCGGCCAGGAATGGATCAAGGACATGCTCGATCGTCTCTTGCGAAACGACCAGCTGGAATGTCCCGGTGGCAAAGGGGAGAGCCAGCGCATCGCCGACGACATGGGTGGACCACGCAGCGCGGCGATCAAGATTGATGAGGCCGTGACCGAGGCGGGTGGCTCCGCTGCCCACGTTCAGCCGGCGACCCCCGTCGGACGCCGAGAGAACCCTCGCCAGTGCACGGCGCACGGTCCGTGAATCATTCTGGTCAGCATACACGCCGCGTACGAAGCGGGCCCGCCATCCCGGCCGGTCACTCATGCGGGCCGCCCTTCGTCGCCACTCGCCCCATTCCGCCAAAGGGCTCGACAAATTCCTGGCCGGGCGGCGAGATGTCCTCGCGCCGCACGGTCTTCCAAGCTGTGATAAGGATGATCTTCAGGTCGAGCCACACCGACCAGTGGTCCACGTACAACACATCCAACGCAAACTTCTCCTCCCATGAGATGGCGTTGCGGCCGTTGACTTGAGCCCAGCCCGTGATGCCCGGCAGAACTTCCATGCGCCGCGCCTGCTCGCGAGTATAGCGCGGCAGGTATTCCATGAGCAACGGCCGCGGGCCGACCAGGCTCATTTCACCGCGCAGCACGTTGACCACGCTCGGCCACTCGTCCAAGCTGGCGCGCCGCAGTAGCCGCCCGCAGCGCGTCAGCCGCTGGGCATCGGGCAGCAGCCGGCCTTGGGCATCGTGCGCATTGGTGAGGGTGCGAAATTTGATGAAGCGGAACGGCCGGCCGCCCAACCCCGGCCGAACCTGGGCAAAGAACAGCGGCCAGCCCAGGCAGGCCCACACGATGACCGCGGTGAAGAGCATGACCGGCATGAGCGCCATCAAGCCGATCGTGCCCAACACAAGATCGAGAGCGCGCTTGGCCGTTGGGACGCGCAGGGTGCTGACGCCGTTCTTCTCCGCAAGGGTCATGGCTTCTCCCACGGCCCATCGGCCAGTGTCGCGGTCCGCCGGCCCGACCGCGCAACCACCTCCTGCAGAAGTCGCTCAAGCAGCTGTGCCGCGAGCTCGCGGTCGTATCCGGCCTCGACACACGCGCGTCCGCGGCGGCCCATCTCATGCGCCTCGCGTGGATGCTCCGCCACCCAGCTTATCGCCTCGGCCAGGCGCGCCGCATCGCCGGGCGGCACGAACACTCCCGAATCGGCCTGCTCCACCACCCGTCGAATCACCCCGTCGATGGCGAGGACTAGGGGCTTGCCGGCGGCCATATAGTCGAACACTTTGTTGGGGAAGGTCGTGGCATACAGCGGCAGCGGTTTGAGGATCGCAATGCCGCAATCCGCCGCGGCCAACGCAGCGGGCATCTGGCTCTTTGCCAGGGCAGGCAGGAAGCGGACGTTTGTCAACCCGCGCGAGATGGCTTCGGCCTCGAGTCGGGGCTTCTCCTTACCATCGCCAACAAGCAGGATAACGATCTCGGGTTTCGCCTGCAGCCGCTGGGCCGCATCCAGCAGCACGCCCAGGTCATTCGAGAGACCATGCGCACCCGCGTACATGGCGACGCATTCCCGCTGCAAGCCGTGCTGCGCGCGCCACGCGGTTCCATCCGCGCGCGGGTCGAACATCCGCGTATCGACACCGTTTGGGATGAGGCTCAGGCGCGCGCGGTCCGCGCCGGCGTGCTCCAAGTGATCCGCAAACCCGGGTGAGTTGATGATGATCCGGTCGGCGTGGCGGTAGAGGAAGCGCTCGAGCCATCGGGAGAGGGCAATCAGCAGCGGATTGCGAAGAACCCCGACCTGTATGGCAAATGCCGGCCACAGGTCGCGCACTTCGAAAACGAGTGGCACACGCTTGGTGCGCGCCAGCGCCCATGCGCTAGCCACCTGAAGCAGCGGCGGCGAGGTGCCCACGACGACGTCCACCTCACGCACACGCCAACCCTCGACCAAGGACGACACGATGAAGGAGAGGAACCCAACCGTGCGCGAGACGAAGCTGTGGGTGAAGCTGCCTGCCACCCAGCAGCGACGCACCTCAACTCCCGGGGTGAGAGTCTCGCAACGAATGGCCGTCAGCTTCTGGCCGGTCTGATACGACTGGGCGCTGGCCAGGATGGTCACCCGATGCCCGTTCTGTGCCAGCCGAGCCGCCAGTTCGAAGTGGCGCGTGCCGCCGGGATCATCCGGGCGAACGAAGACCTGGTGGACGAGGAGCACATGCATCGGTCGCGCTACCCGGAATCCGATGGGCGGGCGGAGACACGCACCGAGGCGATCGGATCTGGTGAGCCGATCGGATTCAGTTCCACGGTGCCTGCCGAGAGAGAGAGGGTGCGGCCATCCGGGTCGACAAGCTTTGCGAGAGTCTCGTCCGGGCTCATGACCCAGATTGTAACGAACCTGGCCGGCAGAGAGGCCTGCATGCGCATGGTCAAAGACAGCGCCGGCTCACGGCTCGCGTAGCGCAGCGAACGCCAGCCGCGCACTTCACGCGGCAATGCCTCATTCTCGCTGGCACCTAGAACGTCGACCCCGGCGCGGACCAGGTTTACCTGCATGCCGGAGGATCCCCATACGACGGCACGCGCCCGGCGATCCTTCCACAGGCCGCCGAACTCCAAGAGCCGATCACCGGGATCGCCGCGCATCAAGTTCAGTTCGCCATCCGGCGTGAGCCAGTGCAGGCGCAACGCGTGCACGCCCCCACCCAGCAAGTCATCGACGACAACCCACGCCTGTCCGTCCACGCCGACGAGCGCGCGGCGATGCAGGATGCCCAGCCGGCGGTAGCCCCAATGGGATGCGACCCCCAGTGTGTAGCCCGAGCCGGCTTCCATGCGCTCGGCGCGCGCATTCTCTGCGACCCAAAGAAACCGCCCGACGCGCTGCATTTGATTACGTTCATCCACCACCACCGTGTTATGGACCCAACTGCCAGCCAGCGCGTTCTCCCATGGCGGATCACCGCCATAGAGATAGGTGCCCGCATCGCACGCAAAATTGAGATCGCCGCTCCACAAGTCGGCGTGCAACTGGTCCGCATGCGCTGGACGGTTGCGGAACCGCGCGCAGCGCAAGTAGCCGCGGCCGTCCTCAAACCGCAGCGCGATCATCCCACCCCGAGCATCGGCCCGCGGCACGACAGGCTGAGGGGCGTGCTGCGCTTCCTCCGCCGCGGGCAGCGAGCCCATCAGCCACAGCGCTTCTTCATCCCAAGGACCCCGCGCCAGGCAGCGATGCCCGTCGCACAGCAGGCTGAGGGACTGAATGACCGGGCGGTAATCCTCGTAGGCACAGGTGGTCAGCGGGAAGACCAGCGACCCGTCGTTGTGCCCAAGGTTCGGCGCGCGGCCGGTTCCTTCACCAACCAGGGCGGCCATGCAGTCGCGCATCGCGCGCAGACGGGCGTAGGTCTCGCGCGGGAAGGGCCGCTCGTGCACTTCGCCCATCCGCACCGACCAGGCCAGAACCTGCGCCGCCAGGCGCTGATAGTTGACCGATTGCTGGATGTAGCCGCCATCCGGCTCGATTTGCCTTTTGGCCGCGGCGATCAGCATTCGACGACCGCGAGATGCCCAGCGCCCGGCCTCACGCATCCACGGAAACGCCAGACCGAGCGTCCAGAGCGCCGCCGCTTCGCTCAGCACGTGATTGTTGCCTTGGGCGAGGGCGTAGGCCAGGCTGGCTTCAATCCGACGGCCATGCTCACGAAGCGCGATGGCTAGGCGAGTTCGCTGCTCACACCCAAGCGCGGAGGATCCCCACAACCCGGTCAGCGCGAAGACCCAGGCCATTGCCCGCAAGCCCACCTCCTGCGCCGAGATCCATTGCGGCCCCCCGTTGGGCGGGTTAGCCTGCAGCCACGAATCAACGAGGCGCATGAATTGCTGGGCGGCTCGTTCTTCGCCCGTGGCGGCGTACAGCCTCGCCAGGCGGTATGCGATCGAGAAGCGAGAGGCCTCCCACAGCCCCTTCACGTCGCCGGTTGACCGCTCGGCGATAAAGGTCCAGTGTTTGGTGGCCTCCTGTTCGCGTTCGGTGAGCGGGTTGCGGTTCCAAGCAGGCGGAAGGCCGAGGCTGCGAAAGGCGTCTTCCCACAGTCGCAAGCGCCCAGTGGAGGCAAGGACGGCCTCATCACTCAGCGTCTGCAGGCTCGGGCCCATCAACGCGATGAGCTGAGGGGCCAGCGCGCGCGCCTCACCAAAGAATAGGCGCGGCGGCGCCTCGCCCGTCAGATAGAGCGCCGCCTCCGCTTGCGCACCCGCACGGACGGCGTTTTCGAAACGCAGCCCATCCCACGCGCGCAGGGGGCTGCGGATGGCCACCCGCCCCGACCCAAGCTGGCAGCGATAGACCAGCCACCACAGCGGCTGCTCCAAGCCGACCGTGCGCAAGGCGCCCCACAGCACTCGCAGCGAGATCACGCGGCCCGTTTTCTGCGCGAAGATGGGGGAGCTTGCCTGGCGGCCGCCACCTCCTCCGGCGCTCGTGTTTCGAGCGACCGCGCCAGCGCAAATGTGGCTCGGTGAACGGCCAGGATTTCGGCCAGCGGGATGGGCGACGGCGCCCCGGAGATTATCGATTGGATGAACGCCCGCCACGCGGCGCGATGACCCTTATCCTGGCGCAGCCAATCGCGCTGGGTCTGGTGGTGGCCGTCTTCAAAGGACTCCAACTTGCGGTAGTCGTCCAGGATGTACGCCCAACCGCCGGCGAATGCTTCCAGATACTCCTTGCCCATCCCGCGGTCGCCGCCGGCGGTGTAGGCAAAGCTGCCTACAGCCCCGTTGGCGAACTCGAGGGTGGCGACGAAGTTGTCCCCGTGATAACGGCCGAGGTCGGGCGTCGCCTGGCAGAACCCACGCACCGGCAGTGCGCCGGCAAGGTAAGTCAGCAAGTCCACGAAGTGGCAGGCCTCTCCCACCAGCCGCCCCCCGCCCTGACCCGCATCGTGCAGCCAGTGGTCGAGCGGCAGATAGCCCGCGTTGACCCGCATGTGCAAGATCGGCGGCTCCGCACTCTCCGCCAGGCGGCGTTTCAGTCTTTGCACCATCGGCGCGAAGCGGCGATTGAAGTCCACCAAGAGGTTGAGCTCGGGATGCGCCGCGGCCTCCGCGGCCACACCCGCGAGTTGTTCTTCGTCAAGCGCGAGCGGCTTCTCACAGAATACATGCTTGCCGGCGCGCAAGGCGAGCCGTGTCTGCCGCGCATGTTCATTGTGGCGGGTGAGAATTGCGACCGCATGGATGCGCGGGTCACCCAGCGCGTCCCTTTCGTCGGTGGAGGCTCGCGCAAAACCAAAGCGCTCAGCAGCCTGGCGCGCCGTGAGGCCGGAGGCCGACACGACCACCTCGCGGCGCACGTTCGGCAGGCGGCGCAGCGCGGGGAAGGTCACCGCCGATGCGAAGTTGCCGCTGCCGAGGGCGGCGAGCACTACCGAGGGAGCGCCTTGGCGAGCGCCGGCAGCCGCGCTCATCGGGATGGTCCGTTCGAGGAGCGAGGTCCCCGTGTAGGTGAACAACACGCCCAGCGGCGCGCGCGGTCCGCGCTCGCGCACGAGCGCGTAAGCGCGGACCGCGTGGTCAATCGAGTAGGTGTGGGAGACGAGTGCCTGGATGGCGAGCTTGCCGTGCGCCATGAGCTCGAGCACGGCTTGCATGTTGCGGTTCTCGGTCCAGCGCACGTATCCAATCGGATAGTCGAGCCCGGCTTCCTCATACAGCGGGTCGTAACGTCCCGGGCCGTACGAGCGCGAGACGATGAACGACACCTCGCGTTCGTAGTATGGCTTGCGCGGCAGGTTCATCCCCACGGCGCCGACCGCCACCACCACGCCGCGATCGCGCGCCACACGGCCGGCCAGCTCGACCGGGTCGCTCGAAGGCGTGTCGGCGCAGATGAGCACCGCATCGAAGCCACGCCCGGCTGTAAAGTTGAGCGCGGCGCGTTCCGCACGCGCGCGCACGGCAGCCCCCTGTGCGCCGAGCGTCTTGGCCAGCCCGACGCGGGT
>CAYGXJ010000071.1:0-4077 GCA_964353865.1 uncultured Anaerolineales bacterium | reverse complement strand
ATAGATGCAGCATCTTGGGGCGCTCCGACTTCATGCGGGTGCCCAGGCCCGCGGCGAGCACAACGGCGCGAATCCTCATGGCAAGTCCTTTCCGCGCAGAAGAGTCCGGCTCTCGCTCGACATCGGCCGCGCAGCCCGACGGGGCCCGGCGGTCGACAACAGCATGCGGGGCATATCAGAGGGAGACAGGGTGACGCATCCTGCCCAGAGGGCAGAGGCTGGGGCGCCAGGATTCGAACCTAGATCCACGGATTCAAAGTCCGGTGTGCTGCCGTTGCACCACGCCCCATCGGGTGGCTTTGCCGCACGTGTATGCAGCGCACACTATCTTGCGCGCCCGGCTTCACGCCCTCGGCAAACGATTCATGCTGGCCAGCGCGCGGATTGTAACATGGGGGATTACGGGTTAGCGAGGCGTTCACCTCTCGCGGCTCGTGCATGATGGAACACCTGCAGCACCAGGCAGACCACAATCAGTGCCAGGGTCGCCGCCAATCCGCCCTCCGGCCCGAAGGCACCACCCGTCCACAGCGGCGGACCGCTCACCTGGGCTACTGCGCCGGCGGAGAATTCCGTCAGGCCGCTCACCGGAAGCCCGAACACCGGCCCCAAGAGGTAATTCCAAATGAAGTGGAACGCGGTGGGCAACCACAGGCTGTCGCTGAGGCGCATTGCCAGGGCAAAGGCCACCCCGGCCAGTGCGATATTCACCAGCGCGACGAAGTTCAGGCTCGGGTTCAGCAGGTGCGCCAACGAGAAGAGAATCGAAGATCCCACGGCCCCCAGCCACCAGCCCCGCCAGCGAGTGAGCAGGCCGAGCAGGTAGCCGCGAAAGGCGATTTCTTCGGCGAGCGCCGCGGGCCACAAGACGATGGCATTCGTGGCCAGGCCATTGAGGGTCCAGCCGCCGTGGAACTGGGCCCAGCCGGCGATGGCAAACAGCGCCGCCAACAGGCCAATCGCCAGGGCGCCCAGCGCCACGCCCGAGAGTGTGCTCGCTATCCAATGCTGGCGAACCAAGCGCAGCGTGCGCCAGCCGGCGCGGTCCAAGAAGCGCAAGAAGCCCCAGGTGGCCAGCGCCAGAACACCCAACTCCAACCAGGTGGAGAGTGCGAGCAGCCAGGCCGGCAATCGCCCCTCGAGCACCTCGCCCTGCCAGCCGGTCACGCCGATGAGAGACAGGCCGACGACCGCAACGCCCAGCAGGGCCCCCACCACCAACTGGGACCCGAAGATGACCGCCACGTAGTACAAGCTGGCGCGGACCAGTGGATGCAGCCGGGGCGAGGGAGGAAGCATGGTACGGTCGATGAGGGGCGGCACGCGGTGCAGTTACTCAACCCGCCAGCAGGCGGCCTGATGGCGCGGGCTGACTTCCGTTAGCGCCGGTTCTTGTTGGGCGCAATGGGCCATGGCCACCGGGCAGCGCGGATGGAAGCGGCAGCCGGTGGGCGGGTTAAGCGGGCTGGGCACGTCGCCCTTGAGAATGACTCGTTCACGCCGGAGTTTCGGGTCCGGCACCGGTATGGCCGACATCAGGGCCTGGGTATAGGGGTGCAGCGGGTTGCGGTACAGTTCCTCACGGCTGGCCACTTCGACCACCTTGCCCAGGTACATCACCGCCACCCGGTCGGAGATGTGCTCGACCACCGAGAGGTTGTGCGCGATGAACAGATAGGTCAGGCCGAACTCCGCTTGCAGATCTTTGAGCAAGTTGATGACTTGGGATTGGATCGAGACATCCAAAGCCGAGACGGGTTCGTCGCACACGATGAACTTGGGGCGCAGCGCCAGGGCCCGTGCGATTCCGATGCGCTGCCGCTGGCCGCCCGAAAACTCATGCGGATAGCGCCGGGCATGGTACTCCTCGAGCCCGACCTTGCGCAGCATCTCGAACACGATGTCGTCGCGCTCATCGCGGCTGCCCACGTTGTGAATGAGCAGGCCCTCGCCGATGCTTTCTCCCACCTGCATGCGCGGGTCGAGGGAGGAAAACGGGTCCTGGAAGATGATCTGCATGTTGCGCCGAAGCACTTTCAGGTCCGCGCCCGAGGCCCCGAATACGTCCTGGCCCTCGAACAACACAAGCCCGCCGGTGGCCGAGATCAGGCGCAGAATCGTCCGCCCAACGGTCGTCTTGCCGCAGCCGGATTCGCCCACCAGGCCGAGTGTCTCACCCGGCTGCACCGAGAACGTGACGTGGTCGACGGCCTGCACCCACCCGCTGACGCGTTGCAGCAGCCCGGCGCGAACCGGGAAGTATTTGACCAGGTCGTGGACTTCAACCAGCGGGGCGGAGACGGCGGCAGGAGTGGCGGGCATAGCGGACCTCAGCTCGCACGCGCGCGGGGCGCGCCGGGGGAGCCGGCCAAGGGTGCGCGATGCTGCGGGCTGTCGTGATACAGCCAGCAGCGCACGGTTTGCTGAGGGCCAACGGGCAGCAGTTCCGGCTCGAGCTGGTTGCATACCTCCAGCTTGTGTTCCAGGCGCGCTTTGCAGCGCGGCGCGAAGCGGCACCCCGGCGGCAAATCCACCAGGTTGGGCACCGTGCCGGGGATCACTTCCAAGCGGTTCTGGACGTCGCCCAACACCGGGATCGAGCCGATCAAACCCTGCGTATACGGGTGCAGCGGATGCGCGAAGAGGGTCTCAACCTCTGCCTCTTCCACTATCCGGCCGGCGTACATCACCGCCACGCGCTCGGCCATTTCGGCGATCACCCCCAGGTCGTGGGTGATCAAGACGATGGCAGTATCCGTCTTGGAACGCAGATCGCGCATCAGGTCGAGAATCTGCGCTTGGATGGTGACATCCAGCGCGGTCGTCGGTTCATCGGCGATGAGCAGCTCGGGGGCGCAGGCCAGTGCCATGGCAATCATCACGCGCTGCGCCATCCCGCCCGAGAGCTCATGCGGAAAGGCCTGCGCGCGCTGGTCGGCATCTGGGATGCCGACCATTTGCAGGAGTTCCACAGCGCGCCGCCCGCCCGCTTCGCGCTTGAGGTTTTTGTGGATTTCGAGGACTTCGGCGATTTGCCCGCCCACGCGGTAGACCGGATTGAGCGCGGACTGGGGTTGCTGAAAGATCATCGAAATACGGTTGCCGCGCACGTGGACCATCTCCGACTCGGGCAAGCGCAGCAGATCCTGCCCGTCGAAGATGATTTCGCCCTCGACGATACGGCCCGGCTGGCCGATCAGGCGCAGCACCGAGAGCGAGGTGACGCTCTTGCCGCACCCGGATTCGCCCACCAGCCCGAGGACTTCCCCGCGCCGCACGCTGAAATCTACCCCATCGACGGCCTTGACCACCCCGTCCTGGGTGTAGAAGTAGGTCTTGAGGCGACGCACCTCAAGCAGGTTTTCGTTTTCGCTTGGCACAAGGACCTCGTGGGAGGGTTCTCCGCAGAGTCGCGCGGACTATAGCACACGCACTGGGGAGCGTCAAGGTTTTTTGGGCGCCGAGGCTCACGCATCCCCACGCCGTGCGCGGCGCACAAGGAACCCGGCCGCCAAACCCAGCAGGCCGATCAGCATGACGATCGCCACCACAACGTAGCCCGAAGCGCGCTGCGGCCCGGCCGCGCTGGAGGGCGCGGGCACGGCGCTCGCGGCGGGCTCGCTCAGCGACCCAGGATGCAGGCGCAAGTTCCCCGCGCGGGTTGCGTCGAGCGGATCGCGCATCGGGTCCAACCCGCGCTCGCGCACGAGGAATGCCGTGATATTCCAGAACTCGTCTTCGGCGAGGTTGCCGGGGTCCTGCCAAGGCATCGCCTGGCGGATGAAGTCGTGCAGTTCGAGGGCCGTGTTGAAGCGCACCAGCGTATTGGGTCCGAGCAGCGGCGGGGCGTAGCGCTGCAACACGAATCCGACTGGAGGGTGGTCGAGAGAATGGCACTTCGATTGCCAGCAGTTCTGATCCTCGGGTGGCCTCTTGGGGTGCCATTCGTTCGTCAACCCCTAGCCGACACCTCCATGGCACGCCGCATACACCAGCCCATAAGCACGCTCGCCGTAGTCGGCCTGCGTCGCGTTCAGGCCGAGGTCCGGAATGATCAGCGGCGGCCGCATCGACGTC
>CAYGXJ010000070.1:0-4381 GCA_964353865.1 uncultured Anaerolineales bacterium | reverse complement strand
AAGCGTTTTTCGGCTATCCCATCACCCCTCAGACCGAGGCGCTGGAGTACATGTCCGCCCGTATGCCGCAGCTCGGCCGCACTTTCCTGCAGGCCGAAAGCGAGCTGGGCGCGATCAACATGGTATACGGCGCAGCCTGCGCGGGCGTGCGTGTGATGACCTCCACCTCCAGCCCCGGCACCAGCCTGATGATGGAAGGGCTTTCTTACATCGCCGGTACGGAAGTGCCCATGGTATTGGTGGACGTGATGCGCGGCGGCCCCGGATTGGGCAACATTGCCCCGTCGCAGGGCGATTACAACCAGATGGTTCACGGCGGCGGCCACGGCGACTACCACCCGATCGTGCTGGCTCCGGCGACGGTTCAGGAGGCCGTCGATCTGACGGTGGATGCCTTCGACCTGGCCGAGAAGTACCGCAATCTTGTCTTCGTCGTCGCGGATGGCAACGTCGGCCAGATCATGGAGCCGGCCGAGCTGCCGGCGATGCGCGAGGTGAAACGCGCTACGCCGGAATGGGCCCTGACCGGCGCCGAGGGGCGCGAGCGACGCTTTCTCTCTTCCATCTACATCGACCCGGTATACGAAGAAGTCACGAACAAACGCCTGCAGGAACGCTGGCTCGAAATCCAGAAGAATGAAGTGCGGTACCGCGAGTATTACCTGGACGACGCGGATTTGGTCGTGGTCGGTTTCGGCACGGCGGGGCGTATCGCGCTCTCGGCCGTGCGTGCGGCGCGCGCCGAAGGAATCCGGGCGGGGCTCATGCGGCCGGTCGCGATCAGCCCGTATCCCTACGCAGCGATCGACGAACTGGCCAGGCGCGCCTCGGCCTTCCTGGTGGTGGAGATGAACGCCGGCCAGATGCTCGAGGACGTTCAGCGGGCGGTGGCTGGGCGTGTGCCCGTGGATTTCTATGGCCGCATGGGCGGCATGGTACCTTTCCCGGATGAAATCCTGGATGAGATTCGCCGCGTGGCGCGAGAACCTCGCGCACAGGCGGACCCCCGCGTGGAATGGCTCAAACGGCTGGAAAAGATCCTTCCTCATTAGGAGGCATGGCGCATGGCGGCGACGGAACAACTTGTTTACGAACGGCCGCACTCGCTCTCCGAAACGCCCAACAGCTACTGCCCGGGCTGCACCCACGGCGTGGCGCATCACCTGATCGCCGAGGTGCTGGATGAGATGAACTTGCGCGAGCGGACCATCGGCGTGGCGCCGGTGGGCTGCTCGGTGTTCGCCTATAACTACTTCAACATGGATTTCGCCGAGGCCGCGCATGGCCGCGCACCGGCCATGGCCACCGGCCTCAAGCGCTTGCAACCCGGGCGCATCGTGTTCACCTATCAAGGGGACGGCGATCTGGCCTCGATCGGCATGGGCGAGATCGTGCATGCCGCCGGGCGCGGGGAACTGATCACGGTCATCTTCATTAACAACGCCAACTACGGCATGACCGGCGGGCAGATGGCGCCGACCACGCTGCCCGGTCAGAAGACGACCTCCTCACCCTACGGGCGAGACGTGGAGACGGCCGGGTACCCCATCCGCATGGCGGAGTTGCTGGCGACGCTGGAGGGCGCGGCCTACGTCGTGCGCCGCAGCCTGCACGACCCGAAGAGTATCCGCCTGGCGAAGAAGGCGCTGCGCACGGCCTTCGAGGCCCAGGTCCGCGGGCTGGGGTTCTCGATGGTCGAGCTGCTCTCGACCTGCCCCACCAACTGGGGGCTGTCGCCGCTCGAGGCGCTCAAGTGGCTCGAGCAAAACATGCTGCCGGCTTTTCCCCTGGGCGATTACAAGGTGGCCCCGTCGTTGGCGAGCGCTCGGCCCTAGGCGTACGAGAACAGGCGGACCGCGGAGCGAGGCATGCAGACTGAGATCATCATCGCGGGATTTGGCGGGCAGGGGGTCCTCTTCGCAGGCGAAGTGCTGGCCTACGCCGGCATGGATGCCGGCCGGGTGGTCACATGGATTCCCTCCTACGGGCCGGAGATGCGGGGTGGCACGGCCAATTGCACGGTGATCATTGCCGACGAGGAGATCGGCTCGCCACTGGTGCGCAACCCGCAGGCGGTGATTGCTATGAACCTGCCCTCGCTGGAGAAGTACGAACCGCTGGTGAAGCCCGGCGGAGTGCTTGCGGTGAACGCCTCGATGGCCAATCGGACGGCCGTGCGGACGGACATCACCTCCGTGGCGCTGCCGGCCAACGAGATGGCCGAGACGCTTGGCAACCGTCGTCTGACGAACATGATCATGCTTGGCGCGCTGCTGGCGCGCCTGCCGGTGCTTACGCTCGAAAGCGTCGAGCAGGCCATGGCGGCACACCTGCCCGAGCGGCATCGCGCGCTCTTGCCGGTCAACTACCAGGCCCTGCGCCAGGGTGCCGCAGCAGCAGGCTAAGCGTTCGCACCCAATCGACGCGATCCATCGCAGACCACCAGGACGGGAGTTCCCGTCCTGTGTTCTTGTACTCCCAAGAGACAGGCTGCCATTGAAGAGGGCCAAATTGACATATCATTGACATCAGGCGAAGCACCCCCACCCATAGTTGCAGCCATGGCCACATTGCTGGCCCGCGCCAGGATCCCCTTCTTGGCTCATTGCCTCCCGTAGGAGGAGCGATTCCTATGAACTCGAGCAGGCGTGCGCATCCCCTTTGGACCGGGCTCAGACCTCTTGTTGGGCCGCTCTTTGCGATCTGCCTCACTGGCATGGCCTGCAATCTGACGACCCAATTGCGGCCCTCGTCACCCTCGGCGAACCAGGTGTCAGCTCAAGATGTGGACCCAGACCTGGATGGCGTGCCGAGTTCGAGGGACAACTGCCCGCTTACGCCGAACACCGATCAGGCGAAGAATGAGAAGCGCCTCATCGGCTCTGCTTGCGAGGACCTGCTGCCGAGTGGATTGGCCATTCCCTATGCCCAGGGCGTGGTTCAAATCCAACTCGATTCGGGCGGACGACCGACGCGAATAGCCACGCCGGCACTCACTCTCGGCATCGCCTGGGTGGACAATGCAGGCATGCTCGAGCTGACGCTCGAGGCTGGGGATGGCCCACAGGCATTCACGCAGCAAGTGGACTTTTCCGATGTGGCCATCCTGGAAGCCGCCCAGGCGGTGCAGGCCTCCTCCAAAGTCGATACGGCCAGCCTGCGCGCGTGGGTTGCGGACCACCCGGGGTGGGTGCTTGCGATCGCGTCGGGTAGGATGGAACCGCTGCTCTCTCCGCAATCGTCCTATCTGGCACCTCCCGACGGCTTATCGCTCATTTCCTACCGCATGCAGCAGGCACGTCAGGACGTGGAGTTATACATTGGTGAGCTGAGCGTAGTCTGTTCCGTCGCAATGGCCAACTACCACGACTACACGGCGCAACACCTCGGATTCGATCCTGTCAGTTCCACCGTGCGCCACCAGCTCCTTGGTATTGCCGAGGCGATGTCGCAGGCGGCCACGGAGGAGGTCGGACGCTGTGAGCCGTGGACAATCGCCTGCCACTACAAGGGGATCCCGGGGACATGCCTCCTTCCTTCCACGGGAAGGCAGGTCTGCATCCGCAGCGGGGATTTGGAGTGCATTGCGCTGGGGGGACGGGTCGGTCCGGTGGGTGGCTGCCCTGGGGCCTGTTGGGCCGCCACGGAGAATCTCCCTCCGTGGTGTGCTCCCGCTGACCAGAGGACCTGTGAGGCGCTGCCCGGCCAGTCGAACATACCCGGTAGAGGGTTCTACCTCACCGCGGTCTTCTGCCCGGATCGGGGTTGCGCCGATCCGCTCTGCAAACCTGACGAGTTTCCGGGGAGAGTGCCATAGCCTGAGGATTGGCTGCCTGGTTTCGCGCTGTGGAGGGGTCCGTTCGCAATCCGTCGGAGACTGCTGGGCAGACATGCACTAGGCCAATTCAATGCTCGGGACTCAATTGGCAAACGCGTGTCGGCATAGAGGACGCGACCAGCCGAACGTCAGAAGTCCGGGTTGAGGCCGTGGAGGGTGGCGTGAACCGTTTCCCACGCTCAGGCTTCACCGACGGCTGGAATGCGCGCTTGCGCGTTTGCGGATCGCGCCTACAATCCTGAGCGGTCTTCACACCGTTGTTCTCATCGCCAAGCCAGAACCCAAGGAGGGATCCCGCGATGAAGTCCCCGTTCAGAGTGTTTCTTCAGATCACTTCGCTCTTCGTTCTGTTTGTAGGAACCATCTTTCTCGGCCGGAGCCTGCCCCAGCCGACCAGGGTGGGCGCGGCTCCCATAGAACCGGCCAGTGCCGCGAGACCTCTGGCGGCCGGCACTGAGTTCCCATGTACGGCTTACCGAACGGCGGTGTTCAGCTACCCCGATCCAGGCCGAATCCATGTCCAATGCTCAAACACACCCGGTT
>CAYGXJ010000069.1:0-3909 GCA_964353865.1 uncultured Anaerolineales bacterium | reverse complement strand
GTGCCTTCCTGCCAGGAGGCCAGGTACTTGCGCTGCGAGTCGGTCAGTGTGTCGATGGCGACTTTCATGCCCTCGAGTTTGAGTCGCGCGATCTCGCGGTCGATCTCCTCCGGCAGGCGATGCACGCCCTGGGTGAGTTCCTTGGCGTGGCGGGCCATGTATTCCACAGCCAGCGCCTGATTGGCAAACGACATGTCCATAACCGAAGCCGGGTGGCCCTCGGCCGAGGCCAGATTGATCAGGCGTCCTTCGCCCAGGAGATTGAGGCGCCGGCCGTCCTTGAGCGTGTATTCCTCCACGAACTCGCGCACGTGTCGCTTGCCGCTCGCCATCTCCTCCAGCGCGGGGATGTTGAGCTCGACATTGAAGTGTCCGGAGTTGGCGAGAATCGCGCCGTCCTTCATCACCGCAAAGTGCTCGCGATCAAGTACGTTGATGTCGCCGGTGACGGTGCAGAAGATGTCGCCAATTCGGGCTGCTTCGGCCATGGGCATGACTCGGAAGCCGTCCATCACCGCTTCCAGTGCCGCCAGCGGCTCAATCTCGGTGACCACGACATTGGCGCCCATCCCACGCGCGCGCATCGAAAGACCCTTGCCGCACCAGCCGTAGCCCGCCACAACAAAGGTCTTGCCCGCCAGGAGCACGTTGGTCGCGCGCACGATCCCGTCCAGCGTGGATTGGCCTGTGCCGTAGCGGTTGTCGAAGAGGTGCTTGGTCATCGAGTCGTTGACCGCGATGATGGGGAACTTGAGCGCGCCGTCGGCGGCCATCGCTCGCAGGCGGATGACGCCGGTGGTGGTCTCTTCCGTGCCGCCCACGACCTCGGGCAGTTGCGGCACCCGCTCCTTGTGCAGCGTCGAAACCAGGTCCGCTCCGTCGTCCATGGTGATGTGCGGGTGGTGATCGAGCGCCGCGCGCAGGTGTTGGTAGTAGGTGGTGTTGTCCTCGCCCTTGATGGCATAGACCGGCATCTCCAGGTGCGAGACGAGGGTGGCCGCCACGTCATCCTGAGTGGAGAGCGGGTTGGAGGCCGCCAGCACGACGTCCGCGCCGCCGAGCTGCAGCGTATGCATGAGGTTCCCGGTTTCAGCCGTCACATGCAGACAGGCCGAGACGCGCAGGTCCGCGAGCGGCCGCTCACTGCGGAAGCGCTCGCGGATCAGGCGCAGTACAGGCATCTCCTGCTCGGCCCAGCCCATGCGCAGCCGCCCGCCCTCCGCCAGCTTCGGGTTCTTGATGTCGTGGTCGTGGGTCATGCCAACTCCTTCGGCGCCGCGGGTCGCGCGCGGCGAGACTCTAGATTCTACTTCGCCTCTACCCCGCAAGCATTTCACGCACTTTCACGTCCGCGCCGAAGTTCGCCTCGAAGCGTGCGAGAAACGCGGCGTGGGTGAAGTGATGGTTCTGGGTGCCCTGCTCTTCGAGACAGTAGGTGGCCGCCAGCGACCCCAGTTGCCCGCAGCGCTCGTAGTCCAGCCCGCGCAGGTAGCCCTTGAGGAACCCGCCGCGGAAGGCATCCCCCACACCGGTGGGATCGACGATGCGCTCTTGCGGCACGGCCGGAATGTGCAGCGTGCGACCCTCGGCCTGCAAGCGGGATCCCTCTCGACCGAGGGTCACCACCACCAGGCGCACCCGGCGGGTGATGTCGGCATCGGAGAGGCCGGTCTTCTTCTGGATCAAGCCGTACTCGTATTCGTTGCAGATGAGGGCGGCGCAGTGCGCCAGCCCGTGCGCGAGCTCTGCCCCATCCACCCGCGCCACCTGCTGGCTCGGATCGTAGAACACGGGCACGCCCAGCGCCCCGGCTTCATCCAAATACTTGTGCATCGCGCCCGGATCGTTGGGCGATACGACGACCAACTCCGGCCGCGGGCGCAGTTCCTCGAGCGAAAGGTCGGCCGCGCGCGCCATTGCCCCCGCGTAGAACGAGGCGATTTGCGAGTTCGAGCGGTCGGTCGTCGCGAAAAAGGAGGCGGTGTAGAGATCCGGGATTTCGCGGATGGCCGAGGTGTCGACGCCCTTGGCCTCCAGCCATGTGCGATAGTCGGCGAAATCCTGACCCACCGTGGCCATCACCCGCGGGCGCTCGCCGAGCAGGGCCAACGTGTAAGCGATATTGGTGGCAATGCCGCCGCGGTGGCGCACCAACCCGTCGACCAGGAACGAGAGGCTGAGCGACCCGATCTGGTCGGGCAGGATTTGATCCCGAAAAAGACCCGGGAACGTCATCAGGTAGTCGTAGGCGACCGAACCGGTGATCACCAGGTTCATGCGGGTTCTCCTTGGACGACCAGGCGCGCCAAGTTGGCCGCAAAGGGCGCGCGCACGACTCCTCGTTCGGTCACCCAGGCGGTGATGAGCTCATTGGGCGTCACGTCAAAGGCCGGGTTGCGCGCCTGCGCCCCGCGGGGTGTCACGCGCTGACCGTGCACCTCCAGCTCAAGCACCTCGCGCGGGTCGCGTTCTTCGATCGGAATGGCCGACCCGTCGGGGCAGGAGGGGTCGATCGTCGAGAGGGGGACAACACAATAGAAGGGAATGCGGTTGGCGTGAGCCGCGAGCGCCAGCATGTAGGTGCCGATCTTATTGGCCACGTCGCCGTTGGCCGCCACACGATCGCCGCCGACCAGCACCAGCTGCACCTGGCCGCGGTGCAGAAAGTGGCCGGCCGCGCTGTCGGCGATGATCTCATATGGGATGCCCAGCTCGCCGAGTTCCCACGCCGTCAGACGCGCGCCCTGCAGGCGCGGCCGGGTCTCATCGACCAGCACATGCACGCGCTTGCCCTGCTCGTGTGCGGCGCGGACGACCCCGAGCGCGGTGCCATAGTCCACCACCGCCAGCGCGCCGGTATTGCAGTGATGGATGATCGTATCGCCATCGCGGACGAGGTCCGCCCCGTAGGCGGCCATGCGGCGGTTGGTGGCCACGTCCTCATCGGCCAGCCGCTGGGCTTCGTCGAGGACCCGCCGGCGCACGTCATCAACAGTGCGCGCGGCCGCCTCGCGGGCGACACGCAGCGTGCGGTCGATGGCCCAGCCGAGATTAACTGCGGTCGGCCGCGCCGCACGCAAGAGCGCCGCGGCGGATTGGAGATCGCCCAAGAGTTCGCCGGTGGAATTCGCACGGCTGTGCTGCGCGGCCAGCGCCAGGCCGAAGGCGGCCGCCGCCCCGATGGCCGGCGCGCCGCGCACGGTCATCTCGCGAATGGCCTGCGCGACCTCGCCCACCGAAGTCAGCTCGACAAGACGCAGCTCGGCCGGCAATGCCCGTTGATCGATCAGGCGCAGCGTGCCGCGCTCGGCTTGCCACTCTAGCGTTCGCATTCCCTCACCGCCTGCGGCCGCGCTCGGCCCGCATCAACGCAGAAAAAACGCTCTCCTCGCGAGAGCGCCCACGACGAGTATGGTAACATGCGCAGGTATGTTTGTCAAAATGCAGGCGAGTTTCGAGCGGAGAATTGCACGCGCATCCGCGGCGCGTATAAACGGGCTGCTCGCTGCAAGCATTGCGGCGAACCTGGCGGCTGGCTGCAACCTGCCTCTGGCGGCGATCATTGGTGGGCCCACGCCGACGGCGCCACCCGCGAGCGTCGCCGCGCCAACCCTCGTCCCGCCCGAACCCACGCCGACGCCCGCCCCCACCGCGGGTCCGCCGCTCGAAGCTGCCGAACACGCACGCTTCATCGGTGATTTCGAGCGCGCCGCCGCGCTCTATCACAGCGCCGCGGGCGACCCGGCCACGGCCGACCGTGCGCTGCTCGGCCTGGCCCTGATGCAGCTCGAGGCCCAGGACTACGCGACCGCGCGCGCGACGCTCGGCTCGCTGCTGGCCTCCTATCCCGAAAGCCCCGCGGCAGGCGAGGCGCAGTTTCTGCTCGGCGAGTCGGCCGCCGCGATGGCC
>CAYGXJ010000068.1:0-1788 GCA_964353865.1 uncultured Anaerolineales bacterium | reverse complement strand
TGCAGCACGCGCGTGATGCCGTCGACCGTGACCTGGTGCTCCTCCATGGCCTCGAGCAGCGCCGCCTGCGTCTTGGGCGTGGCGCGGTTGATCTCGTCGGCCAGGACGACCTGTGACATGATCGGCCCTGCACGGAATTCGAATTGGCGGGATTGCTGATTGAAAATGGAGACCCCGGTCACGTCGCTGGGCAGCATGTCGGGCGTGAACTGGATACGGCTGAAGTTGCAGCCCAACGAACGCGCCAAGCTCTTGGCGAGCACCGTCTTCCCCACTCCGGGCACATCTTCGATGAGCAAGTGGCCTTGCGCCAGAATTCCCAAGATAGCCAACTCGATTTCTTGATCCTTGCCAATGATCACTTGGGCGACGTTCTCGCGAAGACGGGTGCCGAGGTCCTGTATCGTGGGTGTCATAGGCGCCTGCCGATTGTTATGCTCGAGGGATGGAGCTCTCCGGCCACAGCGGCTCGCTCGTCACTCGACGAGCAGTGCCAGGTAGCTCAGCCACAACAGCCCCCAGGCGAAGATGCGGGGACGGTGAATCTCGGCCGCGAAGAGCAGAACACACACAATCATACCCGATGCCAGGCGGGTAATTCCCAGAGGCTCGCGAAAAGTGGAGAAGGGTGCCAGTAAAACCATGAGCGCATTGAGCAAGAGCACCAACTCCGTGCGGCGCGCGGCGGAGGCCGACAGCGCGCGCAGGCTGCTCCAGGCCGCGAGCAGGGCGGGCAGGATGACGCCGGGCAGGAGCAGCGCCGCCATCACGGCGAAGGCGGCCGCGCCGTTCTGGCTAATGCGCAGGAATCCGGCGAGCGGAACAACTTCGAAAGAGGTGCTTCCGGCGCCGCCACTGACCAACCCGGGAGCGCCGAAGGTCACCCAAAGCCAGGCTTGGAGCAACGCGAATGGCGCGAGCACGAGCAGGCGTGCCGCCGTGCGCCTCCAGGATCGATCGAGCGCGGGCAGCAGTGCCCAGCCAAGCGCAAATGGGAGCATCGTCTCCTTGGCCAGCAGACTCAAGGCCAGCAGCGCGCCGGGGACCCAGGTTGCGGCGCCCGCGCGCGTACTCTCCGCGACCCGTTCCTCGCTCCACAGCGCGAGCAGAACCAGCAATAGTGCGAGAGGCTCCGCGAGGTCGAGGCGCACGCCGGCGACCACCCCGACCCACAGCCCGAACAGAAGCGCAACCCATGGCGATACGCCGCGACGACGCAGCATCTCGCCCAGCACGAGAACGGCTGCGATCTGATAGGCCAGATTGAGCCCCACCAGAGTCCACGGAATGGCTGCCGGATTGCCGAGAGCGGCGGCACGTGCAAGCAGCGGTGTGAGAATGCGTTGATAGCGATAAGCCGGCGCGTCGAGGGCGGGGGCAATGCTGTGCGGGGAGGGATCAAGCGCGATGAAGTAGTTGAATTGCCCGTCGTAACCTTCGCTGCCGCGGACATCCCCGTGAGCGTATTTCGTCCCCAGACGCGCAAAAACGAGCGGGTCGCCCCCGCCGCGAACAAACACCTGCCCAAGGTAGATCAGCATCAACGCGAGCAGCAGAACGGCTGGTAACCATGGGCAGGCCGATGCGATGGAGGTTCGCGCAAATCGAGTGGGCCTCATGATGTTCGGCTGTTTCTCCGCGTGAGAATCTTGATGGCGGCGATGACCGCAAGACCCGCCCAGGCCAGGAGAGAGAGCGCCATGCCGGCGGCGAACGAAATCGGCCGGTAGACGAATTCGACGTGGTGCTCCCCGCGGTCGAGGCGCACCGCGCGGAATGAGAAGTTGG
>CAYGXJ010000067.1:0-7799 GCA_964353865.1 uncultured Anaerolineales bacterium | reverse complement strand
GGTGGGCGTGGCTGTGGATGACGAAGGCAACGTGTGGATTGTGGATACGGATACCTCGCGCGTATTGAAGTTCACCCCGCCGGTGGAGGGGTCCTAACCGCGCAGATTGGGCTGCGAACTGACACGAAATCGGATCTCGGTCCCGGCATGGCCTGCGCCGTGGCACCTGCAGCGACACAACGGGGCCGCTCAGTCGAGAGCGGCCCTGTACTCTTCCCGGGGATGGCCGGAGTCACTTTTCGGGCGCACCTGCTTCAATCCAGGCTTTGAGCATGCTCAGCGCATCCGGTGTGAGTTGCCCCGGATGTGCACCGGCGCTCTGCACGACCACCAGGCGTGACGTGGCGGGGGCGCCAGGGACAACCCCGGGGCCGCCGGCTCCGCCGGCCAAAGCCGTCTGATAGGAGGCGAGCGAGAGACCACTGGCGGGGCTAACAAGGCCGTGACACATCACGCATTGTTTGGCGAGCAGCGGGCCAATGGTGTCTTGCCAGCTCACCGCAGCGGGGGCGGCGCCCGTCGGTTGCGAGGTTGCCGCGGAGTGAGGCACGGCCGTGGGCACTGCGGTCGGGGTCTGCGGAGCGTAGATTGGCACATCCACCGCAGGCGGCACGGTCTCAATGGCGGTCTTCTCGTACGAGACAAAATAGACCAGGCCGACCAGCATGCCGGCGGCCAAAATCCCCGCGGTGGGGAAGAAAACCAGACGGCGGCGGCGCAGAGTCTTCAGATCTTGCGCAATCTGCGCGGTGCCGGCTTTGAGGTCGGCCAACTCCAGCGGATGCTCGTGGATCATTTCTTCTTCGGTCATCGTGCCGGTCCACATGCTCTTGTTGAAGCGCTTGAGGTGGACCCCATACATGTGCCAGAGAATGATGGCTAGGACGGCCAGCACCGCCTCGGCGCCATGGGCCGCCTTGGCTGCGGGGATCACCTGCCCGGGAAGGAGGTTGGTGGTGGCGATCGGGTTCCACATCATGAAACCCGTCAGCGCCATGATGGCCGTGCCCCAAATGAGCGCCCAGTACTCCGCCTTCTCCTCGAAGGTGTATCGGTCCCCCTGAGGACGCAGCTTGCGCAGCCCCACGTTGTAGAGCAGCGACTGCAGGGCATCACCCAGGTCTTTGAGTGTGGGCAGCATCGTCATGCGCGAACGGCGCACGATCACCTTGTAGCCCGTGCCCACCAGGTGGTAGATCGCTTCGAACATCATCAGTGCGGCCGCCACGTGGTGAATCGTGCGGGCATCTTCGATCCCGCCCAAGCCGCGCAGAATGGCCTGGCTCACACCCGCGTTGGCGTACTTCTGCGCCAAGCCGGTGACGGCCAGGGTGGTGAATGAGAGAATGAGCAGCACGTGCTCGACCCGCTGCATCCAATGGAAGCGTTGGTAGCGCGCTTGAGGGTTCATTGGGGCTTGGCTCCCTTCCGGCGCTCGATCAGGCGGCGGACGATGTCGGTGAGGACGAACACACCCATCCCGCCCAGCACCGTGGGGATGAAGATCTTGTAGAACAGGTCCACGTAGTACACGAGCGAATTGCGCTGTGGGTCGGGGATGTAGTGGCTGAGCCAGGAGTCCGGGAAGTTGGCAGTGGCGCCGGGGTGGCACTTCTGGCACGTGTGCAGTAGGTTTTCCTTGACCTGCAGCCCCTTTTGCGGGTCATCCACGCGCTGGATATCGTGCACGCCATGGCAGTCGTAGCACACCGGCTTGTTGGTCTGCGCATCCGGCGACAGCTTTTCGAACAGAGTCACGGTCGTCCCATGGAAATCGGCGACATAGGTGCTCATGACGGCGGTTGAGAGCCCGTATTTGTCCATGCGCTGCGGATCGGCATGGCACGCGGCGCACAGCGCAGGCGACTTGAGGCGGAAGGCGTCCGTGGTCGGGTCTTCGATGGAATGGACCCCGTGGCAGTCGATGCAGGTCGGAACGTCCGGGTTGCCGCCGGGCATGCCCTGCGTCGGGTCGCCGATGAGCGCTGCGCCGTGGACGCTGGTGCGATACTGCTCGTAAATGGCGCCGTGACAGCGGGCGCAGGTTTGGGGAATCGCCAACCGCGCTTGTGCTACGAGGAGGCCGGTGCCTTTCTGGCGCAGGCGGCCCTGGGTGTGCGGGTTGTGGCAGTCGGTGCACACCGCCGCGTTGAGGTTGCCGCCGGCCAGGGCTCTGCCGTGCACACTGTCGAGCTCCTGGTCGTACTTGTCAGTGTGGCAGGTCTTACAGGCGCTGTACAACTGCAGCGTCACGTCCCGCCGATCCGTTGCGGAGAGATGGGGGTGCGGGAAGGTGGAAATGTTGTTGTGGCAATCGACACAGGCGACCCCGCTTTGTGCATGCACCGACGCGCCGAAGAGCGCCGGATCGACGGTCAATGGGAGGTCCTCATTGCTGATGAGAGTTGTGCTCAGGCCCGGGTTGCCGTGGCAGGCGAGGCAAACCTCGTTGTTGGGCTCGGGAGCTTGAGCCAGGGCTGTATGGGGCGCCAACAGTAATACCAGCGCCACACCCACCAGCCCTGCCAGTGCGCAACGGCGTGAGGTCATCCGCCTCCTCCTCGAGCCATGGTTAGTGACGTGCATTGAATGGAATCCCCGTCGGCGGTGGGCAACCGCTGCGCGGAGCTTCTCAAGGCGCACGGAAACGTTGCAGAACGAGACATGCTCCCTCTCCATTGCAGCCTCAACCCAGACTGAATAGCCTCTTCGCAAGCCTGGGCGAAGGGTTAATCAGGGGGACTCTTCGCGCGTGGCGCTTCTAGCCCTTGCGCATGGGTCAGTCAACCCATGAGGGATAGGCCGGAAACCATGTTAACCCCTAGCGCAATTCCGAATTAGTGCGGTTGCTAATACCCGAATAGTGACAATTGTAACACAGGAAATGCGATTGATATTGGCAGAATTGCGGTGAGTACTGATCCCTGCCTGCTCGGCAAGCATACCCGCCCTGCTGGCGATTCTTGCCGGGAAACCTATAATAGTCGCCAACCCGCATGACCGATGATTCCTTTAACCCGCGCTCGGGTCGAACAGTGACGGTCGAATCGCCAGATCGGGAATCCCCTCCGCTTCGGACTGGCCCGGCCTGGGGGCTGAGGCTGCGCATTGCCTTGGGCGTTGCGCTGCCCGTGCTCATAGCGCTGGCAACACTCTCCCTCGTCCACTATTGGCGCGCACGCAGGTTGATCGAGGATCAGGCCAGCGCCTCGGCCGTCCAGACCGGAGTCGTGATTACCCACAGCCTGCGCAACGCCATGCTGCGCAACGACAGCGCGCATCTGCGGGAGGCGCTCTTGGATGTTGGGCAGAGCGGCACGATCGAACGGGTCCAGATTCTCGATGCCTCCGGACAGGTGAAGGTTGACAGCGCCGAAAAAGACGTCGGCCGGGTTCACACCCAGCAGGATGCGGGCTGCTTTGTGTGCCACCAAGATCCCCCAGCCACCCGGGCACGCACGGCCTTGCTCGCCAGCGCCAATGGAATCTTGCGCATTGCGTCCCCCATTGCCAACGAACCGGAATGCGATGCGTGCCACGCAGGGGAGGGGCCTCACCTTGGGATACTTCTGGCCGATGTGCCCCTGTTGGACCTGCAGCGCCCGCTCATCACGCAGTTGCAGGTCGATTTGTTGATCTCAGCCGGCCTCGCGCTGCTGGTGACACTGGGAGTCTACTGGCTGATCCACCGCGTGGTCGTGCGGCGGGTGGAGGCATTTCGCGGGCCGCTGACGGCCTTTGCCGCCGGCGACTTTTCGTCAAGGCTACCTCCCTCATCCCGGATTTCTGATGAACTCGAGGAGTTGGCGGCCGGCTTCAACCGCATGGCCCAGCGGCTTGAGCGCCACGCCCTGGAGCAAGAGGAAATGCTCCGACTGCGCAACCGCGCCATCGCCGACGAACGCGAGCGCATTGCACGCGAACTGCATGACGGTTTCGCCCAGTTGCTGGGCTACGTCAACACCAAGGCGATGGCCGTGCGCCTTTTGCTCAAGCGGCGCCGTGTGCACGAGGCCGAACGCCATCTCGAGCAGCTCGAACAGGCGGCACGCGACTTGTACACCAGCGTGCGCGAAGCGATCCTTGGCTTGCGCGTCGGGGGCGCGGCGGATGAAGGTCTGGCCGCCATGCTCGCCCGCTACACCGAGCAGTTTGAATTGCTGAGCGGATTGCCGACCTACTTCAGCGCCAGAACGGAGGCAGAGAAGATCCGCCTGGGCACCGAATCCGAACTGCAGCTCCTGCGTATCGTGCAGGAGGCACTCTCCAACGTGCGCAAGCACGCCACCGCCCGCCGCGCCGGCGTGGAGATGGTGGTCAACCACGGACGGCTTGAGGTCAGCGTAACCGACGACGGTCAGGGATTCGACCCATCCCAAAAGGGGCGGGGCGAGGCCCTACGCTTCGGCATCAGCACCATGCGTGAGCGGGCCGCATCCATCGGCGCGGAGTTGTCGATCGAATCACTCCCCGGCTCCGGCACGCGCCTCTCAGTCAGGCTCCCGCTGCAGGAGGCATGAGATGATGCGCGTCATCGTGGCGGACGATCATTCTCTTTTTCGCGACGGAGTGGTCAGCTTGCTCGAGGCGGCCGGCTTCGAGGTCGTCGGACAGGCAGGCGATGGGCGCCAGGCAATCGATTTGGCGCTGAAACTCAAACCCGACCTCCTCTTGCTCGACATCACCATGCCGCACATGGGCGGGCTGGAGGCACTGCACCTAATTCGCGAGCAGGCGCCGGCAGTGCAGGTGGTCATGCTGACGGTTTCGGATGATGAGGCCGACTTGCTGGAAGCCATGCGCAGCGGGGCTCGCGGCTACCTGCTCAAGAACCTCAAGGCCGAGGAGTTCCTCGACCTTTTGGGAGGCCTGGCCCGCGGCGAGACGGCGCTCACGCGGCAGGCCGCCTCGCGCGTGATCCACGGCCTAACCCAGGGGGGCCAATCGCCGGGACGCGGCCCCCAACTGACAGAACGCGAACTCGAATTGATTCCGCTGCTCGTTGAAGGAATGGCCAACCGCGCCATTGCACAGCGGCTGTCGGTCAGCGAGAACACGGTTAAGTACCATGTCAAGGCCATCCTGCAGAAGCTTGAGGCAAAGAACCGAACGGAGGCCGCCATGTTCGCCATCCGGGCCGGCTTGGTCAAACCCCCGCGCTGAACCACGCTCGACGCACAACCCGGCTTACCCCGTCGAGGAGTCTGACCACCCGAAAGAGTAGTCCAGGTCGATAAAGAACTACCCGTCGGCGCGTACATTACTGGCCGCTTGGGCGTTGCTTATCCCTCTCACGCTGAGCTAATATTCACAATGTTGACCTGCCATGCAAACGGAGCATGTGGCTTCTTCGCATGTCGTCATTCTTTCGTCGGGATCGCTCTTCTCGGAGGGCGTCGCCAGTCGATTGCGCGAGCATATCGGGCGAGTGCAGGTGACGCTGATGGATCCGCGTTTGCCCGACTTGTCGACTCGCCTCAGCAGCCTTCGTCCAATCGCGGTCATTTTGGATGCGGCGGACCCGTGGGTCGTTGAGAAGTGCCCATTGAACCGGTTGTTGGGCGTCATCCCAGGCACGCGGATTATCGAACTGGACTCGCAAGCCCAGCAGGTGCGCGTCGTCACGAGTGAGCACTACCCGGCCAAGGATGTCAACGACCTGGTGGAGGTGATCGACGGCCATCTGCCCGCCTGACGGGCAATGGCCTGCCAGCTCGGCTTGAGGAGGTGCAGCCGCAGCGCGCGTAGACACCTACGAAACAATGGTTTGAGCTTTGGTTCTGTCTTCGACAGACGAACTACGCGGTTAGGAGGAGTATGCATATGAATCGCAAGTACCTGATGGTGAGCCTGCTGGTGGCCGCGGGAGTCCTTCTCGCGGCGTGCGGCAAGGCCACACCCGCACCCACGGCGGAACCGACCGAGGCACCTGCGCCCACGGCCATCGTGCCGCAGCAAGAAGCAGCCGCAGGCTCGGTGCACGCCGACACCACAGCCGAAGCCTTCCGCCACTGGGATGCTTCAGATCCGGCAGAAGTGCCGACCTCTTGCGCCAAATGCCACACCGCCGCCGGCTACATGGATTACCTCGGCGCCGATAGCAGCCTGGCGGGCAAGGTGGATGCGGCCGTGCCGGCGACTGAGGCGCAGGGCATCACCTGCGTCGCATGCCACAACTCGACGGCTGTCACCCACACCAGCGTTATGTTCCCGGGCAAGGACGCCGAAGGCAACCCGATCGTGATCGATGGCCTGGGCGCCTCCGCGCGCTGCATGGAATGCCATCAGGGTCGTGAGGCCAAGGCCAGCGTCGACAAGCAGATCGCCGATTTCAAGGTGACCGACCTCGACGCGGTTGTCGCCCCGATCAAGGATGCCAGCGGCAACGATGTGAGCTTCGGCTTCCGCAACATCCACTACTTTGCCGCGGCGGCCACCCTGCTCGGTACCGATGCCAAGGGCGGTTATGAATACGATGGCAAGGTGTACGACGCGCGCTTCCGCCATGTCGAAGGCTACGACAGCTGTGTCGGTTGCCACGACTCGCATTCCTTGCAGGTCAAGGTAACCGAATGCGCGCAGTGCCACGAAGGCGTGACCAGCGTGGACGACCTCCAGAAGGTGCGCATGGTCAGCTCGGCCTTCGACTACGACGGCGATGGCAACAAGACCGAAGGTATCTACGACGAAATCACCGGGCTGCAGGACCTGCTCTACGCCCGGATCCAGACCTACGCCAAGGCCAAAGCTGGCACGGCCATCGTCTACTCACCGTCGGCCTACCCCTACTGGTTCGCAGACACCAACGGCGACGGCCAGGGGAGCGAGGATGAGACGGTTGCGGCCAATGGCTTCAAGGCCTGGACCGCGCGCCTGCTCAAGGCAGCCTACAACTACCAGCTCACGGTGAAGGACCCCGGCAAGTTCGCCCATGGGGGCAAGTACACGATCGAACTGCTCTTCGATTCGATTGCGGACCTGGACGGCGACACGAGCAAGCTAGCCCGCGATGATGCCGGTCACTTCGCCGGGGACACCATGCCCTTCCGCGACTGGGACGAAACGGGCGTGGTGCCCTTCGGATGTGTGAAGTGCCACACGGCGGGCGGTCTGCCACAGTTCATCAAGAATGGCGGAACCGTGACCTTCGACTCGCGCGGTACCGTCTACACCACGGGCGTGGGCTCCATGGCGCCGAGCAACGGGTTCATGTGCTCGACGTGCCACGACGAGACCAACTGGCCCAATCGCTACGCCGTCACCACTGTGCCCTTCCCCTCCGGCGTTTCCATCACCTTCAGCAAGCCGGATGCCGATGGCAAGCTCCAGCCAGTGGGCGCGAACTTGTGCCTGGAGTGCCATCAGGGCCGCGAGTCCACTTCGAGTGTCAATGCCGCGCTCAAGGGCAAAGATCTCGACACGGTGGACAGCAAGATCGGCTTCAAGAACGTGCACTACTTCGCGGCCGGCGCCACGCTGTTCGGCGGCACCGCCAAGGGTGCCTACTTGTATGACGGCAAGGAATACCTGGGCGCGCAAGCGCACGTCGAGAAGGGCTTCGACTGCACCACCTGCCACAACGTGCATGCGCTCGAGGTCAAGACCGAATCCTGCGTGGGCTGCCATCCGGGCATCAAGGATGTGGCCGAAATCCGCATGGGCGGCGCCGACTATGACGGTGACGGCAACTCGACGGAGGGCATCCGCGGCGAGGTGGAAACGCTCACTGAGGCGCTCTACACCCAGATCAAGGTCTACGCCACCGCCAAGGGCACGGGCATCCTCTACAATCCTGCTGC
>CAYGXJ010000066.1:0-6918 GCA_964353865.1 uncultured Anaerolineales bacterium | reverse complement strand
GACCGACCGCCTGCGCCAGGAGTGGAGCGCCTACTTGGCCGACGATCAGAAGCGCTGGACAGCTCAAGGGCTTACCCAGGACGACCGCTGGCGCGAGCACGACCGTCGCGAGCAGAAGGCGCTCGACCGCCTGGCGCGCGCGGAAGATCAACTGGCGCAGGCCGCCGATCAGGCCCGCGAACGCGAGGCGGGCGATCGCTCCCGGCTCGAGGCACTGGCCAATCTCGTCCACGAATGGCTGGCGCGCCTCGAGAGCGGGCGCTAGCCAGGCACCTGCGGAGCCTCGGATGCGCGTCATCGCCAC
The DNA here is from genome assembly GCA_964353865.1 of uncultured Anaerolineales bacterium. GTDB lineage: Bacteria > Chloroflexota > Anaerolineae > Anaerolineales > RBG-16-64-43 > RBG-16-64-43. The sequence goes on along the minus strand of CAYGXJ010000066.1, from coordinate 6,614 downwards.
GGCCGGACACGTCGACCACGGCAAGTCCGCATTGGTCGAGGCCCTGACCGGCACCCACCCCGATCGTCTCAAAGAAGAACAACAGCGCGAGATGACCATCGATCTCGGCTTCGCCTATTTCAGCCTGCTGGATGGCGAGCTGGTGGGAGTGGTTGACGTCCCGGGCCATCGCGATTTCATCGAGAACATGCTGGCCGGCGTCGGCGGGATCGACGCGGCACTGCTCGTCATCGCCGCCGATGAAGGCGTCATGCCCCAGACTCGCGAGCATCTTGCGATCCTCGACCTGCTGCACGTGCGCGCGGCGGTCGTGGCGCTCAACAAGGCCGACCTGGTGGACGACCCGGAGTGGATGGCGCTCGTGCGGCAAGATATCCAGCGCGTGCTCGCTCCGACCGCCCTGGCCGGTTCCGAGATCCTGCCCGTCTCGGCGCGCACGCGGGCCGGGCTGCCCGAGCTTGCCGCGGCCCTGGCCCGCTGCCTGGCCGCGCAGCCGCGCCGCCCCGATCTCGGCCGGCCGCGCCTGGGCATCGACCGCGCCTTCACCCTGGCCGGATTTGGCACCGTGGTGACCGGCACGCTGCTCGACGGGTCGCTCGCCCTGGGCGAGGAGGTTGAGATCCTCCCGGGCGAGGCGCGGGCGCGCGTGCGCGGGCTGCAGTCGCATCACACCAAGATCGAGCGCGCGCTGCCCGGCAGCCGCGTCGCGGTCAACCTGTCTGGAATCAATGTCGAAGACCTGCGACGCGGGATGACCCTGACCCATCCGGACACCTACCGTGTCACGCGCTTGGTGGATGTCCAGCTCGACTCGCTGCCCGACTCGGGCCGCGCCCTGGAGCACAACCAGCACTTCAAACTCTTCTTGGCGACGCAAGAAGTGCAGGCGCGCCTGCGGGTGCTCGGCGCAGAGGCCATCCCGCTTGGCCAACCCGGATGGGCCCAGCTCGAATTGAAGGAGGCGGTGGTTGCGGCCCGCGATGATCGCTTTATCCTGCGCCGCCCCTCACCCGGGACAACCGTAGGCGGCGGGCGGGTGGTCGAGCCACACCCACCGCACCGCTACCGCCGCTTCGAGGCGCCGGTCATCGCCCGGTTCGAAGCGCTGGCGGCAGGCCAGCCGGCAGAGGTGTTGCTGCAGGCGTCCTCCGCCTTGGGGCTGGCGGCCTGGCGAGAGGTGACTGAACGCGCGCGCCTGGCACCCGAGCACGTGAGGCCGGCGCTGGAGGCGCTGCGCACGCAGGGGACGTTGGTTGTCTTGAGCGGTGACCCGCCGCGCGACGCGGAGGCACTCGTTATCACGCAGTCGCTGCTGGCCGCGCTCATCGCTACACTGACGCGTGCCCTGGCCGATTACCACGCGGCCAACCCTTTGCGCCGCGCGATGCCCAAGGAGGAAATGCGCAGCCGTCTGGCCCTTGAGCCGCGCGCACTGGCCGCGCTGCTGGGAGCCGCGACGGCCCACGGGCAGGTTGTGGATGTCGGCCAGGGGGTGCGCCTGCCCGATCACGCGCCGCGCTTCTCACCGAGCGAGGAGCAGGCGGTGGCCGCTCTCCTCGCCCAGTGCGCGCGCGATCCATACAACACTCCCTCGGTGAAAATGTGCGTGCAGGTTGTGGGCGAGCCGGTTTACGCCGCGCTTCTCGATCAGGGCCGGCTGCGCCAAGTCTCCAGCGAGGTGGTCTTGCTGGCCGAGACTTACGAGATCATGGTCGCCCGCGTGCGCGAGGTGCTGCAGCAAAAAGGAACGCTGACCGTGGCCGAGGCGCGCGATCTGTTCGGCAGCTCGCGCAAGTATGTCCTGGCGCTGCTTGAGCATCTCGATGTCCAGGGCCTCACCCAGCGCGTCGGCGACGAACGCCGCCTGCGCCCGGGCGCCAAGAGCTGAGCCGCCTCCGGCCGCGAGGGGCGCCAGCTGTTCGGGGGCTGGCCCGGCCGTTTATTTGTTTGACGCCTTCGGGACACGGTGCTAGAGTTCACCCCAGAACGCTTCGCGCCAGCTGGCGCGGACCGCATCCCCATCGCCCCGAGTCTCGGGGCGATTGAGTGCCGCGAGGTGGATGATGGCCTTCTTGAGTACGCTCATCGGCAGACCTGTTGCAGACCTCAACGGCGACCCCGTCGGCCATCTCGACGATCTGATCGCCTCGCTGCGCAGCGACATGCCCCACCCGATCGTGACGGCCCTCGTGATCCGCCGCCCGGGGCAGCGCTGGATCGTGCCGATGTCGGCGGTGGCCGTGCTCATCGCACCGGCCGTGCCGCTGACAATGTCGGCCGGCGATTTGCCGCGCTATGAGCCGGCCGAGCAGGACTTGTACTTGGCGCGAGACGTGCTCGACAAGCAGATCATCGACATCAACGGGGTCCGCGTGGTGCGGGTCAACGACCTGGAACTGACGCGCGTCGACCACGAGTACTACGTTGCCAACGTGGATATTGGCGGGCTCGGCCTGCTGCGCCGGCTGGGATGGGCGCGCCTGGCCGAGCGACTGGCCCGCGGCACCCGTCGAAAGGCGCCCGCCAGCGTCATCGCTTGGGACGACGTGGAGTTGTTGCGCGCCGACCAGCCGCTGCGCCTGAAAGTCCCAGGTGAGAAGATCTCCGAACTCCATCCGGCGGACCTGGCCGAACTCATCAGCGACCTCAAGCGCCTGCACGGCGACCACCTCCTGGCCGGGCTCGACGTGAAGACCCTGGCCGACACGCTCGAGGAGGTTGAGCCGGAATTCCAGGCCAGCCTGGTGGAAGACATGCCCGACGAAAAGGTGGCCGACGTTCTGGAGGAAATGGCCCCCGATGAGGCCGCCGACCTCTTGGCCGAGCTGCCCAAGGACCGCAGCCGGGACCTCTTGGACCTCATGCAGGAAGACGAGGCCGAGGACGTGCGGCGGCTGCTGACGTACCCGGAGGAGTCCGCCGGCGGAATTATGACCACCGATTTCGTGGTGGTCCCCGAGGGGCTCACGGCCGGCGCGGCGATTGCGCTGCTGCGCGAGATCGCTCGTGAAACCGAGACCATCACCTACGTTTATGTCACCGACAGCCGCGAGCATCTGCTGGGTGTGGTCTCACTGCACGAGCTGGTGCTGGCCGACCCGACCACGCCGATTGCCCAGTTCATGCACCGGCGCGTAGTGAGCGTCGGGCTGCTCGATTCGCAGGAAGAGGTTGCCCAGGCCGTCTCCAAATACAACCTGGTGGCCATCCCGGTGGTCGATGGCGAGCAGCGCATTCAGGGCATCGTTACAGCCGACGACGCGCTCGACAAGGTTATTCCCACGGCGTGGAAGAAGCGCCTGCCGCGCCTGTACCACTAATCCTGTGTAGGCAGAGCAGCCCTCGATGAAGACCTCGCCGCGCGTCAGATCCCTGCGCACCCGCCTGGTGCTGCTGCTGGCGGTCGTCGGCCCGGGCATCATCACCGCCAACGTCGACAACGACGCCGGGGGAATCACAACCTACTCCGTGGCCGGCGCACACTACGGCTACAGCCTGTTGTGGATCCTGCCGCTGGTGGCCCTGGCCCTCATCCTGGTGCAGGAGATGAGCGCACGGCTGGGGATTGCCACGGGCAAGGGCCTGGCCGACCTTATCCGCGAGTCGCTGGGCGTGCGCATCACGACCCTCGTGATCGGCATCGTGCTGGTGGCCAATCTCGCCAACACGGTGAGCGAGTTCGCCGGGGTCGCGGCCAGCATGGAGATCTTCGGCATCAGCAAGTATCTTTCCGTGCCGCTGGTCGCCGTCGGGGTGTGGCTGCTTGTGGTGATGGGGAACTACAAGGCCGTCGAGCGCGTGTTCCTGGTGGCCAGCGCCGTCTACCTGGCCTACGTCGCCTCCGGGATTCTGGCCCGCCCACCCTGGGCGGAAGTCGCCCAGGCCTTTGTGACGCCCAGTTTTCGCTTGGAGGCTGGCTACGTCACGATCTTCGTCACGGCCATCGGCACGACCATCGCCCCGTGGATGCAGTTCTATCAGCAGGCCTCGATCGTCGACAAAGGCTTGCAGCCCTCCGACTATGCCTACGAGCGACTGGATGTCATCGTCGGCTCGCTGTTTGCGGTCTTCGTCGCCGGTTTCATCATCATCGCCTGTGCAGCGACGCTCTTCGCCCACGGCGTGCGCATCGAGACCGCCAAGGATGCCGCTCTGGCGCTCGGGCCGTTGGCCGGACGCTATGCTTCCACGCTCTTTGCCCTGGGGCTGCTCAACGCCTCGGTGTTTTCGGCCGCGATCCTGCCGCTCTCAACCGCTTACGTGGTGTGCGAAGCTTTCGGTTGGGAGAAGGGCGTGAACCGCAACATGCGCGAGGCCCCGGTCTTCTTCGCGGTCTATACCGCACTGATCGTCCTGGGCGCGGGCATCATCCTCTTGCCGGTGCGTTCGCTGGTGCAGGCCATGTTGGCCAGCCAGACTCTCAACGGCGTGTTGCTGCCCTTCGTGCTGATTGTGATGCTTCGCCTGATCAACGACCGGCGGGTGATGGGCAAGTTCGTCAACGGGCGGGTGGCGAATGGGCTGGCCTGGACCGTCGTGGTCCTGCTCATCGGCTTGACGATCCTCCTGCTGATCACCAGCGTGTTCCCCGGCGCGCTGGGCGGATGAGGCTGGGCCGCGAGAGGGCAGGCCGCACGGCACGCCCATGGCGGAGCAGGGATAACCGGCCGCTGTGCTTGACTCACTTGCAGATATAGCTATAATATAGCCAGAATGGCAAAGGACATCTTCTTGGCTCCCGAAGCGGTCGCCGACCTGCGCAGCCTGCCGGCGAATACTCGGGCCGAAGTAGTGGATGCCATCCAAAAGCACCTACGGCACAAGCCAACCGCTAATTCGAGGAGCCGGATCAAGAGACTTAGCGGAATGTCCCATCCGCAGTTCCCTCTGCGGGTCGGAGGAGTTCGAGTCTTCTATGACGTCGTTCAAGGACGGGTAGACATCTTGGCGGTTGTGTCGAAATCGGACGCAGACGAATGGTTGAAGAGATCGGGGGAATGAAATGAAACGAATTGCACTTCACCTTGTGAAGGACGATCTTTCCAGCTACCTCCGTCAAGCGGAAACTGAGGAGATCATCATCACCCGCCACGGCAAGCCCGCGGGTGTCCTGCGGGGCTTTTCATCTGAAGAGGATTGGTTCGACTATCGACTGGAGAACGATCCGCGTTTCCTTGAGCGCGTGCGGGCCGCCCGAACTAGCTTGGCCGCAGGCAAGGGCACACGACTTGAAGACCTTCCGGGCTGAGCCATGCCTCGCCGCCTCCCGGAGGATTGCCCTTGAGGCCCCGAGCCTGAAAGCCGGATCAGACCCTGCAACAACCCGCACCAGCATGTGAGCCCTTGGTCAGAACCCCCGCCACGTCCAGCGCCCGCCGACCATCGTCCCCTGCGGCACGATGGTCCGCAGTGCCTCGGCCGGCAGCGCATACGGATCCTCATCTAAGACGACGAGATCCGCCCAGCGCCCCGCCGCAAGAACTCCGCATTCGTTCTCAACGCCGGCCGCATAGGCCGGACCCAGCGTGAAGGCGCACAGCGCCTCGGCCAGCGTCAGACGCTGCTCGGGATACCAGCCGGCTGCACCGGGTTCCCCATCTGCGCCGCGGCGCGTCACTGCGGCATACAACCCCTCGAACGGGTTGGCCGGCTCGACCGGCGCATCCGACCCAAATGCCAGGTGCGCCCCGGCGGCGAGTTGGCTGCGCCAGGCATAGGCGCGTGCGCAGCGCGGACCCCAATATCGCTCCGCCATCCGACGGTCGGAGGGCGCATGGCTCGGCTGCATCGAGGCCACGAGATCCAGTTGGGCCGGCCGGAGCACATCACCTTCGAGCGCAAGCTGCAAGTGCTCGATGCGGTGGCGGCGTGCCTCGCGCGGTATGTGCTGCTCGGCCTCCACTTTGCGCAGCGCGTCGAAAGCCATGAGCACTTCGTGCACCGCGCGGTCGCCGATGGCGTGGACGGCGAGCGGCCACCCGCCCAGTGTGGCCAGCCGGCCGCGCTCGATGAGCGTCTCGCGATCGGTCACCATGAGGCCGAGGTTGCCGGGTTCGCCTTCGTACGGCTCGGCCATCGCCGCCGTGCGTGGACCGAGCGCGCCATCGGCGAAGAACTTGAGGTGGCCCAGGCGTAACCACTCGTCGCCGAGGCCCGAGCGGAGACCCAGCTCAAGCCACCGCTCAAGCTCGCTGCCGGGCAGGTTCTTCACGACGCGCAGGCGCAGTTCGCCGCGCGCGTGCAGTGTCTCGAGCGCCTCCCACGTGCGCGGCGAAGAAAAATCATGGACTGCGGTCAGCCCCAGCCGCGCGAGATCCTGCTGGGTGTGCACCAGCGCTTCCACCAGCGCCTCCCCGGCCAGTTCGGGCTGCACGCGGGTCACCCACTCAATCGCTTTCTCAAACAGCAGACCGTCGGGCGTGCCGTCCAGGGAACGGCCGATGCGTCCGCCGGGCGGGTCGGGCGTGTTGGCGGTGATACCCGCCGCCTCGAGCGCGCGGGTGTTGACCCAGGCGGCGTGTCCGGACTTGGCTGTGAGCCCCACTGCGTGCTGCGGTGCGGCCTCATCCAGTTCCGCGCGCGTGCCGTAGACCCCGCCCCATGCATTGTGGTTC
>CAYGXJ010000065.1:0-23899 GCA_964353865.1 uncultured Anaerolineales bacterium | reverse complement strand
TCGAATCCCTCCAGGTCCACTGGCCGTCAGCGCAAGCGCCGGCCTTCACAACTGATCCTGGGCCCATAGCGCAGTTGGGAGCGCGCCTCAATGGCATTGAGGAGGCCGAGGGTTCGAATCCCTCTGGGTCCACCTTCGCGGTCAGCCTGGCGCGTGTCTTCAGGCTGACCTTTGCCCATAGGTCGGCGTCGTACCGGAGCAGTGCCCCTCGCGGGCCGGTAGACCATCCGCCAGAGAACGGGGCCGGGAGCGCGTCATGAGCTCTCGTGCGGTGAAACCCCGCAGCGCAGCGGAGCGCATGAGGCCGAACTCGCCGGTCGGTCCCCACCGGGGCCGCGCCCCGCCACACGGCGGCGGGTTTGCCCGTTATCGCTATAAGCGCCTGGAGCACGATCCAGGAATCAGGGTGGTACCGCGAGGTTGCCCCTTCGTCCCTGAGCGAAGGGGTTTCTTTTTTGTAGAGGCCGGTCGGCCTGGCCCGGCGTGGGGTGCGTAGGGCGACACGCCCTACCGCCAACCGCAGCGCGCGTCAGTCTGATCGCTCGAGGATGTGATCCATGGCGACAAAGAAGAAGACCGCATCGAAGAAAACCAGCGCGCGTGCTGCGCCGAGCCGCGGCACGGCCAAACGCACGACACCGGCCAAGCCCAGCGCACCGGCCGCGCCGCGTCGGGCCACACCCCGCGCAGCCAAGCCCTCGAAGGCGCGCAGCATGGAATACCTGCCGCAGGCATTTGAAGCAGCGTGGATGGCCAAGTGGGAGGCCTCTCGTCTCTACAAAACCGCCCCGGCCGACGAGCGCCCCAAGGCCTACATCCTCGATTTCTTCCCGTATCCCTCGGGCGACGGCCTGAGCGTCGGCCATTGCCGTAACTACGTACCGACCGATGTGCTCAGCCGCTACCATCGCATGCGCGGCTACAACGTGCTGCACCCGATGGGCTGGGACGCCTTTGGCCTGCCGGCCGAGAATGCGGCCATCAAGCTCAAGACCAACCCGGCCAAGCTCATCGAGCGCTTCTCGGCCAACTACAAGCGCCAGTTCCGATTGCTCGGCATTTCGTTCGATTGGGATCGCGAGATCAACTCCTCCAAGCCCGAGTACTACCGCTGGACGCAGTGGATCTTCTTGCGGCTGTACCACGCCTGGTTCGATCCGCGCGCGAAACGCGCGCGACCGATCGCCGAACTCGAGGCAGAGCTGGCGCGGCGCGGGTCGAGCGGTATTCCCGGCGCGAAGCCGGTGACCGCCGAGGCGTGGACGAGGATGACCCTCGCGCAGCAGCGCGATTATCTCGGCACGTTGCGCCTGGCCTATCGCGCACCGGCCGAGGTCAACTGGGATCCGGTGGATAAGACCGTACTGGCGAATGAAGAAGTCGTCGACGGCCGCGGCTGGCGCAGCGGGGCGCAGGTCGAGCGCAAGCGCCTGATGCAGTGGTTTTTCCGCATCACCGCCTACGCCGACCGCCTGCTCTCGGACCTCGACGCGATCGATTGGCCCGAGCATATCAAGACCATGCAGCGCAACTGGATCGGGCGCAGCGAAGGCGCGGAGGTCGATTTCGCCACCCAGGCCGGGCCGTTGCGGGTGTTCACCACGCGGCCGGATACGTTGTGGGGCGCCACCTTCATGGTGCTTGCGCCGGAGCATGCCGCCGTCGCGCATCTCACCACCCCCGAGCAGCGCGCCGAGGTGGAGGCGTACGCCGCCGCCGCGCGGCGGATGAGCGAGGCCGACCGCACCGCCGCCGAGAAGGACAAGACCGGCGTGTTCACCGGTGCCTACGCCGTAAACCCGGTCGACGGCCGGCGTATACCGGTGTGGGTGGCCGATTACGTGTTGAGCGGCTACGGCACCGGCGCGATCATGGCCGTGCCCGGGCACGACGAGCGCGACTTCGCCTTCGCCCTCAAGTACGGGCTGCCCATCCTGCCGGTCATCGAACGCACCGACGGACTGACCAAGTCCTTTGCCCTGGGGGGCACAATGAGTGAGGGCTTCGCCGAGGCATTGCGCCGCGAGGCCATTCCGTTTGAAGAACGCCAGGGCTCGCTGTACATCACCATTCCGCCGGCCAAGGTCGAGCGCTACATTGAGATCGCGGCCCAGCACGTGCGGCCGGATTCGTGGAACGAAGTGGTTGGCACGCGCTGGCTGTTCATCTTTGCCGACGGCACCCAGGGCTGGGAGGGGATGGATAGCGAGCAGCACATCCTCGCGCGCTGCCAGGCGCTCGAGCCGGACGTGCGCGGCAAGCGCACGGTGATGGAGATGCTGCACGCGGTTGACTTCTACCGTGACGCGTTGTTCCACGTCGAGTACGGCGCGATGATCCACTCCGGCGCATTTAGTGGCACCCCGGGGGAGGTGGCCGTGGCGCGCGTCACCCAGTGGCTCGAGCGCGAGGGCAAGGGCCTGCGGCGGGTCAATTACAAACTGCGCGACTGGGGCATCAGCCGCCAGCGCTACTGGGGCACGCCCATCCCGGTCGTCCACACCGAGCAGGCCGAGGTGCCGGTGCGCGAAGAGGAGCTGCCGGTGCGCCTGCCGGACGTCGAGAGCTACGAGCCGACCGCCACCGGCGAATCGCCGCTGGCGACGATCTCCAAGTTCGTGAATGTCACCTTGCCCGACGGCACCCGTGGCCGGCGCGAGACCGACACGATGGGCACGTTCGCCTGCTCGTCGTGGTACTTCTTGCGCTTCGCGGATCCACACAACAAGAAAGCGGCCTTCGACAAGGAGCAGGCGGCTTACTGGCTGCCGGTGGATATGTACGTGGGCGGCGCGGAGCACGCGGTAATGCATCTCCTCTATGCTCGCTTCTGGACCAAGGTCCTGCACGACCTTGAGTTTGTGCCGTTTGTCGAGCCGTTCAAGCGCCTGCGCAACCAGGGTATGATCCTGGCCCCCGATGGCAAGGAGAAGATGTCGAAGAGCAAGGGCAATGTGATCACACCGGATGAGGTGATCGCGGAGTACGGCGCCGACGCGCTGCGCGCCTACGAGATGTTCATTTCCGAATTCGAGCAGACGACGCCCTGGAACACCAATGGCCTGGCCGGCACGTATCGCTGGCTGCGCCGGGCCTGGGAGTTGCTGCTCGCCCGCGCCACGCCGCCCGCTGCGGAGGAGTCCACGCCGGCGCTCGACCGGGATCTGGCTCGCATCACACACAAGACTATCCGCAAAGTCTCGGGCGATATCGAAGGCTTCCGCTTCAACACGGCCATCTCCGCCATGATGGAATACACCAACGCCATCGGCGAGGCGGCTGGCCGCCCGGTGTCGGCCGAGGTGTATCACCAGGCGCTGGAGGCGCTGCTCTTGATGCTCGCGCCCATTGCCCCCTTCCTGGCCGAAGAAGTCTGGCACCGATTGGGGCGCAAGGGATCGGTGCACCAGCAGCGCTGGCCGGCCTTCGATGCCGCGCTGGCGGTGGATGAGACAATCACCCTGGTCCTGCAAGTCAACGGCAAAGTGCGCGACCGGCTGGTGGTGCCGGCCGATATCTCGGAGAGTGAGGCGCGCGAGAAGGCGTTAGCTTCGGAATCGGTCAAACGCTGGCTGGAGGGCAAGAGGCCGCGCCAGGTGGTGGTGGTGAAGGGCAGGCTGGTCAATATCGTTGTCTGATGCGGCTGGCGGCCTGCGAAGAATCGCAGGCGGAACAAGCGCATCGTACGACCAAGGGCTGCCCCTCCCGGGCAGCCCTCTTGCGCCCGTCGGCAAGGAGAATCTGGCCAAAGCCGCTCTCGTCCTGCGTCTTCCAACAGGAAGCGCGCCGCGCCAGCATTCGCCCACACGTGAAGCGGGTGTGCCCAATGTGGCCTTCATGCGTGCGCCGCCCGAGTGCGAGCCTCCTTGAGGCGTGCTGTGCCCTCTTCCAACGAGCATCGATAGTGCCTTGGAATTCCTTAATCCTTGTGGCCTGGGCCGACCTGCGCTACAATATGGGAAGCATGACCGAGTCTGTCGCATTCGATTTCGCCACCAAATCCCCCCTCGACACACTCCATCGCCTATCGCTCGAGCTGGTCCGTGAGCGCGACCTGGAGATCGTGTTGCGTCGCATCGCCGAGGCGGCGCTGGAGCTGCTTCACGCGCGCTATGCGGCGATCGGGATTCCCGACGGCAAAGGCGGGCTGGAACGCTTCGTCACTGCCGGCATGGCGCCCGAGGAGGTGCAGCGCATCCCGCACCCGCCGGAGGGCCGCGGGCTGATTGGCCTGCTGCTCAAGGAGCGGCGCACGCTGCGCCTTGAGGATCTCGGCGCGCACCCCAACTCGGTTGGCTTTCCGGCCAACCATCCGTCGATGCGCACTTTTTTGGGTGTCCCGATCATGTTGATGGGGACCGGCATCGGCCAGATCTACGTCACCGAGAAGCGCGGCGGCCGAGCCTTTGACGACGAAGATGAAAAATTGGGCGAGATGCTGGCGGCCTACGCCGCGGTGGCCATCGACAATGCCCGCCACTACATCCAGCTGCAGACCAAAGAGCGCGAACTCGAACGCAGCAACGAAGAACTCGGCATTCTGAACAGCGTGGCATCGGCTGGCGGCATGACGCTCGACCTGAACGAGTTGCTAGAGAAGTCGATGGAGGTCATTGCGCGGCACTACCACGCTCAATCGGCCGAGGTCTTCCTGGACGAGGACCGCAATGGGGAGTTCCCACTCGTTCTGCGGCGCGGGCAGCGCCCGACGTCCGTCTGGAAACGTGACCGCTTCCGCATCGGCGAGGGCGTCCTGGGGCAGGTCGCGGCGCGGCGGGAACTGCTCATCACGAACAAGGCCCAAGCCGAGTCGGCAGGCCTGGTGGCCGACCTGGCCGATGACCGTTGCCAGTCCGTGATCTGTCTGCCACTCGTCTCCAAGGATCAAGTGCTGGGCGTGCTCACGCTGGCCACCGACGAACGCTTGGATTTCGAACCGCGCCAGCGCCAGCTTTTCCAGTCGCTGGGCTTGACCATTGGCGAGGCTGTGGAGAACGCGCTGCTGCTACGCAAGTCGCAGCGCCTGGCGGTGCTTGAAGAGCGCGAGCGCATCGGCATGGACCTGCACGACGGCATCATCCAGTCGATCTATGCCGTGGGGCTGACGCTTGAGGACGGCATGCTCAGCCTGGATGAGAACCCGGCCCTCGTGCGCAACCGGCTCGACAAAGCCATCGGCGGCTTGAACACCGTCATCCGCGACATCCGCGCGTACATCCTCGACATGAAGCCGCAGCGCATCGCTTACGACAACTTCTCCGAGGGCTTGAGGCAGCTCGCGCGCGAATTCCGCGCGCAAACTCTGGCGCACGTCGACCTGCACATCTCCGATGGGGCCGTGGGCGCGCTCAGCCAGCACTCGACCAATGCCCTGTATCACATTGCCCAAGAGGCGCTGGCCAACGTGGCCAAGCATGCGCGCGCCACGCGCGTCCGGATTACCTTCTCCAAGGAAAACGAGTGGTACGGGCTGATCGTCGAGGACAACGGTCGCGGCTTCAGCCCGGAGGCCGAGAAGCGCATTCTCGGGCACGGGCTGACCAACATCGAAGAGCGCGCCCGCGCCTCGGGTGGCGAAGCGACGATCGTCTCCGAGAAGGGCAAAGGCACGCGGGTCTCGGTGCGCATCCCGGCTCGGGCGGAAGCGCCGGTGCGCTGAACCTCGCACATTTCCCCTGATATTTGCGTTGCGGCGCCGGGTGGGGTGACACGTTGCCCCGAGCGCACGGACAATCATCACTTGGAACGCCCACGGCCGAACCTATACTGCTAGGCAGGGCGCTCGCAGACGGTGGGCGCCTGTGTGGGGCCATGGATTTGCAGGTTTACCTCATCGAAGAGCACGCGCAGGTGCGCGAGGCGCTGGCCGAGCGGCTCAGCAACATCGAGGGGGTTGAGCTGGTGGGGCAAGCGGGCGACGCGCAGGACGCGCTGCGCGAGGTGGAGCGTCTGCGCCCGCAGGTGATCCTCATCGAGAGCAAGCGCGAGGATGGTCTGGGGCTAGAGCTTGTGCGCCAGGCCGCGCGCTCAGCCTGGAACCCGCAGGTGGTGGTGCTCACGACTTACGATGTAGCCTGGGAGCGGCGCGCCGTGCGCCGCGCCGGCGCGCATGAGTATTTGCTCAAAGAGATCGACTCCGCGGAACTGCTCAAGCGGATACAAGCGCTGCCGCCCCGTAGCACTTAGGGCGCGCGGCCCCGATCCAGAAAAGCGAGCCCACGCGGTTTATGCACGCGTGGGCTCGGCGTTTGAGAGGGCCGCAATGAGCTAGGCGGGCAGATGCGGTTCGATCTTGGCGCGCAGGCGCTCGCGCGGCTGAAAGCCTGTCAGCCGTTCGGCCGGCTGCCCAGCCAAGAACAGGATCAGCGTGGGCACGCCCATCACGCCAAACTGCATGGCCAGATCGGGGTCCTGGTCGACATCCACTTGGCCCAGTTTCAGCTTGCCGTCCCACAAGCTGGCAAGTTCTTTGAGGATCGGTTCGAGCTGCTTGCACGGATGACACCACTCCGCACCGAACTCGACCAGCACCGGCGTCGGCCAGGCCAGGACCTCGGCGGAGAATGTATCTGCGGAGAAATGTACGAGATCAGTCATTCGCCCTCTACCAGAGAGCATCCCTTCGGCGAAGGGAGCGGACGGGGTTTGCGCACGCAACCCGGGCGGGGAGTCTCCCGCCCGGACAATGAGATTCTACCATCCTCAGGGCCGGTCTGTCATCACCTTCTTCAATGGAGTGACAGATCGTGGAGGAACAGGGGGGATCCCTGAAGGCATGGGATTGGGATGGTGCGATGGGGAGTGGTCCATTTCGGTAAGTGACTTATCGTTTGAGCAGAGCATGCTGCCGGCTTGCGCCCCAGGGTTGACCCCGTCATTGACCAGTGATGTCGTTTCGATGACCGGCCGCGTGCGGTGGACGGGGTGAAAGCCAAAACGATCGACCGTGTCGGGCAATTGCGCTTAGAATCGCAATGTGTCACCTGCCCAATCGGGAGCCTGGATGCATCGGCGGAGGCTCGGGATCCGTATGCAAGGTTCTTGACGTTGCGGCCGGGTTGCCGCGCATTCCAGCCTGCTTTCGAGTTGCCCGCTCCCGCCAAAATGGAGCCCCATGTCTTCTGATGCGGCTATCGAGCTCCGCGACGTCCTGCGCCACTACGACCTGGGCGATTTGATCCGGCTCGAGCGCAACGAGCGCGGCTTTGTCAACGCCAGCTTCGGCGTTGACTTGGTCAAGGACGGCAAACCCACGCGCTACTTCCTGCGCAAGTACAAGCGAGGCATCCGCGAAGAGGAGATCGAGTTTGAGCATTCCGTGATCGAACGCCTGGTGGAGGCGGGCTCGCCGCCGGTGGCGCGTTTGCACACAACTCGTGAGGGGAAGACCTATCTGCACCGCCTCGCCGGCTCGGAGGATCGCGAGGGCGCCTTCTATGCCATCTTCGACTTCCTCCCGGATGACGACCGCTACACCTGGGTTGGCCCGCGCTGCCCGCCTGCAGAGATCCGCAATTCGGGAATCGTCCAGGCGCAGTTTCACCGCGCTTTGAACGGATTCGTGCCTCGCGGTCAGCGCGCGGAGTCCAGGATTCTCGATCTGTTGTCGGAAATGGGGCAGTATCTGGACGGGACTCCCCAGCGCTCGAAGAACACGGTCTTCGATGCGTGCCTGATCGAGCATCTCCAATTCCTGCGGCGCGACTTGCGAGAAACACTGGCCGTGCTGGCTGAGCCCGAGGCGCGGCGCATGCCGCAGCTCATCATTCACTGCGATTACCACCCGGGCAACCTCAAGTTCCGCGGCTCCGAAGTCACCGGGTTGTTCGATTTTGACTGGTCGAAGGTGGATTTGCGTGCATTCGACGTGGCCCTGGCGTTGTGGTACTTCTTTGCCACCTGGGAAGGCGAGCAGGATGGCGAGTTGCGCCTGGCGGAGGTGGCCATGTACCTCGCCGCCTATCAGAGTGCGTTGGCCGGGCAGGCGGGGCTTGCCCCGCTCTCGGCCTCCGAGGGCCGCTACCTGCCTCACTTGATCAATGCGGCCAGCCATTACGTGCTCAATTGGACGGTGCTCGACTTCTACAACAAAGAGGTTGACCCGCAAGAGTATCTGATCTTCCTGCGCCACAGCCTCAACTTCACCCGCTGGTTCCGCGCGGCGGGGCATTTGGAAAGCCTGCGCCATATCATCGCACCCCTGACCGCTCAGGCCGCGTAGACTTGCTGGGCCGACGCCCCCCGACCGCTATCCTTTTGCCGAGGCCGGCCTCTTCCGATGACAAGCCGACTCTCACTATCTGAAGTTCGGCGCACATCGCCCGGCTGGTACTGCGGCGACTTTCACGTTCACACCAACATGTCCGATGGGCGCTACCCGCCCGCTGGCCTTGAGCAGTTGTATGCTTCGCGCGAGCTGGATTTCTTCGCCATCACCGACCACAACTCGATCGGTGCCTTCAATGATTTTGGCATTGACCCGGGGCTGCTAATTATCCCGGGGCTCGAGGTGACGCTCGAAGAAGGGCATTGGAATGTCTTCGGCCTCCAGGGATGGCTGCCGTGGATGGATGAGGTCTGCCAGGGCAAGATCACCATCCCGCTCAGCTCCAGGTTTCCGGAACGAGCGAGCTGCTCGACCCTACGCGGGGTGAGGGCTGCCTCAATTCGATCAACCATCCGCTGCTCAGACCCTGGGAATGGCGCGACCCGGCGACCGACATGCGCCTGGTGGATGCCATCGAAGTCTGGGACGACCCTCTGTGGCCAGATAATGCCCAGGCCAACCCGCGGGCCGTGGACTTCTGGACCGAGTGCCTGAATGCCGGTCTGCGTCCGACTGCCGTTGGGGGCAGCGACTTTCACATGCTGCCGGGGGAAGGGCCACCCTACCCGGGCGAGGAGCCGGGCCTACCCCTAGCGTGGGTGTACGCCCGCGAGCTTTCTGCGCAGGCTATCCTGGAAGGGGTTCGCCAGCGGCGCGCCTACGTCAGCCTCGGGCCCGTGATGCAATCCTCCGCATCGCTCGGCGATGAGCAGTTCGACATAGGTGCGGATATGGGTCTCGTGTCCGGCCGCGCCAATCTGAGGGCCACGGCAAGCGCGGGCCCGCAGGCCGGGAGGGTGCGCATTGTCGGCGGGGCGGGACTCGTTGGCGAGGCGCCCCTGGTCGACGGCCGGGCGGAGCTGCACGCCGAGCTTAGGGTGCGGGCGGAAGCGGTGGGCGAGGCTGGGCAGACGGTCGCTCTCACCAACCCGATATTCGCCGGCCCCGAGGCGAGGCCGGCGCTGATCACCTTTGGCGAGATCGAGCGACGTACGGAGGGTTGAGGGCCCAATCGACGCGCCGGTTGGGGCACGTGAGGTCAAGGAAGAGCAGGGCGGGCCAGGCGGCCCGCCCTGCGTGAGTCAGCCGGGGACACGCGGCCGTTGGCTTCTTTCCCCCTTTGGCGGGACCGCCGACCATGGCTCAATCCCTCGACCTCTCCGCGCCGGCGAGGATCCATGCTGCGCGCTGGATTGGCACTTGCGGCCCTATCCGCAGCGACCTCGTTCGCGGTCTTTCCAGGGGGCAGGCAGGTCAGTGTCGGTGGATGGTCTGTGCTACGTACCCGTTCTGGCGATACCAGTCGACCGACTTGCGCAGTGCATCGCGGGCCGGGGATGGCGAGAAGCCTAGTTCGCGGATTGCCTTGGCGGAGCTGAAGAACTCGCGCTTGGCGGAGACCCGCACCGCATCCGGCGTTGCCGCCGGAACGTGGTGCGGGTTCAGGCGGGCCAGGCCAGTATCCACGTATGCCCAGGCCAGCGCCACGCCCCGGGGGATGCGTGTCCGAACTTTCGGCCTGCCCGAGACTTCCGCCAGGAGGTCGAGCACCTGCTTGAGCGACAGGTTTTCCCCGCCCAGCACATAGCGCCCGCCGATCGTGCCGCGTTCCGCGGCCAAGAGATGGCCCGTGGCCACGTCATCCACATCGACAATGGTCAGGCCCGTGTCGACGAAGGCGGGCATTTTGCCGTTGAGGAAGTCCACGATCATCTTGCCGGTCTGGGTGGGTTTGTGGTCGCCCACCCCGACCGGCGCGGCCGGGTTGACGATCACGAGCGGCAGACCCCCGCGGACGAATTCCCGGGCGACCTCTTCGGCGAGGAACTTGGAGCGCTTGTAGAACCCGATCATGTCGGCAAGCGTCACCGGCGTCTGCTCGTCACCGGGCATTCCACCCTTGGGGATGCCCAGTGTGGCGATGGAGCTGGTGTAGACGACCCGTTGAGGTCCCAACTGGCGGGCAGCCTCCAGCACCCGCCGCGTGCCCTCGACGTTGGCCTCGAGAAACTGCTGCCAGGCGTAGCCCCAGTAGGCATACAGCGCCGCCACGTGGAAGACCCAGGCGCAGCCGGTCATGCCCTGGCGCAGTGCGGCACTGTCCTTCAGGTCCCCGGCGATACGCTCGACCTGGAGGCCGTCCAGCTGGCGGGTGTTCGTCCCGTGCCGCACCAATGCGCGGACCTGGTGACCCTCCGCCAGCAGCCTGCGCACGACAGCGCCGCCCACGAATCCCGTGCCGCCGGTCACGAAGCAGCGCATCTCGCCTCCTCAGGCTTTGTCCATTTCGTCCAGAAGCGCCAGCATGATTGCCGCCGCGCGTTCCATTGTCTCCGCTGAGACGTTGGCCACGGTATCGTCCGGCCCATGCCAGAAGGGAAGGATGCCGGTTTGAGGATCGCGCCCGGCGACGCAGATGGCATGGTAGCCGCGCTCGCGCAGGGTGCGCACGTCATCCTCGGCCAGCATTTCCGCCGGACGCAGCTGGAGTTGCGGATGGCCTGTCGCCACACGCTCTGCGAGCGCGACGAGGTGAGGGGCAGGGTGGTATGGCCAGCACAGCCCTTGCCGGGTCAAGTAGACAATCTCGCCGCTTCCCAGGCCTTCCAGTCCGAAGAAGCCCGCCTGCCGCAATAGCGAACCCTGCCTGCGCAGCAGATTGCGGACTCCCCCGTGGTCGGTCTCCTCGGCGCCATCGAAGATGAACCATACCTCGGTCGTCGCCAGCGGTCGGCGGGCAAGGCGGGCAGCGACTTCGAGCGCCACCGCGACGCTGGCCGCGTTGTCGTGCGCGCCGGGGCTGAAGGGCTTCTGGTCGTCCTTCCACAGGGTGATGATCATTCCCACCACGCAAGCCCCGGGCACCAGTGAGAGCCACCACAGCCACCCTGGGCCACCGAACAGCGCACCCGCCAAGAAGATCAAACCTGGGCAGGCCAGCACACCCAAGACGAGCCAGGTGAGCGGTTCAAGGGCAGCCACCCTCTTGGACTGCCAGGCCATGCGGCAGCGGTTGGTGTCGATGTGCGCCAGAATCACCGCCCGATTGCGAACGCCGGTCCCAGCCGATATTCGTGTCTCGACGTTACGGCTCGTGACTTTGGGGAGGAACACGCTGAGCGGGTTGCCTGCGTTGCGAATGGTCTGCCAGAGCAGCGGCGCGGCGCACATGGCGAGGGCGGCCGCGATCCAACGGGTGGGCGCCCCGGCCAGGGGATAGATGGCAATGGCGAGCAAGACGAGCACGTCAATGGCCAGGGGAAAGCTGTTCTGGCTGGCGACGGCGCGAAAGCGATGCTGCTCGACAGGCAGTCCGAGGTGCGCGAGACGCCCTGCCACGTAATCCGCGCCGGCGGCCTCGCCCGCTGTGCCGGTACCGCGCGGGCCAATCTCGCCCGCCAGCATGCGCACGTCTTCCAGCAGCTGGCTCATTGACTCATCGCCTGGCGGATGAGTTCTGCGCTTGTCGCCCACACCCGGCCGCCGATGGTGCGAGTCTCGCTCAGGACCGTGTCGAACGCCGAGACGATCGCCTCCACTTCCTCATCGCCGATGATAAGCGGGGGAAGGAGTTTCAGGATGTTGACGCCCGGGCCGCCCACCTGGGTCAGCAGATGGTGGTCGCGCATGAGGGACATCACCACCAGCTGGGTGAAGAGGCCCTTCTCGGCCGCTTCGACGGCCGCCCAGGCCGCCTTGAGACCCAGCGAACGCGGCGGTCGGAATTCGATGCCGATGATCAGCCCCTTGCCGCGCACGTCGGCTATGATCTCGTGGCGTTCCTTGAGGGCCGCCAGCCCGGCAAGTAGTTTCGCCCCGACCGTGGCGCTACGCTCGATGATCTTCTCCTCATCCATGACGTGCAGGGTCGCCAACCCGGCGGCCATGCCTATGTCGTTCTGGCCAAAGGTGGTCGAATGCACTTGGGCGCGCTTGAGATGGCCGAACACCTTGTTGTTGATGTCACGGCGCATGATGACGGCACTCACCGGGACATACCCGCCGCCGAGCGACTTGGCAAGAGTGACCATGTCCGGTTCCAGGTTCCAATGCTCGCCGCACAGAAAGCGCCCGGCGCGTCCCATTCCCACCTGGACTTCGTCACACACGAGCAGCGTGCCGTACTTGCGGCACAGGCGCTGCGCCTCGGGCAGGTAGTTGTCCTGGGGGATGTACACGCCCTTGCCTTGGATCGGCTCGACGATGAAGGCCGCCACGTCGCCTTTGCGCAGCTCCCTCTCCAGCGTCTGCAGGTCGTTCATCGCCACCATGGTCGTGCCGGGGACAAGCGGCTCGAAGCCCTTCTTGAAGGCCTCCCCGCCGTTGATCGAGAGCGTCCCCAGCGTCAGGCCGTGGAAGGAATGGTCGAGGTAGACGACCCGCGGCCGCCGGGTGGCGTAGCGGGCGAACTTGATGGCCGTGTCGACCGCGTCCGCCCCGGAGTTGGCGAAGAAGATCGACTCGAGCCCGGCCGGCATACGCTTGACCAGTTCCTCGGCCAAGAGACCGGCCAGCAGCGGGCAGTCCATCTTTACGAGGGTTGGGCTATCGAGCGAGAGGAATTCGATCATCGCCCGCTTGATGGCCGGGTGGTTGCGCCCCAGGTTGAAGACGCTGAAACCGGCCAATAGATCGAGGTAGCGGTTGCCGTCCGCATCCCACAGATAGGCGCCCTGGCCGCGAGTGTAGATCTTGTCGAAGCCGATGATCTGCTGGACGCGGGCCATGTGGGGGCTGATGTGACGCATGTGCAGGTCGTATTGATCGGCCTGGCGCGCTTCGATGAGCCGAGCTAGCGAGAAAGCCATGCTGCCTCCCTTGTGAGCCTCAATGGGCCGGGTTGAGCCCGCGCGGGTTCGCGGAGTTCACCGAAGGACCTGACCCAGGGCCCTCTGGGTGACTTTCATCCCGAACACCACGCCGCCGAGCAGATAGAAGCCTGCGGCAACAATCAGGAGCCAAACGAAACTGGCGGGGGTTGACGCGCCCGCCATGTTCAGGAGTGCGCCGAAAAGCAAGGGTGCGAATGCGCTTGGGAGGGCCGTGGTCATATTGCTGTAGGCCATGTATTGTCCGGCTTCCTCCGGGGGCGCCAGACCGCTCGCCAGGGCTGGGATCACAGCCATGATCGGGCCCGTCGCAAAAGCCCGGATCACACTCAGGATGAGGAATGCGGTGAAGTCACGGGTGAGTGCCATGAGCAAGGTCGTCAACGCGGAGACAACTGCACCGGCGACGATCAACTTCCGCCGGCCGATTCTGTCCGAAAGCAGGCCCGTCCCGATCGCCGCGAGCATGATGACCACCAGGTTGATGAGACCCACCAGGCGCAGCCCGGCGTCGGGGTTGGACAGGCGGAAGTAGATGCCGAGGAAGTCCCTGGCGAAGTACTGCAGGCTGTTTAGCCCCATGTTCACAAGGAAGGCACTCAAGACCAGCCAGAAGAAAACAGCCACCCGGGTCCGTACGCGGAAGATTCCGGCGAGCGCTTGCGGCAGGCTGATCGCCCGTGAGGCTGCAGCCGGTTTGTCGTATCGCCGGATTGTCGCAGCGCACACCACGCCGCTCAGGGCGAAGACCGCCGCCATGAGGAGCAGTGCCATGTCCGGCCGGTGAATCTCGTTCAGGTAGGTTACCGCGATGAAACTGACAGCGGAGGCGAGCACCATGTAGAAGCCCTGCAGGCCGGACGCCAGCCCACGCTGGCCCTCCGGCACGGTATCCACCAGGAGCGGCCACCAGGCGCCGTTGGCGATATTGGTGAAGATATGCATCCCCAGGTAGCTGCAGATGATGACCGGCAGGGAGAGGTGGAGGAAAGCCGCACAGGCAATGACCGGGAAGCCGGCCAGTGCGCCGATCAGGATACTGGGGGTGCGCTTCCCCAGGTGACTGGTGCCGTGGTCGCTCAGTATGCCAAAGAGAAGGCTGACCAGAATGCCGACCAGGTTGGCCGCGCAGGCGATCACGCCCACGGCGAGGCTGGAGCGATCGGCGGGGACGACCTTCTGTACCAGAGGCAAGAGCAGGATGGAGTTGTAGGAGACCCAGGCGAAGTTGGCGCCGAACATCAGGATGGTCATCCCGAACAAGAAGCCGGGCGATCGCCTTGAAGCTGCGCTGGCCGGACCGGTCATCCTTCTCCCACGCTCTCTGCTCAGGGCTGGCGGCTAGACAGGCGCTGCCATGGAAGCATCCAGACCCAGCGCCCGCGCCGTCTCCGGCAGAGGCCGACCGGACCGCGGATCGAGCCCCAGGAACTCGAAGTAGCTTGCGGCCATGGCTTCTATGTCCAGGGTGCGGCCTCTCACCGGACCGAGGGTTTGAGGTGGATCACCGAGCTCACGCTTGGGGAGCGGGACCCACGGCGGCTGGCCGTGCTTGGCGTTGAAGGCGTGGCGCAACACCTGGATCCGCTTGCCGGTCCGGAAGAACTCCGCTTCGCTTACGCCCCAACCGGTGGCCGCGTTGAGCCAGATCAGGAACGGGGGCTCTCCCATCAGAAGGGAAAACTGGCACAGCCCCAGCGCATCATAGGCGCGGTAGAGCGGCATGGCGATGGCTTGGGTGAGGCCCTTCCCGGCGTAGTCATAGCGCGCCGCAGGTTTGCACCCGAGCCATGCAAAGAACGGCGCAAAGGAGGCGACCTGCGCGTTGCCCGTGTTGGTGGAGGTGTGCCGCCCAGGCGCCGGGTCGAGCGCGTAGCCCGCCGCTGTCCCCGGTTCATAGATCCCCCGATGCATGGGCAGTTCCTGCCCGCCTGCCTGCATGGCGGACTCGCGAGCCGCCTCGCACAGACGTCCGGCTGCTTTGCGAACTCCATTCCCTAGCCAGTCACCCAGGCCGGGCGTCCGCGCGGCGATGCGCTTCGTGAGTTCAAGGATGCATTCGCCTTTTCCCCATCCGAGCGGGAGCTCGCCGGCCAGATCGGGCGGCAGCCAGCCCTTCTCGGCACACTCCAGGGCAAAGGCGATGGCGACCCCGGTGGAGATGGTGTCCAGCCCAGCCATATTGCAGACGTGGGCGCAGCGCATCACGGTGTCCAGGTCGCTGTTGAGCAGCAGCGGTCCGAAGGAGGCCAGGGTCTCGTACTCGGACTTGTGGCTGATACCTCCTTCCGGCTGGCGAACAATGCCACCGCAGGCAACCGGGCAGGAATAGCAGGCGTAGGGTTTCACCAGCGAGCGAACGACAGCCCGGTCGCTCAGCCCTTCCGACACAGCCAGCGGGTAGTCTCGGTAGCCGATCCCCGCCCAGTTGCGCACCGGGGTGTCTCCCAATTCAACAAGCGCGGCCGTCCCGGAGCAGGTGCCGTAGCGCCGGTATACATCGACGACCATATCGGCCGGCCCGCCGCTCAGCTGTCCGCGCAAGTGGCGGAGAAAGGGAAGCAGGCGGGCCAGAAGGATCGGCACGCGTGCAGACAGCGCCGAAGGGTGACGGCGGAACAGTCTTAGATAGGCTGCGTTGGCGGCCTTGAAGCCGCGCGGATCGGCCTGCGGCGGACGAGCTTTCCCGCGGGCAACGACCGCCTTGAGTCGCTTTGAACCCATCACCGCGCCCAATCCGCCGCGCGCCGCGAGGCGCCCGTCGTCGTTGACAATGCCGGAAATGAGGACAAGTCTTTCCCCTGCCGGGCCGATGCAGGCTACCTTGGCGTCGGGAGCGATTTCCCCGTGCAGGGTTTCCTCGGTCTCGCGCACATCCAGTCCCCACAGATGGGCCGCGTCGCGGACTTCTGCTTGTCCCTCGGCGATGAGCAGATATACCGGCGTGTCCGCCGCACCACTGACGAAGAGCCCATCGATGCCTGCGCCGCGCAAGGCGGGGCCGAAATCCCCGCCGCAATTCGCATCCGCCCAGCCGCCGGTGAGGGGGGAGCGGGCGGCGACCATGAACCGGCCGCTGAACTGTGCGCCTGAACCGGTCAAGAGTCCGGGCAGAAAGGCGAGCATGTTCTCGGGGCCGAGGGGGTCAGCCTGCGCGGGGATACGCTCGTAGAGGTAGCGCACGCCCAAACCGTATCCGCCGAGATAGTCGCGGTAGACCGCCTCCGGCGGGCGCTCCACCCGTATCTCGCGTGTGGAGAGATCGACATACAGGACTTTGCCCCAATATCCGTTTGGCATGGCTGCCTCCGATAGTCCGGCGAGCGCTAAGCCATCATCTGGCCCATCTCACGCAAGGACTTGACGACCTCTTCCGGCAGGACGGGCGGCTGCTTGCCCAACGTCAGGCATTGCAGAATCAACTCGGCGTAGCGCTCCACGACCTCGGTGGTGCTGGCCGCCCGGCGCAGGCTGGAACCGCCGACAACCAGTCCGTGGTTCTGCATGAGCACGGCCACGCCCTTCTCGCCGAGGGCTCGGGCGACGGCCTCAGCCAATTCGCGTGTGCCCGGCATGATGAAGGGAACGCGCGGGATATCGCCGATGAACGCGGCCTCGGTCGAAACAGGCAGGAAGGGCGTCTCGGAGAGGGCGAGCAGCGTGGCCCACGGCGCGTGGGTGTGGATCACGGCCTGCAGGTCCGGGCGGGCCGCGAGAATCTCGGTATGCACCCAGCGCTCGCTCGATGGAGTCGCGGCCTCCTCCTCCACCGCCTCGCCCTGCAGGTTGATGCGAATCATGGTGTCGGCCCGCAGGCTGCCCTTGAACATCGCCGAGGGGGTAATCCACAGTTCGCTTTCACGGCCGGCCACGCGGACGCTCAGATTGCCGCCCGTGGCCGTGATGAGGTTCTTCTCATACAACTCCCGCACCGTGGCGACCAATTCGTCTCGCTCGTCTCCGGCAGCCAAGGGTTGCGGAGGGCTCTCGACCAGCCGCGGCCGGGGGGTCGGGGCGGGGGACACGACAACTTCCGGGGTGGTAGACACGGATCGCCCAGCGGCTGCGGGGCCGGGTGTGGAGAGATCCCCCGGGTCACCGATTCTCTGGCGAGCCCTGCTATACAGGCGCATGATGTCCTTCTGGACTCGCTGCATCTGCATCGCCTTGCCTGTGTCGCCGCTGAACTTCATCTTGCCCGACATGGCCGCCGACATGGCGTTGATCTTGCCGGTCATCATCCCGTCGAAGACTTCGGCCTTCATCTTGAGGGTCAGGTCACTCTTGCCCGGGGGCGCACCCATCCCGGCCTTGACCGTGCCGTTGTCGAAGATCATGTGGAACTCGAGGCTGGCATCGGTCAGGGCGTAGTGCATGACGAAGACGCGGCTCGCGGCAAATGCGAGAAAGGCGGCGTCCGTCTCGCTCGCGGTCAGAAACTCGCACAGGATTCTCTCGAAGGTTGTGAAATGGCTCATGGCGGTGGGGGTCCCCTTTTCCACGGCGACGGGTTCCGGGGGTACCGGAAGGCGGGATGGTGCAGGTCGGGTTTCCCGGGAGCCGGATTCCCGCGGCGGCCTGGCATCCAGGTCGCTGATGGCGGGACCGCCGCGGGTGCGCAATTGCGCGAGAGTCCGGGGCGGGGGAACAGACCGCGGACGTGTCCAGGAAAAGTCATCGAAGGCCGCTGGGGTGACGAGAAAGCGAGGCCTCTCCCCGGCGAGAATGCGCTCCATTTCGTCGGCGATGATTTCCCCCTGGTGAGCGGGGACATCGCGGGTGTTCCCGCCGACATGCGGGGTGGCAATGACATTGGGCAGGAGCAGGAGCGGATCGTTCGGGCCCGGCGGTTCGGCGGAGAACACGTCCAGTGCGGCGCCAGCCAGATGTCCCGAGCGCAGTGTTTCGACCAGCGCGGCCTCGTCGGTCAATGCGGCGCGGGCGGTGTTGATGAGGAACGCTCCCGCTTTCATCGCTCGGAATTCCTTCGCGCCCAGCATCCCGGTTGTCTCCGGCGTGACGGTTGCATGCAGGCTGACGAAGTCGCTTTCCCTGAGCAGCGTGTCGAGCGGCGCCCACTCGGCGCCAGCCAATGTGGCCTCGTGCCGCGACACAAACGGGTCGTGCACCAGCACGCGCACCCCGAACGGCACGAGGCGGCGGGTGACACCCCGCCCGACGGCGCCCATGCCGATCAAGCCAACCGTCTTGCGCCACAGCTCGACGCCCTGGAACTGGCTATGGGCCGCGCCCATGCGCGCCAAGTCGCCCGCCTCAGCCTCGGGGTCGTGCAGAAATTGGGAAGCCGGGGCGAGCCGGCGCGCGAGCATGAGCATGAAGCTCACGGCAAGGTCAGCGACCGCGTCGGCATTGCGCCCCGGAGTGTTGAGCAGCGGTACGCCGAAAGCGGCGCAGGCCTCCGAGTCGATATTGACTGCATTCCCCCGGCAGGAGGCGACCAGGCGAATGTCCGGTAGTTGCGCCAGGACATCCACGTCCACCACATCCACTTCGGTAATCAGGACGTGCTTGCCCTTCATCGCCTCGACCAGATCCTCCCCGGTGAGAACCCTGTAGGTCTCGCGGTAGTTCTGGTAGGTGACCTGGCCCAGGCGGCGCAGGCGGTTGAGGGCGGTCTCGTCCATCTGGGCGGTGATGAGCATGTGAGGGCGGAAGGCGGACCTTCGCCGGGAGGCAGTCTGTGGCTGGCAACTCGCGATGCCCTTGAGTAGGAGGCTGCCTGCGGCCGCATCCGCCTCGGTGTGCGCGGTGCGGAATTGGAGCCACTCCGGGTAGATGTCGCCGTGGATTTCGACCGCCTCGGGGCAGGGGGCAATGGAATGGGATTCGCCTGTGAGCGCGGCGCTGCCTTCGACCAAGTCCCGGAAGACGCCTGCACCCACTCCGGCGCAGACGGCCGCGCCCAGGGCGCTGGCTTCCGGCAGGTGACTGACCATCACCGGCTGACCGAGCACATCTGCCAGTATCTGCCGCCAGACGGCGCTGCGCGACATCCCGCCCGCCAGGAAGTATTCGGGCCGGGCGATGCCGGAAACCCGCGTGAGCTGTTCCGCGTTTGCGCGCACGGCATAGGCCAGCCCCTCGAGGACGGCCCGCGCCACATGCTTGCGCCTATGCGGATCGGTGCCGGCCGCCATGTGCGAGAGGGCGAGATAGCCGTAGGGCAAGCCCATGTTGCTGGCATCGAAGACCTGCGTGCCAAATGTGGATAGCAGCCCGGCCGCGCCGGGGCTGGATTGGGCGGCCTCCGCGTCGAGCATGGCCGCCTGGCGGCGGGCATCCGGATAGAGGATTCCTGCAATCCACTCGAGGCTTTCACCCATGCTGCCCGCAATACCTTCGAGTACAAAAACGCCGGCCAGCACGTGCCGTCCTGTCCACAGGTGAGCTTGCGGGTCGCTGACGGGGGAGCCGACCGCCAGTTGCAGCGGCGTGGTGGTCCCGGCGATGATGCCAAGCTGGCCGGGCGCGACCACTCCTGCCCCCAGCAGGCCGCATTGGGTGTCCGCCCCGCCAACCGCGACGGGTATTCCGGCCCTCAGTCCGAGATGCGCGGCAGAAGGGGCCGTCAGTTTCCCCAGGCGCTTTCCGCTGCTCATGATGCGCGGGAAGAACTCCCTGGGGAGATCCAGCGAGGCGATCAGATCCCAAGCCCACTGGGGGCGCTGCACGTCGAACAGCATGGTCTCGCCCGCATGGGATGGGTCCGATGCCGCTTCCCCGCACAAGCGGAAGGTGATCCATTCGCTGAGACTGAGGACCGTGCTGGCGCGGTTGAACACCTGCGGCATGTTCTGCGCCAGCCATTTTAGGCGCACGCCGGTGAAGGGCGGGATGGGCCAGTGTCCGCAGCGGCGGTGAAACTCCGCCCCGCGCTCGGCGGCCAGTTCGGCGCTGAGCTCGGCCGCGCGTGCATCGTGGTTGGGTGTGGCAAAGAGGGCGCTCCCCTTTCGGTCCAGCACGATCGTGCTGTGGCGCATGCTGGTCGCGGCCATTCCCACGACCTCATCGGAGGATGCGCCGGCGCGCTGCATCACCTCGCGCGAGGCCTCGCCCAGTGCTGCCCAGATGGTGTCGAGGTCGAGGTCGCATCCCCATCCGCCGAGATCCGCTGCAGGCAGGTGGGACCAGGGGCGAGTGGCGCTGATAACTTCGCGGGTGGACGTGTTCACGAGCAGGCTGCGCCCGCTGCCCCCGCCGGCGTCCAGGGCGATAAGGAATGTCCGCCTCATGGTGCCTCCGACCCGCTGCGGCCCAGGATCTCGGAGCGCGAGAGATGGGTGACCGAACGAAACCGGTCGCCGCGGTGTATCACCTGGGTGTACTCAATCGGCCGATTGTCTTCCGCGTAACTGACCCGGCTGCTCAGGGCAACCGGTGTCCCTTCGCGGATGCCCAGCAGCCCGGCTTCGTAGGGCCCAGCGACCGAGAGCTCAACGGTCTGGGTGGCGGTGGCCGGGACGACGCCGTACAGTTCCTGGAGCACCGCATAGATGCTCCGGTCGGTCAGATCCTGTTCGGCCAGGACCGGGAAACGGGCATGAGGGTAGTAGGACGACTCGAGCGACATGATCTCGCCGTTGACGCTGCGCAGGCGCTCAATGTGAACCACCCGTTCGGCGGCAGCCAATCTCAGTTGTTCGACAACGGTGGCATCTGGCGGGAGGACTCTCTGCAGGCGTGTGCGGGATTTGGTGTGCAGCCCGGCCTGCTCAACCATCTGGGTGTAGCTGGCCAGGGGGAAACGGATATCCTGGAATGTTGTTTTGGGCCCGGCCACAAACGAACCCTTGCCACGCTTGCGCGTCACCAATCCTTCGAAGGCCAGCTGCGACAAGGCGGCGCGGGCGGTCATCCGCGAGACGCCTGTCTCGCTGCAGATTTGGGTCTCGCCGGGCAACAGGTCGCCGGGCTTGAGCGCGCCGGAGAGGATCTGCTGTCGCAATTGCTCGCGGATCTGGTGGTAGAGGGGGATCGGGTCGGAGGGGTCGACGCGGATTGCCAACATGGAATTGTATATACATTATAACATGCCCCGCAAGAGCCTTTCCTGAGCATGCAATCGGCATGCCCAGCGGAGCCTGCTTGACCCTTGGACGCTGACATGCGCGTTGGCTGTGATGTTGCGGCTCGGCCCCCCAGGATATCGGCAACCCTGGGCGCGCATCCCCGTTGGCCGAGAGATGCAGGGCGGGACCCAAACGGCAATAGTTGCTATACTCATTGAAGTTAGGATACTCCTTTGCCTTGTGTGACAACTGGAGGCAGAGATGTCCCACGACCTCCTGGTGACTAAGCTGTGTGTCCCACCTGCACGTGAAGCCCTGGTCCCCCGCCCGCGTCTGACCCAGCTGCTTAACGCGGCAATGCAGCACGACAAGAAGCTGACTCTTGTGTCAGCTTCTGCCGGTCACGGCAAGACAACCCTCATCACTGAATGGGTGCGTGGTTTGCAGGCCAAGTCCGCCTGGCTCTCTCTGGATGAGGCTGACAACGACCCCGCTCGTTTTCTCGCCTATCTCATCGCCGCCCTGCAGTCCATCGACCGGAGCCTTGGCGAGAAAACACGGGCCATGCTCCAATCCTCCCAGCCCCTTCCTTCCGAAATCGTGCTCACGTCGCTGGTCAATGAGATCGCGTCCGTAGCGACCCCGTTTGTTTTGGTGTTGGACGACTATCACGTGATCCGCGCCTTGCCGATCCATCAGCAACTCGATTTCCTAGTGGAGCACCAGCCGCCGCCGATGCATCTGGTCATCATCACCCGGGAAGACCCGCCTTTGCCGCTCCCCCGGCTGCGGGCGCGCGGGCACATGCTTGAAATCCGCCAAGAGGATCTGCGCTTCTTGCCCGAGGAGTGTGCAGATTTCCTGCAGCGCGTCATGGGCCTCGATCTAACGGTCGACGATGTTCGCTCCCTGGAGCGGCGCACGGAGGGGTGGATTGCCGGTTTGCAGTTGGCCGCGATATCGATGCGGGGGCGTGAAGATCTACGGGAGTATGTCAAGGATTTCGCCGGCAGCAGCCACTACGTGCTGGACTATCTGATTGAGGAAGTACTTGAGCGGCAGTCTGTTGAGGACCTGGAGTTCCTACTGAAGACGTCCATCCTGGAGCGGCTGTCTGGCGCGCTGTGTGATGCGGTCGCAGACCGATCGGGCAGCGCGTTTGTTCTCGACCGCCTGGAGCATGCGAACCTATTCGTCATCCCACTTGACCAGTCCCGCACCTGGTATCGCTATCATCACCTATTTGCGCAACTCCTACGCCAGCGCCTGCAGTCAACGACAACGATTTCTGCGAACGGGCTTCATCACCTGGCCAGCCAATGGTTTTCCGCCGAGGGGTTGCTCCCTGAAGCGATCCATCATGCGCTGGCCGCCTCGGATTGGATCCGGGCGGCGGAGCTGATCGGCAGTCATTCGGTCATCATGTTGCGGAATGGGGAATTGATGACTTTGCTCGGCTGGCTCAAATCCCTGCCGGATGATGTGGTATTCGAGCGTCCGCAACTTTGCCGAGACTACGGCTGGGCTTTGACCCTGACCGGACAACTGGATGCAGCCGACGTCTACTTGCGCCAAGCCGAAGCTGCAGTGCGCGGTGACGACGCCCTGTTAGGTACCGTCCTGGTCGCCCAGGCCTACAACCTTAGAGTTCGCGGGGACAATAGTCAGGCTGTCGAACGCGCCCAGCGCGCCCTGTCCCTTTTGCCGGCATCCGACCCGCTCAATCGCGGGCTGGTAGCACTCACGCTTGGCCTGGCGCATATGACCAGTGGCAGTCTGCAGGATGCCGAGCAGGCGTTCGTGGAAGTGGACCGGGCTTCCCGGCAGTCTCAAAACCATTATGCCAGGATGACCGCGCTGGCCTATTTGGGGATGATCCAAGGAATCTACGGCCGATTGCACAGGGCAGCCGAGTTGTGCCGTCAAGTGATGCAGCTCGGAGGACAATCCCCTCCTGTTGCGCCCGCCTACATCGAGCTGGGGGCGCTGCTCTATGAATGGAACGACCTGGAGTCGGCTGCCCATCACCTGCAAATCGGCAGCGAATTGAGCCAGCGGTCCGGCAACCTGATCTTCCAGTGCGACGGCGCCCGCACATTGGCGATCCTCCAGCAGGCCCGGGGCGAATCGAGCGCCGCGTTGATTACGCTTCAACAGGCCCACCAATGTGCCGGGAGCCATCAGGTCACTGCGCTCACGCGCCTGCGCAATGCCGCCTGTCATGTTCAGCTTGCCCTGGCAAGTAAAGACCTGTCTGCTGCGCGCTATTGGGCAGATCAAATATCTGAGGCTGCCGATGCTTCCCCTTTCTTTCCCCGGCTCAAGCTTACCCCCGCCCGCCTTTTATTGGCCAATAATGAAAAAACAGACGCGGCGGAAAGATTGCATGAGCTCTATGATATTGCCAGCCAGGCAGGCTGGGGTTCCGCAGTGGTCGAAGTGCGCCTCCTGCAAGCACTGGCAGCTGCTGCATCGGCTGATGCCCTCCATTTCTTGAAAGATGCGCTGCGGCAGGCGCAGCCAGAAGGCTTTATCCGCACCTTTGTAGACAAGGGTGAGCCGCTGAAGGCGCTGCTCGAAAGGTTGAGGTCGCAAGGGGGGGAGCTGAAGGAGTATATCCTCACCCTCCTGTCTGCGTTTGGGGAAACAAGTAGGCCTTCCATCCCCCAGCCGCTGGTCGAGCCGTTGAGTCAGCGTGAGCTGGATGTGCTTCG
>CAYGXJ010000064.1:0-63598 GCA_964353865.1 uncultured Anaerolineales bacterium | reverse complement strand
CTGTGGAGGAGTGGGCCATCCCCAAGAAGAGCTTCACCATCACCTCCCTCGACACCGGCCGCATCTGGCGCAGCTGGACGTACATCGACGACGTGGCTCACCCCGACGACGACTACAACGAGAACTTCGTTGTGAGCGATTTGCCGGCCGGCTACTACCGGATTACGGTGTGGGTGTGGTGGAAGAAGTACGACGAGGTGTTCCAGGTGCTGCCCGGCCAGACTACCTTCTTGCTCGTCCACTCCGGGCATCCGATGCAGGTTAACCCCACGCCGCCTCCCGCGACGCCGATCGCCCCATAGACTTCGCACTGCGGAGCGGCTCGGCGCCGCTCGACCTCACGGCGCCTTCTCGTCGAGCTCGGCCAGCGCCGAACCCAGCGACTGGGCCACATCGCCTGCGAGTACTGCGGCCGCGGTCTGCAATTCCTCCTCGGCCAATTCGCCCGCGCGTCCGTGCACATAGGCCCCCAGCACCGCCGCCTGCCACGCCGGAAGCCCTTGCGCCACAAGACCTGCGATCGCGCCGGTGAGCACATCGCCCGTGCCAGCCCGCGCCAGCGCCGCAGTCGCGAACGGCTCGACGGCCGTCTCGCCCGTCGGCGCGGTGACCACCGAGAACGCGCCTTTGAGCACGACCACCACGCCCCAGTCGCGCGCGCAGCGCTGCGCGAGGCCAATGCGATCGGCTTGAACCTCGTCTATGGGGAGGCCGGTCAGCATGGCCATTTCGCCTGGGTGAGGCGTGACAATACTTCCCGCAGGCACATGCGTCCACCACTTGTCGACTTGGGCGAGGAGCTTGAGCCCATCCGCATCGATCACCATCGGCGGCCACGCATGCGCTGCACTCGGCGCAGAGTGATTGGCACCGAATCCCATTCTCGTCGGGTGGGGCGCCTCCTCCACGCCTATCAACCGGCGAACGAATCCGGCTGTCGCCTTCTCCACGCCGAACCCCGGGCCAAAGACCATGGCTTGCGCTTGGCCCATCTCGCGTTCAAGCACCTCCACCGCCGGTTCGGCAACCACACCCATCTCGTCGGGCAAGATCATCCAGGTGGCTTCGGGCAAGCGAGGGACAATTACCTTGTAGACGGGTGCAGGCGTGGCCAGGGTCACCAGGCCCGCGCCTACGCGGTACGCCGCTTCACCGCTCAGCAGCGCCGCCCCAGGATAGTTGATCGAGCCGGCCACAACCACCACCCGGCCGAACGTGCCCTTGTGTGCGCTACGTGGGCGGGCGGGGATCCACGCCCGCAACAGCTCAGGCTCCGCCATCAACAGACTCGCCTTCTCGAGCGGCGCAAACCCGACGGGCAGGCCGATGTCGCCAATGACCAGCCGTCCGACTGACTCGGCAGCGGGGAAGCGCAGCAGACCGGCCTTGGCCGCAGCCAGGGTTATGGTCAGATCGGCGCGCACCGTTTCGGCCGCGGCCGCGCCCGAGTCACAATCTACGCCTGAGGGACAATCCACCGCGACGACCAGCGGCCGGCGCGGCGCCGTGGCCAGACCCGTGGCCACCGCAGCCAGCAGCCTGGGCATCGGATCCTTGAGCGGCAGGCGGGTTCCCGTTCCGAGCAGCGCATCGAGAAAGACGTCGGACGCGGCCAACGCATTGGCCAATTCCCCATAGGCGTTCTCATCGCGCACAACGTGGAGAGCCAGGCCCTGCCCCACGAGGCGGGCGGCGTTCTCATCGCTCGCCGGGCGCGCTTTCGCGAGGAAGACCTCGACCTGAGACCCGCCGTGGTGCAGCCAATGGGCGGCCACCAGCCCGTCACCGCCGTTGTTGCCCACGCCGCACAGCACCACCACGCGCAGCCCGTGAAGCCCGCCGCACACGTGCTCCACCCAGCGCGACACGCTGTGCCCGGCGTGTTCCATCATCTGCGCGTAGGTGTGGCCGGCGGCATCTGCCTGCTTCTCGACAGCGCGCATCTCGTCGACGGTGAGGATCTTCGCCATAGGTGGGCTCCGTGTGGACCTGACGCGGCATGTGGCACGGACGGGCGGAGAGAGGCAAGACAAGGCGCCCCTGGCGGGACTTGAACCCACAACCTGCGGATTAGAAGTCCGCCGCTCTATCCACTTGAGCTACAGGGGCGTAGGGGCATTCTACATCTAAGCCACGCGCCCTGCAATTGCACGGCGCATGAGGCCTGCCGCCGAAGGACGCCAAAGACCGAACGGGGGGCTGAAGGGATGGGTCGAACCGGGCTCACCCGCTGATCGGGCGCAACCCTTTGTACACTCGAGCGCCGCCGAGCGTTCGGAGGATGGTCGAGGCCGGGCGGCCGGTGCGCTCGGCGAGTTCGTTTAAGGTGAGCGGAGAATTGCCATTGGCCAGGAAGATGCGGAACACGGCGTCCACCAGTGAGGTGTGCGGGGTCAGGTATTCAGGTTGCTTCGCGCAGTGCGTGATCAATGCGTGCTGCACGCCATCCACCTGTCGCACCTCACCCGTATCTTCTTCCACCCAATCGATCATCTCGCCGGCTTCCACCGCTTCCAAGGCCGTACGATGGTCGCTGCACAGATGGGAGAGCAAGTAGACCCGCCACTCGCGGTCGACGCGGCCCCACCACTCATAGTCGATGTGGTACTGGGTCGATAGGCTGGGTTTCAGGATGCGCGCCGGCTGAGGCAGATCGCTCATTTCACATCCACCCAACGCGATTCGTCGAAGCGGAAGTACAGGTCCCCGACGTGCACGAAATACGGGCGCATGGCCAGCTCGGCCAGGATCGGGCCGGGCGGCAGGCGCCGCGCCACATTGACCGCACTGTAAAGGGTTTGGGCGTGCACCGTGCTCTGCGGGTTGAGCTTGGCCACCTCGCGGAACACTTCCGAGACCAGCCGCGCCAGCGAGGTGCGCGCCTCGCCGCTGCGCAGCCACACTTCGTCCACGGCGTTCACATCCGCGGCCGAAATGACCATCAACTCATCGTACTCCACGCCGATGAGTTGCTTCTGCATCGAGAAGGTCAGCCGCCCGCCGGAGGCGACCGCCGCCGTGCGTACCCATTCGCGCACCGGGCGGCGCGAGCCGGCTTCGATCAAGACCTCGCCGGACTTCTCCCCCTGGCGCACGCGCACGTACGCGCCGGCCATCAATCCTTTGGCAGCGTACCATTCGCCCAGTCCAAAGACATAGCGCTGCGGGCGGACCACCCAACCCGGCACACGGCTGCCGTTCTCAGCATCCACGAACTCGAAGCGGATGCGCGGCGCCTCGTAGGCGGTAGGAAAGAGGCGCGCCAGGCGCGTGGTGAGGGGCAACGCCCCCACCCGCCAATGGGGATAGCTCAGGGTCAGGCTGACTTCGGTTTCGTCTTTGGCCGGTTCAACGGCCGGGCCCCATTCATCTTCGAGTTGGCGCTCGAGGCGGCGCAGCGGTTCGATGAGACGTGAGGCGTCGTATTCCACCGGCTCGTAAGCCAGGCGTCGCGGGGGGAAGACGACCTCGGTCGGCTCCAACCGGCGCAAGAACCACAGCGTCTGGCCCGCTGGGCCTACCTCGTCAAACCGGTCGTCTTCTTGCAGCGCATATTCGAGCGAGAAGGCACCCAGACTCGGATCGATGTTTTTGGGAAGCTCGATGTGCTCGAGCAGCGCTGGCGTGGGCAGCGGCCCGCCGCCGGCCACGTCGAGCACGGCCTCGGCCAGGTTGAGATGTCCCGGGCCAATGTCCGCCAGCAGGGCACGCGGGAACCAGCGCCCGGCAATGCGCACGATCTCGCCCAGGCGTCCCAGCCGAGCCTCGAGAGCCTCGGCAATGCCTGCCCCGTGGTCGCGAAGTACGTCCTCAGCGGACAAGCTTTGCGGGTTGGCCAGCGACTCGAGGGAGATCTCGTTCAACTTGTGGGCCGGCAGGCCGGCGGCAAACTCCCGCTGGGTGCCGTCCATGTGCACCTGAATGACTTCGAACGCTCCCAGCTCCGGGTTGTGCCCGGAGCGCACGGCGCTGACCCGTCCGCGCGTGAAGCCCAACGCCGGAAAGGCCAACTCGTCGCCCACCTGGAAGCTCAACTTGGGTTGGTAGATCTTTTGGCTGGCGCTCAGGTTGGCGCGGCGGCGCGCCTCGCGCTGCAAGCGGTCGCGCACCACTGCTTCCGCCATGGCCTCTGAGGTCAGCGGCACGCCCGCTTCGAGGAGCAGGTTGTTGATCAGTTCGATGTCGCTGTCGCTGACGGAGAAGCTCTCGCCCCACCCTTCGGGGGCGCTGAGATGGCGATCGGTCACGAGATCCTCGAGGCAATGGTCCGGCGTTGGCTCATTTGGCCTGTCAATGAGGCGCTCATTATACCGCGTGAGAACACCGGCGCAAGCCGTGGTGGCCGGCCAAGCTTGCACAATCGATGCATCCGGAATATCATCCATGCGTCCGATTACTCGCATGACACTAGCCAACCTCCCTCCGCCCGACTCCGACCTGCGCTGTCCGCACTGCGGGTCGTCCGTCCCGTTCGGGCAGCGCAACTGCCCCGAATGCGGCGTGGACCTGTTGCTGGCGGCCGACCTGATTTTCCGCCGGCGGCTCAGCGAAGTGGTGACGCCGCCGCCTGCCTCACCCTCCAGCGCCGAAGAGCTTGTTCCCCGCCTGGGCGATGCGCTCATTCAGGAAGGTCTGCTCAGCCCCGAGCAACTTGAGCATGCCCTTGCCGCGCAAAGCGATGCGGCAGCGCGCGGGACGTCGCGCCGCCTGGGGGAGGTGCTGCTCGAGCAAGGGTTGCTGAGCGCCGGCGATCTGGATCGCGTCGTGGCCCGACAGATCGCTCAGCTGCAACGTGCGTTGCAGGCCGCCAACCTGACCCTCGAAGGACGCGTCCGCGAGCGCACCGCCGAATTGACCCGCGCCCTCGACCGCCTTTCGGAACTCAACCAGCTCAAAGCCAACTTCGTGGCCAATATTTCGCACGAGTTGCGCACCCCGCTGGCGCACATTGTGGGTTACGTGGAATTGGTCGGCGACCAAGCCCTCGGGCCACTGACGCCGGACCAGGCCAAGGCCATGGAGGTGATGCAGCGCGCCTCCCAGCGGCTGCAAGTGCTCATCGAGGATCTGATTCAATTTGCCGGCGCGTCGCAAGGGGCCATCTCACTCCATTTGTCGCCCATGCCGCCTGCGGATCTTGTGCAGGAAGCCTATGAGAAGATATCGGCGCACGCTGGGCCCGGCGCGGCCGCGGTGGAACGTGACATTGCCGAAGACCTGCCCCAGGTGCACGTCGACCACCAGAAGATCGTGTGGGTCCTCACCCAATTGCTCGACAACGCGGTCAAGTTCACCCGCCCGCCAGGGCGGGTCACGATCCGCGCCGCGCGCGATACATCATTCGTCCGCTTCGAAGTGACCGATACCGGCATCGGCATCCCTCAGGCGCGCCTGGGCGAAATCTTCGAGCCGTTCCACCAACTCGACGGATCGGCCAACCGCCGCTACGCCGGCACCGGGCTCGGCCTGGCGCTGGCTCGACAGATCATCGAAGCCCACGGTGCGCAAGTCGATGTGCACAGCCAGGAGGGCGTGGGATCGGTCTTCGGGTTCAAGTTGCCGGCGGATGCGCCGGGCGAGGGTGCGGCCACGAGCCCGGAACAGGCCGCGCAGTCCGCGGCCTCGCGCAGCACGAGCCCGTGACGCACGGCGCATGCCAGGGAGGGAAGAATGCCCAGCTACACCGACCCGAAAGGCAAGTTCTTCACCGCCGTCGTCCACAAACGAGCCGTGGCGGCCAAGATCCAGACAACCAC
The DNA here is from genome assembly GCA_964353865.1 of uncultured Anaerolineales bacterium. Classification (GTDB taxonomy): domain Bacteria; phylum Chloroflexota; class Anaerolineae; order Anaerolineales; family RBG-16-64-43; genus RBG-16-64-43. The sequence continues at coordinate 57,842 of CAYGXJ010000064.1, read as the reverse complement.
CCACCTCATCGAGGGCAACCTGCACGTCCAGCCGGACGATCGCGTGAGTGATGAACTCAACCGCGCTGAGCCCTTCCTGGCCGTGACGGATGCGCGCTTGCTCGGCAACGACGGACGCGAGGTGATCAGCACCCCCTTCATCTCCATCAATAAGCAGCACATTATCTGGTTGGCTCCTTCCGAGAGCAGCGCCGAGGAGCAGACCAGGCCATGACCTCGCGACCCACCCCGGCTGGTGCCTCCCTCAGCCTTGAGGAAACCGCGCGCCTGGAAACCTGGTTGCACGAGCAGGTGCAGGCCAATCAGGATCCAAAAGCGGGCCCCGGCTACGCGCGCGAACTGGGCGCGCGCGATATTCTGGCCCAGGCTTACACCCAGACTCGCCTGAACCTGAGCGAAACCCGGCGCGAGGAGCTCTTTGGGCGGGTGATGATGTCGCTGTTCGGCCTGGGGCCGTTGCAGCCGCTCATGGAGGACCCGGGCGTCAACGAAATCCTGGTCAACGGCCCGGGCACCGTCTTTGTCGAGCGCAAGGGACGGCTGGAGATGCTGCCGGTTTCGTTCGAACGCGCCGAGTACATTCAGGTTCTGATTGACCGTCTGCTCTACTCGATCGGCCTGCACGCCGATGCATCCAACCCGTTGGTCGAAGCTCGCCTGGCAGATGGCTCGCATATCAACGTGGCCGTGCCGCCGGCCGCCGTGGATGGACCTTCCCTGGTCATCCGCAAGTTGCCGCGCGAACGGCTGACCCTCGAGAATCTGGTAGCGCTCGGCACGCTCACCCAAAACATGGCAGAGTTATTGCGTGCGTGCGTCACGGCACGTCTCAATATCCTTGTGGCCGGCGGTCCCGGTTCCGGCAAGACGACTTTTCTCAGCGCGCTCGCCGCCTGCGCGCCCGGTTCCGACCGAATTCTCGCGCTCGAAGAAAAGAGCGAACTGCAAATCAGCCACCCGCACCTGTTGCGTTTGGAGGGGCGGCTGCCCAACGCGGAAGGCCGCGGCGCGATCACCTTGAGTGACTTGATCCGCAATGCGCTGCGCATGCATCCGGACCGGATCGTGGTCGGCGAATTGCGCGGCCCCGGAGCGATCGACCTGCTGGAGGCGATGAACACCGGCCACGAGGGCTGCCTGTTCGCTCTGCAAGCCAACACCCCGCGCGAGGCCACCGCGCGCCTGGAGACCTTGTGCCAGATGGCCGGCGGAACGATCCCCGCGCGCGTGATCCGCGAGCAGATCACCACGGCGGTGGATATGGTCGTGCAGATCGCTCGCTTGCGCGATGGAACGCACAAGCTCTCGGGGATCACCGAAATCGCCGGCATGGAGGGCGAGGCAATTGTCCATGCGGACGTCTTCCGCTTCATCGAAGAGGGTCTGAACCCGCAAGGGAAGGTGACCGGCCAACTGCGGCCCACCGGGCAGCGGCCGTTCTTTGCGGCTCGTCTCGAATCCGTTGGCTACCGGCTGCCGGTCGTCCTCGGCAGCCAGGGCGATACCATCTCAACCCGCATGCGTTAGCGAGTGGCGCCCCGCGGGTCGTTGCGCCGCTCAAGTCGCTTGGTTGCCGTAGCCTTCTGGCGAGCCGCGTTGGATCGCGCGGCCTCCGTTCCCTGGGCGCAGGGAATGAGGGGCAGCATCAGGCAGGTGAGCATCGATTCGCTGCCGGGCGTCGGCACGGCAAGACCTGCGCCTTGGCAGGTGGCACGGGCCGCGATGGCTGGGCTATAATCATCGGCACCCGAGAATTGCACATGCCAACCCAAAGATCCCTCGAGTTGCGAGGCAAGATGCTGGGCGTTCGGCTGCAGGAGGCGCGCGAAGCCTGCGGCAAAACCAGGCGCCAATGCGCCCAGGCTATGGGCGTCTCCCCGGCCCGTCTGAGGACGTATGAAACAGGCGCCCGACCGATATCTCTGCCCGAACTCGAGGTTCTGGCCTATCTGATCGACCAGCCGCTCAGCACGCTGCTCGGCACTCGCTCGGCCGAGGCCGCCTCTCGTCCGGCGCGCACGGATTTCGTTCAGTTGATCGCGCTGCGCCAACGTATGGTGGGCACTCGCCTCGTGGAATTGCGCAAGAAACTGGGCAAGACCCGCGACGACCTCGCGGCCGCAACCGGCGTGGGCACTTCACGCCTAGCTGGGTTCGAAACCGGCCGCCAGCCCGTGCCGATCCCGCTGCTCGAGGATTTGGCCACCGCCCTCGGTACGACCCTGCGATCCTTCTTCATTGCCAGCGGGCCGGTGGGCGAGCGCGTGTCCTTGCTCGATTCGTTCGACCAATTCGGCCGCATGGCGCCGGACGTGCGCGATTTCGTCACCCAACCGGTCAACGAGCCGTACCTGCGCCTGGCGATGCGTATGAGCCAGCTCTCGGCGGAACGCCTACGCAGTATTGCCGAGGGCCTGCTCGAGATTACCCTTTAGCCCCATGCCCGGCCTGCGCCTTCAGCCAATATTTGCGGCGGAGCGCGACTCGCTCGCCTGGTGGATCGATCACGCCCCGTTAGCTCACCTCCACGTCGGTTGGCTCAACCCTGCGCGCTGGGTCGGCCGGCCGGTCTCGCTGCAGCTAGCCGATAGCCACGGGCGCACCCACGCCGCGATCGTGGCGGCTCCGGATAGCCTGGGCGTGGCATGGGTGCAGGCATTTGCCTGCGGCAAGGGACAAGCACCGCAGGTCTCTTGGCAGACGTTGTGGGAGGCCGCGCGCCAGGCACTGATCGAGCTCGGCGTGCGCCGCGTCTGGGCCATGACCAGCGAGGCGTCGTTCGCCGCCATCTTGCTCGCTGCGGGTTTCCGGCAATCGAGCGAGGTGGTCACGCTGACTTACTTCGGCGAGCGGGCTGAGCCGCCCGATGTACTGCCCGGTGTTGAGCTGCGCCAGATGCAGACCGCGGATCTCCCCGAGGTGATTGCGCTCGACAACCTCGCCTTCAATCCGCCATGGCAGATGGACCGCGAGGCGCTTGAAGCGACATTCAATGCATCGGCTGTGAGCGCCGTTGCCCTCCACCAGGCGGAGGCCGTTGGTTACCTGCTCGCCACGCAGTCTCAGGGGCGGCTGCACCTGGCGCGGCTGGCAACCGCCCCGGGTTGGCAGCGCAAGGGCATCGGGCGCGCGCTGACCCTTCACTTGCTGCAGCAGGCAGGCCGGCAGGCCGCGGGTCACCTCACGGTCAATACCCAAATCGAAAACTACGCCTCGCTCAAGCTCTATCAGGCGCTCAGCTTCGGCGGCAGAGGCCGCCCGGTGACGGTTTACTCTTTGAACCTGGAACCTTCCGCGCCGCCGGAGGGCGTCTGAGGCCGCGGTTGCGCCTGCCGCACGTACCCTGCCCCAGCCAATTCACAACCGAATGCGGTCGGAGCCTCAGGCTCGGCCTCAGGCTCGGACCTGGACAGACGGCATCCTTTGTGGCAGACTCGGCCCAATCCGGTTCCGGGAGGTCTCATGTCAAAGCGCGAAGAGATGCGCGATCGACGCCGCCGTTCGGCGCGCCGGCGGCAGCTTTCATTCTTGGCCATCGTCGGCGGGCTGGCAGTGCTGGTGGCGGCATTTATCATCTGGCAAAACACGCGCCCGGTGGGCGCGATTGTCTCGATCACACCCGAAGCCGTCCCGATGGCCAGCGGCCGCGAGATGGGCGACCCCAATGCACCGGTGGTGATCGAAGAATTCTCGGACTTTCAATGACCGTACTGTGGCGTATTCGCCGCTGACGCGGGGCGTCAGATCACCGAACAGTACGTGGCCACCGGGAAAGTCCGCTTCATCTACCGCAACTTCGTGATCATTGGGCCCGAATCGATGAGTGCGGCACGGGCCTCGATGTGCGCCGCCGAACAGGAACGCTTCTGGGATTATCACGACATGCTCTTCGCCAACCATACCGCCGAGAACGTGGGCGACTACACCGACAGGCGGTTGCTGGCCTTTGCCCAGGTGCTTGGGCTGGATGAGGGCAAGTTCCGCTCGTGCCTGAGTTCGGGGCGTTACGACGACCAGATCAATCAGGACAAGGCACGCGGCCAGTCGCTGGGCATCCCTTCCACGCCATCCTTCATCATCAATGGGCAGCTCGTCCAGGGCGCCCTGCCCTTCTCGGAGTTCCAGAAAGTCATCGAGGCGGAACTCGCGAAAATCGGCAGTTAGTGCACGGCCGGCCAGGTCACGAATCACAAGCGGGCTGCTGTGCAGCCCGCTTGTGCCATTCAATGGGGCGATGCCTCACAGCGCGATCGAGAAACCTAGGCACGCGATCAGCCAGACGAGGAGCGGCGCAACGACCAACGCCGGAAGCATGTTGCCCACGCGAACGCGGCGCACTTCGAGCAAATTGAGGGCAATGCCCATCATCATCACCCCGCCGGTGGCTGTGAGTTCGGAAATCATCGCCGGCGTCAGCGCCGCCTGCGCCAAGCCGGCCAGCAGCGTCAGCGCACCCTGGTAGATGAACAGCGGCAGCGATGAAAGCATCACTCCCACCCCGAGCGTCGAGGCCAGCGTCAGCGAGGCGATGCCGTCCATCACGCCTTTGGTCGCCAGCAGGCGGAAGTCCCCAGTCAGGCCGTCCTGTATGGATCCGAGGATGGCCATCGGTCCGACGCAATACAGCAGGCTGGCCGTAAGAAACCCCTGCACGAAGCGAGAAGAGGCGCCCACCGAGGCGCGCCCGAGGCGCCCCTCCAGCCACGCGCCGAGGCCTTGCAGCCGGTCTTCCAGTCGCGCGGCCTCGCCGAGCAAGCTGCCGAGGACGATACTGACCAGGACGAGGATCGGGTTGGCGGTCTTGAGGAACTGCTGCAGGCCGAGGCCCAGGGTGAAGAGGCCCATGCCCGCCATCAGCGTGGAGCGCAGCCGCTCGGGCAAACGCGCACCCATGAGCAGCCCCAGGACACTCCCCGCGACAATCAAGGCCACGTTGATGAGGGTGCCGGTCACTCGCCGCTCCGCCCTGTGATGGATGTAGAACAGTAGGGACGACGCGCCATTATACCAGCGGGCCTGCACGCGGCGTTCGCGCGCGGCCCCAGGGGGTGGATATGGCCGGCTGGGGCATGTTCCTTTTCGGCCTGATCACAGGGCTGATCGCTTCGGCTGTTATCCTCATTCTGGCCCGCGGCAGCCCGGGGCGCCCGGTCGAACGCCTCCCGCCGCTCGATCCTCCCGGCATACAAGTGCTCGTGGGCGGCGCAGTGCGCGCCACGGGTGTGTTTAACCCTCCCGCTGGAATCTTGGTCGAGCAGGCACTGCGGGCCGCCGGGGGCTTGTTGCCGCAGGCCGACCTGGAGGACCTCAACCTGGCCGCGCCGCTCATCGCGGGCGATGAGGTGCGGGTCCGCTTCCGCCCCACCGCCGTGCCCACCCCCATGCCCGGGGCCCTGCCCGCAGCCACAGCGCCCGCCCCCGATCACCGAGTCAACGTCAACACCGCCAGCCTGGCCGAGTTGGACACTCTCCCCGGCATCGGCCTGACCCTCGCTCAGCGCATCATCGATGAACGCGAACGACACGGGCCTTTTACCCGAGTGGAAGATCTGCCGCGCGTCTCGGGAATTGGTCCGACGCTGCTCGAGAAGATACGCGATCTGGTGTCGGTTGAATAGCGTGCTACAGCGTACGGAGATGAAGTCCGGGAGCCCAGGGTCCATCTCCCTCGCGCGCAACACCCAGAACAGTTCCCGACGGAGTCACACGGTCGAGTTCGATCGAGCGCGGGAACACATGCGCACATCGGCCGCAGAGGGTCAGGCACAAGGCATGCTATGCCCTCTTACAGGTCCACTCCCGGGGACTCGAAATCACCCGCCGCCTCGCCTGTTGAGGCAGCGGGCACCTTTGGCGCCTCCTCTTCGTAGTGAGTGGCTACACTTTGGGCAGAACAATCGTTGTCTGGCGCTGGTATTTGCCGCGCTTGTCGGCGTACGAAACCTCGCACGGCTCGTCGCCCTCGAAGAACAGCACCTGGGCGATTCCCTCATTGGCGTAGATGCGCGCAGGCAGCGGCGTGGTGTTGGAGATTTCCAGCGTCACGTAGCCCTCCCACTCGGGCTCGAAGGGCGTGACGTTGACGATGATCCCGCAACGCGCGTAGGAACTCTTGCCCACGCACACGGTCAGCACCCCGCGCGGAATGCGGAAGTATTCAACCGTGCGCGCCAGGGCGAAGGAATTGGGAGGAATAGTGCAGACGGCGCCCCTGAAATCCACCATCGACCGCGGGTCGAAGTTCTTCGGGTCGACGATGGTTGAGTGGACGTTGGTGAAGATCTTGAATTCGTCTGCCACGCGGATGTCGTAGCCGTAGCTCGAGACTCCATAGGAAATCACCCCATCGCGCACCTGTGCTTCCTCGAACGGTTCGATCATGCGCTGCTCGCGGGCCATGCGCTTGATCCAGTGATCGGGTTTCAGTCCCATACCTCTCTCCTCAACTGATGGATCTCCGGGCCGCCGGCGAGGCAACGCGCCCGAGAGCCGCCAAGCGCACCACGTTGCGCAGCATGCCAATGCCCTGGATCTCGATCTCGATGGCATCTCCCTCGGCTAGTTGGCCCACGCCTTCCGGCGTGCCGCTCAGCACCACGTCCCCCGCCTCGAGGGTCATCACCCCCGAAATGTAGGCCACCAATTGCGGCACCGAGAAGACCATGTCCTGGGTGGAAGCCATCTGGCGGATGACGCCGTTGACTCGGCAGACGATACGCAAACCCGCCGGGTCGACCGCCGTTTCAATCCACGGCCCGAGCGGGCAAAACGTGTCGAAGCCTTTGGCCCGAGTCCATTGGCCGTCGCGCTGCTGCAGATCGCGCGCGGTGACGTCGTTGGCCACGGTGTAACCCAGGATGTGCGCGGCGGCTTCCTCCGGGGTCACATCGCGCGCACGCCGGCCGATCACCACCGCCAGTTCGGCCTCGTGCTCGATGCGGTCCGATTGCGGCGGCAGCTCGATCGCCTGCCCGGGGCCGATCACCGCCGAGGGCGGCTTGAGGAACAGCAGTGGCACCTCGGGCATCTCCACGCCGTGTTCGTGCGCGTGAGCTAGGTAGTTGCGCGCCACGCACACGATCTTGCCTGGCACGAGCGGCGCCAGAAGCTGAAGATCGCCGAGGGCCATTCGCAGGTCCTCACGGCGATACGCGCCGAACGGGTCACCCGTGATCAGCCCGGCGCGATCGCCCTCAGCCCAGCCGTACTTGGGCGGGCCTCCCTCCGCCGGCGCGAAGCGCACGATTCTCATGTGAGACCTCTTGCCACTCGCCTCATAAGCGCGCCGGGAGCAAACGTCCACCGCCTCCCCTCGCCGGATAACGCAAGGCGTCGGAGACACCGACGCCTGCCGAGCGCAGTCTAGACCTATGTGCTGCACGCCGCACGAGGCTAAGCGGTGTGGCTTTCACCTCACTCCGCAACCCAAGCTTCACCTCCGGAGAGGGTAAGAATTGCCCCGTCGGGGTACGCACAGCCGCTGCGCGGCCAAACAATCCCTTAGGAATCGCTTCCCCTCCCCACGCTGTGGGGCGAGGTCAGGGGCGGAGTCTTAGGAGTACTCCCGGTAGTCACGCAATAGGGGTTGTCCGAGCAACCTCAGGATGCACTTACTCATGCCGTTCGAACATGCGCGCTCCCAGCGCTTCGAGAGAGGCTTCCACCCGTCGCGCTTGCGCTTGGAAGCGGGCTTCCTCTTTCCAGCGCAGCGCGGAGAGCAGGATGTGGGCCAGGATCATGAGCGAGACCATCGCCCGCACCGGGTCGCCGGTGGCCTGGCCGTTGAGCACTACGTCGGCATAGTTGGCAGCATCCAGCGAGGCCGAGGCCACCACCGCCGCGGTCTGGGCTCCCTGCGATTGCGCCAGGCGCAGCGCGCGCGCCACGGTGTCGCTCTCGCCGCTGGCATCAAGCCCGATCGCTAGGTCGCCCTTGCCGAGCAGGCTGATCGATCGTGCCAGTTCGGCGCGGCTGCCGCGCGATACGCGCACCGAGTAGCCGCCTTCTTCGAGAACCGACGCCACAATCTCGCCCGCCGCGAGCGACGCACGTTCCGCCACCACCAGGATGTGGCGTGCGTTCTGGATAAGCCCCACCAGTTTCTCGATTGTCGAGTCGCGCAGCATCATGCGCGTGCGCTCGACGAAAGTCGTCACTTCGCTGAGCGCCTCTTCCGTTTTTTCGCGCAAGCCAGCGGCCGCCTTGGGCTCGCCTTGCAGGTGCAGGTCCTCGCGCACCCGTTGGCGAATCTCACGCAGAAGTTCCGGATAGCCCGGGTAGCCGATACGCTGCGAGAAGCGCACCACAGTCGCCGGGTCGATATCCAGGCGGTCGGCTAATTCGGTCGCGGTGAGGAAGGCCGACTCGGTGTACGAGTCGAGAAGGAAATCGGCCAGGCGCTTGAACCCCGGCGATAGCTGGGCCATCGTCGCGCGGATGCGATCTTCGTAAGCGTACTTCATGGCTCCCTCCTGCGCTTGCGCGAGCGCGCCTGCGCAGCACACATGCCAATCGATGTTACCACAGCCCCCATCGCGATGCAACAAGAATGGCAAAATGCACGAATCCAGGCTTCTCAATTGCAGGCATTGTCCGCCGATTCTTGGGAGGGGGGGCGTGGTCAGCCCGAAGCGCGTGGATGGACGCTCAACGCGTCATAGGATCCGGCGTGGCCGTTGGGCTATGCTGCCGCCCGACAATTGCATGCCGTGACAATCGTGGAACGCATGTCCCTCAGGCGGGTGAGGGCGATGGGCCGTAGCCGTCTATCGCCCAAAGCCTGAGGCGGGTTGCGAGGTCTCTTGGAATCAACCCAGTGCACGGTCTCCGAGCTCTCTGTGGTGAAAAGCTCGGATCGAGTGGCGATAGCTCAACCCCACACGCGGAAGTGATCGAGGATCGACCCGCCGATGAATTCGCGCAGGATCGAGTCGTCGGGGATGTACTCGGTCGAGCACGGGCGGATCCATGAGAGGAAGGCCAGCAGGCGCTTGACCTCCACGCGTTCGGGCGCGTCGGCCGGCACCTGGAAGAGCAGCGGCTCCGCAAGCGGTCGCAGCGCGGCAAGTTCGTACACCAGCGTCGAGTTGAAGATCACGTCGGCGTTTTCTTGGTAGGGGAAGATGTAGCGCTTCTCGCCGCGCCGCACCGATTCCCAACGTTTGAGAGTCGCCACCGCCGAGTGCCCGCGCGTGGTTGCGTCGCGCACCAGGCGGCGCAGCAGGCGCGAGTCGGTCGTGGACACGCGGTTATGGCGGTCGAGGTTGAGATGGGTCAGGGCCGAAACGTAGACGCGGAAGATGCGCTGCGCCGGAAAGCGCGGGAGCAGGTCCGGGTTGAGCCCATGGATGCCCTCCATGATGATCAGCGCCTCCGGACCCAGGCGGATGGCTTCCCCCCACCCGCGCGTGCCGCGGGTGAAGTCGTAGCGCGGCAGGGTCACCGTTTCACCGCGCATCAGCCGCTCGAGGTGGTCGCCCAGCAGCTCGCGATCGAGGGCTTCGATCGTCTCGAAATCGAAGAGGCCGTTTTCGTCGCGCGGCGTGGCCTCGCGCTCAACAAAGTAGTTATCCATCTCGAGCGGGTAAGGCCGCAGCCCAAGCGAAAGCAGCTGGATGGCCAGGCGCCGCGCAAAGGTCGTCTTGCCGGCCGAGGAGGGGCCTGCCACGAGCACCAGCCGCAGGCGCTCGCGCTCCGAGGCGATGGTGCGGGCAATCTCGGCGATCTTCTGGTCGTGGAAGGCTTCCGCGACAAGGACGATTTCGCGGATCCGCCCGCGCTCGATGGCGTCGTTGAGCGTGCCGATATCTTCTATCCCCAGGCGGCCCAGCCATTCGCCATATTCACGGAATGTGGCGCGCAGCTTGGGGAAGTCCCCGCTGGCTTGAATGTCCTCGGGCGCGTGGCGTCGAGGGTAACGCAAGGCAAACCCGGGCGGGGCCGCCTCCAGGCGGAAGAGGCCCAAGTATCCGGTGGAGGGCACCATGTAGCCGTGGAAGTAGTCTTCCCGGCCGCGCAGCGAATACAGGATGACGAAGTCCTTCTCGCGCGCCTGAAGCAGGCGCACCTTGTCGTCGTAGCCTTCGCGGCGGAAGATGTCCATGGCGGCGGCAACGGGCACCTGATGCTTGAGGATCGGCTCATCGCTCTCGGCGATCTTCTGCATGCGCGCTTGGATCCGGGCCACCTCCTCGGCGCTGAATGGCGCGCGCCCGTGCACGCTGCAGTAGTAGCCGCCGTCGGAGATGGAGTGGTCCACCGCTACATCGGCCTGCGGGAAGAGCTCGCGCGTGGCAACGATGAGTAGGAAAACGATTGAGCGCCGGTAGATGCGCGCGCCGTCGGCAGTGGCGATAGTGACCGGCTGGAGCTCGCCATCCTCACGCACCGGGAAGGTCAGCTCGCGCAGGTCGCCGTTCAACACCGCCGCCACAATCGGCGCCGGGGTCTGGATCTGCGCTGCACGGACGAACTCCTCGAGGGTTGTGCCCTGCGGGCCTTCCAGCGTGCGTCCATCCGGCAGATGGACCTGGACCGTTGTGCGGCGCGCGGCCGAGTTGATTTTAGAAGAGGTAGTCATTGTTTGTCGCAATTGTGGGCTGCGTTGCTTGACAACCCTTTTGCGCGATGATTATAATCGTTCCACCTTCCTCGGTAGCTCAACCGGCAGAGCGGGCGGCTGTTAACCGCTAGGTTCCAGGTTCGAATCCTGGCCGAGGAGCCTGAGCCTCGCATGGCTTGTTCGGACCCGGATGCGCGATCCGGTTTTTTGATCTGTATGCGCTGGACTGGCGCGCCGAGACGGTCGTCAATCCCGCATGCTCCTGGCGGAAATCCAAGGCAATCCCTCGCCCGCGACGTGCGGTTAGCATAGGCAAGCACACCCAACCCCCCAGCTTCTTGCAGCCATTCCCACGTGGATCAAGCGGCAATCCAGGGCTTCGAACCCCCGGGAGTCACGCCTCGCTTGGGCCCAGTGAGCCGTGCACAAGGTTCCGCCTCCCACCCACTCCAGCGCCGCCCGACAAGGTGGTCCTCCTGGGTCCCCGCCCAGGGCGCATGAGGGGACGACGAGCCTGACAATGCGAATCGCGGTTCCTGGCGCATGGATCCAGTCTCTACCTGAATTGGGCGGCCGTTCCCCCTGGGTCCTCTGTTTCGCGGGGACAACGAACGTGCCGAATCGACTGTTGCGAGCGCTGGGTAGGCCGTGCTCGGGCCTTTTGGCCCGTTCGGCCCCCGACTGATCCACCATTTGATGCATGACGAGGCTAGGAACCGGTGGTATTGTTAGGTCGATAGCCGAAAGCCCAGGGCGTCCTGCCTTCTGGGGGAGGTCACGCCGATGCCACCTGTCATCCACGCCGTTGCGATCTCCAAACGCTACGGAACGGTCTGCGCCATCGATCGGGTCACCCTCGATGTTCAGGAAGGGGAGATCTTTGGCATGGTCGGCCCGAACGGGGCCGGCAAGACTACGACCATCGAGTGCCTGGAGGGACTGCGCCAAGCCGATAGCGGGTCTCTCGAGGTTCTGGGTTGCACCCCGGCCGCCGCTCGAACGGATTTGGCCGAATCGATCGGCATTCAATTGCAGCAGTCGAACCTGCCACCCCGCCTGCGGGTGGGGGAGGCCATGCGCCTGTTCCGGGCGCAATACGCTCGCCGAGCCGACTCGGCCGAACTTCTCGAACGGCTGGGCCTGGCGGAAAAGAAGAACTCCTCGATCGGAACTCTTTCCGGCGGCCAACGCCAGCGCCTGTTTATTGCTTTGGCACTGGTCAACCAGCCGCGGCTTGTCTTCTTCGATGAGTTGACGACTGGCCTCGACCCCCAGGCGCGGCGCTCGATGTGGGACTTGGTACGCGAGATTCGCGACCACGGCTGCACCGTCTTCTTGACCACGCACTTCATGGAAGAGGCCGAGCGTCTGTGCGATCGAGTGGCGATCCTCGACAGTGGCAAGGTTGTCGCATTGGATACGCCCCAGGCTCTCATCCTTTCGCTCGGCCTCGGGCGGCGCCTGGTCTTCACCCTGCCGCCCGGCACCACGCCTCCGACTCAGTTGGAGGCCGCGGGGGTAGAGAAGGTGGAAATCGAAGGCAACCGCGTGAGCGTCCAAGGCCGGGGCGAGCGCTTCGCAAGCTCAGTTGTCGGCGCCCTGGAGAAATCTGGAATCCCCTTCCTCGATCTGTGGACCGAGCAGCCAACGCTCGAGGACGTTTTCCTCGCCCTGACCGGGCGCCAGATGAGGGAGTAAACGATGCGCGGCCTCGGACAGCTCATCCTCACCTCGATCCAGTTGTACGTGCGCGATCCGATCACGGCCTTCTTCACGCTTGCCTTCCCGCCGCTACTGGTGCTTCTCTTTGGGGCGATGTACGGCAATGATCCCAGCCCGTTCTTCGGCGGGCGAGGCAGTATGGACGTTTCGATGCCGGCCTACACCGCGCTCGTGGTGGGCGCGGTCGGGCTGATGACCATCCCGATCGCCACCTCCGCTCAACGCGAGCAGGGCGTGCTTCGCCGCTATCGGGCAACTCCCATGTCGCCGCTGGCCTACATCCTGGCCGATGTGATCACCAACCTGGTCATGACCGTGCTGGGCATGGGCTGCCTGGTGCTGGTGGGATGGCTCATCTACCGCGTCCACTTCGAAGGAAGTATTGTGAGTTACGCGGCGGCGCTGCTGCTGAGCTGCCTGGCCATGTTCTCGGTCGGTTATCTCATCGCGAGCGTTACCAAGACGGCGCGCATGGCACAGGTTATTGCCATGGCAGTGTTCTACCCGATGATGTTTCTCTCAGGCGCCGGCCTGCCGATTGAACTCTTGCCGGAGTCGCTGCGCAGGGTGTCGCTGGCGTTGCCGTTGACCTACGTCGCGCGTCTGCTGCGGGCCACGTGGTTTGGCGAACCGTGGCGCGATCACTTGCTCGAGGTGGCCGTGCTGGCGGGCATCGTGGCCGTCGCGGGTGGGCTTTCCACGAAGTTGTTCAAGTGGGAGTAGGGCAGCCCGGACTCGCAAACCCCTTCCCTTCACCCGCCCCTGCCTCTCTCTCCATTCGACCTCCCCAACAAGCCAGGCGTCCGCTCTGGCTCCTCGCCTTCGCCGGACGACGACCTTTTTTCGTCGCCGGGCCGTCCCAGCCCGACGCGAACCGCGCAATCTCTGCTCTCGTTCGTCATTCCCGCGTGGGGGCAGGGGGAATCCAGGGACTCCGCTACTGTGGGATGTCCACCTCGCGTAAGTCACGCGAACGAGCTGAGGCTTTCAAGATCACCGATCACTGGGTCCCCGCCCAGGAAACACGCGGGGACGACGAGCGAAGTGCTTTCGGTCGCCATTCCCGCGTGGTGCGCAACGGGCTCCAAGCTCCTGATCGTCATTCCCGTGTGGTTCGAGCGGGAATCCAGGAAACCCGACCGCCCGCAGCGCAAGAATCGCATGCGCATCTCCTGCTGGGTGCCCGCCCAGGGAGAATGCGGGGGAGACGAGGACTGCGCCAAGGTTCAGCAAACAGGGGGCACTCACACCGTGCCGCTGCGGAGGAACCTGCGAAGCGCGCTGACGAAGGCTTGCGGCTGCTCATCCGTCGGCAGATGTCCTGCGTCAAGCTCCACCAGCTGGGCTTGCTGAGCGCACCGCGCCAGACGACGTCCCTCTTCGGGGGGCACGGTCGTGTCGTGCGTCCCGACCACCACCAGCACGGGCAATGTGAGCCCGGCCATGTGGTCGGTCAAGTCGTGGTGGATTGCCGCACGCGCACTGCCCAGCACCGAATCGGCCGTGGTTTGCGCCAGATCCTGCAGGTTGCGCTGCAGGTATTCCTTCATCCGCGCACCCACCCCGCCCCGCGCCGCCCGCCGCAGCAGGTGCGCACGGGCGCGGGGCCACACTCGCCGGCCAAGATCGAGGATTGTCTGACGCGGAACCCTACCCGAGAGGGCGTGCAGGTTATAACTGACGCGTCCGCTTACCACAGGATTCACCAGGACGATTCGGCCAAGACGCTGGGGATGCCGCATCGCAAGCTCGACGACCACTGCCCCCCCCAGCGAGTGACCGACCGCTACGCGCGGCAAGCCGCCAAGCTGATCGGCCCAGGCGCCGATCGCCTCCGCGAAATTCGACACTGAATACCACGAGAAGGGCGGCTTGTCGGATTGGCCGTGACCGGGCAGGTCCGGCGCCAGGCAGCGCCATTCATCGCTGAGCGCGCTCATCGTTTCGTGCCACATGCGCCCGGAACTGGCCCAGCCGTGCACAAACAGAAGCGAGTCCATATGCGAGGAGCCGCATTCGTAGAAGTGGATTTGGAGTCCGGCGGCTTGCAGTGCATCTTCACGGATCATGTCGGCAGATACGCTTTCGTATTCTCCTCCTCTGGCGGTGCTTCACTCGCGCGCGCCGGAGTGGCTGTGTCCAGAGGCAACAGCGCGCTTGTCTTCCTCGACCAAGAGCCTGCGCAGCACTTTGCCCACGAAACTCTTCGGCAGGTCATCGCGGAATTCGATTTCCCACGGAACGGCATATTCCGCCAGGCGCCGGCGGCAGAGCTCCATCAATTCCTCCGGGCTGGCCGTCTCGCCCGCGCGCAGCACGACGTAGGCTTTGATCACCTGGGAGGGTGAGTCGCTGCGCTGGATTCCGACCACGGCCACCTCTTTGACTTTCGGATGCTCGTACAGTACCTCTTCCACGTCGCGCGGGTAAACCTGATAGGCGCCGGCAAGAATCATCTCGCGCTTGCGCGCAATGATTTGGAAGTAGCCCTCCTCGTCGGACCGCGCCACGTCGCCGGTGAGCAGCCACCCGTCAGGGCGCAAAACTTCGCTCGTCTCAGCGGGTGCCCCCCAGTAGCCGCGCATCACCTGCGGACCGCGAACGGCCAGTTCGCCGATCGCCCCTGGCGGCAATCGCTCGCCGCTGAGAAGATCGACGACCATCGCCTCCGTGCTCGGCACCGGCAACCCAATGCAACCGATCTTGCGCCTCCCGTAGAGCGGGTTGGCGTGGGTCACCGGGCCGGCTTCGGTCAGGCCGTAGCCTTCCACAAGGCGTCCGCGGGTCAGTTTCTCGAAGGCTTCTTGCACCTCAACTGGCAACGGGGCAGCGCCCGAAATGCACGCGCGAATCGATCGGATGCCGTACCGCCGCGCCCCGGCGAAGTTGTTGATGGCCGTGTACATGGTGGGCACCCCAGGAAAGAGGGTCGGCCGGTGGCGGTGGATGGCACGCAAGACCTGACCGGTAATAAACGTGGGCAAGATCACCATGGTTGCACCCATCATCACCGGGACGATGAGAGCCGTCGTCTGACCATAGCTGTGGGTGAACGGCAGCACACTCAGGAAGACTTCGCGGCCCTCGCGCAAGTCCGGCACCCAGTGCCGGACTTGCAGGGCATTGGCGGCCAGGTTGCGGTGGCTGAGCATGACTCCTCGCGGGGCAACCGTCGTGCCGCCCGTGTAGGCAATCACCGCCAGGTCACCAACCCGCGGCTCGCGTGTCGGCTGAGGAGCATACTGGCCGCCCAGCAACTCCTTTAGCGTGTGGATCCCCTGCTCGAGGGGTTTGGGCAGGCGATGCCCCTCGGGGCCCTCGCGCAGCAAGCGGAACAGGGCCTTCTTCCCTGGGGGCAGATAATCGGCCACCGAGGTGAAGATGACATGGCGAACCGCAGTGCTGCGCAGAACCTCGCGACCAACCTCCGCCAGCTTAGTCAACGTGATCAGCCCGTCGACCTGGGCATCGCGCACCTGGCGCATCACTTCCTCCGGTTCGGAGACCGGGCTGGCCAGGACCACTGTCGCGCCGGACTTGAGCACACCAAAGAAGGTCACCACTGTCTGAGGCAGGTTGGGCAGCAGGATCATCACCCGGCGACCCGGCCCGATTCCCAATCCGGCCAGCGCCAGCGCCAATCGGTCGCTCTCCTGATCCAGGCGGCGATAAGACATGGCGCCGCCTTCAAAGACAATGGCTCTGCGGCGGGGGAACCTGCGGGCGGAGGATTGCAGGAAGCGCTGCAGCGGCACATCCGGCACGGCGATGGTATGCGGCACGCCGTTGTCGTAGTGAGCCAGCCAGGGGCGCTCCCTCAGGAGCGATCGCGGGCCGGGGTCGCGATCAGAGGGGCTTTCGCCCCGCCAGGAGGAGGCTTGACCGAGGAAACGGCGGATAGCGCGGTTGACCGCCTCCGCTCGTTCGACCATGACCATGTGCCCGGAGGCGCCAACATCCACATCTTGCGCTCCAGGGATGGCTCGCGCCACACCCTCCAAGGAGTCGCGGCGAAAGACCCTATCGCCATGGCCGCGTACGACTAAGGTCGGCACACGCAAGCTGCGGAACAGGCTCCATCCGTTCCAGCGCGCCACACTCTTTTCGTGCATCATCTTCAGCACGGACGGCGGCGCATGCAGCATCTTGCGGAACAGCGGGTAGACCAGGTCGAGCACGGTCGTCGGCAGCTTCAGCGCCGTTCGGTAGTTCCAGGCCAGTCGGAACTCGCCTGAAGGTGCCACGAGCACCAATCCCTCGATGCGCGACGGGTAGGTCTGGGCGAACTCCGCCGCCAACGCATTGCCGAAGGAGTGCCCAACCAGGACGATGCGGTCCGGAGCTCCCAGAAGCTCCAGCGCCCGCTCCAGGTCCGCCCGCAACTGGGGCGTGGTAAACGGCCCGCTCGCATGCGCATGGGCCAGGTGGCCGCGCAGGCCAATGGCGATGACCCGGTTCTCATCCGAGAAGTGGGTCAACTGCCGTTTCCACTGGGCAACGTCGCCGCCGAATCCGTGCAAGAAGACCATCGTCCGTTCGGGGCGCTCGGGGGCAATGTCGATGACGGCGATGTGAACGGGTGGGTCTTCCGAGAGCCCGAGCTCGTGCCGATACAACTCGATATCCACCTGCATGGCTCACCCCTCGCCCTGAGCTTGGGCTGTCGATCGACGCGGATGAACAATTATATGGACTGCGCACGGGCACGCCAGTGGTGTCTTTTTCTATTGTCTCCTGCCCGTCCGCCCGAGCTGAAGACGGCCATTTGTCCCACAATCCTACCTCGCGTGCGCGCTGTCCGTAGGCGAGGGATCGGCCTCACCTCCCGGTCTAGCAGGACCAGGATCGCGTGCTTGATCGTCATTGCCGCGAAGGTGGGGATCCAGGCACTCGCGCGGTCGGTGTGGGCTGGCCGCGTGGAACGCCCGGGCACGCCTCCCCCTCGTCGCGGCTCCTCGACAAGGCGAATGCCCGCCGTGGGTCCCCGCCGATGCGCGGGCGACGGGCCTCCCTGGCCCATTGTGCCTCGGTTGACGGCCGGGCGCATCCGCTTATAATCGGGTTGCCGCTTGGATCGGCCACGACCGAGACGGCAGGACAACCTGGCTCTGTCACGTTTGTCCCGCCCTCCCGGTCCCTGGAGGGCTTTTCTGTGCCCAGCGGCAACTGCGCCTCGGCACAAGGCACCTGATCAGCGTCTACCGTACCAAGGGAGGCGACCGTGTCAGCGACCACCAGCCTGGAACGTCACACAACCACGCTCGACCTGCGCCAAAAAAAGGCGCGTGGTCTCCCCATAACCTGGCTCACAGCCTACGACTACCCCACCGCCTTGGCCATCGACCGGGCCGGCCTGGACGCGATCTTGGTCGGCGACTCGCTCGGCATGGTCGTGCTGGGCTACGCCACCACCCTCCCCGTCACGATGGATGAGATGATCCATCACTGCAGGGCTGTGGCACGCGGCGCACACCGCGCGCTCCTGGTTGGCGACATGCCGTTCCTTTCCTATCAGGTCAGCCCGGCCGAGGCGGTGCGCAACGCCGGGCGCTTCCTGCAGGAGGGCGGCATGGACGCGGTTAAGTTAGAGGGCGGGGAAAGCATACTGCCTGCACTTCAGGCGATACTCGCCGCCGGCATCCCGGTCATGGGGCACTTGGGGCTCACGCCGCAGTCGATCCACCAGCTCGGCGGCTATCGCGTGCAGGGCAAGACGGCCGCCGCGGCCCGCCGTCTGATTGATGATGCGCTACTACTTGAACGCAGCGGGTGCTTCTCGATCGTCCTTGAGTCCATTCCCGCACGCCTGGCGGGCTACGTCTCGCGGCGCCTGACGATCCCCACGATCGGCATCGGCGCCGGGGCAGGCTGCGACGGCCAGGTGCTGGTGACTCACGACCTGCTCGGGTTGTTCGACCGCTTCACACCCAAGTTCGCCAAGAAGTACGCCGACCTGCACGGGGAGATGGCGCGCGCATTCTCCCAGTATCGCGAAGACGTCGAGCGGCGCTCCTTCCCCGCGGCGGAACACACAGCCGAAATGCCCGATGCAGAGTGGCAGACCCTTGTGGATGACCTCGGCGAATCGGGCTAGGCGTGGAGTGGCGGTTTGTGCCGATCTCTCGCCGTCGCTTTCGAGCTGGATTCAACACAATGCGCTCAATCACAGAAAGGTCCCTCTGAGATGAAGGTCACTCTCCTGGGCACGGGTGCCATGGCCTGCCTGCTGGGCTATCGCCTCGCGCCGTGGGCAGAGGTGACCTTGCTCGGGACGTGGCTGGAGGCAGTTAGGGCCATATCGACCGGTGGACTGGTGGTGGAGGACGGCCGAGGCGAGAAGACCATTCGATTGCGCGCCACAACCGATGCCGGCGAATGTGCCGCCAGTGACTTGCTGCTTGTCCTGGTCAAGGCCTGGCAGACCGCAGACGCTGTTCGCCGTGCAAGCGCAGCCCTGGCCGACGATGGTCTAGCGTTGACGCTGCAGAACGGCATCGGCAACTATGAGGTGCTGAGCGCGCTGTTCGGTGCTGAGCGGGCCGCCGCCGGGGCGACCACCTCCGCCGCCACGCTGGTGGCGCCCGGGCACATTCGCCTGGGAGGCGATGGCGCGCTGCAACTCGGAGATCATCCGCAGCTGAGTAAGACCCTCGCACTCTTCGAGCGCGCCGGCCTGCGAGTGACCCTCGGCGCAGACCGAGATTCGATATTGTGGGGCAAGCTTTTGATCAATGCGGCCATCAACCCACTGGCGGCTTTGCTGCGCGTTCCCAATGGAGAATTGGCACACCGGCCGAGCGCCCGCGCCCTGATTCGGGAACTGGCACGCGAAGGTGCCCAGGTAGCCGATCGATCGGCGATCGCTCTGCCATATGCCGATGCAGCCGCCCGCGCGCTCGAAGTGGCGGAAGCCACAGCCCACAACCGCTCATCAATGCTCCAGGATGTTGAGCGCGGGCGGCGAACCGAGATCGATGCGATCAACGGCGCCATTGTGAACCAAGCAATGCGGGTGGGGCTTGACGTGCCGCTCAACCGCGCGGCCTGGCACCTGGTGCAGGCGCTTGAGGAGCGCGCTGCGACCTGATCTCCGCGCCGCGTGGCGCAGAGAACCGGTTCAACGCCCTGCACCTGAATCCTCAGATGCGGGCTCAGATTGAGGCTCGCTCGGGAGGACAGCGCATGGTCATCGTCGAATCCATCGCCGATCTGCGCCGCGCGCGCGCCGAGATGCCAAGCCCGTTGGGGCTCGTGCCCACGATGGGCTTCCTGCACGAGGGGCATCTCTCGCTCGTTCGGCGCGCGCGGGCCGATTGCGCCTCGGTGGCAGTCAGCATCTTTGTAAACCCCACCCAGTTCGGGCCAGGCGAGGACCTGGAACGCTATCCGCGCGACTTGGAGCGCGACCTGGACTTGCTGCGGCCGATCGGGGTGGACCTGGTGTGGACCCCACCGCCGGAGGAAGTCTATCCCTCCGGGTATCAGACTTTCGCGACGGTCGAGCATGTGAGCCGGCCCCTGGAAGGCAAGGCCCGCCCAACCCACTTCCGCGGCGTCGCGACGGTGGTGGCCAAGTTGTTCAATCTCTTCGAGCCACAGCGCGCCTACTTCGGGCAGAAGGATGCGCAGCAGACCATTGTCGTGCGGCGGATGGCGCAAGACCTGGATTTCGCGGTGGAGGTTGTGGTTTGCCCTACAGTGCGCGAAGCCGACGGGCTGGCCATGTCGTCGCGCAATGCCTACCTTACGCCCGCTGAGCGCTCCGTGGCCAGCGTGCTTTACCGAGCGCTGAGCGCGGCCAAAGAGGCCCTGGATCGCGGCGAACAGGACGCGGACATTCTGCGCTCGGTCATGTCGCGCACTCTGGCGGACGAGCTCATGGCAACCGAAGAGTACGTCTCGATTGCCCACCCTGCAACGTTGGACGAATTGGAGACGATCGAGGGCGAGGCGCTCTTCTCGCTGGCGGTCCATTTGGGCCGAACGCGCCTCATCGACAATTTCCTGTTGCACAAAGACGAGTGGAGTACGGGCATCCTCACGGATATTCGCGGGCGGGGCGCGGCGAACGCCGCAGGAGCATAGCCATGCTGCTGTGCATCGACATCGGCAATACCAACATCACCCTCGGCCTGTACCAGGGCGAGACGCTTGGGCCGCGCTGGCGGCTGGCGACCGACCACGATCGCATGCCGGATGAGTTTGCGCTGCAGATATTGGGACTTCTGCAGATGGCCGGCCTGAGTCCCACAGACGTGGACGGAGCCGCGGTTGCCTCGGTCGTTCCGCCGCTGACCGGCAAGTGGCTGGATGTATGCCGGAGCAGCCTGCGCTGTGAACCGCTGGTGGTCGATGCCGGCGTGCGCACCGGCGTGCGCGTGCGCTATGACGACCCCAAGGCGGTCGGCGCCGACCGTGTTGTGGATGCAGTGGCCGCATTCCGCTTGTACGGCGGTCCGGCGATTGTCGTCGACTTCGGCACGGCGACAACCTTCGATGCCATCTCCGCCGATGGTGACTACCTGGGTGGGGCGATCGCGCCAGGGATCGGCATTGCGGCCGAGGCGCTCTTTTCGCGCGCAGCCAAGCTCACCCGAGTCGAAATCACCCGCCCGCCATCGGCCATCGGCCGCAACACGACCCATTCCATCCAGTCGGGGCTGCTGTTCGGCAACGTCGGCCTGGTTGAGGGCATGGTTGACCGCTTTCGCCGCGAACTGGGCGGGCAGGCCAAGGTGATCGGCACCGGCGGGTTGGCCGAGCTCATTGCGCGCGAAACGCCGGTCATCGAAATCCTTGCCCCGTGGCTTACGCTGGACGGGCTGCGCATGATCTACGAGATGAATCGGTGAACGGTTCGCCTGCGCAATACTTCTCCGCCGTTCAGGCAACCGCCGGCTGGGACCGCGTGCTTGAATCCTTTGCCGGATTCTGCCGCGTGCAAGCCGGTTGGCGCGTGTTGGATGTCGGCTGCGGACCCGGCGGCTTGGCGCGCCATTTGGCCGCCCTGGGGTGCGTGCCGATAGGATTGGACCGCGACATGCAAATGGCGCTTCTCGCGGCCCGCTCAAACCGGGCGAAGCACCCCTGTCTGCAGGCCGATGCCCATCGCCTGCCGTTCGCTGCCGGGCGGTTCGACCTGGTGACTGCCACAAACGTGGTTTTTCTGTTGGACCGTCCGCAGGATGGTATGGCGGAATTGGTCCGGGTGGTGAGGCAAGGCGGGCGGCTGGCCATGCTCAACCCGAGCGAGCACCTCTCCGCTCGCTCGGCCGCCGCGCTTGCCGATGAGCGCGGGCTGACGGGCGTCGAGCGCACTTCGCTCCTGCGGTGGGCGGGCGCCGCCGAAGAGAGAGAACGCTTCTCTGAGAGCCAGACACGGCGCATGGTTGAATTCGCGGGTTGCCAGATCATTGAAACGGGGATACGAATGGGTCCGGGGTTCGCGCGGCTGACGCTGGCAGAGCGAACCCGATGACCACGCGGCGCGCTATCCAGCTTCACGGGATTGCGCCCCTGGCCGCGGCGGATTCGCTCGTCGTCCGGGACCTGCCACGTCCGGAGTTGGGTTGGGCCACCTCCTTGGATGGCCAAACCTTCGATGGGAGCAGATTGGCAGGGACGACTGGTGTTCTCCGAGAGTGGGTCGGTATATGTTCGATCACCTCGATAATCTCGGGAGCGCCCTTTACCGGCACCCGCCAGCGTCGCGGAGATGAATTCGAGGTGCGTTGGTTTCGCAGTGGAACCCAAGGGCGTGCACACTACACTCTCTCATCCACGGAGGTCCTGCACGGGACGTGGTCGCTGGATGAGGATTCTCACCTGGGGCTTGAGACCCTGACGCCATAAACTTGCCCATGATACAAACACCCTTGACGTCCAAACGAATCGTCTTAGGAGTCACAGGAAGCATCGCGGCGTACAAGGCCGCCGACCTGGCCTCCAAACTCGCACAGGCCGGAGCGCTCGTGGACGTTGTCCTGACCGAGTCCGCAACCCGGTTTGTCGCGCCGCTCACGTTTCAGTCGGTGACCGGTCGGCCGGCCTTCACCGATGCCGACCTGTGGGGGCCGCAGGCTCACGTCCTGCACGTCGGGCTGGGCCACAGCGCGGAGTTGTTCATGGTCGCTCCGGCGACGGCTCACACCCTGGCGAAGTTGGCCGCCGGCTCGGCCGGCGACCTGCTCAGTCTGACTGCCCTGGCCGCGCGCTGCCCGTTGCTCATCGCTCCGGCCATGGACGGGGGCATGCTCGAGCATCCGGCAACGCAGGAGAACTTGCGCCTGCTCGCCGAACGTGGCGCGACGATTCTTGGACCCGAACTCGGCCACTTGGCCTCCGGCCTTTCGGGCATCGGGCGCATGACCGAGCCGGCCGCCATTCTGGCTCACGTCCGATTCCTGCTCTCGCGCGGCGGGCCGTTGGCCGGTCGTAAGGTGGTGGTGACCGCCGGTGGGACGCAGGAACCCCTCGACCCGGTGCGCGTGCTCACCAACCTTTCTTCGGGCAAACAGGGTTATGCCCTGGCCCAGGCAGCTTTGGACGCAGGGGCAGAGGTCATTCTCATTGCCGCCCCGGCTGCGCTCACGCCGCCGGCGGGGGTGGTACTCATTCCGGTGCGCACGGCGCAGGAAATGCTCGAAGCCGTCCTGCGCGCAACGGACGAAGCGGAGGCGTTGCTGATGGCCGCCGCGGTCGCGGACTTCCGCCCGCGTCAGGCCGCAGCCCAGAAGATGAAGAAAGAGAAGGGCGTGCCGGCGATCAGCCTGGAACCTGCGCCCGACATCCTGGCTGCCGTCGCCGAGCGGCGTCGCACCCGCGGCCGGCCGCGGGTTGTGGTCGGCTTCGCGGCCGAGACGCAGGATCTGTTGGCCAACGCGCAGGCCAAGCTGCGCGAGAAGGCATTGGATATCATCGCCGCCAACGACATCTCGCAGGTCGATTCCGGCTTCGGCAGCGACAACAATCGCATCACGCTGATCGATGCCAGCAGCCGCGTGGAAGAGTTGCCGCTTCTTTCAAAGGGCGAAATTGCACAGCTCATTGTTGCCAGGGTCATCGCGTTGCTTGCCTAGCGAATCGGGGGTGCGCACAATGCGCGGGACCGCCGTAGCCCGAAAAGGCCAGGGTAGCCAACTCGATAGGTTGTTCCCGGAGCAATCAGGCGCTGTGGGGTTGGGTCCTCGGGCCGGACGTGAGCTAGCCAGCGCAACTGTCGGCGCTGGCTCGGCTTGATCTCTATGGAGTTCTACATCCAGCGTGCGAGTCGGGCGCGGATCGAGCTTTCGGGCAATGCGCCGGTCCATCGGTCAACGACCTTCCCGTCCTGGAAGAGGATCATCGTGGGAATACCGGTGACACCGAACTGCCCGGCGACAACCGGATTGTCGTCGACGTTGAGCTTGGCCACACGCAAGCGGGCCGCCTCTTCACGCGCCAACTTCTCCACGGTAGGAGCCATCATGCGGCAGGGTGCACACCACGGCGCCCAGAAATCGACCAGCACCGGCAAGGCGCTGTGCAGCACGTCATGGGCAAAGGATGCGTCCGAGACAGCCAGCGGTTCGCGATGCATCCCGGCCGAGGAGGATCGGGGTTCGGCACCTCCCGCGCTGCGGTCCGTCACCGTGGGCAGATGTCCCTCGCCCAGGAGGTGGGCAAGGTGGGCCTCGAGGGCGCCTGCATCGGCAAGCGGCTGGCTGCCTATCGTTGCACCGCCGCGCAAGCTGACGACCCACGGGACTCGCTCCACCCGGTATCCGGCCGTCAGGCGCGGATTCTCGTCTGCGCGTACCCGGACGAGCAAGGCCTTTCCCGCATGTTCACGTGCCAAGCGGCGCATGGTCTGGTCGAGGTCTTCGGCCAGCTCACGCCCCGAGAAAACGGCCGCCACGGGCAGCCCGGCCGCAAGCACACGCTCAAAGCTCTGATCGCTCGAATGAATGGGAGCATCGAATACCCTGGTCATCATCTCACCTTCAACGGTATGATGGCTGAGCCTAGCAGGTCGGTATTTGAATTCGGTTAACACCGCGGTGGCATGCCCGCCGCGCGTCGCATCAGAGTTCGCCCATCTGGAGGATAAGCATGTCACTGAGCAACGCCATCACCGATATCGAAGGCGTGCGGGTCGGACACGCTCATGACGATGTGGCACTCACCGGGTGCACGGCCATCTTGTGCGAGGGCGGCGCCGTGGGCGGCGTGGACCAGCGCGGCGGCGCGCCCGGCACGCGCGAAACCGACGCGCTGCACCCGGTCCACCTGGTCGAGCGCGTGCACGGGGTGATGCTCGCCGGCGGCTCAGCCTTCGGGCTGGATGCAGCCTCCGGCGCGGTGCGCTTCCTCGAAGAACGCGGAGTGGGATTCGACGTGCGCGTTGCCCGCGTGCCGATTGTCCCGGCGGCCATTTTGTTCGACCTCGGCCTTGGCCGGGCCGACGTCCGACCGGATGCCGCAATGGGCTACCGCGCATGTGAGGCTGCTACCGACCGGAGACCGGACGAGGGCAATGCCGGCGCCGGCATGGGCGCAACGGTGGGCAAGGTCTTCGGCATGGGCCAGGCCATGAAATCCGGTATCGGCACAGCCTCGATGGAGATCGGCGCAGGCATTCGAGTGGGTGCCATCGTCGCGGTCAATGCCTTCGGTGATGTGATCGACCCGCGCAACGGCGCAATTGTCGCGGGTGCTCGTTCGAAACAACTCGGCCCGCTGCGCCTGGGCGCGCCGGGTTGCTTTGCCGATACGTTGGAGGTCATGCGCACGCTGGCCGGTCGCACCATCCTGGGGTTCGCCTCGCGCGGGAACACGGTCATCGGCGTCGTGGCCACCAATGCGCGCCTGAACAAGGAACATGCCACCAAGATGGCCCAGATGGGTCAAAACGGCGTTGCTCGCACCATCCGCCCGGCGCACACCATGCTCGATGGCGACACGATCTTTGCCTTGGCCCTCGGCGAAAGGGAGGCCGACGTCAACATCGTTGGCGCGTTCGCGGCCGAAGTCGTGGCTATGGCCGTTCTCAATGCCGTGCGCAGTGCCAAGCCGGTGGCTGGGCTGCCCGCGGCCGAGGCCGCCGAGTGACGAGATCCGGGCACATGTCTCCGCCCGAGCCGCTGGGGAGCGGCATCCATCCTCCAACTACCGACTCTCCCTCAACACGCGCGCACCCTTCGGGTCAGCCGGCTGCAGGCGCGCGCGAGGAGTTGTTGCGCGGTATCCTGGCCGAGATCCCGCTCCTGCTCGGCGTCGTCCCTTTCGGGTTGATCTACGGCGTGATCGCCACCCAATCTGGATTGACCCCAGCCACAGCCCAGGCGGCCTCGGCCGTCGTCTTCGCCGGCTCGTCGCAGTTCGTAATGTCCCAATTGGTCGCGGGCGGGGCGTCCGGCCTGGTGATCGTGGTTTCGATCGCCGCCATCAACCTGCGCCACGCGCTGTACAGCGCCTCGCTCGCCCCGCATTTGGCGCATCTCTCCGCCGGCTGGAAAGCCCTGCTGGCCTACCTCTTGACCGATGAGGCCTATGCCGTGTCCATCGGGCACTTGGAGGCCGATGGCCCACGCATTCACCGACACTTCTTCTTGTTGGGCGCGGGCCTCACCCTATGGGCTTCCTGGCAGGCCTCGACGGCGCTCGGCCTTTTCGTCGGCGCGCGTGTGCCGGCGGCCTGGTCCCTCGAGTTCACGTTGCCGCTCATGTTTATTGCCATCGTGGTTTCGCAGTTGAAGGATCGCGCCGGTATTGCGGCGGCGCTCGTGGCCGGGGGGCTCGCCGTTGCCTTGCGCGGATTGCCGCTTGGCCTGGGTGTGCTTCTGGCCGCGGTTGCTGGCATTCTGGCCGGTAGCGCGCTGGAGAGACGCGAGGCATGAGCATGGGGTTGACGCTGCTGGCGGCCGGGATAGCCACCTACCTCACCCGCCTTTCATTCATTGCTTTGGCCCACCGCGGCACGGCTCCAGCGTGGATCACTCGTCCGTTGCGGCTCGTGCCCGCAGCCGTCTTGAGTGCGCTCATCCTGCCATCCATCCTCGCTCCTCAAGGTATGCTGCAGCTTTGGCCGCTAAGCCCGCGTGCGCTAGCGGGATTGGCCGCAGTCCTCGTCGCCTGGAAGACGCGCAGCATCTTGCTCACGCTCGTCGTGGGGATGTCGGTCCTCTGGCTGGCCGGTCTGCTGCGGCCCGGATGACCCGCCGCGCGGTCGCCGAATCCACTTCTCATTCGGTGACGCGCAGAGCGGCCAGCCCCTTCCCGCTTCAGGTTAGAATCGGGACCTCGCCCTTTTGCGGCCTGCCGCGCGGGGGCAGTCATCCCGAGCCCATGGACAGCCCATGACCACCGACCCTCTGCCGATTCTCATCCTGATCGGACGCCCGGCGTCGGGCAAGAGCGAGATCATCGAGCACCTGCGCGGTCTGCAAGCCGGTCGCCGCCTCGCCGAGTTCGGCTTGGGTGAGCTGACCGTGCTCGACGATTTCCCCTACTTGTGGTTTTGGATGGAGGAAGACCACCTGCTGGAGACCCGTCTCGGCCAACCGCGGATGCACACCGACGGGCGAGGCGTCTTCCTTTACACGTATCGGTGGGACCTGCTGATTGAACGCCTGGCACACGGCTATTTCGCCGCATCAGCGGAGCTTGGGCCCGGAGCCGCGGCGCATTCTTTCATCTTGAGATTCTCACGCGGCTCAGAACATGGCGGCTATCAGCGAGCTCTCAGCCGCCTAGATGCGGCCATCCTCTCGCGCGCCGCCTTGATGTACGTCGACGTCACCTTCGAGGAGTCGTTGCGGAAGAACCGCCGCAGGTTCAACCCCTCACGCCCGGCAAGCATCCTGGAACACTCACTTTCGGACGAGAAGATGACCCGCCTGTACCGCGAAGAGGATTGGCTGGATCTCAGCCGGAACGATCCCCGATTCCTGTCGCTGGGAGGCCAGCACGTTCTGTAGGCGGTCTTTGAGAATCAGGACGATGTCACCACCGGTCAACCCGAAGCGCTTGACCGCCGCTTGCGCGAGCGGCTGAGCACCCTGCACGCGTTATGGCGCGCCGCGCGGGCCGACCGCGCGCGTAAGACACCCTCCCGGTAAAGGACACCGATGCCGCGACAACACCCCGCCTCCGACGCAGGACTTCTCGCCTTCGAACAGGAGCTCAGTGCAAGCCAACGCCGCCTGTTTCGCTCACTCGACAGCCCGGCGCGCATCCAGGCGTTTCTGGATTCGATACCCTACAGCGCCGATCCGCGCTACCGCTGCCCGCTGAACGTGCTGCGCGACCGCACGGCCCATTGCTACGATGGCGCCCTGCTGGCCATCGCCGCGCTGCGTCGTCTCGGGCGCAGGCCCATGCTGGTGGACATGCTGGCCTGGCGTGATGACGACCATATGTTGGCGGTCTACCGCCAAGACGGCCACTTCGGAGCCGTGGCCAAATCGAATTTCGTCGGCCTGCGCTATCGCGAGCCAATCTACCGCAGCCTGCGTGAACTGGTGATCTCTTACTTCGAGGGCTTCTACAATATGGAGGGCTTCAAGTCCTTGCGCGCGTATACCCGCCCGCTGGATCTGGCCACGCTCGATCATCTCGATTGGATGCGCCGCGACGAGGCCATGGACCTCATCGCCGAGAAGCTCGCGCGCCGCGCAACGACGCGCGTGGTGGACCGGCGCATGGTTGCGCGCCTCGCGCCTATCGATCGCCGAGCCTTCCGCGCCGGCATGCTGGGCGCCGTCCGCGCGGGCATCTATTTCCCACCCAAAGCCCGCAAGGCCTGAGGGGAGTCTCGCAGCAGCACCGTCATGCAGCTTATGATCCCCGGAGGTAACCCATGGTCCTGCTTGTGCTCAAGATCATCGCCGCCGTCGGAACGCTTCTGACCGGACTCGTGTCGCTCTTTTGGCCCCGCTCGCTGGATGGGTTTACCGGGCTCGCGCCCACCGGCGGGCGCGGCGTCACGGAGATTCGCGCGGTGTTCGGCGGGGCCTTCATTGGGCTTGGCGCGGTCTGCCTGGCACTGGGCGACACCGCCTATCGAACGCTGGGGGTAATGTACCTAGCGATTGCCGCCGTGCGCGCAGTCTCGATGATCACGGACAAGTCCGTGGTGCGCTCCAACATCATCAGCCTGCTCGTCGAAATCGCCTTTGGCGTGGTGCTCATCCTATAGTCATCCGTGGCTCATCTCAGCCCTTTCGCCCGCAGATGGGGTAGCGCGCGGCACGAGATTCTGATCGAGGCCCTTTCATGGCAACCATCGCCCAACTCTCCGATGTTCCTCGCTTCAACATCAAGCATGCAGCCGAACAGACCGGAATCCTGCCGGTCACCTTGCGAGCCTGGGAACGGCGCTATCGATTGCTCACGCCGCGCCGCACGGATTCGAATTACCGCCTGTATTCCGAGCGCGAGATCGCTGTGCTGCGTTGGATGAAGCGTCGGGTGGACAGCGGGCTGCGGGTGCGGATGGCTGCCGATGAATTGAATGCCTTGCGCCGCGCGGGCGAGTGGCCCGAGCTGCTCCCGCCACTCGAGAAGCATGGACCGCACGTCGGCGTGAGCTCACCCTCCCTCTTCTCGGCGGGCCTGTTCCAGGCCCTCAAGGCCCAGGATGAGACAAAGGCGTCTCAGGTACTCACCCAGGCGCATGCGGTCTTTGATGTCTCGACCATCTGTCTCGAGATCATCATCCCTTGCCTGGTGGAAATCGGTGAGACGTGGCATCGCGGCGAGATGCGAATTACCGAAGAGCACATGGCCAGCACATTCCTGCGCGGGCGGCTGCTAACGCTCTATCAGGCCTTTCCCGTGCGGCGCCGCGGGCCGCGCCTAATCGTCGGCGCTGCGCCGGGCGAACGCCATGAGATCGGCGCACTGATCTTCTCGCTGCTCGCGCGACGCGCCGGATTCTGGGTCGAGTACCTCGGCCCGGATGTCGACCTCGCTGATCTGTTGGACTTCGTCCGGGCGGATCGCCCCGCCCTTGTTTGCCTCTCGGCCACAACTCGCGAGCCTGCATTGCGGCTGCAGAACATTGATCGGGCGCTATCCCGCATACGTCCGCGGCCGCGCTTTGGCTACGGCGGGCGCGCATTCAACAGCGACCCGCGCCTGCGTGATCTTGTACCGGGAGAATTCCTCGGCCAAACGCTGGGCGAAGCAATCGGGCGTGTCGCCAGCCTGCTAAAGGGATAGCTTCTCCCTTCCCCCCACGCCCGGCCTGGCGGTCTACACCTGGCTCCCTGCCCTCGGCAAACCTTGTACAAACCCGGTTTGCGTCCTGTGCGCGGGGTATAGTGGCCGCATGCCGAGCGACCCCCTTCACCTAGATTCGTCATCGCTGCCCATGTACAGCATTCGTGCAGCAGCCCGACTGGTCGGAGTCTCGCCCGTGACGCTTCGAGCGTGGGAACGGCGCTACGGCTTGCGCCCTCCGATTCGCACGCACAGCGGGTACCGGCTCTACTCCGACAAGGACGTGGCCACTCTGCGTTGGCTGAAATCCCAGGCCGAAGCCGGGGTCCCGCTTGCCCACGCCGCCCTGACGATTGCCGCCTGGGCCTATCCGCAAGGCGATGCCAGACGGCCGCGTAGGCCGATGCCTGAGGTCAGCGATGCCACCCATTCGCTCGCGGCCTTCGCCGAATTGTGCCTCGAGAGACTATTGGCCTTCGACGGCAATGGTGCCGAAGAGATTCTGAGCCTGGCCGCGCACAGTCACTCGACCGAGGCCGTGGTGGGCTACCTCATCCCAGCCGTCTTGCGCGGGGTGGGCGAACGCTGGAACCGGCAGCAGGCAACGATCGCCGGGGAGCACTTCGTCAGCCAATGCCTCACCCGGTACTTGATGCACGCGTTGCACGAGATACCCGCGCGGGATCATGCCCCTCGCGTGTTGGCCGCCTGCGCTCCGGGCGAGCAACACCAGATCGGGCTGCTCGTGCTCGCCGTCCTGCTCGCACGAGCCGGCGTGGATGTAGTCTACCTGGGAGCCGACATGCCCGTGGAGCGTTTGGAGCATACGCTTCGCCGGCTTCGGCCGCGCGTCATTCTCTTCTCGGCCACTCGTCGCGAGTCGGCACGCGCGCTGAGTCCACTTCAGGCTGCGCTTCACTTGATCGGAGACCCCCTGCCTGCTGTCGTCCTGGGAGGTCTTGCGTTCGATAAGACAACTACTGAGGAATTCCCCTTCGCAACCATCCTATCCGGCGACGCATCCGTTTGCGTCGATCGAATCCTTCAGCTTCTTGTCCAGGAAAGCATCCTATGAACGAGAGAACTGATTCCCGGCAATTGCTCCTCGGGGGCTGGGTACTGGCTGCCGCATTGACGGCGGCTATCGCCCTCACCGCGGCCGGCCTCCAGCGTTTCGAAATCGTCGGCCCGACGGTCCCCTTCGCCTACCCCTGGCGGCTGGTTGACCCCACCACTCTCGGCCGCCTCGCCGCCTGGGTGGGGTACGCGTTGCACAACATCGGTGCCTGGGTCATCATCTATCTCTCCCGGCGGCAGCAGCCAAGATACGCCGGCCACTTGCGCTGGTACAACTGGGCGATGCTCACATTGCACGGCATCTTCATCATCCTTCACTGGGGGCAGTCGCAGCTCTTGTACGACGGCCTGGCCCAAGATGTGCCAGAGATCACGGCCCTCGGTTCGGTCGCGCTGATGTTGATGGTCATCCTGATCCTCGAATCCCCGCGGCGAGGTCTGTTCTTCGGAAGAAAGGTCAAGTTCCAGAAGCAGTTTCTGAGTGTCGTCCGCGAATACCACGGCTACTTCTTCACCTGGGCGATCATCTACACGTTCTGGTACCATCCCGCAGAAGCAACTCTGGGGCATCTGGCCGGCTTCTTCTACATGTTCCTGCTGCTCTGGCAGTCGGTCCTGCTATTCAATCGTGCCCATCTCAATAAGTGGTGGACCTTGGCGTTGGAGGTCCTCGTCCTACCTCACGGCGTGTTGGTGGCTCTCAACCAGGGCAGCGGGCTTTGGCCGATGTTTGGCTTCGGGTTCGGCGCGGTCTTTGTGTTGACGCAAATGCACGGGCTGGGGTGGGCGGAATCCACCAAGAGATTCGTGGTCGTCGGGTTCGCAGCTGCG
Source organism: uncultured Anaerolineales bacterium (assembly GCA_964353865.1). Classification (GTDB taxonomy): domain Bacteria; phylum Chloroflexota; class Anaerolineae; order Anaerolineales; family RBG-16-64-43; genus RBG-16-64-43. The sequence continues at coordinate 26,449 of CAYGXJ010000064.1, read as the reverse complement.
GTCGTCGCCGCCTACCTGGTCACCGGACGGCTAGCACAGATGCACGAAGTCACTCGCATCCCGGTGCTCGAATACGGAGTTGTCGCGCTGCTCTACCTGCTCTTCCTGGCAGGGAATGGTGCACTGGGACTGGCACGACGCCTGCGAGGGCGCGCGCTCCCCGTCGAGGTCCACTCGATCGAGGGGAGGGACTGATGGCCAACCGTCAAGTGGCCGTCGTCACAGGCAGCGGGCGAGGGTTTGGCCTCGTCCTGGCCCATTCTTTGCTCAAGGCTGGTTACTGCGTCGTGGTCTCTGCCCGCTCGCAAGCATCTGTCGACCGCGCTCTGGCCGAGCTGGCCGCGTATGGTGAACGACTACGAGCTGTGCGTTGTGATGTGACCGCAGCCGCCGAAGTGGAGGCGTTGAGCGCGGAGGCGCTCAGGGTGTTCGGCCGGCTCGACGTGTGGGTCAACAACGCCGCCTATGCCGCCCCCGCTGCCACCCTGGCCGATCTGCCTCTGGCCGAGGCATCCTCCGTTGTTGCGACCAACATCCTGGGGACGCTGTTCGGGGTAAAGGCCGCCCTGGACCACATGGTGCCAGCGCGTCGCGGGACGATCGTCAACCTGTACGGGCGTGGCGATGACATGCATGCGACACCGATTACGGGGGCGTACGCCGCCTCGAAGGCATGGGCCCGCTCATTCACCCGCACGCTCCAATCCGAATTGCGCGGCTCGGGTGTGAGGGTGCTGGGGTTCAACCCGGGACTGATGCTCACCGACATGACCCTCCGCCCAACGGTCATTGGCAGCCAGGCGGTTCGTGTCATGCGCGTGTTCCCCACCGTGGTGCGTCTCCTGGCCGATCAACCGCACGTTGCCGCGGAACGTCTGGTGCGCCGCCTGGGCAACCCCTCGCATCATCCTGGGGAGTTGCGCATGCAGGGTCTGCTCTCCATGCTGCGCAAACTGCCTCGGTTGATCGCCCAACGGACTCCTGCTACGCCCGCTGCTATGGGCGCTTTCCCCACACGGATGAATGAATGAAGAGACGACAGCTCGCCTCGATCTTCCTGGTCGTATTCGTCGACCTGCTCGGGTTCAGCCTGATACTGCCGCTGCTTCCATACTACGCCGACAGCCTCGGCGCAAGCAGCCTGGTCGTCGGACTGCTCGTTTCCTCCTATGCCGCTGCGCAGCTCTTCGGCGCACCGCTGCTCGGACGCCTGTCGGACCGTTTTGGGCGGCGGCCGATTCTTCTCGTGAGTGTATTTGGGACATTCGTCGGCTTTGTGATGCTCGCCGTGGGGGGCTCGTTGTGGGTCCTTTTCGCCAGCCGCATGCTAGATGGCCTGACCGGAGGCAATCTCACCGTCGCGCAGGCCTACATTGCCGATTCCACCGACAGCCGAAACCGCGCACAGGGGTTTGGCTTGATCGGGGCTGCCTTCGGGCTGGGCTTCATCCTCGGCCCGGTGGCCGGGGGGTTCCTCAGCCAATGGGGCTACGCCGTTCCAGCACTTGTCGCGGTCGGGCTATCCCTGCTCAACTTGGCGCTCATCGCCCTTTGGCTTCCAGAATCCCTGCCCGCCGAACGGCGCGAGGCAATTTCCCGTACTACCACGCGCCCGCCCATCACGCTGCAGGCGCTTCGATCGGCGCTGCGCCGCCCGCAGGTTGGCCCGCTGCTGCAGACGCGCTTCTTTTTCGGTCTGGCCTTCGCCATGCTGCAAACCATCTTCGGCTTGTACGCGTTGCGGCGCTTCGCGTTGGACGCGGAGGGCACCGGCCTGATTCTCACTTACGTGGGTGTGCTCTCGGTGATCGTGCAGGGTCTTCTGGTCGGCCGGCTGTCGAGGAGATTCGGTGAGGCGCGCCTCATAGTGTTCTCGACGGCCCTCATGGCCATCTCGCTCGGGGCCTGGGCCTTGGTGGCCAATGTGCCTGCGCTCCTGGCGGTGCTTGCGCCCATCGCGCTCTCCGGAGGCATTCTAAACACGGTCATCAACAGCGCGATCACTCAGGCCGTGAGCCCGGACGAGGTCGGCGGCACTCTCGGCCTGTCGGGCGCGCTCGAGAGCCTGACTCGGGTCATCGCTCCAACGCTTGGAGGATTCCTCTTGGGTAGCCTGGGCACTTGGGCACCGGGGTTGTTTGGAGCGCTGATTCTTGTCTGGCTGTTAACCTTCCTTTGGCGTAAGTTGCCGCGCATCGCCGAGAGGTGAGTCTTGGACTTATGCCCCACAATGGATTCGACCATGGTGACGAAATCTCCAGGGGATGAGTATAATCTGTGATCCGCCCACATGGTTTGGGGCGCTGGAACCATGCCCTCCGACCCATTCGGGATCGAAGCGCGCCTGCGCAACGGTGAGAGGTAAGCAATGGGAAAGCCTGAGATGACCATTCGTATCGTTGCCGACAGCACGTGTGACATTCCTCAGGCAATCGTGGACGAATACGGCATTGCCGTGGTCCCGCTTGTCATCAACGCAGATGGCCTGAGTTATCTTGACGGTGTGGATCTCACACGGCAGGAATTCTATGAGCGCCTGCCACACTTCAAGTCCTCCCCCACAACGGCAGTTCCCGGTATAGGGGCATTCCGCAACGTGTACGAGCGCCTGGCGGCCGAAGGGGCGCGGGAGATTCTCTCCATTCACATTGCCTCCTCCTTGAGCGCGGTGGTCGATACGGCTCGCCTGGCGGCCCAGGAGGTGGGTGCCGCCAAGGTCACCGTCCTCGATTCCGGGCAGCTCAGCTTGGGAACCGGTCTTATGGTCCTCACTGCCGCGGAAGCGGCCAGGAATGGGGCGCCGATGGGCGATCTGCTGGACCGGCTTGCCGACCAGGGGCAGCGGACTCACGTGATCGCCGCTCTCGACACGGTCGAATTCCTGCGGCGCAGCGGCCGCGTCTCCGGGTTCCAATCTGGGATCGCAACTCTGCTCAAGGTCAAACCGCTCCTCACCATGCACGATGGGCGCGCCGGGTCCGAACGAACCCGCACACGGGCACGGGCGCTACGCCGGGTTATCGAGCTGACAGCCGCGTTAGGGCCGCTCGAGCGTCTGGCCCTCCTCCACACAAACGCACCTCGGGAGGCAGAGGCGCTGGCCGAACAGGCGCGCCATTTGTTTCCCCAAGGCCAGGCATTGCTCTCGGCGAACGTCACCTCCGTGATCGGTTCACACATCGGCCCCGGCGCGGTGGGATTCGCATGCATTGCGGCGCGGGCGTCGGCCGCATAGGGTCGCCGCTGACTCTCACGCTAGTCAACGCACCTGCGCGCGGCATCAGCCGCGCGCAGGTCCTTCTTGAAAACGTCATCCTGAGGTTCAAGTGGCCCGGCGGAGGTCTCTGAGCGACGGATCTCCCCCAACCGCTCATACCACCAGTGTGAATTGCTCAGCCGCCTGGCTCAATCCCTCAGGCACCCGGCAATGCAATCTGCTTCACCGTTCGCAAGGCCACTCAGGGCCCACCGGCCGGGCCGGCCGTGGCACTCTTCATCGCGGGCGACAATCGCCGCGCACATTTCCGAGTTCTGCGGAAGGTCCGCGGATGCACCTAGAGCCAGTCCTTGCGCCAGAATACGAGCAGAGTCCCCATCATGATTGCCACTGAGGCAATGCCGATGAACAGGAACGCCATCTCGTGCCCGCCCAGCGGCAGCTTGACATTCATGCCGTAGAAGGAGGCGATCATGGTCGGCAGGCTGAGGATGATCGTGACCGACGCCAGGAATTTCATCACCACATTCAGGTTGTTCGAGATGATTGAGGCAAAGGCATCCATCATCTGGCTCAAGATGTTGGACGAGATGTTGGTCATGCCGATCGCCTGCTGCACCTCGGTCAACACGTCATCCAGCAAGTCCTGATCTTCGGCAAATGGCTCGAACAAGCGGCTCTTCTGCAAGTGCTGCAGCATCAGCTCGTTGGAGGTCAGCCCGGTCGCAAAGAAGGTCAGGCTCTTTTGGAACTTCAAGAGCTCCAGCACCTCGCGGTTGCGCAACGAGCGCTGCAATTGATCCTCCAGCCGATCGACCGATTTGTTGATCTCCCGCAGGTAGGCCAGGAATTGTGAAGCCGTCAGCAAGAGAAGCTGCAAGGTCAGGCGGTTGGGCTTGCCGGTCAGCAGCCCGCGAGCGCGCCCCGCCACCAGCGCCTGGATCACATCGGTTTCGGTCTTGCACACCGTGGTGATGTAAGACTCGGTCAGGATGATGCCAACCGGGACCGTCGTGTAAGGAATATCGGCGGTCTGGCCCTGGTAGTAAGGGACACGCAGGACCATCAACGTGGCGCCGTTCTCACGCTCGGTGCGCGCCATCTCGCCCACGTCTAGAGGATAGGTGATGAAGTCCTGGGGTACGCGCAGCATCGCCTGCAATTCGGCGGCCTCCTCGGCCGAGGGGGCCACGACGTTGATCCAGCAGCCGGCCGCCGGTTGCGCCAGGATTTCCAATCCGTGATCGGTGCTCAGGTAGTAAGTGATCATTGACGTGCCTCCCGATAAAACCACGCTCCTTCCGCGAATGTCGCCCGGGCGCCACGCGCATCGACCGCACCGACGCCATCACCGGCGGGGTGCTCCCCACGCGCGTACCTGCCTGGACGAACGGGCCCCGATGGGGAATGCTGCTCACGCGTCAGTTGTCCCCTGCCGCCTCCTTCCGCTGGCCTCGGGCGTACCGCGCGGCGTGTCCGCCGCAATCCGATTGCCAAGCTCAACAGGATACTAGGCCTCGAGGCGGGTCATGTCAATACATACTTTCACGTAACCGGCCTGCTCCCGGGTCGCTGGTCGATCCTGGACGACAGCCACCACCGTGCTGCCCATCCACGCAGGTGTCGGCCGCTGCGTCCGGTGGTTTCTGGAGAGGTGCGCGGCCTACACGCCTGTCTGGCGGCCTGAGGGACATGCCTTGCCTGGGCCCGCTGCGCGCCTCCACAAGGCCACGCCGCACGCGGATGCCCGCCTGCGCCCCGCCCTGTGCGAGTAGAATTGTCCCAGCCAAGTTGACCGCGGCGATTACACCGATGATCGAGATCAGTCCGACCCTGCGCTTGCGGGATGACGAAGTCACCATCGAGTACGTGCGCTCGCCCGGCCCGGGCGGGCAAAACGTGAACAAGGTGGCCACCGCGGCCCAGTTGCGCCTCCGCCTGGCCGGGTCGTCCTTGCCCTCGTCCGTGCGCGAGAGGCTTGCCCAACTGGAGCACAAGCGCGTCAACCGCCTGGGCGTGCTCACCCTGGTCGCGCATACGCATCGCACGCAGCAGGCCAACCGCCGCGAAGTGCTACGCAAGCTGGCGGTCGCCATTCGGCGTGCCGCGCGCCCGCCCCGCCTGCGGGTGGCCACCAAACCTTCGCGCGCGGCGCGGGAGAAACGCCTGCGTGCTAAGAAGCTCCGCTCACAGCTCAAAGGCTCACGCAGCGGCGGCCGCGGTACCCGCGGTCAGGAGAGCTAGGATGATATTCTGCCAATGGCGCGGCCGCACGGGCACGCGCTCCCTGCGCGCAGCACCTTGCCCTTTCGCCTCTGGCGGGAGGCGCCGCAGGTGATCGTCGTCGTAATGGGTGTTGCCGGCGCGGGCAAGACCACCGTGGGCAGTGCACTCGCTCGGGCTTTGGGCTGGGCCTTCATCGACGGTGACGATATGCACCCGACCGCGAATGTCGATAAGATGAGTCGCGGGGAGCCGCTCGACGATAATGACCGCATGCCATGGCTTGAAGCACTCGCCAGGCTCATGGCCGGGATGGAGCACGAAGGCAAAGACGCCGTGTTCGCTTGTTCGGCGCTGCGGGAGGTGTATCGCGCGAAGCTGAGCGAAACCTCGCCGCGCATCCTGTGGGTGTATTTGCGCGCCGAACCGGCAGTGATTCGAACGCGGCTCGTCGCACGTCGCGGCCACTTCGCGGCCGCATCGCTCATTGACAGCCAGTTCGCCACGCTGGAAGAGCCGCGCCACGGCCTGGCCCTCGACGCCGCCCAGCCGCCCGAGGCCATCGTTGCACAGGTCCTGGCAGAACTGCGGTCGCTCGATTCGCAATCGGTCGGGGGAAGCAGAAAGGCGGCTCGCCACGACCGAGTGAGGACACGCCCCGCGTGATCTTCTCTTCGCGATTGGATTCCGATCTGAGCCCGGGGCGCCTGCAGCGTGCGCTCGACCGACTGCGCGCGTCCGGCACACCCCTCTTGGATCTCACGCGTTCCAACCCGCCGCAATGCGGGCTGGGGCCGCAACCCGAGGCTCTCGCCCGCGCGCTGGCTGTCCCTCGCATCGCAGAGTACAGCCCCGATCCGTGCGGCATGCTGAGCTCCCGACAGGCCGTGGCTCGCTATTACGCCGATCGCGGATTGCCCACGAAGCCGGAGGCCGTATTCTTGAGCGCGAGTACCAGCCAGGCTTACGCCGAGTTGATCAAGTTGTTCGCCAATCCAGGCGACGACATTCTCGTCCCGCAGCCCTCGTATCCCTTGTTCGAAATGCTGATCACCCTCGAGGGCTGCCGCCTGAAGCGATTCCCTTCATACGGCTCGGCCGAGGGTGGCTGGCGTATTGACGAGCAGGCCTTCGAGCGGGCGTTCACCTCACGAACGCGCGCCGTCATCCTGGTGAATCCGAACAACCCGACCGGAGCCTACCTGACCCCGGACCAATCCTTGAGAATGCAGCGCTTGTGTGCCAGCAAGGGATGCCCGATCATCCTGGACGAGGTGTTTTACGACTACCCGGCCGAAGGCTTTGCGGCGCCGGCTGCAGCCGCCGAAGATGGGGCGCGCGGCCTGACCCTGCGTCTGAGCGGTCTCTCCAAGGTTATCGGGGCGCCGCAACTCAAACTGGGTTGGGTGCGCATGAGCGGAGCCGAGGCAATGGTGCGCGAGGCCGGCGCGCGGCTGGAATTCATTGCGGATGCATATCTGTCGGCCTCGACGCCGGCGCAACTCGCCGCGGAATCGCTGCTGCCCACGCGCGGCCCGCTGCAGGCCAGGATTCGCGAGCGCCTGGGAGAAAACCATCGCGCCGCGGGGCAAGCCTTCGGCGGCGGATCGCCTGCGCACTTGCTTCCTCGCGAGGGCGGCTGGTATCTGGTGGTGCGTCTACCGGAAGGCGAGGATGATGAGGACCTGACCTATCACTTGCTCGTGGATGACAATGTCATCGTGCAACCGGGTTTCTTCTTCGATTTCCCCCAGAGCGAGCACATCGTGCTCAGCCTGCTGACGCCGGTGGCCGAATTCGGAGAGGGTCTGAGTCGTGTGACCGCGAGAATCGCGGCGCGGACCCCCGCCTGAGGAAGGCACGGGCGGCAAGCCCATGCCGCTGAGCGGGTGTATACTCCGCCTACTCCATCCGGCGGCTGGCCGTTGAATCTCGAGAGCCTCCAGCTCCGGGTGGGATCGAAACCTCAATTGGCCCCGACCATCATCGTCCTCCCATCGAACCCCGCCGGCCGACATCACAAGAAGTTCGTTTGCCGGATTGATTCTCAACTGCCACAATCAAAGCAACCCGATCCTCGGGCCGGTCTCCCCTTACCTGGAGTGATTGAACGTCGCAGCCCCCAGACCGTGTTGCCGTCGATATTCCCGCCCACCGATTGGACGTCTCGGTCGCATCTTCGCAGCGCACAAACTACCGGGGAGAGCAGACATGAAAGCAGCATTACGCATCGCCACTGCGCTCATCGTGGCGCTTGTCATCACTTCCTCCGCTCCAATCCACGCCCTGTCGGGCAAGATCCCGCCGCTTGTCGCCGCGAGCGCGCGAAGGGGGGAACAAAGCCTGCCTCGGGGATCCAGTTCCCTGGCGGACCCGGCGACTCTTCCGCGGGAGTTCCTTCACGCCAGGGGCACGCTGCTTTTGCTGATGGCCAGCGTGCCTGTGGCAGTTGAGCTGAGTGGAACCTCCTCCGACGTCCTCGCCACATCGGGCGCGGGGGAAGCGTCAGACACAAATGGTAACGGGCTCGAACAGGTTGCCGCCACGTTCGTCGCTCTCAATCTGCACGGCACGAGTTCCGTTGGCAGCGTCCTGGTGCGACTGCGCACAACCCAGGCAACCTTGGGGGAAATCGAAGAGCAGGTAAACGCCACCGCTGACACTCTCGACTTGCCACCCTTCACCTCAGCTGGCACAGCAGATGGAACCTACGCCGCCTACCTGGAGATTGAAATCGCCGGCACCATCTACCACAATGAGTCCCCCATGAACCTTGCGGGCATCTTCAACCATACTCCGCCGCTGCCCGGCCAGGCCTATCAGAGCCAGAACTTGGTCAAACTGTATGATGAAGACGGTGCAGAAACTCGGCATGAGATATCCAGCTTCTCGTACATGCCGGTGTCTTGGCTTGTGATGCTGCCGCTCGTGTTGCGCTACTAGCGTGCGCAAACCGGGTCCACAAGCCGCGCAGCCGAGTCGGCCGACTTTGAACGGTCACCATGGGAAGATCACGCTGCCGCGCCGAATTCACGACCGGCCTTGCGCGGCTGGGTCCAGTGCTCGCAAGAGGACCGGCGCGCAAGTCGCAGCCAGTTCCGCCGGCGGGCAACGCCGGCCGCATGAGCCGAAGTACAAAGGAGCCGGGGCCATGTTGGCCCCGGCTCCTACTACTGTTCCTCGCCGCATCGCCCCCTTCAACTCGGGTCTGGTCTTTCGCCCGAGGAGTTGAGCGGGGTCATACCCCGGCCTCTAGTATCGGACGATTCTCGGCAACCGCTTTGCGTGCCGGACCCAGGCGCCGACCTGCTTTTTGGTGGGCATCTGATTGACCAGGTTCTTCCTGAGATTGACTGCGCCCATCGTCACGAAGAGCTTGGCGGGATCGCGCTGCGCGAGTTCGACGACCGTGTCGACTCCGGACTTCTCGAGCAGGTCGGAATACTGCCGGCCAACGCCCTTGATGCGATAAAGGTCCGCCCGGTTGACCCATTCAAGAATCGTCCGCGCCTGGAAGCCAGCATCCTTGGCGATTTGCTTCCGCGCCTTGGGAGTGGCGCCCGCTTTCAGGAGCCCTTCCACGGAGCGGATCCCTACCTTTTTCAATTTCCCTGCAAAGGCCGGGCCAATTCCTTCGATATCGATCAGTTTCATGATGTCCTCCTGTTGGGCCGAACAGACGGAAACCGCGGCGACGGTCACTCGGCGGTATGGAGCCAGCCGCATGGGGAATCCCCCAGGACGTGAGGCACCGACCGTGCCTGGCCGCATCCGCGGCGCCCTGTGCGAGCGCCGCCTCGAAGGGACAACCGCCTTGTCCCGGTCAGACAACCTCGACTTACAAGTTCCAGTGCAATCGGTGATTGACCAGCTGCTATGAGACGGACACTGGGCCAAGAGTCTCTGACGGAAGCCCCATCGGTACTATCATCCAGAAGAAGTGAAAACGCAAGTTGTGTGGCATCGTCCGAGGGGGTCCCCGGGAGGTGCTGGGAGGCCAAGGCGCCTGGCATGGCTCTTGACGAATTAGGCGGATTGATTCCTTGCCTGATACGCTGGCCGAGGGCCAGTGGCAAGATCCGGGCGCGGCGGGGGCGGTCCACCCCACAGCCGGAAGCGTGCCGCATGCGGCGGCAGCCTCAGGACGAATCCTTAAGCATTGTCGCTCGATCGGTCCCGGCCGAACACCGGGCAACTGTGGTTCTTGCGCTATACTTCTATTTGGGCCGACGGCATACTCACCCCCGCCGTGAATTTGCACGCGCGACAGAACCGCACGGTTTACTATTCGCCGGTGCCACGGGAGATCTGGCATGTCCAGTGTTGGCATTCTCACAGATACAACGGCCGCCATCCCCGAGTCCATGGTGAAGGACCTGGGCATCCGCCTCGTGCCTTACTACGTGCATCGGGGCCTAGAGACCCTGCGGGACATGGTCGATATCAGTCCAGATGAATTCGTCACTTACCTACGCCAGGCGGTCACCTTGCCCACCACCGCCAACCCCAGCCCCGGCGACTACCTGGCCGGTCTACAGAACCTGGCCCGAACGACGAAGCAGATCGTCGCCCTGACGATGACCTCCAAGGGGAGCGGCGCCTACCAATCCTGCAAAGCGGCCGTCGCGATGCTGCGCGAGAAGATGCCCGAAGTCCAGGTGGAGGTGATCGACACATTGCGCGTGGCCATGTCGCACGGTTGGGCAGCTATCGAGGCCGCACGCACTGCGCTTCAAGGCGCAGTCCTGAGCGAGGTGGCGGCCCGCGCGGCAGAGGTCTCGCGCCGCGCCATGATGATTCAGACCGCCGACACGCTGCGCTATCTCTACATGGGCGGGCGCATCGGGCGGGCCCAGCACCTGGTGGGGTCGCTGCTCAACATCAAGCCGCTGATCGGCATCGAAGAGGGTTCGATCGTAGCCCTGGGCGCGGCGCGCACCCGGCCGACGGCGTATGCGCGCATGGTGCAAATCGCTCGCAAGTCTGTCGGCGCGGGCGCCAAGGTGCGCGCCGCCTTCACTCACGTCGGCGCGCCCGAAGAAGCCGGCGAGTTGCGCCGCGTGTTCGAGAGCGTCATCGAGTGCGTGGAAGTAGTCACCGGCAGCCTCTCGCCGGCACTCGCCGTGCACTCCGGCCCGGGCACCGTGGGCGTCAGCTTCTTCGCAGTTTGAGCCGCCGGCATCGGTCTCGAGTCTTCTGAGGTCATGGAAATCCGTCTGTACTCCTATCTTCGCCTTCAGGCGGGGTCGCGCTCGTTGACCCTCGATCTCCTCCAGCCGACCCCGCTGGCCGAGGTCCTGGCACAAATCGTCCGCCTGCATCCTAAGCTTGGTCCATCTCTGTTGGGCGATGGGGGAGAGCCTGCCGAACATCTGGTCGTGACAATCAACGGCACCCAGTGGCGGGGAGAAAGAGGCGCGCCGCCGCTGATCCACGACGCGGATGTGCTCGACCTCATTCTGGCAATCGGCGGCGGCTGAGCCAGTTATCATTGGTCATGTGATACGTCACCGGCCCGCATGAGCGGGCTGGCGGAGGCTAGATGCTGCGCAAAGAGAATCCCAAGGTACCCGACACGATTCGCCCGGCGGCCAAGGTCGAGAGTGTCCTCGGGCCAGGCATCTCTCTGCAGGGGAGCCTTACTGGCAAGGGCGGTGTACGGCTGGAGGGCAGCTTCGAGGGCAAGATCCAGCTCGAGGGGCTATTGGTGGTCGGCGAGACAGCCAAAGTCATCTCGGAGGAAATCCGCGCCCAATCGATATCGGTCGCCGGCACCGTGCAGGCAAATATCATCGCTTCTCGCGTGCACATCACCCGCACCGGCCGGGTGTGGGGCGACGTCTCGACCGGCAGCCTGAGCACTGAAGAGGGCGGCTTTCTCAAGGGCCGGGTACAGATGCAAGATGCGGAAGAGCCCGAAACGTCCAGCGAAGATGGTTCCTCCTGAGCCGGGCGAGAGCCCAAGCCTCGCGAATTCGCAGGGTCCATGGTCTGACAATACAAAGGCCCCCTCGTCAAGCAGAGGGGGCCTTGTGTATCATGTAGGACCGCGCGCAATGCCTCTCACGGGCTCGATCCGGCGCGGGGTCTCGGCTTGCTCACCCCCCAAGCGGGACCCTCTCCTCATCTGGCGACCGCATCGAGGAATCCGGCTATTCTTGAAGCCCGCGCACGTAGGCCACCAGGGCGAGGATCTGATCGCCGGAGAGCAAACCGCCAGCGGCGCTAGACCATGCGGGCATGCCCTTCTCGATGCGTCCTTTGGCAATCGTGTTGAAGAGCTCCTGGTCGCTGGCGCCTGCAACGAATGTGCTCGTCTTAAGCGAGGGGGCGGTCAACCCAACACCTTCCGGACCATGGCAAGCACTGCACGTCTTCTGGAAGAGTTCTCCGCCGGCACCAGCATCGCCTGCTTCGCCGGAAGCGATCGGTCTGGCGGCCGCGCTCAGGCGCGGATCGAGCGTGGCCAGGGGACCGGCCACCGGGGCGATCGGAGTGGGAGCGGGCAACTGCGGGTTGGCAACGCAGGCCACCATAGCCAGCAGCCCAGCGAGCGCAGCCAGGGTCATGAGAGTCCGATGTGGCATGAGGTCCTCCTGTCCGCCGGGCGCGACGCGCGCACCGGGCCGCAATGCGCGCTACTTCTGCAGGCTGCGCACGTAGTTGATCACGTCCCAGCGCAAGGCGGGAGAGAGATTCTCGGCCAGACTCGGCATCTGCCCGCGGCCCAGCGAGATGACCAGGTAGATGTCGCTGTCGGAGTAGGCGCGCACCTTCTCGCCCGTGAGGTCCGCCGGTTTGGGGTTGAAGTAGGTAGCCAGTCGTCCATTGCCCTGCCCCATCTCACCGTGGCACATGAGGCAATTGATTCCAAACAGAACCTGCCCACGCTGAATGGAGGCCGGTAAAGAGGCCACTGGCGCAAAGGCCGGTTGGCCGGCAATGAACACAGGGCCTTGGACCGGAACGGCCTCGGCCGGCGCGGCTAGCCGCGGTCCCTGAAGGTGCGCGATGGAAACCGTGTCGGCCATGTTGGTCGGGAAGGGGATCTTGATCACATCGTAGGCAAGGAGCAATACCAGGACCAGGGCCAGCGTGACGGCCGCGCCCAGGCCGCCCATGACCTTCATCCACGTTGCCCGATTCGCGCGAGCCGTTTGATCGAAGCGGCGCACGTCGCTCGCCCCGGCCTCGCGAAGTAGACGCTCGATCTCGGCCGCGCGTCCTTCTTCCACCACGACCAACACGCCGATCGATCCATCGACGATGCGCTCATCGAATGGCGGTTTGCCGAAGACCGGCAGGCGATTGACGACGAAGAATCCACCGAAGGCCGCCCACATCATGCCCAGCATCGTCACTTCGAAGACGACGATCAACGTCGTCGGGATCGGGTATTGCGGCTGGCCGCCGACGGGTAGCGCGTAAAGCAGGTAGGTCCCGATGGTGATCGCCAACCCGAGCATTACGCCGACTAGCGCCCCCACGCCTGCAAACTCAGCGATGCGGCTGGTGATGGCAGGGCGGCGCAGCATACGCGGCTGGTAGGGCACACCGCTTATCACCGTGACCTGATCGTCACTCAGGCCCGATCGGCGCAGGCGTTCAATGACCTCGGCCGTGGGCGTGGCTTCGTTGAAGAACCCCAGCAGTTGAATGTCGGCCATGCCTGCCTCCTAGTCCACTTCGGTCTTGGCCGGGAAGATGGCCCGCCCGATGCGCCGCGTTCCTTGCAGCAACTGTCCTTCCACCACTTCCCAGATGGGGATGATTGGCACCAAGCGGCTGAGCACGGTGATTCCCAGCGCCACAAACCCAAACACACCCAGGGTGATGAGGATCTCCGGCAGGCGCGGGATGTACACCGACCAGTTGAACGGCAATTCGGGGTAACCCAGCATCACCGCCACGATCAGATAGCGCTCGATGTACATGCCCACCTGGACCAGCAGCGCGACCGCGACCAGCGCTGGGATCGACGAGCGGACCTTGCGCGACCAGAGCGTGGCCCAGGGGATGAGGATGTTGGCAATGAGCATCGTGTACCACAGGGGCGCCGCCCAGCCGGAAGTGAACAAACGGAAGATCACGCTCAGGATCGGTTCCTTGTGGTACCACGGCAGCAGGTAATCGTTGAAGTAGAAGTAAACCCAGGTGAAGGAGAGGATGAGCAGGAACTTGCCCATGGCGTTGAAGTGCTCTTCGCGCAGGAAGTACTCCAGGTGCAGCGCTTTACGCAAGATGGCCATGATGATGATCACGGCTCCCACACCGGAGTACAGCGCGCCGATGACGAAGTACGGGCCGAAGATCGAGCTGTTCCACCCTGGTTGAAGGGTCATGGCGAAATCCCACGAGACGACGGTGTGCACGGAGAACATCACCGGGATGATGCCGTAGGAGAAGATGTTGAGCGTAGTGTCGAGGTTCTTCCACTCACGCTCGGTGCCCCGCCAACCGAGGGCCAGCGCGGTGTACACGCGCTTGCGCCAGCCGCTGGCCTTCTCGCGTGCGATGGCAATATCCGGCAGCATTCCCAGGTACATGAAGAGTACGCTGCATGAGAGGTAGGTGAAGATGGCTGTCATATCCCAGAAGATCGGCGAGCGAGGGTCCGGCCAGAGTTGGCGCTGATTGGGGAAGGGGAGCATCCAGTAGAACTTCCACACCCGGCCCATATGGATGAGGGGCATGGTCATGGCTACGATGAGGGCGAAAACGGTGAGGCTTTCAGCGGCGCGGCTGATGGGAGCGCGCCATTCGAACTTGAGCACGCGCAGCGCAGCCGAGATGAAGGTGCCCGCATGGCCGATGCCGATGAAGTACACGAAGTTGACGATATACGGCGCCCACATGATGGTGCGGTTGAGCCCCGTGACACCCATGCCTTGGTAGGCCTGGTAGGCCCAGGTGGCGATCCAGGTCGCGGCCAGGCCGCCGAGCACCACAAAGGCAAGCCAGAAGACGCGCCCCAAACGCGCCATCGGGCCGAGCACCTTCTCAGCTACTTCGCGCGGCGGGCGCGCATCCTGCAGCAGATGCTTCTCGCGGATCTCGCGCACCTGTGCGGCGAGTTCCGGGTCCTCGGGCACGGGCCGGTTCCAGACCGGTGATTCGAGGTTAGCCTGCTCCGCCATCGGACCCTCCCGCCTTGAGATAGTAGACGTTGGGTGCGGTGCCTAGATGTTCGAGCACCTGGAACTCGCGCTGCCCGCCCAACCGGCGCGCCACTTGGCTCTCAGGATCGCTGCGATCGCCGAACACAATCGCGCTCGTCGGGCAGGTCTGCGCGCAGGCCGGCGTGACGTCGCCGTCGCGCAGCGTGCGTCCCTCCACCAATGCATCTTCCTCCGAGCGGCGGATGCGCTGCACGCAGAAGGTGCACTTCTCCATCACACCTCCGCTGCGCACGGTCACGTCCGGATTAAGCATTTCGGTGATCGACCCTTCAAACTGAGGCGCAAACCAGTTGAACACGCGTGCCCGGTACGGGCAGTTGTTGCCACAGAAGCGCGTGCCCACGCAGCGGTTGTAGACCTGCAGGTTGAGATTCTCGCGCTCGCTATGCACCGAAGCGTACACCGGGCAGACCGGCTCGCACGGCGCATTGGAGCACTGTTGGCACAGCATGGGCAAGAAGGTGGCCCGCTGCGTGTCGCCCTCCCCCTCCCAGTAGCGCTCAATGCGGATCCAATGCTGGCCGTGGCCGCGGATCACTTCCCGCTCGCTGCGTATGGGCACATTGTTCTCGACATGGCACGCCACGACACAGGCGTTGCAGCCGGTGCACTTGTCGAGATCGATCAGCATCGTCCATTTGTGAGACGGCAGCTCAGTCTTGGGCGCCGCCGCGGCGCCCTGACCTCGATCCAAGAGGTGTGTCTCCAACTCACTCATAGCCCAACCCCTCCGTGACACCCACTTTGCTCTCCAGTGAAGCCGTGGCGATGCGCTTTCCCGTGCGAGCCAGGGCCACTCGCACGCCGTTCCAGCGCAAGCCTCCACCCTCATCGGTGAGGGCCGCACCCAGGAGCTGCACCACGTTTGAACCGCGATCACGAGCGAAGCGTCCCAAATCCTGGTGCCCCTGCCCGGCGGGGATGGCCACGGTATCCGGCCGGATACCCGGGGTGACATAGGCCGCCGCCTCGATCTCGCCATGAGGCGAGGTCACTCGCAGCAGGTCGCCGTCGCGGATCTCCAATCGCTCGGCCGTCGCGGGGTGCAGCTCCACCCACGATTGCCAGGCGAGGGTGGTCATCGGGTCGGGCACACCCTGCAAGAGGGGCAAGGAGGCACCGCGCCCATCCGAGAGTAATATCGACGGATAGACGTGCAGGAAGTAAGGGTAGTCGGACTCGCTGCCGTCGAAGGCAGCGCGTTGCACGGTGACGGTGAAAGGTTGCGGGCGAAGCGTGGGTGGCGCCTCCTCGGGCGCTTGCCACCAACCTCCGTGTTGCTGGAAGCGCGCGCGCTTTTCTTCCGGTGTCGACGCCGGGTAAGCCGCCTCGGGCAGGCCGGCGACGATTTGGCTCAAGTAGCCGACCTCGTCGTCCCAGGGCATGGCAGCCGCGGCAGCCGGGATGCCGCGCGCCACGGTCAACAGGACATCGCCCGTGGCTCGCGCGTCGAATACCGGCGTCACGACCGGCTGCTGGCTCGAAACCACCCGCGATCCGAAGTCGGGCGACACCACCTCGTAGCCGAATGATTCGAGATACGACCGATCGGGCAGGATGAGATCGGACCAGACAGCCGTCTCGTCGACCATCGCGCCAAACGAGACGACCAGTGGCACTTCGGCCAGCGCCTCGAGGAACCCGGCCGCCTCGGGGAGTTCGAAGGCCGGATTGGTGCTATGCACCAGAAGCACCTGGACCTCGCCGGCGCGCATGCGCGCGATGAGCGACTGAACATCCGCAAATGCATTGGGCGACTTGCGCGCCAAACCGAGGTCGGGGGGCGTTGTGTTCACACCGGCCGGCGCACTCCCGGACACCACGTTGAGCGCCTCGATGGCTCGCGCGGCATGCATCCCATTCGAAGACCCGGCCAGCGCGCCGCCGGGGATCGCCACGGCATGTTCTGCCTCGGCAAAACGCCGAGCCAATCGTTGAAGCGCCTCCAGTGGAATCCCACATTCGCGCGCGGCCTGTTCGACATCCAGCGATGGCGCAAGCCCGCGCGCGCTTTCCGCGCGTCCGGGCAAACCCAGGTTGCCGTCTGCGATGAGCCGCAACAAGACCCCGGCCACAAGCCCCTCGCTGCCCGGCGCAATGGGAACGTAGTCATCGGCCGTGACGGCCGTTGAGGACTGGCGTGGTTCAAAGTGGACCAGCAGGCCCCGCTTGCCGTAGGGCTGGCTGCGGAATGCGCCGTACTCGACGCCGTAGCGCACGGCCGACGTCCACGTGCCCAGGAACTCCGCACCGAAGGAGAAGACCACATCCGCCTCCGCCAATCGGTAAGCCGGCAAGGCTGTGCGACCGTAGACTTGACCCATGGCTTGCGCAAGCATGCGGTAGCCCCCGAGTTCTGTGTAAAGGTCGTAGATCACTGGCGCCGGAGCGTCCACGGCGGCCAGCAGCTTCGAGAACAAGTCGAACAAGTGGTCCGACATGGTTGCGCCGCCAAGTACCGCCACGGCCGGGCCGGCCTTTTCCAGCGCCTTGAACAATCGGTTGATGCCTTCATTCCAATCGATGGCGGAGAACTCGCGCGAACCACGCGTGGATTGCAGCAGTGGTCCGCTCAGACGATCCGGGTGGTAGAGCATCTGCAGCCCAGCCTGACCGCGTGCGCACAGCTTGCCGCGGTTGAGCGGATGCTCGGGGTTGCCCTCCAACTTCACCGCGCGCCCATTCATGAGGCGAACGATCACACCACAGCCGGCCGGGCACTGGCGGCAGGTCGTGGCAAACCACGTGGCAACCCCCGAGAGCTGCTGCTCGGGGGGACGGACAAACGGTTCCAGCACCACCCAGCGCCGAGGCGAGGTGCATCCTGCGAGGACACTTGTCGCGGCGCCGGCCGTCCCCAGCCGGAGGAAATCACGGCGTGAGATTCTCTCGGTCATGTCGCTCTCCTAGCGGTGACAGATCACGCAATCGCGCAATTGCGGCGCATTGGGTTGTCTGGAATGACAATCGAGGCACCAGCCCATGGTCATCTTCGCGACGGGCTCGACCACCTTCATGTGGCCTACATCGCCGTGACAATTCTCGCAGTTGAGGCCACCCACCGTGAGATGAACTTTGTGGCTAAAGTAGACAAAGCGAGGCACGTAGTTGACGCGCGCCCAGGGGATGGGCACACCGCGTGCATAGTAATCGGAGAGTTGCTTGATGACCGGTCGATCGGCGGCGATCGTCTTATGGCAGCCCATGCAGAGTCCTACACTTGGCATTCCGGGCGAGGGCGAGCGCAGTGCATCGTTATGACAAAACAGGCATTGCACGCCGGCCTGCACCATGACTTGATGGTTGAAGACCAGCGGTTGGGTTGGGGCCGCCGGCGCGGCCGACCCCGAGAGGGCCGTCGCGCCCGCGACGACGACACCCGCCACAAGGAAGAGACGTGCCGGAGAGGTCCGCACGAACCGCCCGACCCGCCACCACAATGAGGAGAACATGGACGCCTCCTTCACAGGGATGGGACTCATGCATCGTACTCGCGCCATCGCGCGCCCGCGGAGCGCCCTATGGACGTCACGGCACTATCCCGTGAACGCAATTGGCGTGCGCTTGCGACGGATGACACAGGAACCGGTTGTACACATTGGCTCGGACAGGAGCGGCTGCGAACTGGGGGCCGAGGCGAGGCCATTCTGCTCATGACTGGTGCTCAATAATCGCTGCCTGAGCTCGCCGACCCGTCCCTTGCCAAGAATCCACCCCGAAAGGCCCCCCACTGCCTGCGCCCACCAAGTCCGCTTTCCAAGAATGGGCGAGATTATATCTGATTTGCTCGAATTCATTGTGCAAGTCCGCCCACGAATGAGCAGGTGGCACTCGTGCCGCTTTAGGCGACCGAGTGGATGAATGGATGCATCGGGGAAGAACAGAACGAGAGACCCGAAGCCACGGGTCTCTCGTCGAGAGTTCCACGAATTGGTCAGCCAACAGTCGGGCGGTCAGATCGCCGGTGCAAGTGTCGGGGTCTCAGTCACTGCCGGGGTAGCGGAGGGCGTGTCGGAGGGAAGAGGAGAGTTGCCAGTCGTCCAAGAACAAGGGCCACGGCTCGCAACCAACGCAATCTCCCAAGAAGCCGACCGGGGCACCCAAGTGAGCGAAATGCGCGGCGCCGGCGCAGCTCGCCCAGGCAGAGCCCCGCGAACGTATCGAGTCATCAGAGCTTGACACACTCCTATTGACAGCCTCATGAATCCAGGTATAATCCTGCCAGCACGGGGGAGGCGACCCTCGCCGCAGCATGGCGGCGAGCCCCAGACAGTTGTAAACCGGCGCCCCCAGGGAACTGCCCGCGATCGTATGCCCGGTGGCTCCCGCTTTACTGACCCCATCTTGGCCCACTAGCTCAATTGGCAGAGCAGCTGACTCTTAATCAGTTGGTTGTAGGTTCAAGTCCTACGTGGGTCACCTGTACCTGAGCGACCTGGTGGTACCCCATCTCTAGGAAAGCGCGCCTCACTATTATTCGCACACGGCGTACACTCCGGTTGGTTCGGGAGACGGCCCCACTCTGCATGGGTTCACTCGCCCCGAGAGCGTCTGCACACCTTTAGGCCAAGACGGTCCACCGATCTCAATTCCACCTAGCGCGCCGCCGGCGATGCGGCCATCCGATGCCATTCCACCCACCTCGAGAGATAAGCGAGAGCCCACAATGCATATAGCCGAACTGGAAAAGATGACGCTTGCCGATCTGCGCCGCACGGGCAAAGAACTGGAGATCCCCGCCTTCACTCGAATGAAGAAGGACGATCTGGTGCTGCGATTGTTGCAGGCCAATGCCGAGCGTCAGGGGCTCGAACTGCGCGGAGGTATTTTGGAGATCGTCGAAGAGGGGATCGGCTTCTTGCGCGCCGAACACTACTTGCCGGGGCCGAACGACATCTACGTCTCGCAATCGCAGATTCGCCGTTTCAGCTTGCGCACCGGCGATATGGTCATCGGACAGGTGCGGGCGCCCAAGGAATCCGAGAAGTATTTCGGCTTGCTGCGGGTGGAAGCCATCAACGGCCTCGACCCGGAAGCGGCCAAACAGCGCCCGACGTTTGAATCGCTCGTGCCGATTTTCCCCGAGAAGCGCTTTGATCTGGAAACCGACCGCCACGAACTGGCCACCCGCCTGCTCAACTTGGTCTCGCCCATCGGACGGGGCCAACGCGGCCTGATTGTCTCGCCGCCCAAGGCCGGCAAGACGACCGTGCTCAAGCACATCGCCAACGGCATCTCGCGCAAATACCCGGATGTGCACTTGATGGTGGCGCTCATCGGCGAGCGGCCCGAAGAAGTCACCGACATGGACCGTTCGGTGGAGGCCGAGGTCATCTCGTCCACCTTCGATGAGCCGGTCACCTCACACGTGCGCGTGGCCGAGATCGCTCTCGAGCGAGCCAAGCGGCTGGTGGAAATCGGCCGCGACGTGGTCATCCTGCTCGATTCGATCACCCGTCTGGCACGCGCCTACAACCTGGTCGTGGTGCCCTCCGGGCGCACGCTTTCCGGCGGCCTCGACCCGGCCGCACTCTATCCGCCCAAGCGGTTCTTCGGCGCGGCGCGCAACATCGAGGAAGGCGGCTCGCTGACCATTATCGCCACCTGCCTGGTGGATACCGGCTCGCGCCTGGACGACATGGTCTATGAGGAGTTCAAAGGCACCGGTAACATGGAGCTGCACCTGTCGCGCAAGCTGCAGGAGCGGCGTATCTTCCCCGCTTTCGACATCGAGCGCTCCTCCACCCGCCGCGAGGAATTGCTGCTCGGCCCAGATATCACTCCGCGGGTGTGGTTGATGCGGCGCATGTTTGGGCAGATGATGACGGCGCCGCCTAACGGCGCGGGCATGGATATCACCACGGCCACGGAGGCCATCCTGACCCGGCTGAGCCAGACCGAGAACAATATCGAGTTCCTGGAGACTCTGACCAAAGACAACTAGAATGGTCCTCCTTTATCGGTTGATCACCTGCGCGGGAGAGTGAGTGGTGCAGAAACGATTCTTGTGGATCGGATTTGGAATTCTCGTACTGGCACTGGCGGCCGGCATTGTGTGGGCCTGGCGGGTTTATGGTCCGGCGCGCACCGCTGCAGCCAGCGGCGGGCCGCCAGTTGCCGCGGCCTCCCCCTCGGGTGGCAACGGGTTGGCCAAGCTGCCGGACTATTCGGCCCAGGCCAACGACACGCTCATCCGCCGCACGATTGACGTACACACCGTACGCCCTGAGCGGCCCACCGAGGGCATCACCCCTTACACCGTGGAGCGCGGCGATTCGGTCTTCTCCATCGCCACCAAGTTCCAGATCAAACCCGAGACGATCCTGTGGGGCAACTTTGACACGCTCGAGGATGACCCGGAGTTGCTGCGGCCGGGGCAAGTGCTCAACATCCTGCCCGTGAATGGCCTGTACTACAAGTGGCAGGAGGGCGACACGATCGAGAAGATCGCGCAAGAATTCGACACAACGCCCGAGGAGATTCTCAGCTGGCCGGGCAACAATCTCAACCCGCTCGATCCAAGAATGTTGACCGGGGATTGGATCATCGTTCCCGGTGGCAGCCGGCCGTTCAAGGATTGGGCTGCTCCGGTGATGATCGGGACGCGCTACTCCTTCCCCAGCCTCGGTCCCGGGGCATGCGCGGGCGGCTATGGCGGCCCGGTAGGCTCAGGTGCGTGGTCGTGGCCCGGGCAATTCACAACGATTTCGGGCAATGACTTCTGGCCTGGTCATCCCGGAATTGACATCGCCGCGGCGCCGGGCACGGGCGTGTACGCGGCCGACGCCGGCGTTGTGGTATTCGCCGGTTGGAGCACGCGCGGCTATGGCAACCTGGTCATCATCGACCATGGCAACCGCTGGGTGACGTTCTACGCCCATCTTGACCAGGTCAACGTGAGTTGCGGGCAAGCGATACGGTATGGTGGATTCATGTTGGGCCTGGCCGGCAATACAGGCAATTCCACTGGATATCACATCCATTTCGAGATGCGATACATGGGGACTCCTGAGAACCCGCATCTCTACTACTAGGCGCGCTGCACCAAGCCGCAGAAATGCAGTTGGCGGTGAGGGCTAGCTTGACAGACCGGGAGGCGACAAGTTATCCTCCCGGTCTTCATTGGTGAAGTATGTCTCCCGAACCGAGCCGCCCGTCATCCGAAGGCAACGAACCCTCCCGCGAATCCCGCCCAGCCTGGTTCAGGCTGTGGGAGGATTTGGTGCGCTCTGGCCTGCGCGAGCCGATCTTGCGCAGCGCCAGCCACTTCCTCGTACTAGGGCTGGTCATCCTGTTCAGTTGGATGGCCCGCCCAAGCCTGTGGTCGTGGCTCCCGGCGCGCATCAATTTGAGCAACGCGCCGACCCCCACCCTCAGCGCACCGCTAGCCGTCGGGCCGGCCGTGCTGCCAGCCTTTGACTCAGGCGCCGGTGGCGCCATTATCGATCGAGAGGTTTTGCTGCACACCGATGTCCCCGCGCGTCCGCGGGTCGACGTGACTCAATACACCGTGCAGCAAGGCGACTCGCTCTTTGCTATCGCCGCGCGCTTCAACCTCAAGCCGGAAACCATCCTGTGGGGCAACTACTCCATCCTCAAAGATGACCCGCACACGCTGCGCCCCGGCCAGGTGCTCAACATTCTTCCGGTGGATGGAACCTATTACCAGTGGCAGGAAGGCGACGGGCTGAACGGCGTAGCCAAATTCTTCAGCGTGACGCCGGACGTCATTGTCAATTGGCCGGGCAACGCTCTCGAACCGGATGTCGACCCCGCCGCGCCAGGCCTCGCGCCAGGCTCATGGATCGTCATCCCCGAGGGGCGGCGCGATTTCGTCCAGTGGCGGGTCCCCATCTTGCGCCGGACCGACAAGGACAAATGGCAGTACGGCGGCGACGGCGCCTGCCAGGGGCCATACCTGAGCGACGTCAAAGGCGAAGACTGGTGGGTGTGGCCGGCGGATAGCCATGCGGTGACGGGAAACCAGTTTTCATCGTTCCATCCCGCCATCGACCTGCACGGGCGCCTGGGCGACAACATCTACGCCGCGGCGAGCGGCGTGGTGGTATTCGCCGGCTGGTCCAATTGGGGGTACGGCAACCTGATCGTGGTCGACCACGGCAATGGCTGGCAGACCGTGTACGCGCACCTGAGCGGACTGGCGGTGGGCTGCGGGTTCAATGTGTATCAAGGCAACGTCATTGGCTACATCGGCTCGACGGGCAATTCCACCGGCCCGCACCTGCATTTCGAAATGCAGAGTGTGGACTACGGCAAGGTCAACCCGCTCGACTTCCTCCCCTGAAGTTCACACCAACCGAGGATGGTAGCTGGGCGCAATGAGTCGTGCGATGGCCCACGCCATGAGGGTGAAACCTGGCAGCGGAGCCGGGCCATAGATCAATTGCGCGAACGTCCAGCGCACACCCAAGTAGTCGCCGAGGTCGCCGGCCAGCACACGCGAAGTGAAGCCCGCGAAGCGATAATCCCCCGAGCTGCGCGCACGATCGATTTCCTGCGCGGCCGCCCGCCCATAAGCCAGACTGGCGCCGATCCCCTCCCCAAACAATGGATCCACACCGGCTGCGTCGCCGACGAGAAGGAGGCGAGGCACAGAAAGCCTCGCCCAGGGAGAGTACGGTCGCACGGGGTGCCTCTGGATTGGCTCAAGACTGCGCACGCCCGTCCGCCCGGCGTACTTTTCGAGCCCGGCTTTGAGATCGGGCGCGCGGCCGGCAGCGTACCGCCTCGTATCGAACAGACCCAGGTTGTGGAGGGGCTGCGCGCCGCCCGGCATGGGGAACCGCCACGAATAGCCGTGGCGCCCTTGCGCGAGTGGAGAGAAATCGAACTCGACGGAGAGCGGGCTGGAGAACATTTCAACGGGTTCTTGTGAGGTAAAGGACTCGACAGCCCGCGCAACGCGCCGCGGCCCGATGGCGGACCCACCCGCGCCCCACGCCACAAAGTCAAGCCCTCGAGAGCCGCACGCCAGAACCACCGCCTTTGGGTGGTATTCGCAGGCAGCGGTGCGCACGGTGACTTCGCTCGACGAGGGTTCCACCGCCCGTACCGGCGAATCCTCCTCCACACAAACGCCGCGGGCGCGCACCTCGCCCACCAGCCAGGCGTCAAGGCTCGACCGGTCAACAACCTCCAGCAGCGGCTGGCCGCGCACCTTGAGCGTGCGGCGCTGCAGACGGAAGAGCGCCTCTTCCACTCTGACATGCGGCACATCGAGCGTGAGCCCAAGCTCCCGCAAAACCCGCAAACCGAGAACTGTGACGCCACCGCCACACAACTTGGCTCGGGGATGATGCTTGGCCTCCAGCACCAAGATGCGATCGCACCAGGCTGGCGACTGCGCCACCAGATGCAGGGCCGTCGAGCACCCCGCAGGACCAGATCCAATGATGATGATTTCGGGGGCGGTCATAGCGCAGCTGGACTGAGCAAAGGGCATTCCCCGCCGGCAGGCAAGGACAAGATCAGCATGCGTGTGGCACCAAGCGCAGGCAGCGCTGCCCGGCGATCGTTGGGGCAACTTTGCCTACGCACGAGGCGGCCAACCCGCATGTCTGGCGCACCTCGATTGTTACGTCCGTTGGGTGGCCGCGTTCCTCCGGCGACATGACCTCCTCGATCCGTCCGCCGACGATCAGAACCTGGAGGGCTAGATCCACGAGGGCTGGGCTTGCCTGCAAGCGGGTAGCCAGGGACGACATCGTATGCGAACCACCGCTGGCGAGACAGCCAGCAAAGCGCGTGCGACCTCGCCCACCTCGCGCGATGGGAACGGTGCGCCGGGGTGCTCCGACAGGTCAGCCATATCCCACTCGGCTCGCGATTTGGAAGACGGCGATGCCCATGCCGATCGAAACCGCGAGTTGCGGCAGCACGCTCACCGACGCCCAGCGCCAGCTGGCCTCCTGCGGGAAGATGCTGAGCGTCGCCGCGCATGGGTTGAACAGCAGTTGCACGACAAGAAATGCCAGCCCCGCGGCAGGCGCCAGTTGGGCCGCCACCAGCGCGGGCAAAGGAGCGTGTTGAGATTGGCCGGCGAAGAGCACGCCCAGGGTGGCAATGGTGTTCTCCTTGGCGACGAAACTCGTCAGAAGGGCCGTCAGCATGCGCCAATCGCCCAGCCCCACTCGCGCCCCTAGCGGCTCGAGACCCCGCCTCACCCAGGCCAAGACGCTCGAGGCCGGGTCTCCCGTCGCAAGGCGCGAGAGGGCCAACACGCCAGCCGAGGCCAGCAGGATACCGAGCCCGCCTTCTCGACAAAGGAACGCGTGTTATGCCAGATGAAGCGCGCCCGCGTGCGAGCCGTCGGCAGATGGTACAGCGGGAGTTCCATGATGAAGGCCGGCGGTGCCTGGCGCGGCACGACGCGGCCCAGCACGAGGCCCAGCATGGCGATAATGTGGATGTTGAACACGACCAGCAGGAACGAGACAAGCGCTGCCCACGATCCAAAGAAGGCCGGTGCCAGAAAGGCGATCACGCCCAAGCGCGCCGTGCACGGAACGAGCGGCGTGAGCAACAGGGTCAACACCCGCGAGCGCCGGTCTTCCAGGATGCGCGTGCCGAGCGCCGCCGGCACGTTGCAGCCGAACCCAAGGAAAAGAGGCAGGCAACTCTTGCCATGCAGGCCGATGGCATGCGTGAAGCGGTCCATGACATACGCTGCGTGCGCGAAGTAGCCCACATCTTCCAGTACGCCCAGCACAGCGAAGAAGAGCACCATCACCGGCAGGAAGGCCAGCACCATTCCCACGCCGCTCAGCAGCCCGTCGATCGCCAGGCCCGAGAGCCAGGCCGGCCATGCGGCCAGTGCCGTGCGCGCCACAGCGGCAAGCGACTGGGCGGCACCAGCCAGCAGGTTGACCATCGGCGAAGCCAGACCATAGATGAGCCAGAAGGTGACTCCCACAATCGTCATCAACGTGAGCAGGCCCCACGCGGGGTGCTTGGTCACGCGATCGATGCGGTCGGTGAGGCTGACGACATCAGTTCGCGGTCGCCGAACGGCCGCCCGGATGACTTTGCGGATCCAATCGTAGCGCGCTCCGACGATATCCAGGAAGGCATCTTCGTGCGCGTGAAGCAGGCGGTCAAGTTCAGCCAACGCGACCGGCGGGTACGCGGAGGGGATTCTCCCATCCATAAGCCGCACCAGGTTGCGGATGATCGGGACATGTTCCGGCCGCGGAGAAGGCTGCGAGATGTAGGCCGCACGCGGCCCTCGGGCGGTGGCGAGCGCGCAGGCCAGCAGCGCCTCGAGCCCACCGTTGCGCGACGCGGTGAGCGCCGTCACCGGCAGAGCGAGGGCAGCCTGCAACGACTGCAAGTCCAGCTCAGCACCTTCGCTCGCCACCACGTCCATCATGTTGAAGGCCACGACGAGCGGCACGTTGAAGGCCAGCAGCTCAGCCACCAGGTAGAGGTTGCGTTCAAGCGTGGCCGCCCCGACCACAACGACAACGGCTTCCGGCGGCTCGAAGAGCAGGTAGTCGCGGACGATTTCCTCTTCGGCGGAGTGAGCGCTCAAGCTGTACGTTCCGGGCAAGTCCACCAGCTCCAGAGTCACCGGGCCAAAACGCACGAGTCCGCGCTTCTTCTCAACGGGTCTACCCGGCCAGTTCCCGACGTGTTGGTCGAGGCCGGTCAGGCTGTTGAAGACGGTGGGCTTGCCAATATTCGGCTGGCTGGCGATGGCAATGCGGACCGTCCGGCCCGGCGCCGCGCGGCCGGCACCGCCGGCGGGCGTGCCACCTCGCTGCAGGTATCCTCGGTCGTCGAGGATATGCGCTTCGGTGGCGGCAGGGAT
>CAYGXJ010000063.1:0-10907 GCA_964353865.1 uncultured Anaerolineales bacterium | reverse complement strand
GTGTACTAGCGAGGAGTTAGTCTGGCCGGGCAGGACCTGGAACACCTCGTCGTAATCCTTCCACAACACATACAATGTTCTGCGCATTTAGGCGGCATTCAAGTCGCTCACGACGAAATTCTCGTTGTAGTCGTCATCGGGGTGGGCCACGTCGTCGATGTAGGTCCAGCTGCGCCATATGCGGCCAGTGTCGAGGGAGGTGATGGTGAAGCTCTTCTTGGGGATCGGCCAGTCATCAACCGATTCAATGCGCCCGGCCACCACGCCCCAGCCCTGAGGCGGTACCAGCCATAGCTCGGGGTTGCGTGTGGCGAAGAAGGAATCCTCGCCGACTCGCACCTCGAAATGCAGGTGCGCGCCGGTTACCTTGCCGGTGGCGCCCACCTCTCCGATTTGCTCCCCCGCATGGACGTACTGCCCGATCTTGACGTTGACTGCACGCATGTGGGCGTAGGCGGTGTAGACCGGCTTGCCCTCAAACCCAAAGTCGTGCTGAATAGACACGGCCAGTCCGTAAGGGTCATCGTGGTTCGGGTAGTGGCCGAACAGCCCATAGCCGGCCCACATGACGACGCCATCGGCCGCCGCCAACACCGGCTGCCCGCTGGGGGTGGAGATGTCAATGCCGGAGTGGGTGTGCATGTCATCGAAGTAGTTGCCGCCGTAACGGTACTCGGGGTTCGGCCAATTCACCTCGTTTGAGGCGATTGGGCGGGCGAACCAGAAATGGTCTTCCGGGCGGAGTTGGAGCGGAATGCGGTAGGGCGGCGGGCGCAATCCCTCTGGGCGCGTGTCGATCGTGAGCGGGGTGGGGGCAAGGACCGGCGGCTCGGCCGGGATGGGCGTGGGTGTCTGAAACACCGCGCTGGCCTGCGCCGTTGCCGCCTGGGCGGGCGATGCATCCGTGGCAAGCAATGCTTCGCCGCTCATCAAACCCACCACCAGAACAATCAGGCTCACCACGTACTTCATCCAAGCCACTCCTAATAGGTCGGGGTCGGCCAGCGCGTGTCGCTTGGGCGCGGACCAAACCAGTACTGATAGATGCGCGGCGTCGGCGTGACGGAGGGCGTCGGCGTGAGGAAGGCCTCCAACGGGAAGAGCTCGCCCATCGCCGCAGCCCAGTCGAGGCCGTCGGCGGCACGGAATTCCCAATAGCGAATCCCCGAATAGAAGGAGCGCCAGTTGGCATCGGCGGCGACCCGCAGCCAGCCGTGTTCAGCGGCGAGCAAGGTGAAATCCACGTAGTAACCGGGCGGAAGCGTGCTGCGATAGGCGCCGCCGCGGTCATAATCGGAAGGCGAGCCGGAGGCGCGCGCTTCAAAATCCCACGACGCATCGCGCAGCGGTTCGCCCATCGATCCATCCTGAGCGCGAGTGCGCAAGTAGAGGTGCCAGTAGGTGTACTGTCCCAGCGGCTCGGGGACGACCTCCAGCCAGCCCTGCGCAGCCGCGGCGCGGGCGATAGCGATCGTGCGCCCAGTGCGGAACCACGAGAGTTCATCCTGCGGCGGGCGCGGCGCGCCGGGCCCAATCACGGCGCTGTCGAGCGTCCCCAGGAAATCCCAGCCGGCGTCCGATTGGACCGCTTGGCGCAGAACGCCAAAGCGATCGACCACGGAGCTGCTCAGGCGCGCATCCGGCGCCTGAACGTTGATGGCGGTCAAGGTCGCACCGAGTACGCCGGCGTGCACGGTAGCTGCGGTTGTGGCGGCCGAGTCGGCCGGCTGGGAGGCGTTGGTCTGCAACCAGTCCGGCAATGGATTGGGCAGAGGTTTGGCTGTCCAACTGATGCCGCCAAGATAGCCTTCCAGAGGAAGTACCGACGGCGCCAGGACCGAGGTGGGCGGCGCCACCTGCAAAAACGAGGTCAGTGCGCTCGGATAGAAGGAAGATGCCAAGCGGTCGCCGGTGGGGCTCCAGACTGGGCGCATGCCCTGGGCGGCGGTCTGCAGCGGCGCCTGCAAGTCATCCAGGGATTGGACGAACACCCAGCGGTAGCCGTTCTCAACCGCGGTAAAGGCGAGGCGCTGAGCGTCCGGGCTGAAGACCGGGTCGCCCTCGTCGACCTCGGGGGTATGGGTCAATTCGCGTGCTTGGAGCGTGTCCAAATCGAGAAGATAGAGGTCGGTTCCCTGTTCGCGGCGCGAGGCGAAGGCAATCGAACGGCCTTGCGGCGACCACGAGGGAGCGAACGACGAGTAGGGACCTTCATCGCACCAGGCAGGTGAGCCGCCCACGGTGGCGAGGATGCAGATGCTCATGCGCGCGGCGGCGAAGTGCTCGTAGACGATCCACTGGCCATCGGGCGACCAGGCGGGACGGCCGTCGTACTCGAGTGAATCGGTCAGCCGACGCGTTTCTCCGCTGACCAGATCGGTCAGGTAGATTTCCCAGTTGCCGTCGCGGCGCGAGGCATAAACCAGCGCGGTGCCCTGAGGATTGAAAGCCGGGTCGCGGTCATCGCTGCCCTGCGCGAGCGGCAATGCGTCTGGGCTGCCAAGCGGCAGGAGAAAAACAGTCGACCGACCATCACGACGCAGGGCATAGGCGATCGTCCCGGACTCGAGCAGAAGGTTGACGGGTGTCGGAACTGAGAGCGACGGTGTGGGCGGTGGAGGCGTCTGGCTGGCTGTGGGCGAGGGGGACGAGATGGGCTCAGGGGTTACCGCCGGGGTGAGAGTGAGACGATGATAGTCGACGGTAGGCGAACTCGCGGGCGCCTGGCCTCCAAGGAGCCCCGCCAGCGAAGAACCGCACGCGCTGAGCAACAGCCCCAGGCAGCAAATCGCCATCACGTGCGGCGCCAGCACGGCAGCCCTTGACGCGGACATGCGCGGATTATACCGTTGGCATTCCAGTCGGCTCTTCGCCGCAAAGGATAATGATGCGCAAGGAAATCGGAGCATCCGGGTAGCATCCATGGACGGAGGCGACCGTACGTCGCAACCGTCGGTTCTTGTGTTGCAAATGCCGTGCCAGGAAGAAGGCGGCATGTTGCCTGCGCCCAGGCACACGCCGCTGCCCAACGGAGAGAGCCGGCTCGTCATTCCCGCGCGGGCCCAGCGGGAATCCTGGCCCATCCATCGCCTGTGAGGCCACCCACGCACCTGGCACACGAGACAGTCGACTACGCCAGGATCA
Organism: uncultured Anaerolineales bacterium; assembly: GCA_964353865.1. Taxonomy (GTDB): domain Bacteria; phylum Chloroflexota; class Anaerolineae; order Anaerolineales; family RBG-16-64-43; genus RBG-16-64-43. The sequence goes on along the minus strand of CAYGXJ010000063.1, from coordinate 7,763 downwards.
CCGACCACTGGGTCCCCGCCCAGGAAACACGCGGGGAGGACAGGCAGAATCGTCCGCAAGACCGTTGTGAAACACGCAAGAGTCAATAGTACGTAGAAGAAGGGGCAATCTCGAGGGCGGTCTCTGCTGCATCCTGTGGCGAGTCTTCGCCGTACTGCAGCACCGCCTGCACTCGGTGCAGACCGGGCTCGATCACGCCTCGCACGTGGACCGTAAGCTCGATGTCGTGCCCGTCGCTCTCGATGACCGAGAGCGAGCCGGCGACGCGGCCGGAAGGGCCGAAAACCTGAACATGGAGCGTGGGACGTTCCTGGAAGGGGGTTAGGACGACGTGCAAGTGAATGCGCCGCCCATCGCCGTAAGGCAGCGCGCATATCGATGTGATCCGGACTTCGTCGCGTGGCCGGCCGTTTGGATTGACCGGTGTGAGATTGAATTCCATCGTCGGCGGCATTATAATTCACGCCTTCCCGCTCCCGATGTGAACGCGCGCTGCGCATGCCGTGTGCCTCATCGCCCATCCCATCTCAGTAGTTCGCCCGATCTCATTGCCGCCGCCGTATCGCGTGCTGCGCCCGGCGCGGCCTCAGGCTAGATAATGTCGCCTCGAAAAGACGGAGATCCTCCGCGCCCTGATTTACGCGGCGCCGCACCAGCCGAGACACCGGGCCGTCCCGAGCCTGCGCCGCGTCCGGACGGCTCGTTCCCCGGCGCGGTGGCAGCGGGCTACCAGTTGTATGAAGAAGGGTCCTGGCGCGAGGCGCCGGGCGGCCTGGTCGTTGAGGAATTTGAATTGTGCCTGTATGTCAACGGCCAGGAATTGGCGACCATGGCCGCCACGCCGGTCGACCAGGAAGTGCTCGGGTTGGGGTTCCTGGCCAACCAGGGGCTGATCCAGAGCCTGGCCGAAGTGCGCGAGGTGCACTTGAGCCACGAAGGCTCATGCGTCGACATATGGCTCGACCACGATATCGACCCACCGACGCGCAAGGTGCTGACCTCCGGTTGCAGTGGCGGCGTCACCTTCGGGACTCTGGTTCAGCGGCTGGTTCCGCTACAGGACAGCCCGGGCATGATGGTGGATGACATTGTGGCCGGCATGGCGGCGCTGCAGAAGGCGGGAGTGCTATACCCGCACACGCGCGGCGTCCACACCTCCATTCTGTGGCGAGGCGGCGAGGTGCTGGCCTCGGCAGAGGATGTCGGCCGCCACAACACTCTCGACAAACTGCGCGGGCACTGTCTGCGTGCCGGCATCGACCCGCAAGGCGCGTGCCTGATTTCCACCGGGCGCATCAGCAGCGAGATGATCACCAAAGCGGCGCGCATGGGCTGCCCGGTTGTCGTCTCGCGCACCTCCGCCACCAGCCTGTCGGTAGCCCTGGCCCGCGAGTGGAACATCACTCTGGTCGGGTATCTGCGCTCCCACCCCGGGCGACAGGGGCGCATGCTGGTCTACAGCCACCCGCAACATATTCTGGCCTGAGGCCCGGCGCCGCTCGCCCTATGCGGGCCGCGCCCGAGAAAAATGCCTGTGCTACAATCTCTGGACACGCCATGCCCACACTCCCCGCGCACCTGGGGGAGTGAAGCTGGAGGCGGAGATGATTGAAGTATCGATCGACAGCATTCGCGTGCACCTCGTGTCGCAGAGCCGCGTGGTCGTTCTCAAGGAGCTTGCGGCCGAGCGCTTCCTGCCGATATGGATCGGACCCTTCGAGGCGGATGCCATTGCCATGAGCCTGCAAGATGTGGAAGCGGCCCGCCCCATGACCCACGATTTGCTCAAGAGTGTGTTGCAGCAACTGGGCGCCGAGACCTTGCGCATAGAAATCCATGACCTGCGCGAAGATGTGTTTTACGCACGCATCATCGTGCGCGTCGATGGGCGCGAGGCGGAGATCGACTCACGCCCCTCGGATGCGCTGGCATTGGCGGTGCGCGTGCGGGCGCCGGTGTTTGTGGATGAAAGCGTAATGGATCGGGCGGGGGTGGTAGCCGAGGCCGACGCGCGCGAGGGTGCACCCGAGACCGAAGGCGAAGGCGCCGGGAGCGACGACCGGCTTTCGGTCTTCAAGGACTTCGTCGAGAAGCTTGACCTCGACGACATTCCCCCCGACGAAACGAAAAGCTAGCTCAGCCGGGCACAGCCCGCCCGGCGGGCGGGCGCCCCTTGGCGGCCGCAAAGCGGGGACCCGCGGATGCGGCCGCGTTGCTCACCCTGCAGACCATGACAGAGCGAGAGACTTACATTCCCTCCGAATCCACACCCCAGCCGGCGGGCGGCCCGATCGTCGCCCCGCACAGCCGCGAGGCCGAAGAGGCCTTGCTCGGCTCGGTGCTCATCAACCCCGAAGCCTACTACGAGGTGGCTTCATTCCTTGGGCCGGGCGATTTCTACCTGCACCGCAACGGCTGGGTGTGGGAGGCCTTCCATCAACTGGTGGAAAAGCGGGTGCCCATCGATGTGATGACCGTGGCCCAGGAGTTGGAGCGCGCGGGGCGGCTGGCCGAAGCCGGCGGCCCGGCCTTCTTGGCCGCGCTCATGGACAACGTACCCAGCTCGCTGCACGCCGAAGCTTACGGCCGGCTGGTCGAAGAGCAGGCCGTGCGCCGCAAGCTGCTCGCGGCCGCGAGCGTGGTGGCCAGGCAGGCGCACGACACGGGGGTGCCCATCGAAGACGTGATGGGCGAGGCTGAGAAGGCCATCTTCGACGTCAGCCAACGTCGCCTGGCGCGCGACGTGGAGCCCATTGGGCGCGTCATCAGTGAGTACTACGACCGCGTCGAGTACCTCTCGCGCGCACCCGAGGACGAGGCCTACGGCATCCCCAGCGGGTTTATCGACCTGGACCGCAAGCTGGGCGGGCTGCAGCGCTCGGACCTGATCATCGTGGCCGGGCGTCCGGGGCAGGGCAAGTCGGCGATGCTGCTGTCGATCGCCAAGAACGCCGCCCAGCTCTATCGCAAGCACGTGGGCGTGTTTTCCCTCGAGATGTCGCGCGAGCAGTTGGTGCAGCGCCTCATCTCGCAAGAATCCGGCATCGATTCGCACCGCATGCGGCTGGGGCGCATCGAAGAGGACGAATGGCCGCGCTTCACGCACGCGGCCAGTGTGCTCAGCGAAACGAAAATCTTCCTCGACGACACGCCCGCTCTCACCCCGCTGCAGCTGCGCAGCAAGTGCCGCCGCCTGCACCTGGAGTTTAACCTGGACCTGGTGGTAGTGGACTACCTGCAGCTTATGGGCACCGACTTCCGCACCGAGAACCGCGTCCAGGAAGTCTCGCTCATCTCGCGCAGCCTGAAGGCTTTGGCGCGAGAGCTCAACATCCCGGTGCTGGCCGCGGCCCAACTATCGCGGGCGGTGGAGCAGCGCTCAGACCGGCGGCCAGTGCTCTCGGACTTGCGCGAATCCGGAAGCCTAGAGCAGGATGCCGATGTGGTCCTGTTCATCCACCGCAATGATCCCTACGTTTCCGAGGAAGACCGGACCAACGTCACCGAGATCATCATTTCCAAACACCGCCACGGGCCGACAGGCAGCGTGGAACTCATCTTCCTACCGACACTGGCTCGATTCGAAAACGCCGCCACACGCGGCATGGATGGCGCACCGACCGCCAGAAGCAAATGAAACGTTTCGAGGGCTTTCGCGACGGGCCCGTGCGCTGGGTGTCGCTGCCCGAACCCTTCTTCAGCGAGCTGCTTCCGGCCATCGACGACCTGGGGGAGCTCAAGCTTACGCTGTATGTGATGTGGGCCCTCTCCCGCCAGGAAGGGGAACCGAGGTACCTTCTGCACGCGGATCTCGCCTCCGACCCGGTATTGCGCGAGGCGCTGGTGGAAGAAGGCCACGACGGCCGCGAGCGGCTGCAACATGCTGTGGAGCGCGCTTTGGCACGTGGAGTTCTCATTCGCGGGAGGCAGGCTGGGGGCGGGGCGCAGGTGATCTTCCTGAACACCGCGCGTGGACGGACGGCCGCGGAGGGCCTGGAGCGGGGGGATTGGCAGCCGGATGCAGACCGAGGTGCGGCTCGCCCGGTCCATCTGGAGCGGCCGAATGTCTTTGCATTGTACGAAGACAACATCGGCGCGCTGACGCCGGTGATGGCGGACATCTTGCGGGATGCCGAGCACGCTTACCCGGCCGCATGGATCGAGGAAGCGATGCACCTGGCCGTGGAGAGCAACGCGCGATCGTGGCGCTATGTCGCCGCAATCCTCGAACGGTGGAAGACCGAGGGGCGCGGCGCCCAGGAGCCTGGAGCGGAAAAGGGCGGGCGACGCTATGTCGAAGGCGAACTCAAAGATTTCATCGAGCACTGAGCGCCAGACTGAGCCCGATCCTTCGGGACCCACCGGCCCGCGGCCCGGACGCGGCCGCCCCGATTGCCCGGTGTGCAGCGGCCTCGGCTACGTGCGCCGAGACCTGGCGGTCGACCATCCGGACTTCGGGCGCGTGACGCCCTGCACCTGCGTTGAGGAAATGGACCGGGGGCGGCAAACCGAGCGCCTGCAACGCCTGAGCCGGCTCGATCGACTGCGTCACTACTCCTTCCAGAGTTTCCAGCCCCACGGCCGAATCGGCCTTGGCGCGACGCAGCAGGCATCTTTGGAGCAGGCTTTCAACCAGGCGCGTGCCTTTGCTGCCGCTCAGAACGGCTGGTTGGTCATTTCCGGGGGTTACGGATGCGGCAAGACCCATCTGGCGGCGGCCATTGCCAACCAGGCCGTCGATAGCGGCGTGCCTACGCTCTACCTCACCGTGCCGGATCTTCTGGATTGGCTGCGCGCAACATACGATGATGAGTCATCGACCTTCGAGGCACGCTTCGAGGAGATTCGCACCGTGCGGTTACTGGTGCTGGACGACTTCGGTTCGCACAGTGCGACGCCCTGGGCGCAAGAAAAGGTGTTCCAGATCATCAATCATCGGTATGTGAGCCGCCTGCCCACGGTCATCACGACCAATGTCGACCTCGACGAAGTGGACGGCCGCATCCGCTCGCGGCTGGCCGACCCCGAACTCGTCACGCGGGTGCACATTCATGCGCCCGACTATCGCCAACCCACTCTGGATACCTCCCAGTCGGACCTCTCGACCCTCGCGCATCACGAGCGTCAGACGTTTGGGACGTTCTCCTTGCGTGAGGAGGGCGGGTTGACCACCGAAGAGGTGCGCAACCTCAAGAGTGCGCTGGAGACGGCGCACCATTTTGCTGAGGATCCGCGCGGGTGGCTGGTGCTGCTCGGAGCCTATGCCTCGGGCAAGACGCACCTGGCGGCAGCCATTGCCAACTACCGCACCAGCGCCGGGCATCAGGTGCTGTTCGTGGAGGTACCCGATCTCCTGGATCATCTGCGCGCGACGTTCAGCCCCTCTAGCAACGCGCGCTACGATCGGCGTTTCGACGAGATCCGTTCGGCGCAGCTGTTGGTGCTCGACGATTTGGGCACGCAAAACATGACTCCCTGGGTGCGGGAGAAGCTGTACCAGCTCTTCAACTACCGGTACAACGCGGAATTGCCGACCGTGATTACGACATCCGATGAATTGGAAGCGATCGATGCGCGCATCCAGACGCGAATGCTCGATACCCGTCTGTGCCGCGTGTACGCGATCACGGCGCCGGCCTTCGTGGGAGGCAAGCGGCCGCCGCGGGCGCATGCCGCCCCAGAGAAGCGGCGCCCAGCGCGCTCGCGCTGAGAGAATCCACAGGGCTGCCGATTTCGGCAGCCCTGTGGATTCTCATTGAGAGTGGTCTACCTGGATTCCCGCTTCGACCACGCGGGAATGACGGCCACGATCACGAGGCCCTCGAAGAAGAGGGGAATCCATTGCAGCGTCAATCGTGCGAGGCAACCGAGCGCATGCCGCGCGCTCGCGGTCAACCGTAAGGCGTGCTAGGCCCTCTCCCAGATTGGTCCACGGCCGCACGAGGCCAACCGGCCTGTGCTACGCCCCGTACTTGGCGAGGCGGCTGGCATGGGCCATCATCAGCGTCATGATATCGCTGGCGGAAAATGTCCCCAGGCCGCCGCGCATGCAGGCGCGCTCGCCGAAGGTCGTTTCTTCATCCGCGCGAACTGTGGCTGGCGCCCACAACAGCACCGGGCACGGATGGAACGAGTGGGTCTTCATCACCGCCGGGGTCGAGTGATCGCCGGTGACCACCAGCACATCCGGGGCGAGTTTCAGCAGCGCCGGCAGCGCCTGGTCGACCGCCTCGATGGCTTTCACCTTGGCCTCGAAGTTGCCGTCTTCGCCGCGCGAGTCCGTCGACTTGACGTGGACGAAGAAGTAGTCGTAATCGTTCCATGCGCGGGCCGCCGCGGCGAACTCGTCGCCCGGTGTGTCTCCCTCGAAGGAGATCGTCGTCATGCCCACCAGTTTGGCCACGCCGCGGTACATCGGATACGCCGCGACGCAGGCCGGGCGCACCTTGAAGATGTCGCCGAACTTCGGCAGACGCGGGTCGCCCGAAAACCCGCGCAGAGTGATCATGTTGGCCGGCCGGTCGTCCGCGAGCAGCTTGTGCGCCTCCGCGATCCACTGGTTGAACAACTCAGCCGTGCGCGCGGCCTGGCATACCAGCGCGCGCACCGGCAGCGGAGCCGCGCCGGTGCGCTGCGGGTCGGTCTCCGCAAGCTCGGCCGAAAGGCCTTCGCCGCGGAAGACAATGACGAAGCGATGCTCCTTGACCGGGCGCACTTCGGTCGTCACGCCGGGCAGGCGGATCGTGGCCAGCTTCTCGACCAGCGGGCGGGCCGCCTCGGTGGCGATGCGCCCGGCGCGCCGGTCGCTGATCAGGCCAGCCGAGTCCACGGTGCAAAAGTTGCCGCGTGCCGCGATGTCCTTTGCGCCCACCTCGACGCCGATGCCGAAGGCCTCCAGCACCCCGCGCCCGATATCGAAGCGCAACGGATCGTACCCAAAGAGCCCGAGATGCCCCGGGCCCGAACCGGGTGTGATGCCGTAGCCCACGGGCAAGGATTGGCCGAGGGTGCCTTCGCGGGCCAGACGATTGAGATTGGGCCGAGCGGCGGCCTCCAGTTCGGTCGGGCCGCCCGGGGCCTGCGGCAGGCCTCCCAGCCCATCCAGCACCAGTAGAACCATCTTGGTCTTTGCGTCTTGCGCGAGGTTCTGCATCAAGCGAAAGTCGGCCACTGCGGTGTGCCTCCTGCACGAAAGAGGAATCAGTCCTTGAGATGGGTCAGGCCGGGATGGTCGAGAGGGTCTGCGCTCTCGAATGCGTTTGCAGTCGGCATTCCCATCGCTTGCGCATTATACAGCGGCCCACATCGCCGAACATCTCATCTCCACCAAAAGTCTCTGGTTTGCCTCACGACTTATTGACGACCTGTGCCTTTCCTGTTAATATCCAACGGGTATGTAATCATGAATGATGTCGCGGGTCCACTCTGGCGGCGCGCCCGAAGCGCGCTGCGGGCGTTGCGAGCCTGGCTCACGCCCGGTATCGGTGTCAAGCGCTGGATCCTGGTCCTCGTCCTGGGAACACTGCTTGTCGGTTTAGGCCTCTCCGTCTTCCTGATCGAGCTCAATCGTTCGAATCCCAACTCGCTTCTGCTCTACTGGCTGACGCTGCGCTTCCTTGACCGTTCGATTCGCGCGCTAGTGCTGATCGTGGGCGGCGGAGCGGCTGTCGGGTTGTCGGTCCTCGCGCTTAGCCGCGCGCTGCTGGCGCCGTTCCAGGTGGCGGGGCGCCCGGCGGCAGAGGCCATGGCGGCCTTTCGCCGGC
>CAYGXJ010000062.1:0-10910 GCA_964353865.1 uncultured Anaerolineales bacterium | reverse complement strand
GCGAGTCCATTTTCTGGGCTGGCGTGAGAATCTCGCGCCCATTTATTCGGACCTCGACCTCTTGGCGCTGACCTCCGAAAATGAGGGCACACCGGTGGCCGTGCTGGAGGCGATGGCGGCTGGCGTGCCGGTCGTGGCGACCTCCGTGGGCGGGGTGCCGGATGTGATCCGCGCCGGGCAGACGGGCTACCTGGTTGCCTCGCAAGAGGCGCAGGCCTTTGCCCAGGCGATGACCGACGCGCTGCGCAACGCTGCTCTTAGCCGCTCGTTGGCCGAGCGTGCGCGGTCCGAGGTTGTGGCCCGCTTCGGCAAAGATCGCATGCTGGCGGAGACGGCCAGCCTTTACGAATCGCTGCTCGCGGCCACGCGCACGGCGCAGCGGGGCACTCTCGCGTAAGGTCCACGGGCGATCGGGTGCAGCCCACCCGGCACCCTCTATGTGATGATCACCTACTTTCCTCTCATCCTGCTCGCCGGCCTTTCAGCCTTCGTGGCCACGCCCATCATCGGCGCGCTCGCACGCCGGGTGGGTTTCGTGGACCATCCCAAGCCGCATAAGATCCACGTCAAGCCCATTCCCCTGATGGGCGGTCTGGCGATCTATATCGCGCTGCTGGTGGTCATGCTGCTGGTGGACGTGGGCCCGGCACTTCCCGAAATGATCGGCGTGGGTGTGGGTGCCACGCTGCTTGCAATTGTCGGCCTGCTGGATGACCGGCGCAGCCTCTCGCCCTGGGTGCGCCTGGCCGCACAAGTTGTGGCCGGGGCCATCGTGGCGGCGGTAGGAATTCAAGTTGATCTCTTCCCGTGGCCCGCACTCAATGTCCTGATCACGCTCTTCTGGATCGTGGGCATCACCAATGCGCTCAACCTGATGGACAACATGGATGGGCTGGCGGCGGGCGTGGCGTCCGTGGCGGGCCTGTTCTTTTTGATACTTTCCTCCTCGACGGGGCAAATGCTGGTGGCGGCACTCGCGGCCGCGGTCGCCGGTGCCTCGCTTGGCTTCCTGTACTACAACATCAACCCGGCCATGGTCTTCATGGGGGACGCGGGTTCGTTGCTGCTGGGCTTCACTCTGGCCGTGGTGGGGATCAAGTACACGCCGACCGAGCTGCCGCTGGGTTCCACATGGATGGTCCCGATTGTCGTCCTGGGACTGCCGATCTTCGACACGACCCTGGTCACGTACGCTCGCTGGCGCGCCCGCCGGCCGATTTTCCGCGGCGGGGGTGACCACACCTCGCACCGCCTGGCCCGCCTCGGGCTGGGCGCCACGCGCGCGGTGCTCACGCTGTACATCGTGTCGGTGGCATTGGGCGGTCTGGCGGTCCTCCTGACCCGATCCACCCCGCGCGTGGCGGAGATGCTCTTCGGCGGGCTGCTCGTGGTTGGCCTGGTGGGCGTGCTGCTTCTCGAGCGGGCGCGCCCGCTGCCGCCGGCGAACCCGCCGCTCGTGCTCATCACCACGCCGCGGGATGCACCGCTCCTGATCGGTGCCGCGAAGCACTTCTCTACAGACCTCACCGTCGTGCTCAGCCAGGGCTTCCCGGCCGAGGGGCTGGCAGATTTGCTGGTGAGCCTGGCCCTCGACCCGCACGCGATGCGATCGTGGATCGAACGCGCCCATCCTGTGCTCGACTTGGCCGGCGTGGGCGAATGGGAGAAGAGCCTCAAGGTGGCCGGGCGAGTCCTATTCGATGGAGAAGACTCTAGCGGTGCGGCGGCGGTGCTCGCGCAAATAGAAGCCGCCTCGCTCGTAGCGCTGGCCGCGCAGGCCGACCCGGGAGAGGCTGTGCGTGCGCTTCTCGCGACGATGGGTGGGCGCGTGGTCTCGCTGGGCGAAGCCCGCATGGCGGAGGCGGATCTGGCCGGTCTCTTCGACGACATGCTCAGCGGTCACCGGCGAAAGGACAGCCTGCGATGACTCATTTTCTGGTTACCGGCGGCGCCGGTTTCATCGGCAGCCATCTGGCCGAAGCGTTGCTGGCACGCGGCGACTCGGTGACCGTGATCGACGACCTCTCCACCGGACGGCTCGAGAACATCCTGGCCCTCAAGAGCAACCCGCGCTTCCGCTTTGCCATCGAAACCATCACCAACGAGACGGTGATGGACCGCCTGGTGAGCGAGTGCGACGTGATCGTCCACCTGGCGGCGGCGGTGGGCGTGAAGCTGATCGTGACCGACCCGGTGCGCACCATCGAGACCAACGTGATGGGCACCGAGGAAGTGCTGCGCGTGGCGCGGCGCTACCGGCGGCACGTGGTCCTGGCCTCTACCTCGGAGGTCTACGGCAAGAACGAGAAGGTGCCTTTTGCGGAGGAGGACGACTCGGTCTTTGGCTCGACGACGCGCAGCCGCTGGGCCTACGCCACCTCCAAGGCCTTGGACGAGTTCCTGGGGCTGGCCTACCACCGTTCACTCGGGCTGCCGGTGCTGGTGGCGCGCTTCTTCAACACGGTGGGGCCGCGCCAGCGCTCGCGCTACGGCATGGTCATCCCGCGTTTCGTGCGCCAGGCCTTGAGCGGCGAACCGATCACGGTCTACGGCGATGGCAAGCAGACACGCTGCTTCTGCAACGTGCGCGACGTGGTGGCGGCCGTGCTAGGCCTGGTGGACTCGCCCCAGGCGGTCGGCCAGGTTTACAACATCGGGTCGCAGGAAGAGATCAGCATCCGCGACTTGGCCGAGCGTGTACGCGGCCTGGCCGGGTCGGCCTCGGCGATTGTGTACGTGCCCTACGACCAGGCCTACGCCCAGGGTTTTGAGGACATGCAGCGGCGCGTGCCAGACATCGGTAAGATCCGCGCGGCCACGGGCTGGGTTCCACGCATTCCGCTCGATGAGACGATCCGCGAGGTGATCGCCTTCTGCCGGGCCTCGCCTGCGGTCGAGGTCGACGAAGGGTAGCGCACAATGGACCGCATGAGCCTCCGCCCATCACCCGCGACCGGATGGCGCGCCGCATGATCTCGACCGCGAGCGCCTCACGTTCCGGGCTGAGCCTGTCGGAGCGTCGGGCGTTGCTGCTCTTGGGCGACGCGCTGGCAGTGCTGGCGGCCATGGCCGTGGCGCTGACAATCTGGATTTGGACCGACAACGCCTGGGCCTCACCGGTGGCCACACTGATGCAGAAGGGCGCGCCGCGCCTCTTGTGGCTCATCCCGCTGTGGTTCTTCCTCATCGCCAACCTGTACGACCCGCATGTGGCCAGCTCGCGAGGGCGGACGCTGTACGGCCTGCTCCTCGCGGCGGGCATCTTGCTCGTGCTGTACCTGGCCTTGTACTTCTACGCGCCACGCGGCACCCTGCCGCGCCTGGTGGTGCTGGTGTTCCTGGTGGGCGTGGTGGCGATCGAGCTCGTGTGGCGCCTGGCCTACACCCGCCTGCTCTCGCTGCCCTCATTGCAGCAACCGGCGCTGGTCGTGGGTGCCGGCCGCGCCGGAAGTGCCATCCTGCGCGTGCTGGTGCGCGAGGTGCCCGGCCACTTCCGTGTGCTGGGGATCATTGACGATGATCCGGCCAAGCACGGCCAGGCCATCGAGGGCGTGGTCGTGCGCGGCGGGACAGCGCAACTGCGCGCCCTGGCCGCCGAGGAGGGCATCACCGCGCTCATCCTGGCGATCACCGGCGACCTGCAGAGCGATCTATTCGAGGCGCTGCTCGGGTGCCAGGAGCGCGGGGTAGAAGTGATCCGCATGCCGACGCTGTACGAGGAGCTGCTGGGGCGGGTGCCGATTGCCTACCTTAACTCCGAATGGATTCTCACCTCGTTTGTCGACAGCGCGCGGGTGCACGATCTGTATTCGCGGGCCAAGCGCCTGGGCGACATTCTCGGCGCACTGGCAGGGCTGATCGTGGTGGCCGCGCTCTTCCCGCTGCTGGCGCTGCTGGTGCGTCTGGACTCGCGCGGGCCGGTACTTTACGGGCAGGAACGCTCCGGCCGCGGGGGCAAGCCGTTTCGCATGGTCAAGTTCCGCACGATGGTGGCGGATGCCGAACCGGACGGCGAGGCGCGCTGGGCAGAACCGGGCGACCCGCGGGTCACGCGCATCGGACGCATCATGCGCCGCACGCGGCTCGACGAGATCCCCCAGTTCTGGAATATCCTGCGCGGCGAGATGAGCCTGGTCGGCCCGCGGGCAGAACGCCCGGCGCTGGTGACGCGCCTCGAGAGCGAGGTGCCCTTCTATCGTGCGCGCATGCTGGTGCGCCCCGGCGCCACCGGCTGGGCTCAGGTCAACTATCGCTACGGCTGGTCGGTGGAGGACGCCGCCACCAAACTCGAATACGACCTGTATTACATCCGCCATCGTTCACTGTGGCTCGACTTACGCATCCTGTTGCGCACACTGGGTACGGTGGTGCGCTTCCAGGGGACTTGACCGATCGACGCCCGCAGCTTTCGCGCTCGCGTTGACACTCCGTGGCACTCATGGTTTAATCGCCGAGCCTCCGATTTCCCCTGCTTTCCCGTTCCGGATTGCCCATGACAGAATCTGCAGCAACGGATTGGAAGGCTGACGTACGTGAGGCAGCCCGCCTCTTGATTCGCCGAGGCTGGCTGCTGGGCCTCGCACCGCTGATTGCGGCCGGGCTGACGGCGCTGGTGCTGGCGTTGCAGCCGGCACGTTACGCGGCGAATGCGCTTGTGGCTGGCGGCGCGCAAGTGCCACGCGAGGCCGTGGCCGCCCTCGCCGCGAGCGCCGAGATGGAGCGCCGGCTGGTGGGCGGGATTGGGGATATCACAACGGTAGATATCCCCGCGGCCCTGGGCGCGGGCACGCTCGAGGCGCTTGACGGCGGGTTGACTCGAATGGAAATGATCGCGGCGAGCGCGCCCCAGACGGTGAGCCTGACCCGCGCCTGGGCCACGGAACTCGTGGCGCTCATCGCCGAAACCTATCCCGACCGGACGGGCGGCGGCGGGGAAAACACCCCGCGCGTGGTCAGCCTGCCGGATGGGGCGATCCGCGTGGATACGCGATTCGTACCGAAGGTTGTCACCGCCGCCGTGCTGGGTCTTTTGGCCGGCGCGGTCGTCGTCCTGAGTTATCGCGTGGCCGAACCTCTGCCGCAAGGAGATCAACCGTGAGACGTACTGAGAAGAGCGCCGCTCTCCCCCCTGCGGCCCGGCAACTGATTGCCAAGCTCAACGCGCGCACCGCGCGGGTGGGCGTGGTGGGACTCGGATATGTCGGCTTGCCGCTGGTGGAGGCCTTCGGCCATGCCGGCTATACGGTCGTGGGCATCGACGTGGACGAACGCAAGGTCCAGGCGCTGAAGAAGGGCCAGTCCTACATCGAAGACGTGCCCGCTGCACGCATCAAGGAACTCATCGACCAGGAGCGCCTGGAAGCAACCACTGACTTTGCTGCGGTCAGCACCCTGGATGCGCTATCGATCTGCGTGCCCACCCCGCTGCGCAAGACGGGCGACCCGGATCTTTCCTTCATCGTCAACGTGACCGAGGCCATCGCCCGCTTTCTGCACCCGGGCATGGCCATCGTTCTCGAATCGACCACTTATCCCGGTACGACGCGCGAGATCCTTCTGCCCAAGTTCGAGAGCCGGGGGCTCAAGGCGGGCAAGGACTTCTTCCTGGCCTTCTCGCCGGAGCGCGTCGACCCGGGGCGGAAGGATTGGACGACCACCAACACCCCCAAGGTGATCGGCGGCATGACCCCCGCCTGCCTGGAGGTGGCCAAGGCCTACTACGGGCAGGCCATTCAGACGCTGGTGCCCGTCTCCTCGGCCGAGGCGGCCGAGATGGCCAAGCTTCTGGAGAACACCTTCCGCGCGGTCAACATCGGCTTGGTCAACGAAATGGCATTGATGTGCGACCGGCTGGGCCTCGACGTGTGGGAAATCATCGATGCCGCCGCCTCCAAGCCGTTCGGCTTCATGAAGTTCTCTCCCGGCCCGGGCCTGGGCGGCCACTGCATTCCGATCGATCCCTTGTACCTCTCGTGGAAGCTCAAGACAGTCAACTACACCGCGCGCTTTATTGAACTGGCCAGCGAAATCAACACCAACATGCCGCGCGTCGCAGTGCAGAAGGTGCAGGATGCGCTCAATAGCGTGGGCAAGCCGGTCAAGGGCAGCCGGATCCTGGTGCTGGGCGTGGCCTACAAGCCGGATGTCTCCGACCTGCGCGAGTCGCCGGCCCTGGATGTGATCGGCCTCTTGGGCAAGAAGGGCGCGCGCGTGGCCTACCACGACCCCTATGTGCCGGAGGTGAAGCACGATTCGTGGAACTTGCGGTGTGTGCCGAATCTGCAAACCGCGCTCAAATCGGCGGACTGTGTGATCATCACCACCCACCACAGTGCCTACGATTGGGACAGGGTGCTGCGCACGTCGCGGCTCATCGTCGATACGCGCAACGCGCTCGGCGCCAAGGGCAAGGCCAGCGCCAAGGTGACCCGCCTGTAATGTCGTGCTATTTGCTGACCGGCGCCGCCGGTTTCATCGGTGCGCGCGTCACCGAGCTCTTGCTCGAGCAGGGCCACCAGGTGGTGGGTCTCGACAACCTTAACCCGGCCTACGATGTGCGCATGAAGGAATTCCGGCTGAGGCGCCTGCAGGCACTGCGCGGGTTTGAGTTCCACAAAGTGGATATTTGCGACAGGCGCGCGTTGCGTGCGTTGCCGCGCGGCGCGCCGTTTGAGGCGGTGATCCACCTGGCGGCGCGGGCGGGTGTGCGCGCCTCACTCGAAGACCCGTGGTCGTACGTGGAGACGAACGCGGGGGGCACGCTCAATCTGCTCGAGCTGTGCCGCCACACGCACATCCCGAAGTTTCTGCTGGCTTCGACCTCCAGCATCTACGGCGCCGAGGCACCGCTGCCGACACCTGAAGAGGCCGACAGCAGCCGCCCGTTGCAGCCGTATGCCGCCTCGAAAAAGGCGGCCGAAGTGCTAAGCTACTCGTATCACGCCATGTACGGCCTGGATGTGACCGTCTTCCGCTACTTCACGGTGTACGGCCCGGCCGGCCGGCCTGACATGTCGATGTTCCGCTTCACGCAATGGATCGCCGAAGAGCGGCCGCTGGTGCTCAACGGTGACGGGAGTCAATCGCGCGGTTTTACATTTGTTGACGACATCGCCCGCGGCACGATTCTCGGACTGCGCCCCCTCGGCTACGAAGTGATGAATCTGGGCGGGCACGAAGCGGTGCGCATGACGGAGGTGATTCGCTTGCTGGAGGGATTGTTGGGCGCGAAGGCGCGCGTTGTTCAGCAGCCGGCGCACCCCGCCGACATGCCGGCTTCGTGGGCCAACGTTGAGAAGGCCCGGCGCCTGTTGGGCTGGGAACCGCGCGTTTCGTTTACCGAAGGAGCGCGCGAGCTGGTGGAATGGTACCGGCGTGAGCGTGATTGGGCGCGCACCGTGGCCACCGGCTGATCGCCGCCCCTGACTCTTGGATGCATGATGAAGATCGCCGTCACGACTTCGACGTTTGCCACGGAGAGCGCAGAGCCGCTGGAGATGCTGCGCGCCGCAGGCTTTGAGGTTGTGCTGAACCCTCACGGGCGCAAGCTCACCCGCGATGAGACCGTGGCCCTCTTGGACAAGGTGGAAGCGGTGGTGGCTGGCACCGAAGCTCTCGACCGCGCGGTGCTCGAGCAGCTGCCGCGTCTCAAGCTGATCGCTCGGGTGGGTACCGGCATGGAAAACGTCGACCTGGCCTGCGCCGCGGAGCGTGGCATCCGCGTGGGCAATACTCCCGACGGCCCCACCTGGGCGGTGGCGGAGCTGGCCCTGGCCGGGTTGCTGGCGCTCTTGCGCCGCCTGCCGCAAGCCGATGCCGCCATCCGCCGTGGCGAGTGGGCCAAGCCGATGGGCCGCCTCCTGCATGGGCGCACGGTCGGGGTGATCGGACTTGGGCGCATCGGCAAAGCATGGGTGCGGCTGCTGCAGCCATTCGAAGTCAATCTGCTGGCCGTCGATCCTCAAAGGGATGCAGCCTTCGCGCGCGAGGTACACCTGGAGTACGGAACGCTGGCCGAAGTGCTGCCGCGCTGTGATATCGTCTCGTTGCATTTGAGCGGTGCGCCCAAGGCGCCCATGATCGGGCAGACAGAGATCGAGCTGATGAAACGCGGCGCGCTGCTTATGAACCTTGCTCGAGGCGGGTGGGTGGATGAGGCAGCGTTGGCCGAGGCGCTGACGCGAGGGCAGTTGGGTGGCGCGTACATCGACGTCTTCGAGCAGGAACCCTATGCCGGCCCGCTGCGCGATGTGCCCAACGTGGTGCTCACGCCGCATATCGGCTCGTATGCGGTCGAGTGCCGCATCCAAATGGAGCTCGACGCGGCCCGCCAGGTGATCGATTTCTTCTCGCACGGGGGGCGGCCCTCCGGGGAGCGACCCACATGACGCGCACGATCGTGACCGGTGGAGCAGGGTTTCTAGGCAGCCATCTGGCCGATGAATTGACCTCGCGTGGGCACGAGGTGCTCATCTTCGACCAGCGCGCCTCGCCTTTCCGCCAGCCGACGCAAGCGCAGGTGGTCGGTGATCTCTTGGATTTCGACTTGCTGCGACGTACGCTGCAGGGCGCGGACTACGTCTATCACCTCGGCGCGCTGGCCGACCTGAATGCCGCGCGCACCCGGCCGCGGGAGACGGCCAGCATCAACGTGCTGGGAACGGTCAACCTGCTGGAGGCCGCACGCCTGGCCGACGTGAAACGTTTCGTCTTTGCCAGCACGGTCTACGTCTACAGCGACGAGGGCAGCTTCTACCGGGCCAGCAAGCAGGCAGGCGAGGCCTATATCGAGGAGTATCAACGCCAGTATGGGCTCGAGTACACGGTCTTGCGCTACGGGTCGCTCTACGGCCCGCGCGCCGACGAGAGCAACGGGGTCTACCGCTTGCTGCGTGCGGCGGCGCTGGAGGGGCGCATCCGCTACGATGGGCGGCCGGACGATGCGCGCGAATACATCCACGTGGCCGACGCGGCCCGCCTGAGCGTCGATATTCTCACGCCCGAGTATGCCAACCAGCACCTGGTCATTACCGGGCACTACCCGATGCGCGCGCGCGACCTGTTCACCATGTTCTCGGAGATCCTCGGGCACGAAATCCATGTGGACTATGTGGAACCCGAAACAGTCGACGGCCACTACCGGGTGACGCCTTACAAATTTCACCCGCGCGTGGCGCGCAAACTGACCTCCACCTTGTACGTCGACATGGGCCAGGGAGCGATCGAAGTGCTCGAGCAGATCGAGCGTGAGCGCGGCCGGCGCCCGGCCTGACGATCCTCTTCCCAGCGGCGGGCGGCCCGCCCGCCGGGAGCCATTGCATGAACGTTGCCATCATTACCGCGCGAGCGGGCAGCAAATCGATCCGCAACAAGAACATCCTGCCGCTGCGCGGGAAGCCGCTCATCGCCTATCCGATCGAGGCCGCGCGGCAGGCGTCGCGCGTGGCGCGCACCTATATCTCGACCGACTCGCCGGAGATCATGGCCGTCGGACGCGAGCTGGGGTGTGAGATCATCGTCCGCCCCGAAGAGTTGTGCGGCGATCATGTCAACCATGGGGAGGTGATCAAGCACGCCACCGAGTACGCCGACGCGCGCGAGAAGGGGCTGGAGAACGTCGTTCTGCTGCTTGGCAACACGGTGATGGTCGATGGTGACCTGATCGACAAGGCGCTGGGGATGCTGGCGGGGCAGGCAGATCTGGATTCGGTGATGAGCGTGTGGGAGGCGGCCGACGATCATCCGCTGCGCGCGCTCGAGATCGTCGAGGGGCAGCTCCTGCCGTACGGGGACCATCAGCGGCAAGCCTCCACCGAACGCCAGTCGTACCCCACGGCGTACTATTACGACCAGGGGGTGTGGGCCTTCCGCAAGGCGTGCGTTCAGAAGCGCGAGGGGCCCAGCCCGTGGTGGTGGATGGGCAAGCGTTCGGCGCCGATCATTCGCACCTGGGTGGCTGGGCGCGATATTCACTCGCCGCTCGACGTGCGCATCGCGGAATGGTGGCTCGACAACTACCCCGGCGTGGCGGAGCTATAGCGCCGTGAGCCGCGCGGCCCCGCCGAGCGCGAACGGGCGCGAACCGTACTGCGCCGTGGTCTTCGATTTCGATGGAGTACTCGTCGAATCAGGCGACATTAAGACCGAGGCTCTTCTCGAACTGTTTGCGGGTTACCCAAATCAGCGCGAAGCGATCCGGTCCTACCATCTGCAGAACGTCGGCGTCTCGCGCTATGTCAAGATCGAGCATATCGTCCGCGACCTACTCGGACTGCCCTTCGATGAGGGCACACAAGAAAAGCTGGTCGCGGCCTTCTCGGACCTGGTGCGGCACAAAGTGGTCGCCTGCGCCTTTGTGCCGGGCGCGCGCGAGATGCTCGAGCATCTCCGCGGGCGGTGCCGTCTGTTCGTGGCCTCGGGCACACCGCACGCCGAGCTGGAGTGGATCGTCGAGGCGCGCGGGCTCGCGCCCTGCTTCGAGGGTGTGTGGGGCACCCCCCACACCAAGGCCGAGATCGCGCGGGCGATTGCCCGGAAGCAGGCGCTACGGGGTGGCGAGATGCTCATGGTCGGCGATGGGCTGGCCGACTATCAAGCGGCACAGACCGCCGGCATCGATTTTCTGGCCCGCATCACCGATGAGAACCGCGAGCTTTGGAGCACACTGCCGGTGACCGGAGTGCGCGATTTGCACGAGATGCGCGCCTGGTGGGATCAGCAAAGGCGGGTGAAGAACACGGAGTCCGACCATGACCAACGCGGATAGCGAATTTGTGGGCCCGGTCAGCGAAATCGCGCCCTCGCGCGGATGGGTGGCGCTCAAACTGCGCGAACTGTGGGCCTATCGCGAGCTGCTCTACTTCCTGGTGTGGCGCGATATCAAGGTGCGCTACAAGCAGACGGCGCTGGGC
>CAYGXJ010000061.1:0-3458 GCA_964353865.1 uncultured Anaerolineales bacterium | reverse complement strand
CGGGGTCTGGTCGGTGACCACGTCCGGGATGACGCCGCGCGCGGCCAGTTCGGTATAAATATCTGCCGCGTTGCAGATCAGGACGATGGATTGCGGTTTCTGTTTCTCCTTGGCTTCCTCGACCAGCGTCATGGCTTCTTCCAGCGTATCCACTACCATGTCTACGTAGCCGATCTCTTGGCGGCGCCTGGCGCGCGCCGGGTCCACTTCGACGATCAGGCCGATCCCCTCGTTCATGGTGATGGCCAGCGGCTGCGCGCCGCCCATGCCGCCTAGCCCGGCGCTGAGCACGAACTTGCCGCGCAAGGATGTGGCGCCGATCGCCCTCGCCGCAGCGGCGAACGTCTCGTAGGTGCCCTGCAGGATGCCCTGCGTGCCGATGTAGATCCACGAGCCGGCGGTCATCTGGCCGAACATCATCAGCCCTTTGGCGGCCAGTTCATCGAAGTGGGCCTGCGTCGCCCAGTGCGGCACCAGGTTTGAGTTGGCGATGAGCACGCGCGGTGCATCGCGATGGGTGCGGAAGACCGCCACCGGCTTGCCGGATTGCACGAGCAGCGTCTCGTCATCCGCGAGTTCGCGCAGCGTGCGCACGATGGCTTCGTAACATTCCCAGTTGCGCGCCGCCTGGCCGCGGCCGCCGTACACCACCAGGTCCGCCGGGCGCTCGGCCACCTGCGGGTCGAGGTTGTTCATCAACATGCGCAGCGCAGCCTCTTGTGGCCAGCCCTTGCACGAGAGCTGGGTGCCGCGCGGAGCGCGAACGATGGGGGGCATTCCTTCCTCCAGATTGCGATCTTGATGCCGCAAGCCTACCAGCGTTCCCAATGGATGACATCGGCGGCGGCGCGTCGCCCGCCCGCACGGGGCGCGCGGGTCAGGTCGGCCGGGTCATCCGGGTAGCCGAAGGACAGAGTGGCATCAGGGTGCAAGTCGTCGGGGATCCCGAGTAGCGCGCGGACCTTCTCGGTCTCGTACACGGCCACTAGACACGAGCCGATGCCCAGCTCCCATGCCGCGAGTTGCATGTAGGCCGCGGCCTGCCCGGCGTCGAAGGGGATCGTCCAGCGCTGGGCCGGGTCGGGCGTGGCGATCACGACGGCCATCGCCGCGCGGGCAACGTGCCCGGCGTACGGGCCGGCCGCGGTCAACGCTTGCAGCATCGTCGGATCACGCACCGCGACGAAATGCCAGGGCTGCGTGTTCTTCGACGACTGTGCCCGGCGCCCGGCATCCAGGATCCTGTGGGCATCCTCATCCTGGATGAGCTTGGCTGCGAATGTGCGGATGGCACGCTTCTGGCGGATGGCGAGAGCTACGTCCATGGTCCACCTGGCTGAGGCCGGCTCGCGGCGCGAGGTCCTGGAGGCCGTGAGCGACCGCGGAAGTTGGTTTGCGAATGAATGAGGGTCAAGTGCCTGCGGGCGTGACGCGCGATGGGATTGCGGGGCGAAGCATGACAGGCGGCGGGGTCAAACGCGGCGTGGCTCAATCCAGCATTGTGCGTTTGCGCTCCGGCAGCGGGCGCAAATACACCTTGCGCGAGTCGAAATCCTCGATGTAGCCGGCCACGCGCAGATTGTCCAACTCGTGGTTGATCAACTCGTGGCCGAATTCACCCTTGGGCAGGAAGTCCCCGGTCATGATGTCCTGCAGGGTTCCTTCGCCCCATTCGACCACGATTCTGCCGTCGTCGAGTGCGTACACCCACTCCCGATCTACAGGTGTTCCAGTCATGGTGGGTCCTCCCCGTGGCCTTCGGCTCGTCTGCCAGGTCGATCACACGTCCGAAAAAGCCCGATAAACCCTGTGGATGTATCGCCTCGGGCCGGGAAGTCGCAATGAGTCTACCACAAGTCACCCAGGGGTGAATCGGGCGCTGAGGTTGCGGCCGGATAACAGCGCGCCGCGGCCAAATTTGGCCGCGGCGCGTGAATCCCCACATAGCCCTTGGGGAGGTATTGGCGGTGCCGAACCCAGCCTAGGGGCTGGAGACCGATTTGCCGTTGCTGTGGACGAGGCTGGCGAAGCTCGTGACGCGCAGGCGCGTCACCATCTCACCCTGCAAATCGCTCCACAGGGGGGCGACGGCGCAATCCTTCCCAAACGGGCATGACTCGTGATCGATGGCACATTCATTGATCTGGATCGGTCCGTCAATGGCCTCGATCACCTCCAGCAGGTTGATCTGATTGGAGGGACGCGCCAGGGTCACCCCGCCGCGCGCGCCGCGCGAGGTTTGCACCAGCCCGGCCACCGAGAGCTGCGAGATGATCTTCGCCAGGAACGAGGGCGGAATGTGCTTCTCGCGGGCTATGACATTGGTGGGTGAGCGGCCGTTGCCTTCCTTCTCCGACAGGAAAAGAATGGCCCGAATTGCGTAGTCTGCTTGCCGTGTGATTTCCATCGAGTGCCCCAGCATGTTTTGCGGATAAATATTGTCTAGAAGAAGTGTATTCCTGGGGGTTCGCCCTGCTCAAGTGACGGAGGTCACAGACGGGGAATGACCTTTGGCTACCCGATAAGTAGACATACTCGCGCCGCAGCCAAACGGGCCTTGCACAAGGCCCGTGCGCTCGACGGCTGCTGCCGGGCGCGCACAAGCCCGAATCACTTGTGGTATCATCGCTCCACTTCCCCGCCTGTGAGCCTTTTCGTGCTTCTTCCCCTGGAGGCGTGCGCGTGAAAAACATCTGCGTCATCGGCGTGGGCTACGTTGGGCTGGTCACGGCCGCCGGCTTCGCCGATCTGGGCAATCGCGTCAGCGCATTGGACATCAACCAGGAACGCATCGAGCACCTGCGCCAAGGCATCCTGCCCATCTTCGAGCCCGGGCTGGAGGAAGTAGTGCGACGCAACGTAGGTGCCGGGCGGTTGACCTTCACCACCTCCTATGCGGAGGCGCTGCAGGCCGCCGAGTTCGCGTTCATCGCGGTGGGCACGCCGGAAGGCGTGGACGGCGAGGCGGACCTGCAGTACGTGCGGGCCGCAGCCGAAGCGATCGCCCGGGCGATGAAGCACCCGCTGATCGTCATCAACAAATCGACCGTGCCGGTCGGCACCGGCGACTGGGTGGCGGATATCATCCGCGCCCACCAGCCGGAATCGATCCTCTTCGCCGTGGTTTCCTGCCCCGAATTCCTGCGCGAGGGCTCGGCGATTTTTGATTTTCAGAATCCTGCGCGCACCGTGCTTGGCTCGCTCGATCGCGAGGCCGCGAGCAAGGTGGCGCAGTTGCACCTGCCGCTGCGTGCGCCCATCGTGATCACCGACCTGCGCACCGCCGAAATGATCAAGTACGCCTCGAATGCATTCCTGGCCACCAAGATCTCCTTCATCAACGAGATTGCGAACATCTGCGAGGCGCTCGGGGCCGATGTCAAGGAGGTGGCGGCCGGCATGGGCTACGATCCGCGGATCGGACGCTACTTCCTGGATGCCGGCCTGGGCTACGGCGG
>CAYGXJ010000060.1:0-6024 GCA_964353865.1 uncultured Anaerolineales bacterium | reverse complement strand
GGGCAGCCTGCCGGCTTTGCTTCTCGGCCAGCCGCGGCTTGCGCTCTTGCCTGTTGTGGCGCTGGCTCGATCGCTCGTGGTCGGCTCGAGGCGCGCAGCCGAGCAGCGCCGCGGCCAGACGGCCATGGTTCGCTAGAGATCAGGTTCGCTTGTCCCCCTCGCCGAGTCGCATGAGGAAATTTGCCTGGAGTGACCTGCTGCTGCTCGGCATCTTCTCGGCCATGACCGTTCAGTGGCCCATGGCGGTCGGCCCGCTCTCCTTCGACCTGGCCGAACCCCTGGCAATCGTCCTGCTCCTCATCTACTTCGTCGTCACCCGCCGGCAGCGAGTCAGCCTGACCCCGCGCCGCAGAACGGTCTTCGTTGCGGCTATAGCGATCTTTTCGTGGGCGGTCGCGGTCTGGCTCGTTGCACCCAATTGGCGCGAACGCCGGCTGGACCTGATCGGCTGGATCGCACCTCTCGTGCTGCTGGCGGTGCTTCTCCGCGATCGTCCGCGCTCGTGGAACCACTTGGCGCGGCTGCTGGTGCTGGCCTCGTTGCCCACGCTGGCCGCAGTATTCGTGGAGCGTGCGCTCAATGTGGGCGGTCCGTTCTACTCGCCGGTGGGGACGAAGAGCCTGCTGGGTTGGCTGGGCGGCGCGCACACCTTCCCGACCGCCGGATTCTTCGGCCATTCGAACAATCTGGCAAGCTATCTGCTGTGGATCATCGTGCTGACCCTGGGCTTGTGGTGGGGCGCACGCGGCCGCGAAAAACTGGGGTGGACCGCAGTGGGCCTTGCCCTGGGCGCAGCCCTCTTCTTCAGCCTGGCGCGCACGACGATTATTGCCGTGGCCTTTGCCGGCACGGTCCTGCTCGCGCTCTTCGCGCTGCGCACTCGCGGCCGGTTCGTGCTCGGAGTCGTCATTGGCGGCGCGCTGATCGCGCTGCTGATGGTTTTCTTCTTCAATCGACTGGGCGTGGACTACGCGCTTTCCGGTCGCCCCGAGTTGTGGGCTCGTGCGATGCGTATCATCAGCCGCAACCCGGCCTTCCTCGCCACCGGTTATCTTGGATTGCGGCCCGCTCTGAGTGAAGCCTGGTACCTAGCGCACAATCTTTTTCTGTTGGGCCTGCTGATGTATGGCGTGCCGGGCGCGCTGGCGATGATCGCGTTGGCGGTGTGGACGGTGTGGATTGGCTGGCGCGATTTCGAGCGACTGCGTGAGAACATGCTGGCGGGGGCGCTGTGGAGCGGGATGCTGGCCTTTTTCTTGGTGCAGGCCTTGGTCTCCCTCGATCTGCATGAGGCTGTGCCGCGCCTCATCTTCCTGAGCGTGCTGGTTGTGTATCTTGGGTTGTTGGATGAGGCCGGGGCACGGCAGGTGGGGCCCGCCGGCCTTGCGCCCGCTGCAGGTTGAAGGTAGAGGGGGTTGTCGAACTCTCGCGTGCGATCGCTGCGTGGAGTATTGGATGAGACCTCGCACCTCTGACGCGGAAGGGCAGGCCGCGTCTTGCGTGCGGACCGACCAACTTGGCGTTTGAAGCCCGCCCATGACCCAACCGCCCCGAACCTCTCCCGAAAAGACTCCGCGCGCGAGCGTAAGTGGTGCAGGGCGCCCAACGCGTGTGCTCGGTGTGCGCGTGGATGCGGTCGATATGCCGCGAGCCGTGAATCGCATGCGCTCGTGGATCGAGAAGCGCGAGCGGGCTTATGTGTGTCTTGCCACAGCGCACGGCGTGCTCGGGTGCTGGCACGATCCCGCGTTGCGCGCGATCTTCAACCGCAGCAGTATGACCACGCCCGACGGTATGTCGATGGTTTGGCTATTGCGCGCGCGCGGGCAGCGCGACGTGCGCCGCGTCTACGGCCCGGATCTAATGCTGGCGGTGTGCGAGGTATCGACCGCGTCCGGTTGGCGCCACTACATCTATGGCGGCGACACCGGCGTGGCGCAGGCGCTCGCCGCACGGCTCAGCGATCGATTTCCTGGCCTGACGGTTGTCGGCACAACCTCGCCGCCCTTCCGCCCATTGACACAGGCCGAGGAGGAAGAGACCATTGCGCGCATCAACAACCTCCGGCCGGATATCGTCTGGGTGGGTCTCTCGTCGGCCGCACAGGAGCGCTGGATGGCCGACCATCGCGATCGCCTCTCGGCGCCCGTGCTCGTCGGCGTGGGCGCAGCCTTCGATTTTCTCTCGGGTCGCAAGCCGCAAGCGCCTCGGTGGATCCAGCGCAGCGGTCTGGAGTGGTTATTTCGCCTGGCGACTGAGCCGCGCCGCCTTTGGCGACGCTACGGGCAATACCCGCTGTTCGTGTTGCTGGTTGCGGCCGAGGCGCTCGGCCTGCTGCGCGTGAGTCCGCACACCGAGGCACCGAATTCATCCCATCCGCCCTCCCGCTAGTGAAGTGCTACGCGCCGAGCAGGCGCTGCGACGGAGGGCCATTGCCTCGCATCGTGGGGCGGACTATACTGCGTATGCGCGACATACAGTCTCACTATCGGTAGACCCGCCCTCATGTTCCGCCGCTTCTCGACCGACTTCGCTCTGATCGCCATGCTGGTGGACGCGCTCCTGGCCGCCGCCTGTCTGGCGATTTCGGCCTATCTGCGCCCGCTGTTCAATCCGCTGCCCATCGCTCGAACAATCCTCGGCCCGGTCGAAGTGCCGCTGCTCATGTACCCCGCAGCCGGCATGGTGTGGGTTGCCTCGCTCGCCCTGCTCTCGGCTTACGACCCGCGCCGCCACCTGCGCTGGTGGAGTGAGCTGGGCATGCTGGTGCTGGGCACGGGCATCGCGGCGGTGCTGCTGGCGGGCCTGCTGTATCTTTCCTACCGCAACGTCTCGCGCTTCCTGTTCGTCTTCTTCATTGGGCTCACCTTCCTCGCGCTGGTGGCCTGGCGGGGCATCTTCCGCCTGACGGTGGGCAGTGCGCTCTTCCGCGCGCCCGCGATCCGGCGGGTGCTGATCATCGGCCGCGGCATTGTCGGCGAGGCATTGCTGCGGCGCGTGGTGGAGAACCGTCGCCTGGGTTTGGTGCTGGTCGGCTTCCTCGATGATGATGAACAGAAGGCGCACGCCCACAAGGATGTGCTCGGGCCGCTAACCCAAATGCGCGCAGTCGTCGAGTCGCGCCAGGTGAGCGACGTTGTGCTCGCGCTGCCGCGCCGCGCTTACGAGCGGGTCAATCAATTGGTGGTCGAGTTGCACGATCTGCCGGTGAAGGTGTGGCTCATCCCGGACTACTTCTCACTCGCGCTGCACCAGGCGGTGGTCGAGGATTTCGCCGGGCTGCCGATGCTCGACCTGCGTGCGCCGGCGCTTTCCGATTACCAGCGCATGCTCAAGCGTGCGTTCGACATCGTCGTGACCGTGCTGATGCTGCCCTGGGCACTCCTCATCGGCCTGGTGATCGCGCTGATCATCCGCCTCGACAGCCGCGGGCCGGCCCTTTTCCGACAGAAACGGGTGGGCGAGAATGGCCGGCTGTTCGAGATGCTGAAGTTCCGCACTATGGTTGCGGAGGCGGAGAGCCTGCGCCATACGGTGGAGCAGACCGGCGCGGATGGGGAGTTCTTGCACAAGGCGTATGACGACCCACGCGTGACGCGCGTAGGGCGCTTCCTGCGGCGCACGAGTTTGGATGAGCTACCGCAGCTGCTGAACGTCCTGCGCGGCGAGATGAGCTTGGTTGGCCCGCGGCCCGAGCTGCCCTACCTGGTGGAACGCTACGCGCCCTGGCAACGCAAGCGCTTCGCCGTACCGCAAGGGCTGACCGGCTGGTGGCAGGTGCACGGGCGCGCCACCAAGCCGATGCATCTGCACACCGAGGACGACCTGTATTACGTGCAGAACTACTCGTTGTGGCTGGATGTGCGCATCCTCGCGATGACCCTGGGCGCGGTCGTGAGCCGCAAGGGAGCATACTGACACGCGGCGCACGGGACCGTCGAAGAAACGAACAGGCGGAGAGGCTAGGCCGCGGTTCTCGCCGCGCTCGCCCTTGGGCCGGCGTAGGTCGGCCCGTGCGCGATGCGGGCGTCGATCCCCGCATGGACCGCGATGGACCCGCAGCGGGTTTGGAATGAGAATCGCGGAGGGGTCGCCCCTTGCCCGGCGGCCCTTCTCCTTTTTGTGGTGCGGCCTGCCTGGCCTCGTGGTGAGCGATGAGCGAGCGCACAGGGCGCGGATGCGCGCCGGTCGCAGCCGGAAGGTGGTATACTTACGGAAAGTCAGAAAGGAGGAATTTCCGAATGGGCGACAGAGCGCTGACACGAATCGTCCGGCCCCAGGCGAAGGGGCAGATCACAATACCGGCCGACTTCCGTGAGCGGCTCGGGATTAGCCAGGGTTCATTCCTGCAATTGACGCTGCGCGGGTCCACGATCGAGGTCTCCCCCGTGCGCGTGGCGAAGGACGGGCCAGCCCTGCGGGAGTTTGACCGCGGAGAGCTGGAGGGCTTCCTCGCAGAGGACAAGATCGACGCCAAGACCGCGGCCAAGGTGCGGCGCCTGCTGGCCGAGGGTTAGATGGCTGCCGTCCCGCGGGTCTTCTTCGACGCCAGCGTCCTGATCGCTGCCGGCGCCTCTTTGTCCGGGGGATCCGCTATGGCCGTGCAGGTCTGCCGGCGCGGACTGGCCAGGGCTCTGGTGACGAGGACCGTTCTGTGGGAGGCGGAGCGTAACCTGCGAATATCCTTTCCCCCCTCCGCGCTGCTTGCCTTCTACACTCTTCTCGGGCAGCTCGATCCAGATGTCATCCCGAATCCGTCCGATGCGGAGATCTACGCTACCGCGCGCGTCGTGGCTGCCAAGGACGCCCATGTCCTGGCTGGCGCCCGTGCAGGAAGAGCGACCCACCTGCTGACGCTTGACCGGAAACACTTCCTGGGAAAAAGCGTCCGTGCGGCAATTCTCCCGCTCGTCGTGTGCACGCCGGGCGAGTTCCTCACCTCCCTCGTCCATCCTGGCTAGTCCTGCACGCCAGGCGAGTCCCCGCATTGCTGCCGTGGTTGTTCTGCGGCTGCGCGACGGCATCAGCATGAAAAGGCAGCTTGGGCAAACGGTCGGGTGATGACGCTCCTCCTGCCGGTGCTCGTCGGGCGGAAAGGCGCGCTCAACGCGTGAGGGGCTGGTGTTGTGGGACTCCTTGCGAGGGCGTCGGCCAAATGATTCCGGCCAACCTTCAGGTCCACTTCCTTCTTGCCCAGCAGCTACTCGAGTTCTGCCAGACGCCGCTCATGCTCGTGCGCCGCGTTCTCCTGCGCAAAGATCTCTGAGCCTCGCTCCAGGAACTGCTTCTTCCACACCCCAAAAGAGTTGGGGTGGACACCGTACTGCTTGGCGATCTGTCCAGAGCTCTTCTCACCCGAGAGCATTTCCAACACACCCTGGAACTTCAGCTTGGCTGATATCTGTTTCTTGGCCACGGCTTGTGCCTCCTTTGGGCGCAGCCCTGGCCCTAGCCTACCTCCGCTTTGTGGGAGGTCAAGCCCGCAGGAGTCCTCTGTCCAACGTCCGGGGGTCATAACCAGGTCCTCCTCCGCCGTGGCTCAAGAAAGGGCTCTCTCGAGTCCGCCAAGAGTCTCCTGGGTAGCAAGCATCCACTAGAGGCGCTCCGGAGGACTCCCCTTGAGCTCGCGGACCGTGCGCATCTGTGAAGGTAGTTGGGAATAGAGTGTTCTCGTGATCGCCGCCCCGAGCTGCCGTACCTGGTGGAACGCTACGCGCCCTGGCAACGCAAACGCTTGGCTGTTCCGCAGGGGCTCACCGGCTGGTGGCAGGTGCACGGCCGGGCCGACAAGCTGATGCACCTGCACACCGAGAACGACCTGTATTGCATCCAGAACTACTCGTTGTGGCTGGATGTGCGCATCCTCGCGATGACCCTGGGCGCGGTGGTGAGCCGCAAGGGAGCGTTCTAGGTCAGGGAGCGTCATGCCTGCAGCGGCCCCGCCTAGTTGGGCGCTGCGCGGACTACGATTCCTGCTTGACCGCGGCGCCGATCTCCGCATTCGCTACGGCCTCAGTCGCTGGC
>CAYGXJ010000059.1:0-11464 GCA_964353865.1 uncultured Anaerolineales bacterium | reverse complement strand
GGCGGCGCCTCTCTCTCGACGGCCCTCACGATTTGCATGCGCTTCACGGACGGATGTGCCAGCCCCCACTGTACCCGTTGTCCACCGAGTATTGCGCGATAACACCCCCTATGGGACAATATATCCCAAGCGGGCCAATTTTGGTCTAATATTCCACGAGTTGCCCGGTTCTTTCGCCTCGCGGGTTCACCCGAAGGAGTTGCACACCAATGCGCATCCCGTCCTCCGTCTCTCTCCGCCCGTTCGCCGCGGGCACGCTCTTCATCTCCCTGTTGCTCTCCGCCTGTTCGGGTGCGGCGCCGGCCGCCACTGCGACTGGCGTCGCGGGCCCCACGATCGCGCCGACTGTCGCCTCGGCCAAAGCCACGGCCCCGTCCGCGCCGTCGCTTGTGCCGGAGGCCCAGGCCCATCCGCTGGCCGGCCTCACCTTCAGCACCGCCCAGGGCTTCTGGCTCGTCGACCCACAAGGCGTGCCGCAACTTCTGCTGGATCAATCGCGCGGTCACCTTTCACCCGACGGGCAGCGATTGGTCTATCAGGCGCCCGGCCCGCAAGGCGGCGCCGATGACATCTGGACTATGGATCTGGCCAACGGTGAGCGGCTTGATCTCACCAACACCGCCGAGCGGTTCGAAGAGGACCCCCAGTGGTGGCCGGGCCGAACCGACACCATCGTGTTCAGTTCCGACGTCGAGTGCTGCATGGCCAGCCGGGCGCTGCCCACGCTCATTGGCGTGGATGGCACGGGCTATGCGATCATCGATAAACAGAATGGCGGACCGCGCGCGCTCTCACCGGATGGCGAGCATATGGTCTATGGCGCGTACCAGCCCACCGGCTGGATGACCCGCGTCGGCCACGCGCCAGAGCCATTTGATCCCGCAGCCTATGGCCTGCGCGTGGAAGCACTGATCCAGCCTGCCTTCTCTCCCGACGGCCGAGCACTGGCCTGGAGGGTGAGCGGTGATTTCGATGGCAACGGGTCGAGCGACCTCGCCGTGGCTGTGTTCGATCTGCAGGCAAAGGATGGGCAGCTCATCCACCGATTCACCTCCGCTGCCGGGGGTGAGTTCCCAAGCGACATAGCCTGGAGCCCGGACGGTCAGTGGCTGGTGTTCGTCACGTTTGGTGAGCCACCCGCCAGCGGGCGCCTGCCGAACTTGTGGGTGGCACGTGCTGACGGCAGCCAGGAGAAGTATCTTGCTGCCGGCAGCTCACCGGTGTGGAATCCGGATTCGCAGTCGTTGGCGTTTCTTGAAGTCACAGCCTTCGGTCAGCCCGAGCCGCGCCTGGTGAGCATGACCTCCTTCGAGATTGAGCCCATGTCAACCGCGCTGCCGTCGGGCGTCCTCTTCCTGCTCGATTGGGTGCGACCGTAGACAAGACATGTTTCACGCGAATCGGAGGCTGAGGGCTGACCATTTTCGGGCAGCTCTCTTGGTCATCCCTCGGGTGTCATTGTGAGAAGTGGGCGACACAACAATCTTGGAGCTCTTCCGGGAGGCGACTCGTCCAGGGATGACTCGCCTGACCCTGCCTCCTCGCAGAGGAACAGGGCACAACAACGCGAGTACCCAACGCGGCAAGCCGAGCCCAAAGCCTGCGCTCGCGGGACTCGGTAGGGCATGGGGTGCCCTCCTGCGAGTCTCCTCGCCCCTTTCCCCCTCGTTTTCATAATCGAATAGAATCTACCCTCTCGGCGGAGGTATTGATTTGTCGCCCAAACGGTATTTCATCATCGCCAACCCTGCGGCCGGGCACGGGGCGGCCGCGCGCGCCATCCCTCGGGTGGAAGCGCTCTGCCGCCAGATCGGGCTCGAGTTCGACCTGGTGCGCACGGAACGCCGCGGGCACGCCATTGATTTGGCGCGCGGGGCGGCGCTCGCCGGCGCAGGCGTGGTGGTGGCGGCCGGCGGTGACGGCACGTCCAATGAGGTGATCAACGGCCTGATGCAGGCCAAACGCAAACGCGGGGCGACATCGGCGCTCGGTATCCTCGGCATCGGCCGCGGAAACGACTTTGCCCATACGGTCGGCGTGCCGAAGGACCTGAGCGCCGCGTGCGATGCGCTCGCGACCGGCTTTCTGCGGCCGATCGACATAGGGCGCGTGACGGGCGGCATCTTCCCCGAGGGGCGTTTCTTCGGCAACTGCGTCGGGGTCGGCTTCGACGCCATCACCACGATCGAGGTGATGAAGCTGCCGCGCTACGGCGGGTTTGTCAGCTTCTTCATCGCGGTGATGCGCACCATCTTCCTGTATTACAAAGGCCCGTTGGTGCGAATCGAAATGGATGGACGCAGCCTGACCCAGCCGGTGCTGCTCGTCTCGGTGATGAACGGGCGGCGGCTTGGCGGCGGGTTCTGGATGGCGCCCGAGTCGTTGCCTGACGACGGCCTCTTCGATCTGTGCATCGCGCATGAGGTGGGCCGCCTGCGCATCCTCACGATGATCCCTCACTTCCTGCGCGGCACGCAGGCCACGCAACCCGAGATCACCATGAGCCGCGCCCGGCGCATTGCCATCATTGCCGAGCGGGGCGTGCTGCCCGCCCAGACCGACGGCGAGATCATTTGCGAAGACGGCGCGCGACTCGACATCGAGCTTCTGCCACGCGAACTGGACGTGGTCAGTGCCGAACCGGGGCGGACCGCATGAAGCTGCGGCAGCGGTTGGTCGTGCTCTTCTTTCGCAGCCTGACTTCGCTCATCAGCCGCATCGACGATTCGCAGCTCGCGCGCGTTCCGTCGCGCGGGCCGCTCATCATCTACACCAACCACGTCAATGTGCTCGAGATCCCCATCATCTACACCCGGCTGCATCCACGCCCGATCCACGGGCTGGTCTATGCGGACCGGTGGAAGAACCGCTTGCTGGGCTGGGTGCTCGACGCGTGCGAGTCGATTCCGTTGCACCGCGGCGAACCGGATATCGCCGCGCTGCGCGCGGGCATCGAGCGTCTGCGCGAGGGCCACATCCTGATCATCTCGCCCGAGGGAACGCGCAGCGGGCATGGCCGCTTGCAGGCCGCGCACGCCGGCGTAGTGACCCTCGCCCTGCATAGCGGCGCGCCGCTCTTGCCCATTGCCTACGTGGGCGGCGAACACTACAAAGAGAATCTGCGCCGGCTGCGCCGCACCGACTTTCGCCTGGTGGTGGGCCCGCCGCTGCGGCTCGAGCCCCCCGGCGCGCGGCCCACGCGCGAGGCGCGCGAACAGATGCTCAACGCGTTGATGTGCGAACTCGCCGCGCTCATGCCGGAGAAGTTGCGCGGGCAGTTCGCCGGCCCGCGAGATGGCGCGGGCATGTACCTCCGCCGCGCGTGACGACCAAGAGCCGGTTGGCTACGGTCGTCCCGGGCGAAGCGGACACCTCCCCCGTTGTGTAGAAGTGCGCCGGACAAACGACCGCCTGCACGGGATCCCCTGACGATCAGTCATCAGAAGCATTTGCACCTGGCGGAACTCGTCGACCCCCGGGCCTATAATCGGACTGTTTCAATCCGCTTCGCGTCATTGTCTTTCGAGGACATTCATGGATTCCCTGGCTCGCACCGCACGCAAGATCACCTGGACCCTATTCGCCGCACAGAGCCTTGGGTCGGCTTCATTCATTTCAGCCGCCACACTTAGTTCGATTCTGGGTGCCCGCCTGGGCGCCAGCGCCGCCTACGCCGGCCTGCCCTCGGCAGTGAATCTGCTGGGCGGTGCGCTTGCCGCTCCGGTGTGGAGCCTGCTCATGGACCGTTTCGGGCGCCGCAACGGATTGGCGTTGGGGCTCCTGATCGGGGTCATCGGCTCAGGTGTGGCATTTGGCGCCATCGGTAGCGGCGGCATGTTGGCATTCCTCGGCGGAATGGGGCTGATGGGCCTAGCCAACGCTGCGCTCGGGCTGGGGCGCTTTGCAGCGGCCGAGGTGCATCCGCCTCATCAGCGCGGGCGCGCCATTTCATATGTTGTCATCGGCGGCACGGTCGGGGCGATTGCCGGGCCGCTGCTGGTCGCGCCCTCCGGCGCTCTTGTGCTCCTGGCTGGGTTCGATGCGCTGGCCGGGCCCTACGCCGTGAGCCTGATCATGTTGCTGCTCGCTGCGGGAGTTATCTTCGTTTGGCTGCGCCCCGATCCGCGCGAGATCGGGCGCCAGGTCGCCAGGGACTTTCCGGGAGGTCGAGCGGTCTCCGCAGACGCGCGGCCGATGCGGGCTATTCTGGGCCAGCCCGCAGCGCAGGTCGCCATGCTGGCGATGGTCTTGGCCCAGATGATCATGGTCGCGATCATGGTGATCACCGCGCTGCACATGCGCTCGCATGATCACTCGCTCGGCCACGTTTCGGCAGTGATCTCCGCCCACACCGTGGGCATGTTCGCTTTTTCAATCATCTCGGGCGCGCTGGCCGACCGCTGGGGGCGCGGACCAACCATCCTCCTGGGATCGGGGATGCTCATCGTGGCGTGCTGGAGCGCGACGCTCTCGCCCGAACTGTTGCCCCTCGCGTTCTCCCTCTTTCTGCTGGGCCTCGGCTGGAACCTGTGCTTCGTCGGGGGCTCCGCTCTTCTGGCGGACCAGCTCTCCCCCGCCGAGCGAGCACGCGCCCAGGGCTTGAACGATTTGCTCGTGGGCCTTGCCTCCGCGCTGGCCTCGCTGTTAAGTGGGGTGGTGTATGCGGCGATAGGGTTTCCGGCCATGGCCCTGACGGCCGGCGGGTTGGCGGTGTTGCTCCTGGTGGCGGTTGCGCTTTGGGTTGGACGCAACCAGCGCCACCCAACCCCGACGACGAACGTAAGTTGAGCCGGGCTCCCCGTGGAATTCGGTGAGGACCAGACCTCCGGCCCGACACCTCACACGTTGCCGTTTGACTCACCTGGTGCGATACTGGAACGCATGCGTCTTTCCGTCGGGAGGGGCGTGCCCGGCCCCAGTGGCAACGGCCGGCTTCAGACCTGCGCTGCCGACACCGACGTGTCGAGGGGGTGGGATGGACTTCGAAAGCATCCTCGCCGCATGTGAGATCTGGGTGGGCCGCCTGGGGGCATCCCTGGGAATCGGCACGCTCGCCATGGCGATCTGGGGAATGATGCGTGCCATGCGGCAGCCAGCCGCCCGTGAGGCGGGCCCAGGCATACGCTACTTGCGTTGGCCCGTCCTCTTGACGGCTACAGTCCTCTTCCTGGGTGCCGGCGCCGCGTTGTGGCAGCCGCTGTCTCTCCAACTCTCACCGCTGCTGCGTCTGGCCGCCCTCGCCCTCGGAACGATCGCCCTCGTCCTCGGCTTAGCTCTTTACCTGTGGGGGTTCTTCACGCTGGGCAGGATGTTCGCGCCTTCCTCCGGCCTTGCAGTCCGCCTTCAGGCGGAACCCCGCCTTGTGACCACCGGCCCCTTCCGCTTCGTTCGCCATCCGATGTATCTCGCCGTCATTCTCTCGTTCGCCGGGGGCTTGCTGCTCAATCGCACGTGGACGATGCTTGTCTTCGCAGTGGTTATGCTTGGGCTGGTTGTGCGGGCGCGCCGCGAAGACAGACTCCTCTCGGCTGTGTTCGGGGACGCGTGGCAGGCGTGGGCAAGCCAGGTCCCGGCGTGGTTTCCGCGCCTGGGGCGCCCTTCTGGCTCGGCACGCCTTACGCGTGGAGCGTGACCCAGGTCGACCGCATCCTCGCACATCTCGCAAGGAGGCACACATGAATACCTCGCCGCCAGCTCGATTCGCCTTGATGGCGTGGGCGCGCATCCTTCTCCTGGCGATTCTCTTTCTCTTCTTCTTCCAGCTGCTAGCCGAGTTCGTCGAATCCCTCTACGCCTTCGGCCTGATGGGAACCGGCATCCCGCCTGAGATTGTCAGCGTGGCTTTGCTTCTCTCGCCCGCCCTGCTGCTCCTGCCGCGGCGGGGGCTCCCCCGTATCGCACTGGTGTCGCTGACCACGCTCGTCCTCGCGGCGCGGGTGGCCGAAGCATTTCTTGATACGCGCGGGCGCATGTTGGTTGCAGGCCTCGGCCTGGCGTTGTTCCTGATTCTGCTGGCGGAGATGCTGCGGACATCGTTTGTGAGCCGGGTTGGGGCCGAGTGGGGAGCCGGGCTGGCTTTCGCAGTGCTGCTTTCGGCCTTTCTGCGGGCGCTGGGTTCCGGAAGCGACCTATCGCTCGTCCGCCCATTCCATTGGGTGGGCTGGATCCTTGCCCTGCTCGCGTTGGTGTGCCTGGCAGTGGTCAAGCGCACCCAACCGACCCCGCCGGCACCCGAGGCTGCGGCGCAGGCTGCGCCCGGCGCCGGGCGCACGCTGCTCATGGCCCTCGGTCTGATGGGGGTGCTCGTTCTTCTGTACTTCGCGTTCACGAGTCCGACGGTCATCGCGCGCTGGAGCGAGGGCTCCTACCAGGCAATCGTCGCGGTTCTTGCGCTGGCAATGGCCTGCTATGTCGCAGTGCGCCTGCTCTGGCCACCCGCTGTGCAACGTCTGGGGCGCGGCTGGCTCATTGTGCTCAATCTGCTGTTCGTCGCGGCGCTTGTCGGAACGATCGCCGTGCACCAGATTCCCTTTCCCTCGGATCCTGGCCGCTTCGCAATAGGAGCGCCGCCCGCCGGCCCAATTGACGACCTGCTCCTCTACCTCACTCTGGTCCTCAGCCCGATCATCCTGATCAACGCGGAACGCTATGCAATGGCCCTGATGCAGCGCCCATCTTCGGCGCGCCCTGGCGGGCTGGCGTGGCTGGTCGCTTCGCTCTATCTCCTGGTCATGATCTTCCTCCAGGTGTTCACAACTGTGTACGACTACTTCCCGGTCGTCGGGCCGCTCTTCCGCGATCGCTTCTGGTTGGTTTTCCTGATTGCAGGGGCAACCTGTGCGCTGCCCGCGTTGGCGCTGCCCTTTGCCCCCAAAGGCGAGGTGCGGGCTGAGGCCAAGTCGCTTTTCGGGCGGCTGGCCGCGGCCAAGAGCCTCGGTGTGGCCGTGCTGACCGTTCTTGCGATTGGATTCATCGGCGCCGCCCCAGCAACGCCTGCCGAAGAGCGTCACAGCCTGCGCATCATGACTTACAACATTCAGCAGGGGTACGACGCCAACGGGCAGCGTAATTACGCCGGTCAATTGCAGGTCATCCGCGAGATGCAT
The DNA here is from genome assembly GCA_964353865.1 of uncultured Anaerolineales bacterium. GTDB lineage: Bacteria > Chloroflexota > Anaerolineae > Anaerolineales > RBG-16-64-43 > RBG-16-64-43. Next base: position 4,358 of record CAYGXJ010000059.1, on the reverse strand, counting down.
CCCGATGTGCTTGGCCTGGAGGAAAGCGACACGGCGCGCATCGCAGGTGGAAACGCGGACGTGGTTCGAACCATGGCCGACGCCCTGGATATGTATTCATACTACGGTCCCACCACGGTGACCGGCACCTTCGGCATCGCGCTGCTTTCGCGCTACCCGATCGAGAATCCGCGCACCGTCTTCATGTACAGCCTCGGCGAACAGACTGCGGCCGTCCTAGCCGACCTCACCGTTTCGGGCCAGCCCTTCCGCGTGGTCGTCACACACCTTGGCAACGGGGGACCGATCATCCAGCAGGAGCAGCTGCTCGCCGCGCTGAGCGGCCAAAGGCGCCTGGTGGCCATGGGTGATTTCAATTTCCGCCCGGATAGCGAACAATACCGGTTGACCACCGGCGTCCTTGAAGACTCCTGGCTTACGCGTTGGGGGCCAGGCGGCAATCCCACGCAAATCGATCCGGCTGACCGCATTGACCACATTTTCATCTCACCGGGGACAACGGTCATCGATTCGCGCTACATCACCAGCCCCGCCTCCGACCATCCGGCGATGGTGACCGAGATCGGCTGGTAGGCAGCCTCAGGAGGAGATGCGCTTGGCAGCCAAGACGGTAGCGCAGAAGATGCTGATTCGCCCCGGTGCGCGCGTGCTGATCCTCGGCGCGCCGCACGGGTACGCCCGCGTGCTCGGACCGCTACCCGAGGGCGCCACACGCCTGGCGCGTGCGGCCAGAGAGGTCGACGTGCTTCAAGTGTTCGTGAGGTCGCGCAAGGAGATGGTAGCCCAGCTGCTCAGGCTGAAGAAGTAGCTGGCCGCCTCCGGCGCGATGTGGGTCGCCTATCCCAAGGGCAGCAGCGAGCGCGGGCTGGATATCAGTCGCGACGTGATCTGGAGGTACGCCAGTCCGATCGGGCTGGGGCGCGTGGCGCTTATCGCGATCGGTGGTCGGCGATGCGCCTCAAGAGGGTCCAGGCCGCGCCCAACTGGCCTGCGGCCACTGCAAACGACGAGCCCCTTCGCGGTCACGGAGGGGCTCGCTCGTCCCATATCGAGCACTGCGGCGGCTATTCGGTCTCCACCCAGTTGAGTGTCCGCTGCACCGCTTTCTTCCACCCGGCGTAGAGTCTCTCGCGGCGGGCGACGTCCATCGTGGGTGACCACTCGCGGTCCCTGCCCCAGTTGGCGCGCAAGTCCTCAAGCCTCGTCCAGAATCCGGTCGCCAGTCCGGCAGCGTAGGCCGCGCCCAGGCTGGTCGTCTCAGCCACCTTGGGGCGGATGACCGGCACCCCCAAGAGGTCGGCCTGGAATTGCATGAGCATCTCGTTCTGGACCATTCCACCATCCACCTTGAGCGCGGTGAGTTTCACACCCGAGTCTTTCTCCATGGCATCCAGTACCTCGCGCGTCTGGTAAGCCGTGGCCTCAAGTGTGGCGCGGGCGATGTGTCCGCGGTTGACATAGCGTGTGAGCCCCACAATCGCCCCGCGCGCGTCCGAGCGCCAATGCGGCGCGAACAGGCCGGAGAACGCCGGCACGAAATAGATCCCGCCGTTGTCGTCAACCGTCTTGGCCAACGCTTCCACCTCCTGCGCTGTGCCAATCATCTTAAGATTGTCGCGCAGCCATTGCACCAGCGCTCCCGTGATGGCAATCGATCCTTCCAGGCAATACACCGTTGGTTCGTCGCCCATGCGATAACCAACCGTCGTCAGCAAGCCGCTGGCGGACGGGACCACCTGGGTGCCCGTGTTGAGCAGCATGAAGCATCCGGTGCCGTAGGTGTTCTTCGCCTCCCCAGGGCTGTAGCACGTCTGCCCCACCAGCGCCGCTTGCTGGTCGCCCAAATCCCCGCACACCGGGAGCGCCGCGCCCAGCGGGCCATCGGCCAGCGTGGTTCCATACAATCGCGGGTCGGAGGACGGACGGATCTCCGGCAACATGCGGCGCGGAATACCGAGCAAGCCCAGGATTTCCTCATCCCATTCCAGTGTGCGCAAGTCCATCAGCATTGTGCGGCTGGCATTCGAGACGTCGGTAACGTGCACCCCGCCTCGCGGCCCGCCGGTGAGCCACCAGATGAGCCACGTGTCGACATTGCCAAAGAGAGCTTCGCCCTTCTCGGCCGCCGCCCGCACCCCGCCCACATTCTCGAGGATCCATTTGATCTTTGGCCCGGAGAAGTAGGTGGCGAGCGGCAGCCCGACCTTCGCCCGCAGGCGGTCGTGGCCGCCCTCGCGAGCCAGCGCGCTGCAAATCTGGTCGGTGCGCGTGTCCTGCCAAACGATGGCGTTGACGTATGGCGTGCCGGTACTGGGGTCCCACACAATTGTCGTCTCGCGCTGGTTGGTGATGCCAACCGCCGCGATATCCTTGGCCACAACCTTACCTTTGGCAAGCACGGCGCGCATCATGGCCTGGGTGCACCCCCAAATCTCGAGCGGATCGTGCTCCACCCAGCCAGGCTGAGGGTAGATCTGGGCATGTTCCTTCTGGGCCGAGTCCACCACTTGGCCCTGATGATCGAAAACGATGAAGCGCGTGCTGGTGGTCCCTTGGTCAATGGCGGCGACGTACTTGGGCATCGGTTGCCTCCATGCGCGGAGTGGGGCGGCGGGGCACCAGCCGACCGGCAGCTGGGGATGCTTTGCCATGGGCATTATCCGTGACTACAATTACAGCATGCCTCGCCGCCTGCCGGCAAGTATTTTATTCCTGTCTCTCGGATTGGCCTTGCTCACCCTCCTGCCCTACCTCTGGGCCGCCGGGGCGGCGGGCTCGCGCCACGTCTTCGCTGGCTTCCTGCTCAACCCGCTCGACGGCCTGACGTACATGGCCAAGATGCGCCAGGGTTGGCAGGGGAGTTGGCTCTTCACGCTGCCTTTCACCACGGATCCCGGCTCCGGCAGCTTCTTGTTCAGCTACTACTTGCTGCTCGGCCACTTCGCGCGCTGGCTGCACCTGCCGCTCCTGGTTGTTTTCCATGGAGCGCGTGTCGCGGCCGGCGCCTTCATGCTGATCACGCTGTGGCACTTTGCCGGCACGCTCAGCGCCGAGCCGCGCACGCAGCGCCTGGCCTGGTGGGTCATGGCCGTCGGCTCGGGCCTGGGATGGGTCGCCGCGCTCGCGGGAGGGTTCACCGCCGATCTGTGGGTCGCGGAGTTCGTTCCCTTTCTCAGTCTGTTGTCGAGCGCGCACTTCCCTCTTGCCCTGGCTCTCGTTCTGTGGATCGCCATGCACCTCGCGCTCTCACCGCAGGCGATGACTCTCAGGCGTGGGATTGGGCTGTGGCTGCTGGCCACTGCGCTTGCCATTCTGCAGCCCTTTGCGCTCATCCCGCTGGGCGTCGCCGCGAGTCTTTGGGCACTGTGGATGCGGTGGAGGGCGGGCCGCTTCCCGCAAGGGAGCGTGATCGGGCTCGGTCTCGTCGGCCTGGCTGCCACACCCTGGCTGGCCTACGACCTTCTGCTCACGCGGAGGCATACGCAACTGGCGCTCTGGGCCGCGCAGAATCTCACACCCACCCCACCTGTGTGGGATGTGGCCCTCTCCGCCGGCCTTTTGGGAGCTATGGCCGTCGTGGTCATCGCGCGGCGCGCGATGCGCCGAGGCCCAGCCGAGACGGCAAGTCCAGAATCGCAAGCCTTCTTCGTCGTGTGGGCGGTATCGAACGCGCTGCTTCTTTATGCACCGCTTGCGTTGCAGCGCCGGCTGATGATGGGCTGGTTTTTCCCGTTGGCCGGATTGGCCGTCCCACTCCTCGCGAATTGGATCTGGAAGGCGGGCAAACCCTGGATCCGCATTCTGGCGGCCTTCGTGGTACTCGTCCCAAGCCACGTGCTCCTCATGACCGCCTTGGCGGGCGGCGTTGCGCGCCGCGAGCCGGTGCTGTTCCTCACACGCAATGAGGCCGCGGCGCTTGCCTTCCTCGCCGAGGCGCCCGGCGAACACCCCGTCGCGTTGGCCTCTCCGGAATTCGGCATGTTCATTCCCGGGTGGAGCGGCGCGCGGGTCATATACGGTCATCCCATGGAGACACCCGGCGCACTCGAAGCCGAACACGCCGTGACGGGCTTCTACACTTCGAGCGGAGCCGGTGAGCAAGAGGCCTTCGTGGAGCGATACGCGGTGGACTACATCATCGTGGGGCCTCGCGAGCGCGCTCTGGGCGGCGCACTGCATCTCTCCCTGCCGGCGGTCTTCCAGTCCGGCGACGTCATTGTCTATTCGACGGCGGGCCTGCCATGAGATCGATCACACGCTGGCTGCCGGTGATTCTCGTCGTCGCGCCGCTGGCCTGGCTCCTGCCGCTGACCATCCATCCCGCCGGCGTTGCCTTTCAACCGGGAAGCCAGTTCACC
>CAYGXJ010000058.1:0-6308 GCA_964353865.1 uncultured Anaerolineales bacterium | reverse complement strand
GGCCGACCAACGCCACGTTGCGGATCCTGTCGGGAGCATATTCCTTCATGAAGTGATCTTGCCGCCGGCCTAGCGGGGTGTCGAGCGGCGGCGCGCCTTGCGGGGCGCAGGAAAGGGCCGAACTGAATTGTAAGAGATGCCCCGTCGGTTGTCAAAAGCGCGCGCGGCAGGTCAGTGCCAGCGTGGCCGGTTGATCTGCGCAGCCGTCATCTCCACGCCCTCGCCGCGCGCAGTCGCCGGGCCGCGGCCGTCCCGGCCAATGCGGCGAGGAGGAAAAGTAGAGGTTCGAAAGGGATGCGGAAGCGCGCGTTCCCGGCCACGCCCGGAGCCAGAACAAGTGCCAGGACCACCGGCACGATCACCCAAACGGCAAACCAGTTCCTTGCGCGCAGGCACATGACGAATCCGATCCCGCTGAGCACGAAGAGCGTTGCGTAGAACAGAGTGAGAAAGACCGTCAGCACCAGCAGCGGGCCGTGCGTGGTCTGACCCCAGGCAGGGGAAAGATCCTCGCCGGACGCGGGTCGGGTCGGCAGGCTTCCAGGCCACAGAAACAAGGCCACGTAGCTGACGCCGGGCCGAAGGGTATTTAGACCATCGACAACCACGGAGGTGAGGGCCTGCAACGGATGAGTACGAAGGATTTCCACGCCCACCATTTGCTGATCTTGCGCAGCCTGCGCCGCGTTGAGCGGCGCCCCGTGCTGGTCGAGGTATTCACGGTAAATGACGTTCGCGCGATCCTGGCCGGCAGCCAAGGACGTTCCCTCCGCGCGCGCGAGCGTCGAGGCGGCGACATAATTGAGCAGATTGTGCGAGCTCACGCTGGTCAAAACGGGCATGCCGAACAGGCTTTGATTCCGCAGAAGCCATGGGGCGACAACCAGGCCGGCTACGCCAAAGAGCAGCGCCACCCGCGCAACCGCGTGGGCAAGCCTCGACCGGCACAGCTCCGCCAACGGCAATCCCCACATCGCGACGAGGCCGATTGGGCGGGTCAACACCCCCAGGCCAGCCAGGAAGCCTGCCGCAGTCAATCTCAAGAGGGCGGGCCGCGATGTAAACAACACCAAGGTGCCCATGAGCACCGTGGTAAACAGAGTCTCGGGAGATAGGACACCGACGAACAAATAGGGCACGGCGGCGAAGGCGTAAGCCCACCCGGCGGCCAGGCCCACCGCTCGCGAGGCGAACAGCCGCCAGCCCAGTCTGACAAGCAACCATGCAGAAAGCCCGCGGAGAACGGCTTGAACGATCACCACCGCGATTTCGCTGCGTGCGGTGAGAGCGAAGATGATCGCGACAAACGCAGGATACCCCGGCGTGAGGAGTATGTCGGGCTCAAATGGAGGGGCGAGGCTGCGCGAAAAGACATGATGATCGAGTAGATTCACGGCCAGACTCAAGTACTTGGCCGCGTCTCCCAGATAGTAGAAGCGACCCGTGTCGATGGCGATGAGTGCAACGAGCGGCAACTGCACCAAGGCGGTCAGAACGCCAGCTCCGGCTTCCCACCACCGCTGGGTCTTCGTGATCGGAAAAGCATCTTCTCGCGGCTGAGCGGCATTCAATGGTGCGTCTTTCCCTGGTGGGCGTCGTTCACCTCGCGGAGTCCGGTCGTCCGCTCTGGCCTGCGCCAACGTACCCGCGTGCCCCGCAGCCGAGGCGGCAAAGTCCCGGGTCGGGTGCTACCCCCGCGCGAACTCTGGGCGATGCGGCGTTGCCCGCCGTTGGTTCGGGAGTCCTCTCGGCTTCGTCCGAGGGTTTGAGGAATCATCCGTCACAGGCGGAGGGTCGTGATCAGCATGGTGAGAATCACCAGCAACCCGATCACGGCCACGACGATGTTTTGCACGCGCCGGCGGCGTGCCTCGCGCGTCTCCTTGCCTCTGGTCATGCGCCTCTCCGTTGCCTGGGGTCAGGTTCCGCGGCACCGCCTTCGGGCGCGGACGCCGCATGTTTGGATTATAGACGTTCCTTGATGGTCACGGCCAGCTTCTCGGTGATGCCTGGCACCCCGGCCAATTCGGCCAGCGAGGCGGCGCGAATCCGGCCTAGGTCCCCGAAGGCCGCCAGCAGCGCCTTACGCTTGGCCGGGCCGACCCCCGGGATGGCATCCAGCTGTGAAGCCAGCCCGATCCGCGTGCGCACCTCACGATGATGGCTGACCGCGAAGCGATGCGCCTCATCGCGAATGCGCTGCACCAGATACAGCGCCTGCGAATTGCGCGGCAGGAGGAGCGACTTGCCTTGCCCCGGGCGGAAGATTTCCTCGTGCTGCTTGGCGAGCGCTGCCAGCGCCACGCGCTGACCCAGGCCGTGCTCTTCGAGCACCGCGGCCGCTTCGGCCAATTGGCCTTTGCCGCCGTCCACGAGCAGGAGGTCCGGCAGCATCGAGAAGGATGCATCCGGCTTGCGCCCAACCGGCAGCGCCTCGCCGGTCATATCCCGCCAGCGTGCGAAGCGCCGCGCGAGCACCTCGCGCATGCTGGCAAAATCGTCCTGGCCCTCCACGCTGCGGATGAGGAACCGCCGGTAATGCGCCTTGCGCGGTGCGCCCTGCTCGAACACCACCATGCTGGCGGTGATGGCCGTCCCTTGCAGGTTGGAGATGTCGTAGCACTCGATGCGCGCGGGCGGCACGGCGAGGCCGAGCGCATTCTGTAGTTCGGCGAGCGCCTGCACCTGGCGGCTGCGGTCCGCCGCCCACTGTGCGCGCAAGGCGCTCAAGGTCTCGCTCGCGTTCTCGGCCGCCATGTCCAGGAGTTCACGTCCGACCCCGGAATGCGGCACCACCAGTTCGGTCTTTTCCCCACCCCTCCGGCTGCGCAGCCACTCCTCGATGATGCGCGCCTCCTCCACCTCGGTGGGCAGCAACACCTGCGGAGGAATGTGCGCGCTCTCGTCGTAGAACTGGGTCAGGAATTGGCGCATGACCTCCGCTTCGTCGGTTTGCTGCGTCCCCTCCAGCACAAAATACTCGCGGCCGATCAGCCGCCCGTTGCGGATGAGGAACACCTGCACACACGCGTCCCCGTTCGCGCGCGCCAGCGCGATCACATCCGAATCCATTCGCTCGTTGGAGATGATCTTCTGCTTTTCGACGACGCGGTCGATCGCCTGCAGTTGGTCGCGCAGCGCGCCCGCCTTCTCAAAGCGCTCGGCCGCTGAGGCGCGGGCCATGTCCTGCTTGATGCGCGTGACCACCGCTTCGGTCTCGCCCTGCAGGAAGCGGCACAAGTCGTCGATCGTCGCCCGGTACTCCGCCTGGGCAATCGCGCCGATGCACGGCGCATTGCACAGGTGCAGGTCGTACCATAGGCATGCGCGCCGGTCTTGGCCGGTGATCACGCGGTCGCAGGTGAGGTAGGGGAAGATCTTGCGCAGCACGTCGAGCGTCTGATGCACCGCCCACACACTCGTGTAGGGGCCAAAGTAGCGGCTGCCGTCCTGCACCATCTGCCGCGTCACGCTTACTTTGGGGAAGGGGTCGGCCCAGTGCACCTTGATGTAAGGGTAGCGTTTGTCGTCCTTGAGGCGCACGTTGTACTTGGGCCGGTAGCGCTTGATCAGATTCATCTCGAGGATCAGCGCCTCGAGTTCCGACCCGACCACGATCCATTCGATATCCGCGATCGTGCGGACAAGGTGCGCGGTCTTGGGCGTGGCCTCGGCCGCGGCGCGGAAGTACGAGCGCACTCGGCTGCGCAGGTTCACCGCCTTGCCGACGTAGACCACTTTGGCGGCCGCATCCTTCATCAGGTAGCAGCCGGGCTTCTGAGGCAGAGTATCGAGGACGCTGGTGAGGTGAGGCGAGAGGTCCATGCGGTGTTATTCGGCGCGATTGTATCACGCGCACGAAGCCATTCTCAATGGAAGAATGTCGGCCGGGTCAGCCTTCGCATCGCGCCAACCTTTACATGCCTGCAGCCTCGCGAGGCGCACGCGACATCGCCTGCGCATGTGAAGGATGCCGCCGGCGTGACATCTGCCCTCCAGATGAGTTGATGTGGTTGAGGGGGGGTGGTCAGGCGGCCGATTGGGCTGGGAAGCACTGCGGGCACGGGCACAAGCCGCGCAGAAACGCCCAATTGAAGATGCCGGCCTGGTGCCCGTCGCCTCAGGTGAGCGCGAGCGCGTAGTTGCCGACCAGGCCGACCTCGTTCAGCGTGTTGCGCGGGCCGGGTGGGTCGGGCTGGAAGAACTCGTGCGGGTCGGGCGGGCGGCCCATGTTCTCATCGCTGCCGGCGCACGCGGCGCACGGGCACGACGCGCGCAGCCCGCGCCAGCCGTATTCGCTCAGGTGACCCTCCTGCCAGCCCACGACGAGCATGCGCCGCGTGCGATCGAGAGTGATTACCTTTGGGCGTGAGGCCATCATGCACTTCTCATCGCGCGGCGAATTCGTCCAGCCGCAGGCTGATCACCTGGCTGGCGGAATCCGGACCCATGCTGATGCCGTAGATGACCTGCGAGGCCTGGACGGTATTGCGGTTGTGGGTGATGACCACGAACTGCGTGTTGCGGCTGAGCTCGGTGAGCATCTCGCGGAAGCGGCCGACATTGGATTCGTCGAGCATCGCATCCACCTCGTCGAGCACGCAAAAGGGCGTGGGCGCCACCCGCAACAGGGCAAAGACCAGGGCCACTGCGGTCAGGCTGCGCTCGCCGCCGGAGAGCAGCGCCAGCGGCTGCGCTCGCCGCCCGGGCAGGCGAGCCTGTATCTCGATGCCGGTCTCGTTGAGATTGTCCGGGTCGGTCAGCTGCAATTTGGCCGAGCCGCCGCCAAAGAGCTGGCTGAAGGTCTTGGGGAACTCGATGGCCACCGCATCGAACGTCTTGAGGAAGGAATCCTGCATCATCTGGTCGAGCTCGCCGATCACCTGGCGCAGCTGCGTCTCGGCCTGCGAGAGGTCGGCCACCTGTTCGGTCAGGAATGTGAAGCGTTCCTTCACCTCGTGATATTCCTGGGGCGCCTCAGGGTTGACCGCGCCCATGCGCCGCATCTGCGCCCGGCGCCGCGTCACGAGCTCCTCGACCTCGGCCGGCAGCTCCTCCACGCGCGGCAGCTTTTGCACCAGCTCCGCAATGGGCAAGGGGGTTGGGCCGGTGACCTCGCTGGCGTATTCGAATTCCACCAATCCGAAGTCGTCCTCGACGCGCCGGCGCAGGCCTTCCAGTTCTTCCTGACGGCGCGCTAGGTCCACCTGCGCCTGGGTGTAGGTGTTCTCGCTCGAATGCAGGTGCGCGCGCGCCTCCGCCTCGGTTTGCTCCAGCCGGTTGAGGTCGGCCTCGTTCGCGTCGAGCTGCGTTTCGGCTGGAGTGATCAATGCCTGGGTGTCTTCGATCGTCTTGGAAAGCTGGCTTTCGCGTTCGCGCAAGCCGGCCAGGCTAAGCTCGAGCGATTGCCGTTCCTCGTCTATGGCGCGCAGCCGGGCGCGCCGCTCCTCGAGCGCCTGACGCGCACGGGAAAGCATGTTCTGGCTGTCGGCCACGCGCGATTGGGCCTCGCGCCCGGAGTGTTCGAGCAGCGCCAGGCGCGTCGACCACTGGGCGGGATCATCGCCGAGATCCACCCGCAGCGTATCCTCCAGGCGCATCGCGCCCGAAGTCAGGAGGCTCTTCTCGTGTTCCACCTGGCCGCGCAATGTACCGGCGGCGCGTTCGGCTTCGGCGTGCGCGGCGCGCGCGCGCTCGAGGTCGTCGTTTGCTTCACTGTTGCGGCGCGCCTTCCATTCCCGTTCCGCCTCGAGTTGGGCCAGCGTGGCACGTGCGGCCTCGGCCGCCTGGCGGGCGGCCGCCTCGGCCTGCTCCAAATGGGCGAGCGTCCCGCGGTGCGCGGTCTCGCGGGCGGTCAATTCGGCCAGCTGCGCTTCGGTCGCCGCGACTTCCGCCTGGGCCTGCCCGCGCTGCTCGTGCGCGGCGCGCGTGCGCGCCTCGATCTCGCGCCGCTCACGCGCGCGCGCCAACGAGGAGGGCGGCTCGCCGCGCCCGGCCACCACCGCGCCGGCCGGGTGAAACACCTCGCCCGCGAGCGTCACCGCGCGCGCGTGGGGTGGCAAGGAGCGCGCCACACGGCGCGCCGCGCCGCGTGAGCGAACCAGGATGGTCTGGCCGAGCAACATGTCAATCGCCGCGCGGTAGGCCGGCGGCCCGCTCACGAAGCTGGCGGCCAGGCCGACCACGTCCTCACCAGCCGGCACGGCCAGCGCTGCGAGCGGGCTCAGATCGCCCAGCGGCACGAGGGCCGCACGGCCGCTGTCCCTTTGGCCCAGCACCTCTAACAGCGTATCCACCGCGGCGGCATC
>CAYGXJ010000057.1:0-4413 GCA_964353865.1 uncultured Anaerolineales bacterium | reverse complement strand
ATGTCTCGTTTCTCTCCTGGACGTTGCGCGCACGTCCGCTAGACGTAGAGGGTCACGTCGGCATCGCCGGCGTACTCAAGGAAGGCGGCGGCCCCGCCGATCTCGGCCGATGGGATAAAGTCCTCGCGCTTGAAGCCGAAGACGTCCATCGTCATCTGACAACCGATCAGGCGCGCGCCGAACTGGATACAGATATCACGCATTTCCTCGATCGTGGCCACGTTCGAATTCTTGAAGGTCATCTTCATCAAGGTCGTCGCCAGCGCCTGAAAGCCCGGGATCGACATCATGAAGACCGGAATGGGCCAGACGATGTTCTGGAACCACTTCGGGCCGAAGGGCATCTTCATGGGCATGGCCGGGTTGCCCAGTGGCGTGACGCTGGCCTTGATCTTCGGCTTGAGCAGCGACAGTCCGAAAAAGGTAAAGAAGATGCCGACCTCCCAGCCCATGGCGGCAGCCGTGCTGCCGAGGATGAACGGGGGATAGGCCCAGTCGAGTGTACCCTTGCTGGCGATGATGGCCAGACGCTTGGGCTTGGTGGGGTCCGACTTAGACATGCGTCCTCCTTGTGAGATTGGGCGTCAGCCCATCTGATCGACAAGTTCCGCACGGCGCGCAAGGTTCTCGCGCAACACAGCGCGCAGCAGATCGAGCGCCTGGATCAGGCGCTCGTCACCCAAGCTGTACAGGACCGAGGGCCCCTGCCGTTTGGCTACAACCATGCCCCGATCGCGCAGGGTCTTGAGATGGCGCGAGACCGCAGGCTGCGGAGTGCCCAGCGCCTGGACGAGTTCGGTGACGGTGCGCGGTTGATCGTGCAACTGGTACAGAATCAGGATGCGCTTCGGGTCCGCGAGGCCGGCGCAAATCTGGGCGTGCAAAGCATAGATCTCGCCTTCAAGTACTCCAGCCACTTCCCCTCCTCGTTAGTGCACCCCAAATATGCCAATGTGCGCATAGGGGAATAGTTACATTGTGCTTCATGGAAGCCTCTTTCCCTTAGTGACATGTGTCACACGAGGGTGCGACGCATGTAACAAGACAAAATTTGTCCACCTTCGTAGAGGACAAGATTCTCGCAGGCGTTCGTCGTCAGTGCGTCCCATCTCCTCATGCCAGGGCCAGTGGAAAGGATCGTTATCACCTCATCCACCTCGCATGGACCCAGGAGGATGTGCGCATGTGACTCGCGCGGTGCATTCGTTTGGGCTTCGTGGATTCCCGGCAGGACCATGCGGGAATGTCGATCGGGGTTCCGCATGCAACGTGCGACTACTGATGCGAAGAGCGAGCGCGGGATCAGGCTGGAAACTTCACGCCCGCGGCACGAGGCGGGGCCCGGAGCCTGCAGCCGCACGCGGGTCTTCTCCCGCGAGGAAGGCAATAGGGGGATGATGACCGGGGAGGTTCGCATGCGACACGCGCGAGCGAATGCTAGCTGTGAGGCTTCGATCCGGTCAGCTACGTTGTCCCCGCGTGCACGCGGGGCGCACTCTAGATGTCCTTCCTGCTCTCGAGCAGACGGCGCAATGCGTCGCGCTCGGCGCCGTCAAGAAACGCCAACTCGGGCGACTGGCCCTCCCGCAGCGCCTGCCCCAGGTCGGATTCCCTCAAGGCACGCAAGTCCTCGGCGATCGGGCTGCCCACGCGCACCTCGCGCACGATGCGTCCGTCGCGCATCTGCAGGATGCGATCGGTCTGACGTGCCACGCTCGAGTCGTGCGTGACCAGCGCGAAGGTTGTTCCCAGCTCGCGGTTGAGCCGCCGCATCAGCGCGATCACCTCTGCGCCGCTCTGCGAGTCCAGGTTGCCCGTCGGCTCATCCGCCAGCACGAGCACCGGCCGATTCGCGAGCGCCCGGGCAATGGCCACGCGCTGGCGCTCTCCGCCCGAAAGCTGGCCAGGCAGGTGATCGAGCCGCGCTTCCATCCCCACCAGTTCGAGCAGCTCCCTCGCCCGACGACGATGCTCCTCGCGCCCGAGCGGCTGCCCCATCATCGGCACTTCGACGTTCTCGACGGCCGTCAGGGTTGGGATCAGATTGTGCATCTGAAAAACGAATCCCACCGTCCGGGCCCGGAAGGCGTCCACGTCACCGACCTGCGCCAGGTCCTGCCCGCCGATGATAACCGTTCCCGAGGTCGGCCGGTCGAGCGCGCCCAGCATATTGAGCAGGGTCGACTTGCCGCTTCCCGACGGCCCCATGATCGCCACAAACTCCGATTGCTTGAGCTGCAGCGACACGCCATCAAGCGCGCGCAGTTCCACGCCGTCGCCGTAGACCTTGACCAGGTCCTTTGTCTCGACCAGCATGTGTGTGCCCATGGAGTGCATCCTCGCCTGTGCGTCGTCAATCCGAATCCGTGATATCCACAAAAGCTGTCATCCCCCAGCGCATGACTGGGTCACTCTCAAGCAGTTCGATCACCACGGTAAATGTCACCGCGCCCGAACCTGGCTCGGCCATCGGCGAGATGGAAAGCACGCGGCCCTCGAGCATACGCTCGGGCAGGGCGTCCAGGCTCACCGCCGCCAGCTGCCCGGGCAGCAGGCGGGCGACGTCGATTTCATCCAGGTCGGTGGTCTCCACTCTCATGATCGAGAGATCGCCAAGGGTGACCACCGGCTGCCCGGGCACCGTGAGCTCGCCCTCGCGGACGTACACCGTCCCCACCGTGCCGGCGAAGGGTGCCCGGATCGTTCGTGCCTCGAGTGAGACGCGCGCGGCGGCACGTGCCTTCTCGGCGCTTGCCAGCCGGGCCTGCGCGGATTCGAGCAGCAGCGGGTCCACCTGCCCGTCCTTCACCCGCTCATACAGGCGTTCCGCCTCGGCCAGGTTGGCCTGCGCCTCTTGGTAGCGCGCGATGCGGATTTCGCGATTGACGTGAACCCGCGTCGTGTCGGGTTCGGCAGTCTCATAGGTCGCCTGTGCGCGTTGAACCGATTGCATCGCCTTCAGGTATTCCTGATACGCCGCGGCGATCTCGATCGCGCTGGCGGCATGCGAACGCAGGTAGTCATAGCGCGCGCTCGCCTTGGCCAGCCATGCCTCGGCATCCAGGAGCACGCTCTTGTAATAGTCCTCCTGGCTGGCAATCTCGGCATCGGTCTTGAGGTCTTCCGCTTGCCTGCGAGCGTTTGCCAGGGCCATCTGCCGCTGCCCCAGCACGAGCTCGGTGCTGGCGTTGAGTTCGTCGAGGGCCTGGCTGGCGGCGATGTATTCGGCCTCGGCCATCGCCAGTGCTGCCTCAAAGCGCTCCAGGCAACCGATTTCGGCCAGTGCCTGCCCCGCCTCCACCGCATCGCCTCGCGCAACGCTCACACGGGTCACCAGACCTCCGCCTTCGGTGCTGAGCGTCGCCCAGCGCTCCGGCACAACCCGCCCCGAGGCGGAGATCGTGCGCACGAATGCCGGCTCGGGCTGGGCGGTCGCCGTCACCGCCGGGCTCTGGCTGCATGCGGCAACTACCGCAGTGGCAAGGATCGTCAGCAGGAGTGTCTTCTTCATTGTCGTCCTCCACGCGCGGCTTTCTGGCCGCGCCTATTCGTAGCGCAGCGCCTCGACCGGCGACATCCGTGTCGCCCGCCAAGCCGGATACAGCCCGCCCAGGATGCCCGTCCCCAGACCGACCAGCAACGCCTGGATGAACAGGCCGGGAGTGTAGACGGGCGACATCATGCCTTCCATCGTGGGAATGTTGGCAATGCCCCACGCCATCAGCAGCCCCAAGCCGATGCCGAACGCGCCGCCCAAAATGCCCACGGTCAGAGATTCGAACAGGATCAGCCGGAGCACCTGGCGCCGACGCCAGCCCACAGCCCGCAGAACGCCGATCTCGCGTGTGCGCTCGCGCACTGCCATCAGCATCGTGTTCAGAGTCCCCAGCGCCCCCACACCCAACGCCAGCACCGCGATCTGGGCAATCATTTCGTTCGTGAGCGCCAGTTGCTCCATCTCCTCGCCGAGCTTGGCGCTCAGCGCAAATGCCAGTTCGGGGAACTCCCGCTCGAGCCTGGCGCGTACCTCTTCCACCTGCCGCGGATCGCTGACCTTGATCGCTACCAGCGACGACTGCCGCGGCCGGCGGAAGAGCGTCTGGGCGTCGCGCAACGCCATCACCACCGCACTCTGTTCCCAACTTACGCCCGATTCGTAGATGCCCACCACGCGGTAGGCCGTCTCCGAAAGGCGAAAGAGGCTTCCCACCTCCAGCCCGAGCGTCTCCGCCGCCCGCCGCCCCAGAAGGATCTGGCGCGATGCGCTGATTGGCCGGCCCTCCACCGGGCGCAGGTGCACCATCGGCGCGGAGCCCGGCGGGTAGCCGAGGACAATTAGGATGGGCGCCTTCTCCGTGCTGGCCGCGTTCATGATTCCCCCCGCGGCGCTTTCCACGCCCGGCTGCGCCGCAA
>CAYGXJ010000056.1:0-7912 GCA_964353865.1 uncultured Anaerolineales bacterium | reverse complement strand
GGCATGAACACGCCGGTTCCCTCTCCCCATGTGAGAAGGGTGGGTGGACCTGCCCTCCGAACAGTGGGCAGTGCCCGGGCTGATCGACTCGCGGGCCTGACGCATGCCAACCCGGCCGACCCGAAAAGACCCATCTCGTCTACAATCCACTCTTGTCTCGAGGGGGGAAGCGCACACCGTTCCTTCGCCCAGCGGCCCACCCGGCACGAGACGGAGCAGGCAAGAACATGAAAACCCCTCGACGGTCCTCGCCTCGAAAGAAAGCGGACCACGCGCTGGCAGAGGAAAACGCTGTCCTGCACGCGCTTCTCGATACCCTGCCCGATCGCATCTATGCCAAGGACACACTCGGCCGCAAGGTGGTCTCCAACGCGGCCGATTGGCAGGCCGCCGGCGCCAAGTCGAGGGATGACATCCTTGGCAAAACCGACTTCGATGTCTACCCGGCGGGCCTGGCCGAGAAGTACTGGGCCGACGACAAGGCGGTCATCGACAGCGGGCAGCCGATCCACAACCGGGAAGAGGCGGGTCTCGACGAGCAGGGTAACCCGGTGTGGATCCTCTCGACCAAAATACCGAGACGCGACAGCCAGGGCCAGGTGATTGGCCTGGTCGGCATTGGCCGCGACTTCACCAAACAGAAGTCAGCCGAATTCGAACTCCTTCGGGAAAGGCAATTCCTCTCGGCGCTGAGCGTGAACAGCCCGGTGGCCGTTGTCGTGTTGGACCGGCAAGGTCTCATTCTCTCCTGCAACCCGGCCTTCGAAACGCTGTATGGGTATGACTCGGCCGACATTCTCGGGAAGGAACTCGATCCGCTGATCACGACGGCCGGCACGCTCGACGAGGCCCACACCTACACCGAGCAGGCCATCACCGGTTCGGTGCATGCCATCAGCACGCGCCGCAGGAAAGACGGAAGCCTGGTGCGGGTGGAGATCTCCGCCGCACCCGTGGTTGTGGAGGGGGAGAAGGTCGGGGCCGTCGCCATCTATCACGACGTTTCCGATCTCGAGCGGGCGCGCACGGAAGCCGAAGAGGCCAATCGCGCGAAGAGCGAGTTCCTGGCCAACATGAGCCACGAGATCCGCACGCCGATGAACGGGGTTATCGGCATGTTGGAGCTGGCCATGGATACCTCGCTGACCCCCGAACAGCGGGAGTATCTCGCCATCTCGCTGCAAAGCGCGGAGGCCCTGCTTACCCTCCTTGACGATATCCTCGATTTCTCCAAGATCGAGGCCAAGCGGCTCGAACTCGAAAGGATCCCCTTCAACCTACGGGTGACCGTGGAAGATGTGGCCTACACGATGGCCAACCGCGCCCAAACCAAGGGACTCGAGCTGGTATGCAGCATCCATCCGGATCTGCACTCGGACCTGATCGGTGACCCGATGCGGCTGCGACAGATCCTGGTCAACCTGGCGGGCAACGCCCTTAAATTCACCCATACGGGCGAGATCGTCCTGCGCGCCGAGCCCTTTGAGGAAACGGCAACCGCCGCCAGCGTGCGCTTCTCGGTGAGCGACACCGGAGTCGGCATTCCTATCGACCGCCAGAAGTTCATCTTCGACCGGTTCACTCAGGCCGATGGATCGACCACACGGCAGTATGGAGGAAGTGGGCTCGGGTTGGCCATCAGCAAGCAGCTGGTTGAGACCATGGGGGGTTCGATCGGCGTGGAGAGCCAGCCGGGCGCGGGCAGCTCGTTTTGGTTCATCCTGCCTTTCGACAAGCATGTGGGCGCGGAGGCGGAGCATGCGGAATGGGCGCAGCCGATCAGCATCCGCGGCCTACGCATTCTGGGGGTGGACGACAACGCGGCCAACCGCATCATCCTGGCGCGCATGGTGGAGGGTTTCGGCTGCCGCGTGGAGACGGTCGATAGCGGACCGAAGGCTCTAGAGACGCTGCAGGCGGCCCACCGGCAGGGTGACCCGTTTTCGCTCGTTCTCCTCGATATGCAGATGCCCGGCATGGACGGAGAACAGACGGCCCGGGCCATCAAATCGGCCCCCCAGCTGCGCGATACGAAGATCATCATTCTGACCTCGATGGGGCAGCGCGGGGACGCGGCCCGCCTAGAAGCCATGGGCTGCTCCGGGTACCTGCCCAAACCGATCAAGCTGCGCATGCTCTACGATGGCATCGCCACGGTCATGGGACAAAAGCCGGAGCAGCCGGCGGGTCTGGTGACGCGCCATTTGCTATCCGAGAAGAACCGCCAGGGGCTGCGCATCCTGCTGGCGGAGGACAATCCGATTGGCCAGAAACTGGCCGTCATCGTGCTGCAGAAGGCTGGCTATTCCGTGGATGTTGCCGAAACAGGCGCGCAAGCGTTGGAGCACATGCGCAAGGGGCGCTACAACGCCGTGCTGATGGACGTGCAGATGCCCGAGATGGACGGCTATGAGGCCACCCGTTTGATCCGCGCCTGGGAGGGCGATCGCCGGCCCACGCCGATCATTGCCATGACCGCCAGCGCGATGATGGGCGATCGCGAACGGTGCCTGGAAGCGGGAATGAATGACTACGTCTCGAAGCCGCTGAAACCCGATGACCTGCTGGCCGTCCTCGACCGGTGGGTAGAGCAGCCACCGGGCGGCGCCCCGGCGGATCTGCGCTCGCCGCTACTGCCTGCGGCAGCGAGTCACCCGGCAGCGGCGATGATGGTGGATGAGGCTCCCCTCAGCCTGGCCGATGCCATGCCGCGCTTTCTCGACAACCGGGCATTCTTCGAGGATATCTGCCATCAGTTCCTGGCGGGCTTGCCAGAGCGGATCGCTACCATGCGAACCGCCCTGGAGCAGGGAGACATCAAGGAGCTGTTCCGTCATGCCCACAGCCTGAAGGGGATTGCAGCGAGTATCAGTGCTGGAGGACTGACCAAGCTGGCGCTTGAACTCGAGACCCTGGGCCTCAGCGACCGAACCGACAGTGCGCCCGATCTGCTGACCCAGATCGAGGCCGAAGCAGCGCGGCTGGAGAAGTACTGCCGCGAAGAGCTTGGGTTGAAGTAGCCGCGGAGCATTTTCCGTACCTCTGAACCCAGCACTTGGCGAGTGCGTTGGCCAGGGTTCGCGTCCCGCCTGATCGACCTGGAGATTTGCCTGGCAGGTGACGGGTTGGTTTTTCGCGGTCGTCAAATCGGAGTATGCAAGGGGTCAATCGGCTTCACCTCCGCACATGGATCCCGGAGGCCTGCAAGATGACGGTCGGTTGACGAACGGGGTTTCCTGCGTATCATCTAAAGAATACATCACATCGCAGAACGCCGCAGGTGGCACGGCGCGCCGACGCCTGAAGAGGGCTGGCCACACCCTTGGACGCTCCCGTTTCTTTCTGCCGCGACTACTCTCTGCCCCGCAATGTGATTTCGGGCAGGCCCACACCACCCGGCCGGCCGCTCGCGCCTCGTTGGGAATTGGGCGCGATGGAGTCCCACACGTCATTCGACCAACGGAGTCGCCCATGACCCGCAGCCATCGTTCCTCGACCGTGCTTGCCCTGATCGCCGCTGTAGCCTTTTTGGGTGCCTCGGGCGGGCTTGCGCAGCCGCTGGCGCCGATGGCCGCCGACCCGCCTCCCACGCCTGCCCACGACCCCTACGCCCGGCTGAACGGGGAGCCTGGATCCTTTGCCCCAACGGCGGCGCAAGCGCCGCAGGCGGCCGGCATGCCGGGTTGCACCAACCTGCTCGATGACCCGAGCTTCGAGGCTTACACTCCGAACCCCGATTGGTTCGAATCCTCAACCAACTTCGGCACGCCACTGTGCACCACCGCGGGTTGCGGGGATGGGGGTGGAACGGCCGGGCCGCGCACCGGCAACGTGTGGTCCTGGTTTGGCGGCACCGCGGCGGAGGAGTCGGCCTCGCTTGTGCAGTGGGTGACCATTCCCGAAGGCCCAGCCTGGCTGGATCTGTATGTCTGGCTGGGAACATCCACGGGCGATGCCGGGGATACCTTCACGGTCACGGTGGGCGGAGCGCCCAGTACCGATGTGCTGGTGATCAATGCGACCGAGTCCGCGGCGTGGGGCGGGGGCTACCACGGGGTCATGATCGATCTTGCCAGTTTCGCCGACGGCTCGGCGCGCCAACTCGTCTTGTCATCGTATTCCATTGGCCAGACGGTCAACTTCAATGTGGACGATGTCTATCTGTGGAGCTGCCCGGAGAGGGTTTACCTGCCGCTCGTCATGCGCAATTACGATGGCTCGTCGATCCTCGCCGCGCCCACCCTGCTCACCCCGGCCGACGGAACGACGCTGGCCAAGACCACCTTCGATTGGTCGGACGTGGTGGGAGCCACGGGGTACCGCTTCCAGCTCTCGACTTCCCCTAGCTTCAGCCCGCTGATCGTCGACTCTGCGATCGCCATGAGCCAGTATGATCTAACCAGCACGCTGAGCAGCACGCATTACTGGCGTGTCTATGCCACCGGCCCCTCCGGCAGCGGTCCGTACTCCGCCTCTCGCTCCGTCGTCTTGGTCGACTACTACGCCGATGATGACGGCGATGCGCTGCGCAACGGATGGGAACTGCACGGCTACGACTACGGCGCGAACGGCACGATCGACGTGGACCTGCCGGCGATGGGCGCAAACTACCGCCACAAGGATCTCTTCGTCGAGATGGATTACATGTATCGCGCCGACGCGACCTATGGCCTGGCCCCCAACGGCACGGTCCTGGCGGCCATCGAAACGGCATTTGATGCTTTCCCCATGACCAACCCGGATGGAATCCCGGGTGTGAACATCCATCTTGAACTCGACGACCTGGTGCCCTACGACTACACCCTTGACCCCTACGCCACTGAGTTCGCAGCGCTGAAGGCCGCGTGGTTCCCATCCACCCGCCTGGCCACGCACCACTACATGATCTGGGCCAATCGGTACGGCGTCGACACGTCCAGCGGCGTCTCGATGGGCATCCCGGCCTCCGACTTCCTGGTGACCTTGGGCGGCTGGAACGGGGGCCTGGGCGGCACCGATGCGCAGAAGATCGGCACGTTCATCCATGAGCTGGGGCACAACCTCAACCTGACCCACGGCGGCAGCGACCATGTCAATTACAAACCCAACTACATCAGCATCATGAACTACTTCTTCCAGACGTGGGGTGTGTACCACAACGCGACCTGGTACAACTGGGAGTACCAGCCTTTCGCGCTGCCCGCTCTGAACGAGGCGGCCCTGAACGAACCAGGCGGACTAGGCTCCGCCGCTGCTGCGGGGTACGGCACCTTGCACCACTGCCCTCCGACGCTCTTCTACGATTGGGATGCCGGTGGGCCCATCGATTGGAACTGTGACGGCGACACGATTGACGGCGCGGTCTCGCGTGATGTGAACTGGGATGGCCTCACTAACACGCTGGCTGCGACCAGCAACAACTACAACCAGATCCTCTTCAACGGCGGCACGATCGGCTCGGGCCTCGCGCCGGACGCGCTGCGCGAGTTCGCCCGCCGGCTGGCGGAAACGATGGTGCCGTTTACGGACGAGCTGACCTGGGAAATGCAGCAGGAGATGGATCAAGTGCTGCGCCAGGTACCTGCGGCGCCAGCGTCGCCTCTGTCCGACAACCGATAGCCCTCGCCGGCGACACCCTGCCAATGATGTCGGGCCATGGCGGCGCCATGGCCCGAGTCGTCTCAGAGGAGGGTCCTGCTCGCCCGGGGCAATCGAGAGCGAGACTGGCTCGTCCAAGCGACCCCTCTGGGCCGCCCACGCCGTGATGCGGCAGGGTGCATCGGTTCCCATGGGCGACTGCCCCGGCATGCTCGGGAGTTGGAGGGGGTGGGGCATGGATCGGATACAAGGCACTCTCGTCTCCCCATCTCAAGAGGCTGAGCTGGACTGGGGGCATAGCTGGAGAAATACGAGTGCGCGCGATAGAGCATATTTCCTTGGCATTCGCGCACTATTCGCTTGACAGCCATATGGAACCCGCGTAGAATATGTACATTCTAGCGTACGCAGCAATGCTATAAAGATAGTACGGTTATTAGCACGATCAATCCGTGATCGCTTGCGGCAAGGACGAATCTCATGAACAAGACAGCGACCGTGACCGAGTTGCGAAACGACCTGGCCTCCTTCTTGAGCAGGCTCGACGAGGGGCCGGTGGTTGTGCTCTCCCGGAGTCGGCCGGCGGCGGTCTTGGTTCAGCCTGCGGTTTTCGACGCCCTTTTGGAGAAGCTTGAGTATCTCGAGGATGTGGTCGAGGGTCGGCGTGCCGCGCAAGAATTCCGGCGCAATCCCCAGACCGCGGTAGATGCCGAAGAGACATTCTCCAAGCTTGGACTCTGAGCATGGCCTTCTCGCTCAAGCTTCATCGCGAGGTCGAAAGACAACTGCTCAAGTTTCCCCCCGCCGACAGAGAGCGCCTGGCCAATGCCATGCGCTCTCTGCGCGACGAGCCGAGACCACCCAGAGCCGTCCAATTGGAGCAGGATCTTTACCGCTTGCGAATCGGCGACTACAGAATAATCTACGCCATATTCGAAGACGTGCTGGTCGTCTTCGTTTGCAAAGTCGCCCGACGCAGCGAAGCCACTTACAGGGACCTGAGCGAACTTGTCGCCCGGGCGCGAAAGCAGATCTCCCCGCGCTGACTTGACCCATCCGCCTGACCCCTGAGCACCTCCGTCTGTATCATGCGAAGGGGAGCGGGGGTTACGTGCTGAAAGGAAAAGCGCGTCGGGCCACGAAGGATCGTGGCCCGACGCATATGTGCACGGTAGACTCGTATGCGGCCGCGGCTGGTTCCCTCTCCCGTAGGGAGAGGGTTAGGGGCCCTCAAAACGAGGGGGCGTAGCTAGGTCTGGCCACTCGCGGGCACGGCATGCCGTGCCCGAACAATCACGCCAAGCTAATCGCTCCCCGGCGCGGAGAGGAACACGTTGATGTCGTCCAGAACGTCCAGCGCCACCTGCGGTACCCCCTTTTGCCCGTCCACCCATGACACAGAGTGCACCCGCTCGCCGGACGCCACCGTAATCGTGTAAGTGAAGCAGTCCGGGCATGGCGCTGGGCGCCCCATCTCCAGCGAGAAGAACCCGCGCCGCTCGATACTCGCCATCAGCCCGGTGACCGCCGCCGGCAGAACGCGGAACTCGTTCGTCCGCCCCACCAGAACCTGCCCGTCGGGGAAGATCGCCCACTGATCGCTCGTCCCGGCAATCCCGCCGCTGCGCTGCACGATGACCGCCGCACCGCCCTTCGCCGGCATCGTTCCGGGCGGTAGCGGCGTAGTCGCGCCCGCCGCGCCGGTCACGAGCGGCGCGGGGGTGATCTTGTCGCCTGGCGTGCACGCAGCAAGGGCGAGCACGGCCAGCAGAGTGGCAATCCAAATGCGCTTCACACGGGCCTCCCCCATGGGGTCAGACCGGCCGCGCCCGGTGCGCGGCTCCCCGGGTCACATCCTCGCCTATTATATGCCGCGCGCCCATCACCCGCCCGCCCCACCTCCACTCCTGAAGCGTTGCTATAATCTTCCCTACCGCCCATGTCCGCATCCAGCCCGCTAAGCGAACGCGAACGCGAAATCCTGCGCCTGGTGGCCACCGGTCTGGCCAACAAGGAAATCGCCTCTGCCCTCTCCATCAGCCCCAACACGGTCAAGGTCCACCTGCGCAACATCTTCGAAAAGATCGGCGCCGCCTCGCGCACCGAGGCCGCCATGTACGCCGTGCGCGAGGGATTGGTGGAAGGCCTGCCCAGCGCGGCCCTGGCCGAGGCCGCCGCGCTGCCTGTTGCGCAGTCCAGACCTTGGTGGAAGTCAGCCTGGGTGTGGCTGAGCGTCGCCTTCGCCCTAACGATATTCGCGGGGGCCGGCGTTCGCGAGTGGCTGCTGCCCAGGCCCGAGCCCACCGCGACTCTCCCGAGCGCAACCGTCTCACCT
>CAYGXJ010000055.1:0-8396 GCA_964353865.1 uncultured Anaerolineales bacterium | reverse complement strand
GAAGCGGGGGCCGCCGTCCCACATGCCGCCAGGACGACTGCCCCAAGGATGACCAGGCATGTGAGACGCCTGACAATAATGCTCTTCATGGGTTCCTCCCGTCCACACTCAGCTAGTCTGCTCACGACGAAGGGTTCCTCTCTCAGCGTGTTCCTCCCATCCTCTCTCCTTTCCTCTCGGCTTCCAGCCGGCGTATCGCGGCGGGGTGTGACTATCCCCATCATGAGTACAGGATACCGGCGGCGCGGGAGGTGCTTCGCGCCGACCAAGGGTCATTCATCCCGGGAAAGCTCCCCCACTATTGAGGAGAATGCGCCCGACGAATGATGACGAGCATCGCTCAATCTCGTGCCGCCTACCAGCTCTCGAGCTGCGCCGTCATCCCGTTGTCGACCATGATCGACGCGCCGGTGATGTAGGAGGCCTCCTCGCTCGCCAAGAAGGCGGCGGTCTCTCCCACCTCTTCCGGCTCACCCAGCCGTCCAAGCACCTGACGGCGTTCGACGGCCTGCTTGGCTTTGACCGGGTCGGCATCTGCCGCAAAGATGCCCTTGATCAGCGGCGTATCGATCCAGCCCGGGCATATGGCATTGACGCGGATCTTGTCTCGTCCGTGATCAATCGCCATGACCCGGGTCAGCGCCACCACCCCGCCCTTGCTGGCCGCGTAGGGCGCCGTCCCGCCCACGTTTTGATACGAGTGGACTGAGGCCACGTTGACAATCGCGCCTCCGCCCGCCTGCTTGATATGCGGGATGGCGTATTTCGAGCACAGGAAGACGCCGCGCAGGTTGACAGCCAGGCAGCGATCCCATTCCTCAGTGCTAGTCTCCAGCACAGGCTTATACACGCCAATGCCGGCGTTGTTGACCAGCACGTGCAGGGCCTTGAACTGCGCGAGTGTCTTCTCGATCATTTCGCGAATGGAGCTCTCGCTGCTCACATCGCAATGAATGAAGACGACCTCCCCTGTGCCGGCCGCCAGCTCTGTGGCGGCCTTCTCGCCCTCGGCGCGGTTGACGTCGGCGATCACCACGCGCGCACCTTCGCGGACGAAGACGCGCGCAATCCCCTTGCCGATGCCCATTGCCCCGCCGGTGACGATAGCGACTTTGTTCTTGAGTTTCATCGTCGAGCCTCCTGGTGGATGGTGGTACCTGACGACCCGCACTAGAGCGGTTGGCGGGGCGTCGAGAGAAAGTCCGGGCCGTTGGCACCGACGGCCACGTTGTCTTCGATGCGTATCCCGCCAAAGCCCTCGATGTACACTCCCGGCTCCACGCTGGCGACCATGCCTTGGCGCAACACACCGCTCGCGCCAGGCGCGAAAAACGGGATGAACTCGTGATATCGCAGGCCCACGCCGTGGCCGGTGATGTGGACGAAGTACTGGCCCAGGCCTGCCTTCTTGAGAACCTCCCGCGCGGCCGTGTCCGGATCGCTGAAGGAGGCACCCGGGCGAAGCTCACGCGCAGCCGCTTGCTGCGCGGCCAACACGGCGTTGTAGACCTCGCGCTGGCGCGCCGTAGGCGTGCCCGCCACAGCGCAGTAGGTCAGGTCCGACCAGTATCCGTCCACCTGCGTCGCCAGTTCGACCATGACAATGTCGCCCGCCTCCACTCGGCGCGTTGTGGAGGGGACCAGCAGCGTGCCCTTCGTGCTGCCGACGGGCCCCGTTCCAACCTCCGCCATGGGCCGCACCAGGCGTGCCCCCTTATGGCCGGGGCCCTCCGAACGGATTTTGGCCTCCACCATCGCCCCCACTTGAACTTCGCTCAACCCGGGCTTGAGACGGGCGAGGAATTCGTGCATGCCCATCTCCGCAATCTCGTTGGCCAGACGCAGTTTGCCGAGTTCGTACTCGCTCTTGACCGACCGAACCGTTTGCAGGAAGTCCGTCGCGTCAACGACCTCGCTCCCCGAGAACACCTCGGTCAGCAGCGTGGCCCACGGGAGTGCGGGGACGACCGGTTCAGCAGACCGGTAGGTGGACCCGATCACCTCGAAGCTGCGTTCCACACCGATGCGCGCTCCGCCCAGCCGCAGCTCGTCGCGTGCGCGCGAGAGCAGCGCCCGGTAATTGGCATACAGGTCGCCGTCCTTCAGCAGACCCCAGCCAAAAGGCGTGACGTCACACCACGCATCGTCGGTGTACTCCTGCTCCACCTCCGGCACGAAGAGCCGCGCGCGTCCCTCGCACGGCAACACCACCACGGAAAATCCGTGATGCGGCCAGTAGTCGGTAAGGTAGACCACGTTTTCCGACAGCCGGCAGACCAGGGCATCCAGCTTGGCGGACTTCATCTCCTCGCGTAATCGGTCTAGCCGTGCGCTATCAATTGCACTCATGATTCCTCCTCTCATCCATCGCCGGCCCGTGAGCCTAGGGTGCCACGTGCCCCTGGCGATCGATGCGCGAAATGCCCTGCCCTTCGTAGGCCACTGCAACGAGATCGGTCTCGATGACTTCACCCGCGTTCATGCTGCGCGCGCTGCCGTTCTCGATGGCCTTCTGAATGCCGGCTGGCGGGTAGCTGGTGAACGGCTCAAGCGCGCAGTTGTAGGTCCGCCCGTACCAGGGATAGTCATTGTGCCCGCCATACACTTGCCACATCCACAAATACTTGAACAAGGTCGGGTCCCAGGCCATGCCGAAGCCTACTTGGCGGCGGGCATTCGTCAGTCCGTACCAGCCTTCGCGCAGGCCCTTGAAGATCAGCACATCAACCGAATGGGTTTCCTTTGGCAGGACTTGGCGGACATCTTGCAGCGCGCCGCTGCGCCGATTCTTGACCTGGGGGAAGGCGTAGCCCCCGCCCGGCTCCCACAACCCGTTCGGATGGAAGGACAGCACCTCGGCCTCGCCCGCCGGTGCATCCACCCGGCAACTGTCGTCGAGGAACGGTGCGCCAAAGGCCGGGTGATGACCCCACATGATGGAGTACGCTTCGGCCGATTCGTTGACCAACCGCTCGCGAATGAACAGGCAGCCTTTCTCGCGCTCGAGGGAAAGCACGCGCTCCAAGGTCAGGGGCGAGCGATAGCAGCGCGTCGAGAGACGCAGCGAGACCCGCTCGGGCGTGTCTTCAAGACGATCGGCCTGGAAGGGAAGCAGCGCCACTTCCCCATGCAGCCCCTGGTTGGCTCCCAGGTAAGGTTCCTTGGCCCAGCCGGCCGAAGGCAGCACCTCCTGCCAGCCACCGAAGTAGTAGTCGTGAAAGGCGCCTTCCGGCAGTGCACTGGTGGCGACGAATGGCGCTCGCAGCGGGAGGGGCGATTGCCACATGAAATCGATGTCCCGCGGCTTGTAGGTGAACTCGAAGATGTCCGCCCCTTTGTCAAGAAGAACGCCGACGCGAATCGCCTCGTTCTCCAGAAAGGCGACCCGCATCCCTTTGTAGGTGTAGTCCAGCGACAACCGACATCCGGTCTTTCGTCCCCAGGTGTACATAGCAAGCCTCTCCTTGTCGATCAGGCTTCGGACAAACGATGCCCCCGCAATCAGCCCGAGGGCGGCAGCTCACGCCCTGCTCCGCCCGGGCTTTTACCTCGCCCTGCAAGTCGCCCGAACCAGCGGGCCGCCAGCCGCCCGAAGTCGGAGCGCCACATGTCGACGAAAACCGCCAGGGCAATGATCCCGCCCAGGGTGATGTTCTGCCAGGAGGTGGGCACCGCGTTCAAGTTGAGGCCGTTCTGCACCACGACGATGATGGCGGCGCCTACCATGGTCGCCAGGATGTGCCCGTAGCCGCCGGCCAGGCTCGCGCCGCCGACGACCGCTGCACCAATCGCCTGCAACTCGGTGCCCACGCCGTAATTTGGCGAGCCGGAATTGAGGCGCGCCGTCATCAGAATCGAGCCGACGCCCGCCGTGACCCCCGCGATGACGAAGGCCATGAAACGCGTTTGGTGCACGTTGATGCCCGAGAGGCGCGCGGCCGCCTCATTGCCGCCGATGGCATAGATGCGCCGGCCGGCGGGTGTGTACTTGAGGAAACCCCACGCCAACGCATAGAAGATGAGCACGTAGAAGAACGGCAGGGCAATGCCCAGCATCTTGCCGTAAAACAAAGGCTCGAGGAAAGGTGAGACCGAAAAGATAGGCGAGCCGTCATTGAACAGAAACGCAATGCCGCGAAAGATACTCATCGCCGCCAAGGTCACGATGAAGGTCGGGATGCGCCCGTAGGAGGCCAGCAGCCCGTTGAAGGCGCCCAAAAGTGCACTCAACACCAGCACAATCAGTATCGCCACCGGCACGGGCACGCCGTTGATCTTGATCAACTGCGCCATGATCATGGTGAGCAGGGCAATCGCCGAACCGGGGGAGAGGTCGATGCCGCCGGTGAGGATGACCAGGGTCGATCCAATCCCGACGATGGCGACAATGCTCGCCTGTAACGCAACGTTGTTCAGGTTGTCGAGCAACCAGAAGCGGTCCGTCGTCAGGCCCACGGCCACCCCGACCGCGATCAGCGAGAGAATCGGGCCGAGGATGGGAACTCGCAGTCGGCTCAGGCTAGCTCGCATGAAAGGCTCCCTGGGGCTGTTGATTCCCGCGCGAAGCGATCTCCAAGAGGCGGTATTCGCTCAGCTCGCGGGAGGGGGAAATCTGAAGAATGCGTTTGTCGCGAACGATGGCAATGCGGTCGCTCATGGCCAGGAGCTCGGGGTAATCGGAACTGATCAGCAAGATGGCGATGCCCATGGCCGTGAGTTCGTTGATGATGCGATACACCTCAATTCGCGCCCCAATGTCTACCCCCTGCGTCGGTTCGTCGAGGATCAGCAGCCGCGCCTTGGCAAACAACCAGCGCGCGAGGATGATTTTCTGCTGATTGCCTCCCGAGACGAACTGGACGGTGCGGTCGAGCCCCGCCCGGCTGATGTCCAGCTTGATGAAGTAATCTTGGCTAACCTTGGCCTCACGACCGAGGTTCAGGAAGGGGCCGCTGAGTAGCGCCGCCAGGCCCGCGATGGTGATGTTCTGCGGCCCCAGGAAATTGAAGAACAACCCGTCCGCCTTGCGGTTCTCAGGAACCAGCGCCACTCCGGCCTTGATCGCATGGCGCGGCGAGGCTAGATGCAATGACGTGCCATTGAGGCGGATGGTCCCGGCGGTGGGCGCGTCGACGCCGAACAGGGCCCGCGCGATCTCCGTTCGACCCGATCCAACCATCCCGCCCAGCCCGAGCACCTCGCCGGCGTGAATCGAGAAGCTGATGTTCTCAATCCCGCTTTCGGTGCTCAGCCCTTCGACCTCGAGCGCCGGCTGGGCGGTCGCGTTATGCTGCTTGGGATAGTGCTCCTTGAGCTCCGCACCCAGCATCATCCGCACCACCGAATCCTCATTCAACTCCGGCGTAAGGCCGCCCCCCGCCAGTCGGCCGTCCTTGAGGACCGAGATGCGGTCGGCGACCTGGAACACCTCGTCGATGCGATGAGAAATATATAGAATGGCTTTGCCCTGCTCGGCCAATCGACGAATCAGACCTTGCAGCCGCCGCGCCTCGCTCAGGCCGAGCGCGGCCGTCGGCTCGTCCATCACCAGTAGGGTCGACTCTTCCGAAATGGCCTTGGCGATTTCGATGAGTTGCTGCTCGGCCACCGACAAACGGCGCACGATCACATCCGGGTCAATCTCAATCCCCAGCTCGCGCAGGGTGCGTACCGACTCGCGCCGCATCCGTTGCCAATTCACCACGCTTCCCCGGGCGCGGGTGGGCAGGCGCCCCAGGAAGATGTTCTCGGCTACCGACAGCGTCGGTACCAGGGAGAATTCCTGGTATATGGTCGCCACGCTCTGGGCGCGGGCGACCGTGGGTGTAGTCATCGCGACCACCGCCCCGAGGTGGCGGATGTCGCCGCCATCGGGTTGATGGACCCCGGCCAAGCACTTGACCAGAGTCGACTTGCCGCTGCCGTTTTGACCGACGAGCGCGTGGATCTCGCCCGCGTTGAGCGCCAGCGAGACCCGATCCAGGGCCTGCACTCCTGGAAAAGCCTTTGAGATTTCACGCACTTCCCACAATGCAGATGCAGTGCTGGTCATGCAGCGTAGCCTCAGGTTCGAGCCTCTGGTCGCGGGCCGGCATGGCCCGCGACCAGAGCAGGTTGCTGTGCGTGTCCGTTACGTGCCTGCTATGGGCAGGCGTACGTCTTCGACGGTTTCGGGAACAGAGTCTCAGGGTGGCACAGGAAGTTGACCGCGTTGGTCGCGTCCACGATCGTCACCGGGGTCTCCACCCACCCGCCCGGATACGTGCCCTTCAAACAGTCGAAGGCCACGCGCATCACCACTTCGCCCATCACGAACGGCGTGGTGTTGACGGTGCCCGTCCAGCGGCCGGCGTAGATTTCTTCCAGCCCGGTCGTGTCGCCGTCATTGCCGAAGTTGGCGACGTCCGCGCGGTTGAGCGATTCAGCCGCCTTGGCGGCCCCGATGGAGATGTAGTCGTTGGCCGTCACGATGACCTGCACCTCGGGGTGGGCCTGCATCAGGTCCATCATCGCCGAGTTGCCGGTTTCAACGTTCCAGGCCGTGGGCAGGCTGGCCACGACTTCCATCTGCGGGAACTGGGAAAGCGCGTCCAGGTACCCGCCGATGCGTTCGGTCGAGTGGTACCCCGGCTGTCCTTCGAGCACACCCACCTGAGCTTTGCCGTGGAACATGCCCGCGACATACATGCCCATCTTGTAGGTGCCGCGGCGCTGGCTGTAGCCGACCACACCGTGCACCGGCGCCGGGAAGTTCGGGATATCGTTGTTGACGATGATCACCACGATGCCTTGGTCCACTGCGCGTTTGACCAGCGGCGCAGCGGCAGCTTCATCATGCGTCGAAAGGATGATCGCATCGACGCCCTTGGTGATCACGTCCTGGATCATGCCCATCTGGCCGGCGATGTCGGCCCCGCTCTGAGGCGCGAGCATGAAGGTCGTGGCACCCAGATTCGCGGCTTCAGCTTCGACACCCGCGCCGATCGCCATGTAGTAGTTGAACTCGGTCGCCGGGGGCATGTAGGCGATATTGGGCGTGCCGCCCTTGAAGGCGGAGCTAGAGCACAACGCCTGCGAGCCGGCCACCAGCGCCACAGGTTTCATCGCGCCATAGGGCGGCTCGTAGGAGCCCAGGTCGGGCGCAGCGGCCGGGCCCGCTTCCACGGGCGCCGCAGTCGGTGCAACCGGCGCCGCCGTTGGAGTGCCACAGGCGGCCAGGGTCACGATCAGGATCGCAGCGAAACCCAGTCGCCACAGGCTGAGTCCATCAGAAGTACGCATGCCAGACATCGGATTCCTCCTTAAGAGTTCCGCGTGGGACCACTCGATGAACGCGAGCAAAGTTCGAATACAGCTCTCTCCTTCCTCCTTGGTGCACCTCCTTTCGCCTCCCCCGTTGCGAAGCAGCGTGCACGGCCGGCGGTAAGGTTCATCGGCGTCACAGCCGACCGAACTCCGCCAAGAGTTGTTCGACCGTCTTGCCTTCGCGAATGCGTTGGCGCGTGGCTTCCTCCTGTGCCGCCAGAGCTTGCGCCCGGGCCAGCACATCCTGCGCCTGGGACTGCGGCACGACGACGATCCCGATCTCATCCGCCAGAACGATGTCGCCCGGCGAGACGAGCGCGCCGCCGCAGTGAATTGGAACGTTGACTTCGATGGGCTCCATGCGCTTGGAATACGGCGAATGGGTTGAGCGTGGGACGATGGCTCGGCTGAAGATAGGAAAGCCCAACGCCTTGATTTCATCCGTGTCGCGGATGGCCCCATCCACAACGGCTCCGACCACCTTCTTCTGCAGGCAGAGCCCGGCCATCAACCCCCCCCAAATGGAGGTCTCGGTCTCGCCCGCGGCATCCACCAGGATGACATCGCCCGCCTGGGCGACGGCCAGCGCGTCCAGGCAATCCACGAGGTCGCCCGGATACAGCCGTACGGTGAGAGCCACCCCGGCAAATCGCGCCTCGTACAGAGGTCGGATATCGCTGCGCAGCACGCCGGATCGCTCCTGGCAATCGGCTATAACGCAGGATGGGCTGAAGATGGAAAGCAGTGAGCGATAGCCTTCGACCACCGCCGCCGGCGGGCGGCTGGAGTTGGCATTCACAATTCGTCGCATGGACAAATCCCTCCCGATTACCTGTTAGGTTGCCGAAGGCCGGGCGCCGATGATGCACCCGCCCTAGGCGCTGCGCGCCGAGGCCACCGCATCCACGAACTGGCGTGCGGTGGCGGTCAGCTCGTCGAAGTTCTTGGCGGCGATGGCGCTTTTCTTAACGAGATTCCCGCCTGCCGCGACCGCCGCCGCACCGGCGCGAATGAAGTCGGCGGTCGTCTCCAGCGATACGCCGCCCACCGGGATGAGCTTGACCTGCGGCAAGGGCGCGCGAATGGCCTTC
>CAYGXJ010000054.1:0-10335 GCA_964353865.1 uncultured Anaerolineales bacterium | reverse complement strand
CACCCAGCCCATCGGCGCCAGCCGGGCGAGGAACGCGTTGAAAGCCGCCTGCACGTCGGCCAGCGTGGGGAAGCAGTCCGGGTGGTCGTGTTCGATGTTGGTGATGACCTCCAGCCACGGCACCAATCCGAGGAAAGCGTGGTCATACTCGTCGGCCTCGATGACGAAGAACTCGCCCTGCCCGGCGCGGGCATTCGCTCCGCCGAAGTCCGGCAGCACGCCACCCACGACAAAAGAGGGCGCCAGGCCCGCCTCCGCCAAGATGAAGCTGATGAGGCCCGAAGTGGTCGTCTTGCCATGCGTTCCGGCTACGGCAATCGTCTGGTATCCCTGGGTGAGTTCACCCAGGAACTCCGCCCGCCGGTAGACCGGCACCCCGGCCTGCAAGGCCGCCACAACCTCGGGGTTGTCGCTGCGGATGGCCGACGAAATGACCAGCGCCTCGGCACCCGCAACGTGCTCGGCCAGGTGACCGACCGCAACTCGCGCGCCGAGCCCGGCCAACACCTGCAGCATGGGCGAGTCGCTTTCGTCCGACCCGCTCACCACCTGGCCGCGCTCAATGAGCACGCGCGCGATGGCCGAGAGTCCTGAACCGCCGATGCCGACGAAGTGGTATCGCATCGCCTCACACGAAGATCACGATAACGAACACGAATGCAATGGCGACCGCGACCAGCAACCATGCCTCCCCCAGCAACATGGGAGGCATGTAGCGCATCAGGGCGACCACCTGCGGGTCGGTCGCCGTCTGCCGGGCGAATTCCATGCCGACGAAGGGATAGCCCGCCTGATGCAGGAAGAACCATAGGCTGCCGAAAAGCAGAGCGCCGTTCACCCCTCCGATGATCACGCCCAAGAGCCAATCCTGCAGATGTTCACGAATGAAGCGATTGCCCGGCAGCCACGGGAGGCGCGGCGTGAGATAGCCGAAGTACGCCAGCCCGCCAAACACGGCCGCCTTGACCCAGAACAGGTCTACCAGGCGCAGCGACTCGAGCAAGTTGTGGGCGTACTTCTCGAGCAGCAGGTTCACGAACAAGGCCAGCATCAGGCTAAACGACACCAACAGCTCTTTGGCCCAGCCGCGCAGGGAACCGACCAGGGCGAAGACCAAGACCATGAACCAGAAGACCAGGCCAATGCTCATGCCCGGGCGCCCTCGGTCTTCGCCAGTGAAATGAACTCTCGAGCGATGCGATCCGCGGCGTCTGAGCGCGCCAAGCGGGCGGCCGAACGGCGCATTGCGCTCAGGCGCGAGGGATTGGCTTTGAGCTCGAGCACGGTTGAGCGCAGCGCGGTTTCGAGGGCCTCATCCTCCAGCAGCAGCGCGGCGCCGCGGCCCACCAGGTAGTCCGCATTCACCTTCTGGTAGCGCCAGACACGCGGATACGGCACGAGCACGGCCGGCAGACCAAACAACGGGTATTCGCCGAGCACCGAGGCGCCCGCTCGCGAGACCACAAGATCTGCCGCGGCGAGCACCGAGCCCATTGCCTCGTGGACATAGGGCGCCGGGTGGTACCGCGACCGGACCTCCTGCGGCAAGGACTTCGCAGCCTGCTCCACCTCGGCCCAGTCCAATGCGCCGCTCACGTGGACCACATGCATCTCGCGCAACAAGTCGGGCAGACAGCCCAGGAGCGCCCGGTTGATGCTGCGCGCGCCACGGCTCCCGCCCAGCACGAGCAACACGAAATCATCGTCTCGCCAACCTTGCTGCGCTCGCGCGGCTCGGCGCTCGGCTTGCATGAGGTCCTCGCGCACCGGATAGCCGGTGGTCGTGCTCGCTGCACGAGAGGGCAAATAGCGCCGCGAGTCGTCCGTCACGAGCGCAATCCTGTGCGCGAAACGTCCGATCACCCGCAAGGCCAGCGCCGGCTCGACATCCGGCATGAACGCGAGAATCGGCACCCGGTGAAGGCGAGCAGCCAAGGCCACGGGCACGCCCACGTAGCCGCCGGTGACGAGCAATGCGTCCGGGCGCAGCCTGCCCACCAGCCCGGCCGCCTGCACCAGGCCGCGCAGGGCCTGCCAGGCGTTGCCTGGCAAACGCCGCCAGCCCACGCCATGCAGGCCGGCTGCTGGAATGAGTTCCAGACGCAACCCGCTGCGCGGCACCAAGTCCTCCTCCATTCCGCCGTGTCCGCCCACCCAGATTACCTCGGCCTGCGGGTGGCTACGACGCACGGCCTGGGCGACGGCCAGACCGGGGTAGATGCCCCCGCCCGTCCCCCCAGCGCTGATCAGTAGGCGCATTGGCCTTCTCTGGTTGCGGCCGACGGTGATCGGCACGCGAAACGTTGAGCACGAGCCCCATCGCCGCCATGGTCATCACCAGGTTCGAGCCGCCATAGCTGAAGAAGGGCAGCGCGTTCCCGGCGAAGGGCAATAGGGCGAGGATGGTCATGATGTTGACCAGGGCCTCCACCGCGATCCAGGTTGTCATGCCTGCCGCGAACATCAACCCGAGCGAGTCCGGAGCCTTGACCGCAATGCGGTAGCCACGCCAGATGAGCAGAGCGAAGAGCACCAGCACCACCACGGCTCCCACGAAACCCAGCTCCTCGGCGACCACAGCAAAGACGCTATCGGTGTGCGCGGCCGGCAGGGAAAAGTACTTGAACCGGCTGGCCCCTGCGCCGACTCCGATCAGGCCGCCGCTCGAGATGGCCGAGAGCGCCTCGAAGATATGCAGGTTGGATTCGCGAATGTCGCGCCAACCGGCCAGGTATTCCTCGATGCGTGCGGGGCGGATGACCAGCGCCAACACCAGGCCGCCCGCCGCCATGACCAGCGTGGCCAGAGCCACGTTGCGATAGCCGCCTCCGCCCAGGAAGAACATCGCCATGCCCAAGATGACCACGGTCGCAGCGGCGCTGATATCGGGTTCCATCAGAATGAGGCCGGCAAACGCGCCGATCAATACCGCGTAGGGCACGATCCCCAGCGAAAGGTTGTCGAGCACCTGCGATTTGGAGACCAGCCACACGCCCAGGTAGATCACGGTGGCGAATTTCGCCACTTCGGAGGCCTGCACCGAGTCGTTGAACAGGCCACGTCGGACGGGCGAATCCCAGTTGACGACGACCACGGCAATCAACATGACCACCGTCAACATCCCGACCGGCAGCGCCCAGCGCTGCCAGCGGTGGTAGTCAATGCGGAAGGTGATGGCCATCATCACCAAACCGATCAGGCCCCACACCAACTGGCGAGAGAACAGGTACCACACCGAGTGCGTGGGCGAGAGGCTGTACGAGGCTCCCCAGCTGCTGGAGGCGACCGTCATCAAGCCCAGGATGATCAGCGCCAGTACCAGCAGGAGCATGATGTGGTCAAACCCCAGGTCCGCGCCGCGCATGCGTTCGCGGAAGAGCTTGGTCATCGCTTCCCCTTTCCTTGCAGCCCACGCACCAGCAACCGGTAATGCTCGCCCCGCTCTTCAAAATCGCGATACTGGTCGAAGCTCGTGCCGCCCGGGGCGAGAAGCACCACCTCTCCGGGTTTGGCCACCCGCGCAGCGTAGCCCACCGCCTGCCCTAATTCTGCAAAGGCGGAAACGGTGCGCGGCCGTGCGTCAGACGCAATCTCCCCCAGTGCCCGGCGGATGAGCGGCGCCGCCTCGCCAAAGAGCACCAGGTGTTCCACCTGGGATCGCACCACCTGTGCCCACTCCTCCCACGGCAGTTGTTTATCCCGCCCGCCGGCCAACAAGACGATCGGCTGCTCGAAGGAGCGCATGGCGGCGATGGCTCGCTCGGGCGCCGTTGCGATCGAGTCGTTGTACCAGTCCACGCCCTCGATGGAGGCCACATGCTCCAGGCGGTGCGGCACCCCGCGAAACCCAGGCATGGCTTGGGCCATCGATTGTGGGGAGAAGCCCGCGGCCAGGGCGATGGCGCAGGCGGCCACCGCATTGGCCAGATTGTGGCGCCCGCGCAGTTGAACACTGGCTGCGGGCAGGACTCGCGTGGTCTCCCCGCGCGCAGAAAGGCATATCCAATCCTCTTTCAAGAACGCGGCGGCGCCCCATTCGGGCTGCAGACCGCGTTCGATGGAGAAGAAAGTCAGCCCACCGCGCACGCGGCCCGCAAGCGCCCGTGTTTCCGGGCTGTCCCAGCCCAGGACCGCCGCGTCCTGCGCGTGCTGGAATTCGAGGATGCGGGACTTCGCATCGCGGTACGCATCCATCGTCCCATGCCGGTCGAGATGGTTGGGCGAGAGGTTGAGCACGGCCGCCACGTGCGGGCTGTGGGTCATCACCTCCAATTGGAAGCTGGAAAGCTCCATCACCGCTACGTCGCCAGCCTGCATTTGGGCTGCCTCATTGAGCAGCGGGTTGCCGATATTGCCCCCAACCCACGCCGCGTGGATTTCGCCTCGGGCGGCAGCCGCGCGCGCTATCTCGCCGACCAGGGAAGTCGTGGTGGTCTTGCCGGCCGACCCGGTAATGCCCACCACTCGCGCGGGAGTGATCTCCAGGAAGAGCTGCGAATCGTTGGTGATGCGCAGGCCCCGCTTGCGGGCGGCCTCGACGATCGGCAGGTCGCCCGGGACACCACCGGAGAGATGCAGCAGCGAGGCGCCTTCCAGCATCTCGAGCGGGTGTCCGCCGAATTCGAAGTGCACATCAAGCCCATCCAGCGCCATGCGCTCCCTTTCGAGGGCGTGTGCCGGCTGGCGGTCGCTTACGACCACCGGCACACCCTGTGCGGCAAAGTAGCGCGCCGTCGCCACGCCCTGGCGGCCCAGCCCGAGAACCACCACATGCGGCGGGTGTCCACCCTCGCGGCTCACGATGCGCCCGGTTCCGCAGGCTAACCCGCGACCTGCACGGTCGATTTCACACCGCGCGGCGCCGCGATGGGCATCACCGGCAACTGTTCCTCGACTCCGAGCCAGAAGTGATTCGGCAGGACCGTCCGCGAAGCGCGCACCGTCAACCCGGCCACGCATTGCTCGTGCTTCGAGGCTTTGGTCTCGGCGGCTCGTCCACCGTTGGCCATGGTGCTGGGGTGCACGTAGCAGGTGTTGGCCGGCCGGCCGTACTTCTGCGCGTAGTAGCGCGCTGCCCGCTCGAGCCGATCCTGCAGTGAGCGCTGCGCTTCACCATCAAACCAGAGCATTCCGAGTTCCATGGGAGCCTCCTTACGAATCTGCAGGGAGCCTCATCCCTGCAACTTAGGCAACCGCGAGGGCCACACCCACCATGGCCGCCAGCAGTCCGATCAACCAGAAGCGCTGCACCACCTGGGTCTCGCTCCAACCCAGAAGCTCGAAGTGATGGTGCAGCGGAGCCATCTTGAATAAGCGCTTGCCCTTCGTCCAGCGGAAGTAGGCCACCTGCAGGATGTCGCTCATCGTCTCGCTGACCGGCACGATCGCGATGAGGGGCAAGATGGGCCACTGGGCGGTCATCAGCGCCACCACACCCAGGAGCGCGCCCACCGCCAGGGAACCGGTATCGCCCATGAACAATTCGGCGGGGTGCGCGTTGTACCAAAGAAAGGCGAACAGCGCCCCGACCACGGTGAAGCAGAAGCGCACCAAGAAGACTTGCCCCTGCAAGGCGGCGATGATGGCGAACGCCACAAAGGCGGTGGCCGCCGTCAGTCCGGCCAACCCATCCAACCCATCGCTGATATTGACCGCATTCGAGGAGGCCACGATCACGAAGGCCGCCACCGGCAGATACCAAATGCCCAGGTCGAAGTAGCCGGGTACGCCGGGCAGGAACACGCCCGGTACTTGCAGCACGTACTTCAGCCCCACGGCGGCAATCAGGGCCACCAGCGACTGGGCCACGAATTTCTCTCGTGCGCGGAGCGGCCGGTTGCGCAGGCCGAGCCAGTCGTCCGCTGCGCCCAGCGTGGCAAAGGCTACCATCACACCCAACGGCAGCAGGATCGAGCGCCCGATGAGCGACCGCCCGAGAATGGGTACGGTGTTGAGAAGCAGCGTGATCACCACCACCGGGATGACGATCATCAGCCCGCCCATGGTCGGCGTACCCAGTTTGGTCTGGTGGCTGCGCGGCCCGTCGAGCCGGATCTGCTTACCCACCCGCCAGTAGCGCAAGATGCGCAGCAGTGGACCGCCCCAGATCACGGTCAGGGCGAATGTGATCCCGCCCAGGCTGAGCGCCATTGCCATGCCGTGGGTCACGCGTCCGTCTCCAAAGCCGCGACCAGAGAGTCGAGGTGCAATGCATGCGAGCCCTTGATGAGCACCACGTCGCCTTCGCGTACCTGCTGCTGCAAGAAGGCCTGTGCCTCCTCGGCTGAGGCAACAGTCACGATGCGCACGGAGGAGAGGCCTTGCAACTGGGCCTCCTCGGCGATCCAGCGCGCCCGCGTGCCCACTGTCACCAGAATATCGGCTGCTTGCGCCGCACGTGCCCCGACCATTCGGTGCCCGCGCTCCTCAAAATCGCCGAGTTCAAGCATGTCGCCTAAAACCGCAATGTGCCGGCCTTCGATTTCCACCAGCAGGTTGAGCGCAGCGATCATTGAATCGGGCGAGGCATTGTAGGTATCGTCGATGATGAGCGAGTTGTTGGGGCCGGTCACCGTCATCAACCGCAATTGGGTGGAGGGTGCCTGCAGCCCATCCAGGATTTCCTGCCAGGTCAGCCCTTCCACCAGCCCGACCGCAGCCGCTCGAAGCGCCGTATGCACCGAGTGCTGGCCGAGCAGCGGGACCCGCAGGTGCAGCGTCTCGCGCCGCGTATGAACCTGGAAGTGCATCCCCTCCAGGCCCAGGCTCTTGACATCGCTCGCCCAAAGGTCGGCTTGCGGGTCCAACCCGTAAGTGAACACGCGCGCGCGGGTCTGGCCGCGCATCGCCATCACCCGCTCGTCGTCGGCGTTGAGCACAGCCACGCCGTCTTCCGGCAGCGCCTCGACGAGTTCCGCCTTGCCCTTCACGATCGCCTCCAGGCTCCCCGCCCGCTCCAAATGCACCGGACCGATCATTGTCACCACGCCCACCTGCGGTGCGCCGATATCGCACAACAACGCCACGTCGCCCGGGACGTAGAAGCCCATCTCCAGCACCGCGTATCGGTGGGCGCGAGTCGCCTTGAGCAGGGTGAGCGGCAAGCCGATCTCGTTGTTGAAACTGCTCTCGCTTGAAAGGGTGGGCGCGTGCGAGGCCAAGACGCTCGCCACGAGCTCCTTGGTGGTGGACTTGCCCACGCTGCCCGTGATGCCGATGACTCTCAGCCCTTCCAGCTGGCGTCGCCAATGCCGGGCGACCGCCTGCAACGCTTTGAGCACGTCCTCGACGCAGACGCACAGGTGCAGCGCGGCGCGCCCTCCGCCCACCGGCTGCGTCGCGGGCAAACCGGCGCCTGGGCGCAGGTCCAGCGCGGCGAAGCCCGGGATCTCGCGTTCGACCAACGCCACCGCCGCGCCGCGCTCGAAGGCATCTGCCACGAACTCGTGGCCGTCCGTGCGTTCGCCGCGCAACGCCACGAACAGGCAGCCTGGGATCGCCAGCCGCGAATCGATGACCGCGTCTGTCAGCACCTGGCGCGAGAGGGCGGTGTGAGCATAGGCGGTGGCCGCCCGTCCCGTCAGCGCTTCGATCAAGATCCCCAGCGTCAGCATCGTGTGCCCTTGACCGTCGCCCTAGGGCGTGGCCGCCAACTGCTGACGAACTTGGTCCGGCGGGATGCCCAGAATGGCAAAGACCCGGGGTGCCAGCTTGGCGAAGAGGGGCGCCGCCGTCACCGACCCGAACTGGCGGTCTCCCTCCGAGGTTGGCTCATCGATGCGAATCAGAATCAGAATCTGCGGATCGTCGACCGGCCCCCAGCCCACGAAAGAGGCTACCGTCTTGGTATTGACGTAGGGCGGGATGTCGGCTGTTCCGGTCTTGCCGGCCACGCGGTAACCGGGGACCAGTGCGGCGGATTGTTCGATCTCGAGCGAACGGGCCAACATTTCGTTGAGTGTGCGCGCCGTGCGAGCGGAGATCGGTTGGCTGAGTGCCACCGGACGCACCGGTTGCACCACACCGTTGGGGCGGACAACGCTGCGTACGACGTGCGGCGCCATCATGACACCCTCATTGGCCACGGCCGAGACCGCCAGCGCAATCTGCAACGGGGTGACCGATACACCTTGACCGAAGGCATTGGTGGCCAGAGTCGAGTCGGTCCAATCCAGGTCGCCGGGCCGGCGCAGGTCGCCGCTTCGTTCAGGTAAGTCGACGCCGGAGGCACGCCCGATCCAAAAGCGGTCCATGTAGTCGTAGTAGAGCTGGGGGCCGAGGCGCGAGGCGACCCACGCCAAGCAGGTGTTGATCGAGTTTTGCATGCAGCCGGTCATGTCTTGAAGGCCAAAGGGCCGCGACCGCCAGTTGTGAACGACCACGCCGCCATACTCGAAGTAACCCTCGTCGACGAAGATGGTGTCCGGTGCAACTGTCGCGGAATCCAGGGCGGCGGCCATGGTGAGTACTTTGAAGATGGAGCCTGGCTCATACGGTGCTCCAACGTTGAGCGAGGTCACCTGGCCCTGCGGGTCGTTTGGCAACCGCCCCTTGGTGTGGAAGGCTTCCTCGAATCCCTCCGGGCGGGTGAGATCCGCCGCAGGATAGTCCGCCATCGCCAGGATTTCGCCTGTGTGAGGGGCAATGACCAGGATCGAACCGCGCGACGCCTCGCCCGCCTCAACACCCTCGCGCAGAACAGCCTCGGCTTCGGCCTGGATCTCGCGATCGATCGTCAGCAGCAGGTCGGCCGGAGGCTGCGCGCGATCCATGTTGCGGGTGATCTCGACCGGCACGACCGTCCACAAAATATCCTCGCGCGCTCCCTGGAGAATGTCGTTGTAGTTGCTCTCCACGCCCCAATCCCCGGTTTCAAGGTAGAAGCGCACCACCCCGTTCTCGCCGCGATCGCCCGGCCGGTCGCCGGACTGCCGGCTGTAGCCCACGACCTCCGATGCCAGCGAAGCCTCCGGATAGTCGCGCGCGAACCACGCCTCGGTCCGTAAATCACCGAGTATCGAGTTGTAGTGGTAAGCCCCGTCCGCATCCGGTAACTCACCCTGGGCAATCCGCAGGCGCGTTTCCTGGGCCTCTTCCAGCCAAAGCGGTATCGCCTGCACCTGGCCCGCAACCTCCACCGCGTCCACCGCCAGCGTGCACGTTCGCAGGCGCTGGCGTCCCTGGGTTTGTTCGCGCAACGTTTGATCCAATTGCTGCAGCGATTGCGTGACGCCGGGGATGTTGACCGTCACACCCGTCGCCTGCATGAACTCGGCGAGGACCCGCGCCAGGGTTACGGGCGGCTGCTCCTCGTCCACCCCCCCCAGCGCTTCCTGCGCCCATAAATAGGTTTGGCAATTATCGAGATAGACGCGGAAGTGGCTGAGGTTTCCTGCCAACAGGCCGCCGTTGCGGTCGAAGATCCGACCACGGGGTGTTTCGATGTGACGGGTGATCGGGTAGGGAGAGGTGTACAACGCCTGACGAGCCTGGCTGGGCCAGATCTGGAAGCGCGCGAGTTGAACCACGCTGGCCGCCAGAGGCACCAGCAGCACGGCGCCCGCAATCTTCACCCGCATGCCCAACACAGGGGTCACGGCTGCCCTCCGCCGCGCAGCGCGCGCACCACCCACTCGAGCAGAGTCTCTCGGTAGGCCGGCGCAAGTGAAATACCCTCGTCGACGTAGAGAATGCGCGACGGTCCAAGGTATGAAGGAGTGGCTTCGATCCAGGCCGGCACCTTGACGAAGGTCATCTCTCGCGGATCGACGGGTTCGAAGCCAAGATCGTGCGCCTGATTGAAGTACCAGGTCACGCTCTTGAGACGGGCCAGGTTCACTTGCTGAGCCTCAATGCGGCGCAGCAGTGTGTCGCGTTCGCCGATGAGTCGCTGCACTTGCAGCCCGGCCTCGGCCGCCTGAGCACCCGTAAAAATGAACAGGCTAAGTGCGGCTGCGATCCCCAGCACCGCCACCAGGCCGATAGCCAAGGCGCGCGTCTGCACGCGCCAGGGCGCCTCGCGATACGCGCGCACCCGTGGCGGACCGGGCCGTGGGGTGCGGGCCGGGTTCATGCGCCCGCCCTCGCGCCAAGCATTGGGCTTACGCCTTCGCCCGCGCCGGCGACGCGTTCGGCGACCCGCAGCCTGGCGCTGCGTGCGCGCGGGTTGGCCGCCGCCTCACCCCGCGATGGGCGGATCGGCTTCGGAGTCAGATCGCGTAACACGGCCGTTGCCGGAACTTGCGCAGGCCAAGGGACGGCCGTGCTCACCGCGCGGCCCGCAAGCCCGCGCAGGGTCTGCTTGACAATGCGATCTTCCAGCGAATGGAAAGAGAT
>CAYGXJ010000053.1:0-12708 GCA_964353865.1 uncultured Anaerolineales bacterium | reverse complement strand
ACGCCGTGATGGAAGGCGCGCGAGATGTTCTGGTGATCCCGGCCTCCGGGCTGGGTTGGGCCGACGTGGGGACGTGGGAGTCGCTGCTCGACATATATGCCCGCCAACCGCGCTTGCGCGGCCAACCTGGCGCGCGGCACGTGGCCATCGACTCCTCGGGAGTTGAGGTGATAGCGGACGGAGTGGAAGGGAAGCTGATTGCCACGATCGGAATGAAGGATGTCGTCATCGTCGACACCGGCGATGCGCTGCTGGTGTGCGGGCGAGGGGCATCCCAAGAGGTGCGCCGGCTGGTACGCGAGCTGGCGGAGAAACGCGGTACGCGCAGTTATCTCTAGCCCTGCGCACCCAGCCGTCGGCTGGGTGCGCAGCTCATTGTTGAGGTGTGATGGAAGCCTACTGTCTTAAGTGCAAGACCAAACGCGATCTGGTCGATCCGCAGCCAGTGTTCTTCTCCAACGGCACTGCCGCCACGCGCGGCACCTGCCCGGTATGCGGCAGCGGGCTGAACAAGATGGGACGGACCGAAGCCCACGAGGGGATGCCGAAACCTGAGCCCAAGCCTGCCGCACCGCGCCGCAAGCGCGGCAATGGCGCAGGCGCCGCCGCGGGCGGTAACGGGCACCGCGCAGGCAAACTGGTGATCGTCGAATCGCCGGCCAAGGCGAAAACCGTCGGGCGCTTCTTGGGCAAGGGCTACACGGTGCGCGCCTCGGTGGGGCACGTGCGCGACCTGTTGCGCTCGCAGCTCTCGGTGGACGTGGCGAACGGGTTCACGCCCAAGTACCGCGTGCCCAACGAGAAGCGGCTGGTGGTGAAAGAGCTGCGCGACATGGCGGCTCAGGCGGAGGGGATATTCCTCGCCACCGATCCCGACCGCGAGGGCGAAGCCATTGCCTGGCACCTGCTGGAAGCGGCCGAACTCGACCCGGCGGCCACGCGGCGCGTTGTGTTCCATGAGATCACCGAGAGCGCCATCCACGAGGCCTTCGGCCACCCGCGCGAGATCGACATGAACCTGGTCAATGCGCAGCAGACTCGGCGCATCCTCGACCGACTGGTGGGCTACTCGCTCAGCCCGCTCCTGTGGGCGAAGGTCCGCAGCCGCCTCTCTGCGGGGCGCGTGCAGTCGGTGGCGTTGCGGTTGGTCGTCGAGCGGGAGCGCGAAATCCTGGCTTTCGTGCCTCAGGAATACTGGACGGTTGAAGCAGAACTCGTGCGCGATGCGGAGACGGGAAAGCAGTTCCGCGCGCGGTTGGTGCGGGTGGACGACAAGGAACCCAGCCTGGCTTCGCGCGAGGCGGTGGACCCGCTGCTCAAGGATCTGGAACAGGCTGCCTACCGCGTAGCGCACGTCAGGCGCGGCGAGCGGCGCCGTAATCCCTCGGCCCCCTTCACGACCTCCACCCTCCAGCAAGAGGCCTCGCGCCGCCTGGGGTATGCCCCCAAGCGCACCATGGCGATTGCCCAGCAATTGTACGAAGGCATCGAGCTGGGGGAGCAGGGTTCGGTGGGTCTCATCACCTACATGCGCACCGACTCGATGCAGGTGGCGGCCTCAGCTCAGGAGGAGGCGCGCGAGTACATCCGCCAGCGCTATGGCGGCGAGATGCTGCCGGCCCAGGCCCCGCAGTACCGCACCCGCTCGCGCAACGCGCAGGAGGCGCACGAGGCCATCCGACCCACGGCCGTGCGGCGCGACCCGCAGAGCCTGCACGAGTATCTCAGCCGTGAGCAGATGCGCCTGTACACGCTCATCTGGCAGCGCTTTGTGGCCTCCCAGATGGCGCCGGCAGTGTACGACACGCTGACAATTGAGATCGAAGCCCAGGCGGAACGCCAGTACCTGTTGCGCGCCTCGGGCGCGACGCTGCGCTTCCGCGGCTATCAGATGGTGTACGAGGAAGTGCGTGACGAGGACGTGAACGGCGACCAGGAGCCGGAATTCCCCAACTTGCCATCATTGGAAGAGGGCGACCTGCTGCGCCTGCTGCAACTGCTGCCCGAGCAGCATTTCACTACGCCCCCGCCGCGCTTCACCGAGGCCGCGCTGGTCAAGGCCCTCGAAGAGAACGGGATTGGCCGCCCCTCAACCTATG
This sequence comes from uncultured Anaerolineales bacterium, assembly GCA_964353865.1. Lineage (GTDB taxonomy): Bacteria > Chloroflexota > Anaerolineae > Anaerolineales > RBG-16-64-43 > RBG-16-64-43. Next base: position 10,609 of record CAYGXJ010000053.1, on the reverse strand, counting down.
CGCCGATTCTCTCGACCATCCAGGCCCGCGGCTACGTGACCAAGGAAGAGAAGCGCCTGGTGCCGACCGACACCGGCATGACGGTCAACGACTTGTTGGTCGAGCACTTCCCGGAAGTCATGGACCTCGGCTTCACGGCGCTGATGGAAGACCGCCTGGACATGATCGCCGACGGCGAGGCGGACTGGGTGCAATCGCTGCGCGAGTTTTATGTTCCGTTCAGCGCGCGCATTTCGGCGGCCGAAGCGGAGATGCCCGTAGTCAACGGCGGGCCGGAGCTGGCCGGGCGCGACTGCCCGCAGTGCGGCAAGCCGCTGGTCATCCGTTGGGGACGATACGGCAAGTTTATCGGGTGCTCCAACTTTCCCACATGCCGCTACATCGAACCCTGGCTGGAGAAGATCGGCGTGGGCTGCCCGAATGACGGCGGGGAGATCGTCGAGCGCAAGACGCGCAAGGGCCGGACCTTCTATGGCTGCGCCAACTACCCGGCCTGTGACTTCACCAGTTGGAAGAGGCCGTTGCCACAACCCTGCCCCACGTGCGGCGGGTTACTGGTGCAGGCCAATCGACAGACGGCGCAATGCACAAAGTGCGGCACCGAAGTGAAGCTTGAGGAGCTGCAGCAGACCGCAACGGAGGGATAGCGGGCACGCTGTGCAGCATGCGAGAGGCATATCGGTCAATGGGGCTGGTTCTGCGATCGTTGGCCGACAATCCTTCCGGGCAGTGACCCCGAGGAATTCTGGAGGGGCGAAGGTTGCAGCGCGGGGCGCACCCAAATGGCCGCCCTTGCGAGGAGCCTTGCCCAGCGAAGCGGGGCCATGCGACGAAGCGATCTTGGAGAGGCACATGCTTCAACTGTGGCTCGATTGGCTGGGCGGCTCCAGGATTGCCTGGTCGGGTTTCGCCCTCCTCGCAATGCCATTCACCAGAGTCTGGGCACGCCATGGCGTGCCCAGACTCAATTGCGAGTCGGCTTGATTTCCATGCCGTTCGTCATTCCGCGTCGGTCGCGCCACGGCTGGCGTGGCTGTCTTGGTTTGCGTTAGCGAGTGAGCGGCTGGGGATTCTAGCGTGTCGTCGTGCCAGAGATTCCTCCAGGCCCGCGGCCCTTCGGAATAGCAGCGAGGCAGTTCGACCGAGTTGCCGTGTGTCGTGAGCCGCAGCACGCTGGGCAAGTTGTCGGGGTGCGCCCGGCTGAGTACAATCATCTTGGGACGATGTCCGTTCAGGAAATGCCACCCGCCATCGGAGTGGGAATGCCAGAGCGCTTCCGGCTGATCTCTGCCGTGCATGTGTTCATGCTCCGCGGCGAGACCCTTTTCATGCTCCGCCGGGCGAACACCGGTTGGGGCGACGGTTTGTTCAGCGTCCCGGCCGGACATTTGGATGGAAACGAACAGGTCATCGCCGCGGCGGTGCGCGAGGTGGTTGAGGAAGCCGGCGTCAACCTCGCGCCTGAAGATGTGCGCGTGGTCGGCGTGATGCACCGCAAGTCGAACAATGAGCGCATCGATTTCTTCCTGGCGGCAGAGCACTGGCAGGGCGAGCCACACAATGCCGAGCCCGGCCGGTGCAGTGAGACGGGATGGTTTTCGCTGATCGACCTTCCAAGCGACACCGTGCCGTATGTGAGGCGCGGCGCCGAGAACTTTCGCGCAGGGCGCTGGTTCGACAGCTACGGGTGGCAGGGCGAGCCATAGCGCGCGCCTTGGGGGGGGCACCCCATGCTGGGGCACTCGGCGTCCTAGACGCAGCAACAGGAGAGGAGCAGGCGAGCCATGCAATCACTACGCGATCGGCTGCGCAACCCTTGGATCATCGCCGGGGCGGCGTTCCTGGCCGGGCTGATCCTGGGCTGGCTTGTCCTAGGCTGGTGGGTGTGGCCGGTGGATTTCATCGACGCCACGCCGGCGGAGTTGCGTGCGGATCTGCGCATCGATTATCTGCGGGCTGCGGTCGAATCGTTCGCCGTGACTGGCGATGCCAATGCCGCACGCCAGCGCTTTGCCGCCCTCGGATCGAGCGGCGCCGAGACCCTTGGCCTGTTGCAGCGCGATCCGTCGGTGGACCAGGGCCGCGTCAGCCAATACCTGTCAGTCGTCAGCGACATCATCCCAACGGGAGGGGGCAAAGTCACACCCCCGCCAGGTGGGACTCCGGTGCCGGGCACGTCGATGTTGGGTTCCACGCGCTCTCTGGTTCTCGTCTTCCTTGGTTTGTGTGTGGTCACTCTGGTCCTGGGGGGCGTGCTGGTGCTCATCCTGCGCCGGCGGCGCAACACGGCGGCTGGCGCACTACTCGACGAAGGGCAGCACCCCCCCCAGGCTCGGGCTGCTCCGGGAGAAAGGCCGGCTGGAGCACCCCCCGTGCCCGGTACAGCACCACTGGCCGCGGGCGCGCCGGACACTGCTGCTTTGGGCGGAACAGGCCCGCTCGAACGCTTTGTGACAACTTATGTTTTGGGGGATGACCTGTACGAAGACAGCTTCACCATCAACTCGCCGGCGGGTGAGTTCCTGGGCGAATGCGGGGTAGGGATTTCCGAACAGGTTGGCGTGGGCGAACCCAAGAAGGTGACGGCCTTCGAGGTGTGGCTGTTCGACAAACGCGACACGCGCACCTCGACCTACGTGCTGATGAGTGATTACGCGATGCACCGCGACGACGTCCGCTCACGTCTGGCGCCGCGCGGCACGCAATTGGAGGCCCTGTCCGGCACGGACTTCTGGATGGAGACGCAAACCCTGAAGACGCACGTCCAGGTGCGTGAGGTGCAATACGGCCGCGGGGCGCTGCCGGCCAACTCGTTCTTTGATCGGATGACGCTGCAGCTGGAGGTGTGGGCGAAGTCGTAGGGAATGGGGTCCACACAAGATCAAACGCGATTCCCTCCATCGTCCTTAGCTTTCGAACGCGCATCAATCTAGCTCGTGCGCCAGTTTTGCCTCACCGCACGATGAGACGGCCACGCGCCGCGGTGCGCTGGTCACTCCCGCGGAGGCGGGACTCCGGGTGAGGACCCTTCGAAGGTGAGCTTGAGCGTGTAAGACTGCGGCCGCGAATGCGTGCGAGGGTCACGCGGGGGATACCACCTACTCGATGCTGATGATCGTCAGCGTCTGCGGACCCGCCGGTGTCTCCGCCGTGACCCGTTCGCCCGCGCGATGGCCCATCAGCGCACGCCCGAATGGGGACTCGTGCGAGATCCGTCCTTGCCGCGTGTCGGCCTCCGTGCTTCCCACCAGGACAAACACCTCGGGCGGATCTCCCTCCACCGCTACCGTCACCCGCGAGCCGAGAGCGACTTCGCCGCGCGGCGCCTGCCCGGGCTCGATGATCGTCGCATGCCGCAACAACGCTTCCAGTTCGAGAATGCGGCCTTCGAGGAAGCCCTGGGCCTCCTTGGCCGCGGTGTAATCCGCGTTCTCTGAAAGATCGCCCTGCTGAACGGCTGCGCGCAGGCGTTCGGCAAGCTTGAGCCGCTCGCCTCCCGTGAGCTCTGCGAGCTCTTTGCGCAGACGGCTGGCACCTTGCGGTGTGAGCAGTTTCGGTTCCGGCATGCGGGTCTGGGCTCGGCTCCCTTGGCAGGTCAAGGCAACGTGTTCGGGTTGAACAGTTTCTCGTGTTCTTCCAGGGCGAAGCGGTCCGTCATCCCGTCGATGTAATCGCACACCACGCGCGGCGCACCCTCCTGCTGCGCGCGGGCCTGGACGGGCGCGGGCAGAATCTCCGGGTCCTCGACGTAAGCCGAGAACAGGTCCGCGATGAAGCGTTCCGCTTTCACCGCCATGCGCACGACGCGGTAATGGCGGTACATGTTGGCGTACAAGAAGCCCTTCAACTCGCGGATGGAATTGCCCATCCCGTCTGAGAAGCCGATGACGTTGTGCGGCAAGCGCTGCAAGTCATCGCGCGAGCGCACCTTGCCTTCACGCAGGCGCGCGTCGGTGGCTCGGCTCGCGTCGCGCACGGCCAGCCCGATAAAGCGACGGATCAGGCGGTGGCGCGTCAGTTCGTCCAGCGCGCCGGTCTGCCAGCCGATGCTCTCGCGCAGCATCTCCCACGCCGCCTGGCCGGCCAAATCCTCGGCCGAGATGAGCAGTGAGCGCAGGCCGTCATCCAGGTCGTGCGCCGTAAAAGCCAGTTCATCCGCCAGGTTGGTGATCTGGGCCTCGAGGTGCCCGCGCTTGTCGGGCTCGAACCGGGCCGCCTCCGCAACGTCGTACTCTGTCTCGTGTTTGACCATGCCTTCGCGCGTTTCCCACGTCAGGTTGAGCCCGGCAAAATCCGGATAGCGCCTTTCGAGCGTGGTCACAATGCGGAACGACTGCCTATTGTGGTCGAACCCGCCGCGCCCCTGCATAAGCTTGGCCAGCGCCACCTCGCCCGAATGTCCGAAAGGCGGGTGGCCCAGGTCGTGCGCGAGACAGATAGCCTCCACCAGGTCTTCGTTGGCCCCCAGCGTGCGCGCCAGGCTGCGCCCGATCTGAGCGACTTCCAGCGTGTGTGTCAGGCGTGTGCGGTAGTAATCGCCCTCGTAAGTGATGAAGACCTGGGTCTTGTATTCCAGACGGCGAAAGGCCGTGGTGTGGAGAACCCGGTCCCGGTCGCGCATGAAAGCGGTGCGGAACTCGGGTTCGTCCTCCGCAACCTCCCGGCCGCGCGAGGTTTTACTCAGGCACGCGTAGGGAGCCAGCGTCCGCAGTTCAGCGGTCTCGAGGTCCTGGCGAGTGACCAGCATTGGAATTCCTCCGGGGTGGCGCGAGTGTAACAGAGCGATTTGGGCTTGTCAACCAATGTCACTTGAATTATCCTTATCAGCCGTGATACCCACATGACCAACGACTCTTCTGCACCCATCGAACGCGCCGGCCTGACCCAGGTCGGCGGTCACCCGGCAACGGTCGTCGGGGCGGATCTACATCCCGGCGAACGCGCGCCCGAGTTCACCGCCCACACCCAGGAGTGGCAGTGGCTGCCCGCACTCGCGGCCACTCGTGGAATGGTGCGCATCATCGCCGCCGTACCCTCGCTCGACACGCCGGTGTGCGACCTGGAGACGCGCACCTTCAACAAGCGGGCGGCCGAGCTCGGCCCGGACGTGCATGTCCTGGTCGTCTCCACTGATCTGCCCTACGCCCAGAAGCGCTGGTGCGGCTCGGCCGGCGTGGACCAAGTGACCACGCTCTCGGACCACATGACGGCGGAATTCGGATTGCGCTACGGCTGCCTGATCAAGGAGCGCCGTATCTTGCGCCGCGCGACCTTCGTCGTGGATCGCCACGATCAGATTGTGTACGCGGCCTACACGGCCAAACTCGGGGACGAACCCGAGTACGATGCCATACTCGACGCGGCGCGCCGGGCGCTGGATGCCGGGCCGCGCGGCGAACAAGGATAACGCATGCCCCATCAGAGACTACTATTGGTCGACGATCATGAAGTGGTGCGGCTGGGTCTCAAGTCGCTGCTCGAGCGCCATCACGGTTTTGAAGTGGTGGCCGAAGCCAGCACAGCTCGCGAGGCCGTTGAGAAGTGCCTGGCCTACAAACCCGACGTGGTGGTGATGGACATCCGCCTGCCAGGCGGTTCAGGCATCGAGGCTTGCCAAGAGATTACCCAGGCTCTTCCCGAGACCAGAGTCATCATGCTCACTTCGTATGCCGAGGACGAGATGCTCTTCTCGGCCATCCGCGCCGGCGCAGCCGGCTACGTGCTCAAACAGATCGGCGCGCAGGACCTGGTGCGCGCGATCGAGGCAGTGGGGCGGGGCGAAGCGTTGCTCGACCCGGCGGTGACCAAACGTGTCTTTGCCGAGATGCGCAAGGTGGCGCGCGAAGAAGAGGCCTCCGCCTTTGCCGAGCTGACCCAGCAGGAGATGCACGTGCTGCAGCTTGTTGCAGAAGGCAAGACCAACCGCGAAATCGCGCAGGCGCTCTTCCTCGGCGAGGGCACGGTGCGCAACTACGTCTCGAGCATCCTCTCGAAGCTCAGTGTGGCCAATCGCGCCGAGGCGGCGGCGTATGCCGTGGCCCACAATCTCAAAGACTATCTGTAATCGCCTCGCGCCGTGATCATCCTGCGGCCGCCGACCCATGTGGGCGGCCGCATTTTGATTCCTGATGAAGGGGGCTTGGGCATGCGCTGCGGAGGGCCTGGCCCCCCTTCCTGCACGTTGACCACGTCGGGCGAGGCAGCGGTGGCAGTTGCGCTCGCGCCACGCATGACTATAATCGCGGCTCGCGGAGATTTGCCTCGGCAGGCGGGTTCTATGGCCTGCGGGGCGCACTGCGCTCGAATGATGAACGCCTCCCAACCTCGAGCCCGCCCTTCCCTGCATGGCACGCGAGCCGTCGATCGTGCGAGCCTGCGCTGCCGCATGAGTTGGGCCAGCGACCCGCTCCTCTGTTCGACCCTCGGCCAGGCGCTGCCCGATCGGCAGGCGGAGCTGCTGCTCAACTGGGGGCTGCGGCAGATGGCGCGCAGCGTGCGCCAGAGCGCGCCGCTCGATGACATGCAGGCCCGCGCGGCGATCCACTCCGACCTCAACCTGGTGCGCAAGATCATGCGGCGCATGCAGCAACTCCTCGAGCGCAGAACGACGCTGGATGAAACCCACCTCGCGGCGCAACTGGCCGTGGTTGCCGCCCTCGCGCAGCAATTGCCCGCGGCCGAGAGCGGTCCCCGCCGCAGCCGAGGCGCAGTGCGACCGGCCTCGCTGGCACGCCTGGCCCAACAGGCGAAGGCTCTGGACTCCCAGCGATGTCTCGTGCGGCTGATTCACTTCGCGGATTCCTCGCGCCGCACGCGAGTGATTTGAACTCCACGCCATATTGACCGACGCGCTCCTTCGATCATGGCGAGGGTCGCAGGCCGCAAGGAATCTTGGCGACAACTCTCGCGCAGGCACCCCTTGCCTCGTCACATCCTCGCAATGAGGGAGGGGCGCGCCATGGCGTGCCTCGACTAGGGCTGCGGCCTTTCGGGATGACAGTCAATGAGGCGGTGTGTGCTTGCGGTGGAATTGTGACGCGCGGGGAGTGCCCTAATCGGAGGCTACGCGCAGCACGGCGGCCCCTGTGAGGCGGCCGGCCTTGAGCTGGGCCAAGGCGGTGTTGGCCTCGGCCAGCGGGAACTCCGTCACTTCTGCGTGAATGGGAATCGCTTCGGCCAGCCGGATGAACTCCTGCGCATCACGGCGGGTGGCGTTGGCGACCGTGCGCAATGTGCGCTCGCCGTAAACGAGCGCATAAGGCATGGAGGGCAGGGGGCTCATGTGGATGGCGTTGATCGCCAGGCTCCCTCCTTTGCGCAGCCGCTCGAGGGCCAGGGGCACGAGCGCACCCGCCGGGGCGAAGATGATTGCGCGGTCGAGATCCGCGGGCGGTTTTTCGTCGGCTGAACCCACCCAGGCGGCGCCGAGTGCCTCGGCCTGCCGGCGATGGCCCTCGCCGCGAGTAAAGACGTAAGCCTCGCAATGCCAGAAGCGGGCGACTTGGATGGCCAGGTGCGCGCTCGCGCCGAAGCCGAACAGGCCCACTCGCTCTCCAGGCTGCACCTGCGCGAGACGCAGGGCGCGGTAGCCGATGATGCCGGCGCACAACAGCGGGGCTGCCTCGCGCGATGCTAGGCCGTGGGGCAAGCGAACTGCGAACGCTGGGTCGATCGTTAGATACTCGGCGTAGCCCCCATCGGTTGAGAGGCCGGTGAAACGTGCGTTGTCGCACAGGTTTTCCTCGCCGCGGGCGCAGAATGCACACCGTCCGCATGCGCTGTTGAGCCAGGCGACACCGGCCTGCTCGCCGAGCTTCCACCCCGCCACCGCAGCGCCAATGCTCTCGACCTCGCCGACCACCTGATGGCCCGGGATGAGGGGCAGCCGCGGCAGGGAAAGCTCACCCTCCACGGTGTGCAGGTCGGTGTGGCACACGCCGCAGACCAGTACCCGCAAGCGGATCTCGCTGGAGTTGGGCTCGGGTCGCGCGACCGTGCGCAGCACCAACGGGCGCTGCCCAATGGGGGCCGGTTGATCAAGCTGAGCGGCACGCATCACATGCTGCATCGAGGCGGATCCTTGGCGGGGTCGGCGAGGCGTGCAGGCCCTGGCCAAAGGCGACGGGCTGGCGTTGCACGTTCTTCGGTCCGCCGCCGGCGCTGTGAGCCAATCGCTGGCAGGGTGAAGTGCTTACTCGAGGGGGGCGGTGGCCATGCGAAAGGTGCAGGCCGGATCGCCGCGCGCGGTGCAGCTCACTTCTTCGACGGCGAAGTGCTTGCCACCGCTGAGCCAGGCCAAGCCTTCCTGGAAAGTGCCCACGAGCAGGTGACAGCATGCGCGCTGGGTGTGCCGGCCAAAGCAGTAGGGGCAGCGCTCGTTGGTCCACAGCAGCGATCGACCCTCCGTGGCCAGCCGCACGACCTGATCGCTGTTGCGGTTGAAAACCTCCGCGAGGAGCTCGGCCCCGCGCAGGATTCGCGATTGCAGCGGCAAACTGCGCAGGCCGCGGCATTGCGGCGAGGCGGTGAGCGCTCCGGCGATCTCGCGCAGGCCTTTGCGCAGGGTGATGCGGCCGGCGCGCAAGCTCATGCCCCGCCCCGCCTGCTCCCCGTACAGCGTGTCGAGAGCTCTCTCCACCTGGCCGAGCGCCTCGAGCTTGAAGTGCGAGGGGCGCGGATCGGCGAGATGCACGGCCTGCAAGCTGGGGTCATCGGCCTCCCGCAGGACGCGCTCGAAGGCCTCCTTGCCTAGCACTTCTTCCCAGGCGAGCAGCACGATGCGCCCGAACCGGTAGGGGAATGAACCCGCGGGTGAAGCGCTTTGCAGAGCGGAGACGGATGGGTCGGTCATGGGCGGGATAGCCGCGGCAGGGAGCGGCCCGAGGCCACTGTCACTCCTGAACTTCTTCGAGAATGCAGTACAGCAGCTCCAGCAGGACGTTCTTCACCTTCTCGCGCTCGGTTGCGACACACTCCAGGCATCGGATTTGTGGATCGAGACGCAAGGCAATGCGCAGGTCCTCGATCGACCAGGCATCCGGATGATCTTGTTTGTTGGCGGCCACGACGAAGGGCGTGGGCGCATAGGCGCGGAAGGTCTCCATAATAAAGCGCGCCTCGCGAAATGTCTCAGGGCGTGTGCTGTCGACCATGACCACAAAGCCGAGCATGCCCTCCGAGAGAATCTCCCACATGAAGTCGAAGCGCTTTTGGCCTGGGGTTCCGAACAAATAAAGCACCAGCTCCTCGTCGACGCTGATGCGCCCGAAATCCATGGCAACCGTGGTGGTGTCCTTTATCTTTTCCGCCCGGAGCGTGATCTTGCGCTCGGTGGAAACCACATCGATCTCGCTGATCGAGTGGATAAAGGCGGTCTTCCCCGAGTTGAAGGGGCCTGTCACCACCATCTTGACGGTGCGGATTGACACCCTGCGACCCTCACAAAGACCGAATGCGCGTGATCAGGCGGTTAATGAGCGACACTTGGTCTGGTCCCTTGGCCAGCGGTTGAATGACCGGCGGGCGTGGAGCGGTATCGCCCTCCAGGCGGATGCTTTCGACGATGCCCGCCTGCATTAGCCCATAGACGATGCGGCGGATCTCGATGTCGCTCAGGCGATTGGCCCGTGCAATCTGACGGATGGTGTTTTTCGGGTTGACATACGACACCACCCGCCATTCCTCGACGCTCAAGTTGATATTGCGTAACCGCGAATCCGGCCGGTCGGTGAACTTGAGTGCCACGTCCAGATTGGGCAGCTCCTCCTGCAGGCGCTCCCACTCCTTCATACGCCGCGCGCCCTCCATGATCAGGTTCTCAAGGTCGAGGCGCACGGTGATGCGGTCTTCGGGGGGCAGGACGCCGCTGTGGAAGCGGAACCCGCCTTCACTCCAGGTGAATAGGCGCAGCACCAATTCGGTGATGTACTTCTGCACCGCCTGGAGGATGGCGGGTTGAGTGAGGTAGCCGGCGTGCATGAGCAGCAGCCCCAACTCTTTGTCGTTTGACGCCTGAGGTCGCGAGCGCAGGAGTTGAGCTTGTTCTTCGGAGATCTGTTTGCCGGCCAGAAGGATTGAGATCAGCGTGCCGTCGCTGGAGCGGCTCTGCCCGTAGATCAGTTTGCCTTCGGCAAAGGAGAGGCTGGCGTGGTCGTTCGTTCCCTGGATAGTAAGCGTCCCCGTTTTGCGGGCCAGGTGGACCAGATTGAGAAGCTGGGTGACGCTAAAATCGTGCAGATTGCCCTGGAGGGCCATTCTTGGGAGTCCGAGGGGACGCGATTCGCCGCGAGCAATTAGGAAATTGCTTCCCTGGGGGAAGCTGGGGGATTATAACCGCAAGCGCGAAGGGGCGTCAAACAGAAGAGCCTGGGCGCTTCGCGGACCGAGATCAGCCGATGCGAGACAGCGGTGCGCCTTCGCCTGCCGACCAGGTTTGACGACCTCCAGCCGAGGTCGGGGCGAATCATTTGACCGACCCATGCCCGCATGTTAGAATGCTGCGCACTAGGCGCCCGGTTGGGCGCTTGCCATCTCGGGCCCCCATCGTCTAGCGGCCCAGGACGTGGCCCTCTCAAGGCCAAAACACGAGTTCGAAACTCGTTGGGGGCAC
>CAYGXJ010000052.1:0-3251 GCA_964353865.1 uncultured Anaerolineales bacterium | reverse complement strand
GCGCGGCCAGACAATCGCCGGACGGGCGGGGCAATGCCCAAGGCGCTGTTAGAATCCCTCGCATGCCCGATCCGGATCTCGTGATTGTCGGCGGTGGATTGGCCGGGTGCGAAGCCGCCTGGCAGGCGGCCGAGCGCGGGCTGCGCGTCCGTCTTTTCGAGATGCGCCCGGCGCGCTCGAGCGGCGCGCACACCAGCGACCGGTTGGCCGAACTGGTGTGCTCCAACTCGCTCGGGTCGCTGCAGGCCAACCGCGCCGGCGGCATGCTCAAGGCAGAACTCGAGCGCCTGGGCAGCTTGCTGCTGGAGGTCGCGACCCAGAGCGCCGTGCCCGCCGGCACCGCTCTGGCCGTCGACCGGCAGGTTTTTGCCCAGGCCGTCACCGATCGACTGGCGTCGCACCCGCGCATCGAGATCGTGCGCGAGGAAGTGACCCGGATTCCGAGCGGGCTCGCGATCCTGGCCTCCGGTCCGCTCACCTCGGCTTCCCTGGCCGAGGCGATTGCCGCATTTACCGGCACGGATCACCTGTACTTCTTCGACGCCATCGCCCCCATTGTCAGCGCCGATTCGATCGACATGACCATCGCCTTTCGTCAATCGCGCGGGGGAGAGGCGGATGACTACCTCAACTGCCCGCTCGATCGCGGCCAATACCTGGCGCTGGTGACTGCCCTGTGTTCTGCCGAGCGCACCGCGCTGCGCGATTTCGAGCAGGGCATTGCCCAGGGTGTGCGCGCGGGGGCGGCGGCCTTCTTTGAAAGGTGCCTGCCCGTCGAAATCATCGCCGAGCGCGGGGCGCAGACGCTGGCCTACGGTCCGCTGCGTCCGGTCGGGTTGAACGACCCGCGCACCGGTCGGCGCGCGCATGCCGTCGTCCAGTTGCGCCAGGAAGACCACCACGCGACGCTCTTCAACCTGGTCGGGTTCCAGACCAACTTGCGGGTCGAGGAACAGCAGCGCGTGTTCCGCATGATTCCCGGCCTGGAACAGGCGCACTTCGTCCGCTACGGGCAAATGCACCGCAATATGTTTGTCAACGCGCCGCGTGTGCTTCTGCCCACGCTGCAAACCCGCGCTCGGGCGGATCTCTTGATGGCCGGACAGATTACAGGCGTCGAGGGCTACATGGGCAACGTGGCCACCGGCCTCTGGGCGGGCTGGAATGCCGCTCGTCTTGCGCGCGGGCGCGAACCGCTGTGCCTGCCGGCCACAACGATGCTCGGCGCCCTGTGCGGATACATTTCCAGCGCAGAGGAGAAGCATTTTCAGCCGATGAAGTCCAACTTTGGAATTCTGCCGCCGCTCGAGGCGCGCCCGCGCGCCCGGCTCGACCGCGGCCAGGTCTATGCCGATCGCGGCGCGCACGATCTGGCGCAATTCCTTGCGGCGCACAACGATGACTAGCCGGCGGTTGAACGCCGGCGATTCTGTGGGGGCACGCCATGGCGTGCCCGTTTCTGGGGAATGGGCAAGGAGGAGGCGAGTGGTTCAGAATGTCTTTCTACGGTCACTGAGAGGCGCCTTGCGATGAGGAAAGGGTCGGAGATCGGCGACCTGAAGCTCATGTTGGATCGCGCACGGATCAAAGCGCAGGTGCGGTCGCACCATCTCGCCGCACTGCTGTGCCTCTCCTGGGGGGTTGGGGCATGCGGCCTGCTGCCCGCCGCGCCCGCCACGCCTGCCGCACCCACTCACTTTGATGGGCAGCGTGCGCTGGACCTGGTCCGCGCCCAACTCGCCTTCGGCCCGCGTGTTACCGGCTCGGCGGCCAATGCCCAGGCGGCCGAGTGGATCGTCGGCGAACTTCGCGCCCTGGGTTGGCAGGCGGATCTTCAACTGTCGGACTATCAAGGAACGCCGATTCGCAACCTATGGGCGCGGCGCGGCAGCGGTCCGATCATCCTCCTTGGTGCGCACTGGGATACCCGCCGTCGTGCGGATCGCGACCTGCAGCGGCCGGACGCACCCGTTCCGGGCGCCAACGACGGTGCTTCGGGTGCCGCGGTATTGCTCGAGCTGGCCCGGGCGCTCGACCTCGATTGGAGCACGCGCCAGGTGTGGCTGGTCTTTTTCGACGCGGAAGACAACGGCGGGCTGGATGGCTGGGAGTGGAGTGTCGGTTCGACGCTGTTCGCGCGTTCGCTGGCCGAGGCCGAGGCGCGCGGTGAGCTTGACCTCGCGCGTGACGTGCAGGCGGTTGTCATCGTCGACATGGTCGGCGATGCCGACCAGCGCTTTCCCCTCGAGCGCAATTCCGACCTGGCGCTGCAACAGGTGCTGTGGGCTCAGGCGAAGACCCTGGGCTACGGCGAGCAGTTTGTGTGGCAACCCGGGACGGCCATTCTCGATGACCACGTGCCGTTCCGCTCGCTCGGGCTGCCGGCCGTCGATATCATCGACATCGATTACCCGTACTGGCATACGACGGCAGACACGCTTGACAAGGTGAGCGCGCAAAGCCTCGAGCGGGTGGGGCTCAGCCTCGAAGCCTGGCTCGAAGCTGGTGCGCCGCTCGCTGTTGTGACAACACCTTAGGACCTCCGCTTGGAGTCCTTCAGGCACCGCGTTCCAGTCGCGTTGGGGCACGCCTTGGCGGGCCATGCAGGGGCGCGCGATCTCGGCCGCCTCCGCGCGCGGCATGTTGCTCAGCCGCTCGGGGACCGTGACCAGCATCACCCGGTTCTCCGGCCGGCGCTTGAGATTGAATTCGCGCATGAGGGTGAGCCCGAGCGGCAGCGGGCGTTCGGGAATACGTTCGGCCAAGGGCCGCGGGGAGTCTGGAACCTGGCCAACCGCCAGCATGAGATGCACGTCCTCGGCGTGACTATCTGCAATCCTGTGACCTTGTTCGCGGAAAGCCGCCAACAACTGAGCCAGGAACCTGGTTAGCCGACGGTGGTCCGGCGCCGGCTCGCCCAGCGCCGCCACGCGGCGCGGCTTCCACCACGAGGTCGCGCGCAATTCGCTCAGTGGAGAAATGGAAGAATAGGCGACAGGATCTCTCTCGCTCCTGTCCCTCCTCCTTTGGCGCAGGCGTCGGACTGCACCAAGCGACCCCCTGTGCTTGACACCCCTCGCGGGAACGGGGTAAAATCGTTGAAATCACGCGGGCCTGTAGCGCAGTTGGGAGCGCGCTTCAATCGCACTGAAGAGGTCGAGGGTTCGAATCCCTCCAGGTCCACTCGAGATCGATGTCCCTGGGCCCATAGCGCAGTTGGGAGCGCGTCTCAATGGCATTGAGAAGGTCGT
>CAYGXJ010000051.1:0-57077 GCA_964353865.1 uncultured Anaerolineales bacterium | reverse complement strand
ACGGCAAGTGCAGATCATCCGAGTTCAGCCAGCCCATGACCTCGCCCGTGGCGGCGTTCAGCCCTTCGGCCACGGCTGCGTACTGACCGCCGTCCGGCCGGCTGCACCAGGACTTCAGGCGGGGTGCGTAGCCACGAATCACGTCAGCGCTCCCGTCTGTGGAACCGCCGTCCATCACCAAGTACTCGAGGTCCGGGTACTGCTGATCGAGAATCGAGCGCAGGCAGGGTTCGAGGAACCGCACCTGGTTGAAGGAGGGCGTGACGAGCGTGATGCGGGGGAGACTAGATGTCGGCATGGTTCGTGTTATCGCCACCCACATGGCTATGGGTGGGCTGAGCGTCCCTCACGGCTCCGAGGCCGTCCGCTCGTACACCTCGAGCGGACCGAAGACGGCGGCCAGATGAAACCCATCCCACTCGGGCGCAGCCGAGGTCGACATCGAGCGGCCATCTCCGCCGATGCCCGTATCTCGGATCCGGTACTCGTCCTCATCCGACAAGGGACCCTCAGGCGCGCGGTCGTTTCGGATTCCGTGCCGTGATTCGAGCAGGTAGTCGATCCACGCGCCGGGTCGGTGATACGTGTCGGGGATTGACTCTCCCGGGGGTCGCCCACTCGCATCATACCCTACCGTGAGGCTGGTCGAACCAGATGCGCTCACGCCCTGGGCGAGGGAATCTACTACGGCCGTCTCGCCGCCGTCCGTGCCCGCATAGCCCTCCGTCCTCCAGGAGTGCAGCTTACCGGAATAAGCCGCTGCGGGAAGCAACATCACAAATGCAAGCGCAAAGGCAATGCCCCCTAAGAAGGCCCGCCGGCCGCTTGGAATCATCACCGATAGTCCGTAAACGAAGGCCGCCACTTGCAGCGGCCATAAGAATCTAAACCGCTCGACCCGCCCAGGTTCAGCCAGGACGACGAGGGTAAGGTAAGGAATCCACAGGCTGAGCGCCAGCAAACCGGCCGACCGCGAGCAGGGACGATTCCATCCGAGCCAGGCCCCGATCACTCCACCCACCCACATGATAGGTATGTACGCGCGCGCTTGCGCGAGAACCAGGCGCGCAGGCGCAGAGAGCGAACCATCCGCCGTGAGTCGTGGTGCAATGCCACCCGGGTCGAGAAGTACGTAGGCACCGGCTGCTCCTGCCCCGGCCAGGAGGATCACGGCCCAACCTGGCCAAACCCTGGATGACCGACGGTCGCCGGCCGATCGCAACGGCCCGGAGCGCAGCCACCCAACAAGCAGCGCCGTTTGCCCGATCATGGTCACGAGCAGCAGCAACGCAGCCAGCGGCTGGCTGGGGCCGGGCAGGAATTCTCCCGAGTCGAAATTGCCGTCGAGATTGGCCAGAACTGCGCACGCGCGATGCAGCGCGATGCCGAAGCTACTCATCGCTGGCTCCACGAGGCGAGCGCTTGCTGCCGCCGCATCGACATAAGGAATGAAGACGCCGTCAAGGGTCTCGGATTCGCCAGGCAGGGTCGCCAGGCAAGGTTGACCCGAGGCGCGTGCAGCATTCAAGCTCCTCAAGGTGAGGATGGATGCGATGTCGGAGAACCCGCGGCTCGCTTCGAACCGCAGATACGGCAGCCAGAGCAGGCCTGCCGCGAGGCCCGCGGCCGCAACCCCCGGCCACCACACTTTCGGACGGAAGACGAGCCACGTTGCCGCGACAACAAGAACGAAGGGCAGGATCCCGAGATCCGCATACAACCCAGCCGCCAGGCTGAGCATCGCCAGAGGCAGCGCCCACCGGCCGCCCCCATTGACCCACGCGATCAGCCCGGCCAGCGCGCCGAGGACAAAGACCGGATGGCCGACGGGATAGACGCCCTGATAACCCACCGACGAGACTGCGGTGAGTGCGGCCGCGGTCAACCCAATTCCCCGCCCCAGCAGCGGCCGCACCGTAAGGTAGAGCAAGAGGACCATGCCCGCGAAGACCAGCGCGTCTCCCGGCACTCGCTGCAAGCGGGCATCGCGCGTGAGGAGCAGCCCCGGCACCATCAAGTACACGGTCCCCGGGGGGCTGAAGGAGGAGTAGCTGGAGATGTCGCCGTGATCGAGGACGGTGCCGGATTGAACAAGAGCGCGTGCCCCCGTGTAATACGGCAGCATGTCGGGGTTGTTGAGACGGTTGGCGCGCCACCCCTGGGTACGCAGCACGATGACCGCCGCCGTCAGAAGCATCAGCAGCGCGATATCGGGCCAGATCCGCGGCCGATTCCCAATCATGCTCTCGGTTCTCTCATGACGTGCCACGCGAGGGCATGTCGATCATTGCGAGGGGATTGAAGAATCCGCGCTCGCGCCTCGGGCGCCTGTCCGTTGGACGCGCAGGCAGATGAGGACAGGGTAGTCCGCGTCGTCATAGTCGAACACACGACGTGGCAGGTCCTCAAGCGAGAGCCCGTGCAGGAAGGCGGCGGCCGTTTGCACGTTGCCATAGACTCGCACCTCGATCTGCTCGTGATCGAAGACTTCCCCGAACAGACGGTGGGCGGCCGCCGGGGTCAAGCGCCAGTAGTCGCCCCAGCGATCGGCATCATAGCGGCTGATCTGGCTGATCCCCGGGATGGAGACCAGGGCGACCCCGCCCGGCGCCAGTAGCCCACGCAGCGTGCGTACTGCGGCCCGCAGGTCGTAGACGCAGTGTAACGTCTGGGAGAGGATCAAGCAGTCGTATGTGCGCCCGGCTAGTCCTTCGCCGGTCTCCAGGTTGCCGACGAGCGTCGCCTGAGGGTTTCCCGGCGTCACGTGCAGCACCTCACGCTGTATCACTCGCTCGCCACCGAAGCGCCGGGTGTAGGTGTCGTCGCCCACTTCCAGCACCCGCCCGCGGATATCCGCAGCGTGCTCATTCAAGAAGCGCTCGAGATAGTAGCGGTCGATGGGCATGCCGCGGTCGAAGCCGAACGCACGGCTGATGGGATGCACGCGGCCAAAGCTGCCAAAGCGCACCCAGCCCACCGGCGGGCGCACTCGCCACCGCGCGGCGCTTCGCCGCAGTGCCTCGCGCAGACGGCCAAGCGGCAGGCGAACCCCGGCTGGCAGCTTTCGAAGAAACATCATCCTGCCCTCTCTCCGGGCATGGCTTCGAGCTTCGGGGCACTGCCCGGGAGCATTGCCTTGAGCCAGCGTGCGTGCCGCCAAAAGGCGGGGTAGGCCGCAAGCCGCGGGGCCACTGCCACTCGCCAGGCCAGCCGCGAACGCCACCCCGCCTCGCGCGCCCGCTGCACAGAGTAATAGTACATCCTCTCGCAGGCCAGCGGTTCGATCTCAGCACGCACTGCCGGCGGCAGGGTTTCGATGTAGTGCAGCAACCAATCGTGGAAGGCCAGTTCGTAGCGCAGGTAATTCCCGGCGGTGTTCATCTGCGCTACGGAGGAGGCCGGGTGCTGCCGGTAGCGCGCGACGATTCTCGAATCGGCGTGTACCGCATAGCGGGTGTTGATCTTGGTCCAGGCGACCAGATCGGTGCGCACCTTGCGGAAGCGCGGATCGAATCCGCCCACTGCGTGCAGCGCCTCGCGGCGCACGAGCACCGCCGTGGGGCACGGGTAGATCGAAGCGTCGCGCAGGAACTCCAGTGTGAGCTGTGGCGGCTCGTAGAGTCCCTCGTGCAGCGGGTCAAAAGGCTGATCGTATTCGGGCGCACCGTTTGGGTCATCCGAGAAGTAGCGTACGCGGGCGAAGGTCATGGCCGCTCGCGGGAAGCGATCCAGCAGATCCACCTGGCGCGCAAGCTTCTCGGGCAGCCAAATGTCGTCCGCATCCAGGAAGGCCACGTAGCCCCCGCGCGTATCGGCGATGCCCACGTTGCGCGTGGCGCTGGCGCCATGCGAGAGGCCATCGGCATGGGCCAGCACGCGCACCTGCGGCGCGTAGCGGCCGGCCAGATCGCGGGCCAGGCGTGCCTCCTCGGGCCGCGAGCCGTCATCCACAACAATCAATTCCCACTCGGCGTACGACTGGGCCAGCACGCTCTCCACCGCGGCAGGCAGATAGCGGGCCATGTTGAGGTAGGGCAGGACAATGCTGACCAACGCAGGCATTCGTATGGAGTCGGGCCTCGAGGAGATACGCCGCGCCGCGAGGGCGGTCCGATCGCGGCCTCGGGCGGCCGGCACGCGCGCCGGCGCGAGCTACCGTTCGGTAAGCATGCGACCCAGGATCGCCCGCACCTGCTCTCGATCCTTGGTCGAGAAGTACCAGTCGATAGTGCGATGCAAGCCGTCAACGAATTTGGTCTTGGGCTCCCAGCCGAGCAGCTGCTTGGCCAGGCGGTTGTCGGCCACACGGTTGAGCGGGCCGGTGGGCATCTCCGGCCGCGTCTCGATGCGCGCTTTGTGGCGCGTGGTGCGCAGCACTTCTTCGGCTGCCTCGCGCACGGTGATGCGCTCCATCGTGCCCAGGTTCACCGCCCGGCCGTCGTCGATCCGTTCCGCTGCCAGAATCGTTCCGGCCACGATGTCGTCGATAAAGGTCCAATTGCGGATCTGCTGGCCCGTGCCCCATACCTCGTACGGGTCCTCGCCGATGAAAGCGCGGGCGATCATGGCCATCACCGCATGGTTCTCAACGCCGCGCGGGCCGTAAACCGTGAAGTAGCGGCAACTGGCGGATTTCATCCCGTGCTGCTTGTGGTAGGCCTGCAGCGTCAACTCACCCATCAGCTTGGCCCAGCCGTACAGGTTGTCGGCGTCGTAGGGCGGCCGCACCAAATCCTCGGTGAGATACAGTTCCTGGTCAGTGCGCGTCTGCAGATTGTTCGGGTAAACGCAGCCCGAAGAGGCGAAAACGACCTTCTCCACGCCGGCCGCATGCGCCGCTCGGAACAGCATGCCATCCAGAATCAAGTTGGTCGAACACTCGACCTGATGCAGGTCGACGTAGCCGCGCCCGCCGTGGTCGGCCGCCAGGTGAAACACCACCCGCACTCCCCGCAAGCCGGCCGCGACCACTTCCGCCTCGAGCAAATCGCCCTGGATGAACTCAACTCGCCCGGCGTCCAAATGGCCCTGGATGTTCTCGCGCCGGCCGCTCGAGAGGTTATCGACCACGCGTACGCGCGCACCGCGCGCCACCAGAGCATCCACCAGCGATGAACCGATGAAGGATGCGCCTCCGGTGACCAAGACCCGCGTTCCATCCCAATTGATCATGCAGCCATTCACTCCCTGCGCGCCTGGGCCCTTCTCGCTCCTGGGCGGCAGCATCAGTCTAGTTCGATCCAACTCCCAGCGCAATGTATGCACCCACCGCCGCGCGCAGATCCGGTGAGGCCAGGCGCCACGCATCGATCAGGGTGAGCCTCGGCGCATGCTCTCCGAGCGCGGCCGCACGCAACGCGCCAAACTCCTTCCAGGGTGTGACCAGCACGGCCACCTGGCACTCACGCAGGCAGTCAATGGCGCTGCCGGCGTAGGCCACGCGCTCGCCCAGAACCGCCCGTGCCGACTCCTGCGCCATCGGGTCGTAAACCACTACCGCCATGCTCTCTTCGAGCAGCGCCTCGGCCAGCATGACCCCTTGCGATTCTTCAATGACTTCTGTGTCGGGTTTATAGGCCAACCCGAGAATCCCCACGCGTGTGCCCGGCCTGCAATGCGCGCGGACTATTCCCTTCAGCCGGTTGACCTCGGCGCGATTGGCGCGATCGGTGGCCTCGGCCAAAACCGCGGTCAATCCGTGCTCGCGCGCCCGCCGTCCAAGGGCCAGGTTGTCGCGCGGGAAGCACGGCCCGCCGTAGCCAGCCGCGCCTATGAGGTATTTGGGGCCGATGCGCGTATCGTGCCCAATGGCGCGCGTCACCACGTCCACTTCCGCGCCGGGTATTTGCTCGCACAGGTGGGCCAGCATGTTGGCGAAGGTGATCTTGGTCGTGACGAAGGTGTTGACCGAGAGCTTGGAGAGTTCAGCGTTGACGAAATTCATGCGGGCGATGACCGGCTCGTTCTCGCACACCTTCTTGTAGAAGGCCTCCAGCAGTTCGCCTGTATGCGCGTCGGATTCGCCCACCAGGATGAGATCCGGATTGAGGAAGTCGTGAATCACACTCCCCAGGGCGATGAACTCGGGGCTGTAGCACAGTCCGAAGCCCGTAACGGCCTTCTTGCCGGAGGCAGCCTCCAGCCTCTCGCGGATTGGCCCGCCGGTGTGGCCGGGCATGACCGTGCATGTGATCACAACCACGCGCCGCTCGGCCGTCACCCCGATAGCCTGGCCCACCTCGTCCAACGCGGGCAGGACGTGGCGCAGCGAGAAGCCTCCGTCACGCTCGCTGGGCGTAGGCACAATTATGAAAATGACCTCCGCCTCGAGCGCCGCCCGACGGATATCGGTTGTCGCTCGCAGGCGCGCATGCCCGGCGCGGATGGTCTCCGCCAGGTTTGTCTCGCGCACGGGCGCCTCGCCGCGATTGATGGCCTCGACCTTGGAGGGATCCAGATCCGCGCCGATGACATGGATGCCGCGTGAGGCCACTGCGGCCGCCATGGGCGCACCCAGCTTGCCTAATCCGATAATTGCGACTTTGCGTGGTGCCGATACACGTGCCGCCATGAAGTCTCCGCTCGTGGGTTGATTGGGGTCCCGGACGTCTTGGCGCTTTCCGCCGGCAGCTCGTCAGATGCGCCCGCGCCAGCGAGCCACCTGGCGCCGAGCCCGGTAGATAGCTGCGCCGACCGCACGCGCCAGGCGATGCAGCCGGCCGGCTGCTGGGCTGAGGACCGGGAGGGTGTGCCACCCGCGCCGCAGGTGCGCCCAATCGAGCGTGCGCGTCAGGCGCCCTGCCCGCAGGCGGTGGGTGGCATCGTCAATCGTGAAGTAGTGGTCCAGGCCGCCGGCCAGGGCCATGTTGCGCTTGGCCTCCGGCCCTTTCCACACCTCCGGCCGGCCGCCCGCCGCATGGCTGTAGTCGTGGTTTTGGTGCACCGCCGTAACCGCTGCCGTCGCATCCACCACCGGCACATGCTGCGCGCGGGCAGAATAGATCAGCCAATTATCCCACATGGTCCGGCCCACAGCGAAGGGTGGAATCTCGCGATACAGTCCGCGGCGAAAGACGAAGTAGTCGATGCCCCGCGGCTTATGCAGCACCGCCCGCGCGTGCACTGCGCGCCGCAGGTCCGCCTCCCACCCCGGGTCGGCGAAGTCGATCGTGTCTTCGAAGTCCAGGTCCCATCGCCGCCCCACCATCAGCAGCTTTGCGAGTCGACCCGCCGTGCGCTCGACGGCGGCCAGGAAGTCGGGAAGCAGGATGATATCGGCATTGACATACGTTACGAGATCATTGGCCGCATGCTGCTCGGCGGTGGCAAATATGGCATCGATGCGCGGTGTCCCGGCGGAGGTCGTCTCGACAGCCGGGATATGCCTGGCCCCGATGGCCCCAGCCGCCTCGGCCGATCCCTCTTCGCTTCCGAGAACGAGGATCTCCACCTGCCTACCCAGCGCGCGCCACGAGCCGAGCGCATTGCGCTGGATGCGCGCAAATGGACCCGTGAACGGCTTGGGAATCGTGAATAGGGTGATCACGGCGAAGGTTCCGTCAACTCAACCACGATGAACCGGCGCAATGGTTCGCCCGGCCCCCAATCAATGATCTCCGGCCCATCATAGATGAGCGACGCTGCCTGCGCCTTGACCAAACCGAGATACGGGCCGCTGACAATCCGCGTCTCGGGCTCCACGTTGGCCAAATGGGTGATGCCCTCTCGGCGCAGGTAGTCGATCAGCGGATCGCGGATGGCCAATCCCCGCAGGTAGAGCAGGTGCCCGCGAGTCTCACTTTCCACGAATTGCGGCGTGTTGGCTAGACCGTCGATGTTAATCACCGTGTAGCCCTCGGCGAAGTAGCCGAGCAGGCCGGAGCTATAGGAGGCCACCCGGCTGCCGTGCGGCACGTGCGCGTTCATCCAACGCACGCCGTTGTAGCCCGCCGCTGCGGCGGGGTCGGGCGTGTATTGGGTCGGGCGCCATGCGCGCTGGAACGGGATCGCCAGCGCGAAGATGCCGGCCGCGAGAAGTACGCCGCCCAACGTGTTGAGCCACGAGATTGAAGTTGCCGGTCCGTCTGCGCGGCGCGCGGTTCTCCACCGCGCCACAGTCCGCACCCCGCGAACTGCCCCGCACGCCACAAGCCACAGCACGGTCGCGGCGGCGAGCACCAGCGTTACCTGCTCCGGGACGGGATACCATGTTCCCCAGTACAAGTAGGCCGGCAGGAGCATCAAATTCGAAGCCCCATTGATGATCGCACCGAGCGCCAGCACGCCCACGACGAGCGCGGCCGCGCTCGGTTCCGTCCACTCTCCTCGTAAGCCCCTCGAACCGCGCCGGCGAATTCCATCACGCACCGCAATGACCAACCAGGCGATGAACCCGCCCGCTATGAATCCCAGGAGCAACAATCGTACTTTGTAGGCCAGCGTGCCTCCCAAAGGCCACAGCCGGGCGAGCATACCCAGGGTGATCTCCGGAAGGAAGCCAACGAAGTAAGACTCGGCCAGCCCGCGCGTCGGCAGAACCAACGCGCCGGGGTTGCCTAGGAATATCCGCTCGCTCTGCGGCAACAATGCGGCGATCTGGCTCAGAGAAAGCCAGGACACATGTTGATCGATGAAGACCGCCAGCGCAGCCCATGCTCCAAAGAGCTTGGCCGTCCCGCTGTTCGGGAAAATTGCACCGAATGCAATCCGGGCGTAGACCGCCCACGCGATGAGAATCGCGCCCGCCCCAAGCGCCATCCACCCCGTGCGCCGCAGGCGTTCGTTCAACCCACCGGGCGAGGCCAAGAGGATGGCCACCCCAAAAAGCAGCGCGATGGCCATCGCGTTCACCCGGCTCATCACCAGCAGGCCGACCACCACCCCGTCCACCCAGGCGGCACGCGGCGATGCCGGGCGCGACAACCGCCTCGCAACCAGCACGGCACTAGCCACGAGGAGGAAAGCAAAGAGTGCATTCTCTTTGCCGGTAATGTACAGCCCGGCCAACCCCGGGTTGGAGAGCCACGCGGCCGGCGCGAGCAGCGCGGCCCAGCCGCGCATCCAGCGCCTCGCCAAAAGGAACAGACCGATGCCGGTCATGCAGTAGAGTAACGCTCCAAGCCCAACCGCTGCGCGCAGAAAGGCGATCTTGTTTGGAACGAAAACAGCCTGGAAGGTGAGCACCAGCATCCACAGCGGCTGGAACCCGTACATCGGATGCTCCCCGTCGAAGGTAAAGAAGTGACGGGTCGCGAAATCCCACGCCGGCTGCAGGTAATAGTACGAGTCGTCTTGCAAGCGCTCCAAAGCCAGTTCGCGAAAGTCGGAGACTGCGGCGAAGCGCATGAGCACGACGAACGCAGCGGCAGCCATGATCAGCACCGCGCCCAGCGGCAGGCGCGGGTCACCCAACCAGCGCCATGTACTGCGGCGAGAGATGCTTCGAGGAACATGTCGCCCGCTACTCACGCGCCACCTCGCGTGCCGGCTGCGGCCGGTCGAAGCCGCGCAGCCGGCGCTCGAATTCCTCTCCGTCCCAATCGCGCACCAGGAAGCGAGGCAGCCAGTAGGGGTTGCTGCGCCGCACGACCTGCCCCGGCGTGTTGGCGCACGCTTCGCGCAGCCCGAGTTCTCGTGCAAGCGCGACGGTCTGCGCTCCGACGTCCCACGGGCTGCCATAAGGATAGGCGAAGCTTTCCACTTTCCGCTCGAGAATCCTCTCGAGCACCTCTAGGCCCGCCCGCATTTCTGCAGCCTGCGCCTCACGGTCGAGATTGGCCAGAACGACATGATCGAGACCGTGCGATCCGATCTCGACCAACGGGTGGGCATCCAGCGCGCGAAGCTGGTCGCGAGAGAGAAGCCGGTGCTGGTTGCAGGCCACAGGCCGCTCCCCCAGTTGCGCGCGCAACTCCTCTAGCGAGTGCTCTCGCTCGGCCGCGTTCAGCGGGCGGAGCAACTGACACACTTCAAGGTAGATGCGTTCTCTTGCCAAATCGGGCCAAGCCAAGTTGTCAGCGGTGGCGGGGTGTGCCTTGCCAGGCGGAGCGGCGCTCCAGCGATACTCGGTGCGGCCGATGTGCAGCACGAATTCGACGGGCAGGTCGCGGCGCGTGAGTATCCCATGTTGCAGTTCGTCGATGTACAGCTCGCCCCCGCTGTGCACGTGCCCGCCAGATGCATAAACCGTTGCCGGCATCTGCGCCCGCTCAAGCAACGGCAGGGCCTGCGTCAGGTTGTCGGCATAACCATCATCGAAGGTCAGCGCGACGCCGCGGGGCGGTATGCTCCCTGAGCGCAACCCCGCGCTGAGATCACGCACCCCCACGGGCCGACCCCACCGCCGAAGTACCTGCAGGTGCTCGTTGAAATGCTGCGGGCTGACGCACAGAAGGTGCGGGTCCGGCCAGCCCTCCGCCACGCGATGGTAGAGCAGGATGATGGCTCGATTGGCGAACAACATTGCGGCCTGGTGGGCCGCAACCTGGGTTGCCTGAAGGATCCGCCGCATGCCCGAGACCGCTCTCATCCTGTCTGCCGCCGATCGTCTCCGGTGCCGGTGCTCGACATCGAGAAGGTGCACGGCAGGTTGAGTACGCCTTGCCATTCATCTTGCGGATGAGAAAGAGGCGTGGTGGCCACGATGAGTTCCGGCATGGCCCACCAATCGTCGACCAGGCGATGCCCCTCGCGCTCATACAGGCTGGCATGCAGGCGATAGGCCCCGGGCCGCAGCGGCAGCAGCGGCAGCCCGAAGGCGAAGGTATATCGCCCGGCCGCGAGCTCGAGGTCGCCGCGTCCCTCGTCGTAGGTCGAGCCCGACCACATTAATTGTCCCTCGACATCGAAGATTTCAAACCCGCCGTAGGCCTGCTCGAGCTTCTGGCGCACCTCGAGCTGCAACTCGAGGGTCAGCGGGTCGAGCGAGTTGAGAGTGTGAGCCTGGGCCTCGTCGTTGGCCGCGATGCGCCAGCCCAGGTAACGCGCGCGGTATTCGGCGGAGGGCGCGGCGGAACCGGCGGCGGCGACTCCCAAGGCCTCGCTCTCATAGCGCGCCACCACTTCGCCGGTGGGGCCGACGGCGCGCACACGGCCGCCATCCAGCCACAGCGTGCGCGTGCACAGGCGCCGGATGGAAGTCATCTGGTGGCTGACGAAAAGCACCGTGCGGCCGGATTGGGCCACATCCCCCATGCGGCCCAGGCACTTGCGCTGGAAGGCCAGGTCGCCAACGGCCAGTACCTCGTCCACCAAAAGGATCTCCGGGTCGAGGTGCGCCGCTACCGCGAACCCTAGGCGCACGTACATGCCGCTCGAATAGCGCTTCACCGGCATGTCGAGGAAGCGTTCGAGTTCCGCAAAGGCCACGATCTCCTCAAAGCGGCGCTGCACTTCGGCGCGGCGCAGGCCGAGGATCGCCCCGCTGAGGTAGATGTTCTCGCGGCCGGTCAACTCTCCGTGGAAGCCGGTGCCGACCTCGAGCAGCGCAGCTGTGCGGCCATAGAGATCGGCCTCGCCCTGGGTGGGTTCCGTGATGCGCGCCAGCAACTTGAGCAGCGTGCTCTTGCCCACGCCGTTGCGGCCAATCAGCCCGACCACTTCTCCGGGCTGCACCTCGAAAGACACATCACGCAGGGCCCACAAGTACTCCTCGGGGCGTTCTCCTCCTCCGCTGCGCGCACCGCCGCGCCGCCGCTCCAGCCAATCGCTGAGCCCGCCGCGCAGCGTGCCTCCCAGACCGGAAGTGCTTCCCAGCCGGTAACGTTTGCCCAACCCGCGTACGGCAATCGCGGCTCTGGTCATCGTCACACCACATCCGCCATCGTGCGCTGGGTCTGGGTGAAGACGACCACCCCCGAAACCAGTAGCAGCACGGTTACGCCCAGCGCGACCCACACGCTGGCCCCGGGCGCGGCCGTGCCCAGCAGGCACCAGCGAAATCCCTCGATCACTGCCACCATCGGGTTCAGGTTGTAGAGGATCCGCCACGGCCCGGAGAGCAGCGTGCTCGAATAGACGACCGGCGTGGCGAACATCCACAGTTGCAGAAGGAAGGGGACCAGCACCTGGATATCGCGGTAGTACACATTGAGCGCCGCCAGCCACAACCCCACACCGAGCGCGATGCCCATCGCCAGCAGCAGGAAAGCGGGCAGCAGCACCAGGCTCGGCAGGAGCGGCAGGCGGTAGTACAGCATCAGCGCAAAGACGACCAACAGGGCCGCACCAAAATCCACTAGGCGCGCGAACAGGCCCGAGATCGGCAATACCAGGCGCGGGAAGTACACCTTGGTGACCAACCCGGCATTGCCTACCAGGCTGCCGGCCGCGCCGCCCAGCGACTGCGAGAAGTAATTCCACGGCACGAGCGCGGCGTAGGTGAAGACCGCATAAGGCAGGCCTTCTGAGGGGACTTTGAGCAGCCCGCCGAAAAACAGGGTAAAGACGACCATCGAGAGCAGCGGCTGAAGAATGGCCCACCCGGCGCCGAGCAGCGTCTGTTTGTAGCGCACGCGGATGTCGCGCCAGGCCAGGAAGCCCAATAGCTCGCGGTGCTGCCAGAGTTCCCGCCAGTCCACGCCTTGCCAGCCGCGCCGCGCGCGCACCTGCAAATGGGGCA
Organism: uncultured Anaerolineales bacterium; assembly: GCA_964353865.1. GTDB lineage: Bacteria > Chloroflexota > Anaerolineae > Anaerolineales > RBG-16-64-43 > RBG-16-64-43. The sequence continues at coordinate 44,458 of CAYGXJ010000051.1, read as the reverse complement.
TTGCCGCGGATGAAACAGGCTCGGGGGTGGCGTCGGGTGAGGCGAGGGACATAGGGTGAGGCTCGAGAGAAGAGGTTGAAGAATCAGTCGGCGCCGGGGCGCGCCCGCGAAAGGTACCAGGCGATCGTTTCCTGCAGCCCGTCATTCAGATGCACCCGTGCGCGGAAGCCGAACTTCTCGAGAGCGCGCGACGTATCCAGGCTGCGCCGCGGTTGGCCGTTGGGCTGGCTGGTATCCCATTCGATGCGGCCGGTAAACCCGGTCAGGCTGGCAATCAAGAGCGCCAACTCGCGAATGCTGATCTCCTCACCCGAGCCCACGTTGACCGGCTGGTCCTCGTCGTACTTCTCGGTCGAGAGCAGGATGGCCTCGGCCGCGTCCTCGACGTAGAGAAATTCGCGGGTCGGCGATCCATCTCCCCACAGGCGGATGGCCGGCTCACCCAGCCGCTTGGCCTCCAGGCACTTGCGGATGAGCGCCGGGATGACGTGCGACGTGCGCAGATCGAAGTTATCTCCCGGCCCGTACAGGTTGACCGGAAGCAGGAAGATCGAGTTGAACCCGTACTGCGCGCGGTAGGCCTGCGATTGCACCAGCAGCATCTTCTTGGCCAGGCCGTAGGGCGCGTTGGTCTCTTCAGGGTACCCGTTCCACAAGTCTTCTTCTTTGAAGGGGACCGGGGTGTCCTTGGGATAGGCACACACCGTTCCCAGCGCGACGAACTTCTCCACCCCGGCACGCCAGGATTCATGCAGCAGTTGCGTGCCCATGATCAAGTTGTCGTAGAAGAAGTCCGCCGGGTGGTCGCGATTCGCGCCGATACCGCCGACCTTGGCGGCCAGGTGAATCACGACCTGGGGCTGCACGCTGGAGAGCAGCCGCTGAATATCGGCCAGGCGGGTGAGGTTGAATTCCTCGATGATTGGGATGAAAACGTCGTGCGCCCCGCGTTCGCGAAGTTTCGCGGTCACATACTTTCCGAGGAAACCGGCACCCCCGGTCACCACAAATCGCGTCTTCTGCCAGTCCATAAGTGTTGTCGAGGATCCTGCGGCGCATTGCGAGAATCGGCCGGCGGCCGTTGCAGGTCCATTCTATCCCATCCCCGCTGCGGGTTCGCGAATGCCCGGCGATATTTCCAGCTGCAACCCACCCTGGGCCTTCTCCCGGGCACCCTTCAGCGCGGCCAATACGCCCAACGCCATGACCAGGAATGCCATGATCACGTGGCGTGGGTAGTAAGTTTGCGCGACGAAGACGAGGTGCGTCACGAGGAATGGCAAAGGCAGCAGCAACAACGTCATCACACGCCAACTTGTGCGGCGCGCGGTCCATGCAGCAGCCAGCCAGGCGCTCATGATCACGTGAGCGAAGATCCCCACCGGGGCCTGCCAGTCGTCGAGCGGCACGGTGAAGAGCAGCAGCCGAACCTGGTTCCACACCGTGCTCAGCGCCTGACGGTTGCCGCGCAGCAGGCCGGCCCATTGGTCTAGACCAAGCACCAAGTTGAAGGATGCAACAGGGCCCGCGCTAACCACAGACGCGTTGCCGTACACGACGGTGTGTAACAGGAAAAGAAGGAAGGGCACGCCGAAGGCTGCCCACGCCAGAATCCAGTTGATCCATCGCTGCCGAGAACAGACGAGCAGGGCGGCTGCCAACACGAGCACGTTGCCTGGCATTTGGTTGGTTCGGGTTAACGACCCCAGCCCCAACAGGAATGCGCCCACGAGCAGATCACGATTCCGCGACCCAGCGAACAAGAGCGGAAAGGCCCAAAACATAGCACTCCAGGCCGGATACTCCGAAAGACCATCCCGCACAATGCGCGCGACGTAATATCCAGTCACGCCAAGCAATGCTGCCCCCGCCAACAGCCACACTGTGCCGCGCGGACCGTTCAGGCGAGCGAGTCGGAATCGATCGAGTGCGAAGAAGACACCCCCTAGCGCGACGAGAAGCATCACCGATCCATACATTACATCGCCGTCACCGAACAAGACATGTTCTCCGAACTTGATGTACCGATACAAGAACTTGTAGAAGTAGACTTCTTCCCCCCCCTGCAGCGAACCCGTCTGCAGGATGGCCCGGGCCTGCGACTCATACACCAGGTTGTCATTGCCCGAACCGCGGATGGTCGCATGATCCCAACTCGGGTAGGCCTGGCGCATCGTTGCCACGGCCAGCGCCGCGAGTGCGAGGTAGATGACGAGCGGTGAGAGGCGCCGCCAGCGTGCGTGGACCACAAGCAGCAGCATGGCGAGGCCCGCGAAGCTGATCTGCAGCAGTGGCAAGCCCCCAAAGGCACGCTGCACATAATCCACACGCGCCGGTGGGAGAAGGCAGAGCGCGACGGCCGCACCCGCCATGACGATCACGACCAGCAATTCGCGCCCCGCGACAATCGCTAGAGCCAGCGCGCTGGCGATCACCAGCAAACCGAGGGCTAGGTCCGCCGCGAGCGCTATCGCAGCCCAGGGAGTGGCACGTTGCACCTGGAGCATGGCCGCCGGCGCGCCGTCCGTAACAAGTGAGACGCGCAGCATGGCACGCGGACCCCACGAGTGTGGATCCTGGCCGCTGCGCGAGCTGTCATCGAAGCGGAAGCGCAACTGCATCGTGGAGGTTCCCACGCTCAGAGGGAATTCGACCGAGCGCGCCTGGGCATACGACGGCGCGAGCGGCATGCGCGCATCGGCCACTTGCAGCTCGCCCTCGCCGACGTATTCCACTCGCACCACTCCCGCGGCGCTCACCTCCAACGGGCCGGACCACGAAGCCTCAAAGGGAAGACGCGTGCGCAGCGGCATATCGGGCTGCCAATCGTAGAAATCGAAGCGGCTCGAGTTGAGGAAGCCCAGGTTCCACGTGTCGCCGTCAAAGGCGAGGCTCTGATCGAAGCGCGTCACATCGCCGCGGAAGAAGGGGTTGTCGAAGGAGCGCTCGCAGTGCGGCGAAATGAGCGGGCCACCGTACCTGCCAATCGGGGCGATGCCCGGCCGGTAACATCCTTGCCAGCCTTGCATGGGTCCGGCCGCCAGCAGCCCAACCTTGGCAGCCAGCACAACGCCCAGGATTAGCCAGGCGGCCCATGGGCCGTAGCGCAGTCGCTGCAACCGGCGCCACGCCTCGCCGCGCACGCTTGCCCATAGCCCCAGGGGTGCGACGACCAGCAGCGCGACGACCTCGAGCGGTGTTGCCAAGGGCAACCCGTCGAGCCGCATGAGGTTGGATGTGGGCAGGAGCAGGGCCGCGATCAGCCCGAGGGCAAAGAGCAGCGCGGCTTTGTCGGAGGGTTTTTCCATCAGAGTCCGTTGGCTGGAGGCGCGGCGGCGTTCGGATCGCTGGACGGCATCCGGCGGCGAGCCTACTTGACCGCTTCCACGCCTCCACGCAGTTGGCGTGCCAGCTGCTCGCGATCGGCATCGACCATCAGATGCACCAGCTCACGGAAGCCCGTCTTCGGCGTCCAGCCGAGGACCGCATGCGCTTTGCTTGCGTCGCCGCGCAGCGCATCCACCTCCGAGGGGCGGAAGTAGCGCGTGTCGACTTCGACGCACGCCTGCCAATCGAGCCCCGCATAGGCGAAGGCCTCCTCACCGAACTCACGCACCGAGTGGCTTTCGCCCGTGGCAATGACGAAGTCGTCGGGCGTGTCCTGCTGCAGCATACGCCACATGGCCTCGACGTATTCCGGCGCGTAACCCCAGTCGCGGCGAGCCTCCAGGTTACCCAGGAACAGCTTCTTCTGCACGCCCGCCTCGATCCGCGCCACCGCGCGGGTGATCTTGCGGGTGACGAAAGTTTCGCCGCGGCGCGGGCTTTCGTGGTTGAAGAGAATGCCGTTGCAGGCGTGGATGCCGTAGGCCTCGCGGTAATTGACCGTGGTCCAGAAGGCATACACCTTGGCGCAGGCATACGGGCTGCGCGGATAGAAGGGCGTGTTCTCATTCTGCGGCACTTCCTTCGCCCGCCCATACATTTCACTGGAGGAAGCCTGGTAGAACTTACACTTCGGACCGGTCTCGCGGATCGCCTCCAGCAGCCGCACAGTGCCCAACCCACCGATATCGCCGGTGTACTCGGGCATCTCGAAGCTCACCTTGACGTGGCTCTGGGCGGCCAGGTGATAGACCTCCTCCGGCCGCATTCCGTAAAGCAGTTTGACCAGGTTGGTCGAGTCGGAGAGGTCGCCGTAGTGCAGGAAGAGACTGACCCCGTTGACGTGCGGATCGTGGTAAAGATGGTCAATGCGGCTGGTGTTAAAGGTCGAGGCCCGGCGGATGATGCCGTGCACCTCATAGCCCTTGGAAAGCAGGAGCTCGGCCAAGTATGATCCATCCTGCCCGGTGATTCCCGTAATGAGCGCCTTGGGTGATGTCATGCGTCCCTTCCGCGCGGCGGGCGTTGGGCCTTGCCCGCCGCCTATTCTGCCAGGTGATAGATGACGACGTAATCGTCCTGGTAAACCGGCGTTCCGAGGTCCGGTCTCTCACCGCTGCGCGAGACGTAGTATAGCGGCGGACGGTGCCGCGCAACGTAGGGCGAGGCGAGCGCGCGTTCGAGCAGGGTGCCGCGCGGGGTGTTGGCCCATAGCGTCTCAATCGCCCGGCCGCCCGCCAGCGTGAAATCGCGTTCACCTGCCGGCTGCTTGGCGACATCGCCGGGATCGGCGAAACGCATGCGCTCCAGAAGGTGGAGCTGGTTGGGTGCTTCGGCCAGGTTCTCTTCCACGAACAGCGCGTTGGACGGCGTGTGGGCGTTGGCCCACGTGATGTAGGCCAATGCCGGGGCAGGCGAACCGGCCGGCGGGATCAGGTAACGCCACTCCTCCCCGCTGTCCGCGGCCCCCTGGCGCAACCACCCTTGCTGGAGACCGAGCGCCTCGCTTACCCCGCGTCGCGCGAGATACGCCCATTCGATCCACGGCGAAATGGTCTGCGCCGCAAGAGTCACGACGAAAAGATAGAGCACAACGGCCTTGTGCCACGTGCGCAGTCGCTCCCAGGGCACCCGCGCCAAAACCAGCGCCGAGGCCAGCACCATCACGATCTGCACCGGGAGCATTCCGCGCATGCCAAAGTTCGGCGGCAAGAGCAACAACGCGATCGGGATGTAGGCCAGAGGGTAAAGCGCAACGAATCGCTCCCATCGCCCTGCCCCGCGTCGCGCCGCACGTACCGCATATGCGCAGTAGAGGCCAAAGACGAGACCCATCTCGACCAGCAACACCCACGCCGCCGCAAGCGGCAGCCCCAGCCAGGTAAGCATCTGGTCCACTATGAGAGCGCGCGGTTGGTCGACCCCGATCAGCCCGCCCAGCACGACCGCGCGGAAGGTGCCCCAGCCGACGGCGCCTCGATTGCCGATGGCCAGGAGCAGCTGCGGCACGGCCAGCAGCGCAAAGAGCCCAATCCCCAAGACAAGAATCGGCCAGGCCGCTCGACGCCACCACATGCGTCGCCACAGGATGGCCCACACGACTGCAGCCACCGCGAACGATATCCACACAAAGGTGCTCGTCCCAAACATGAACACCGCCGCCAGCGCGATGAGTGACGCGCGCAATGCGAGCCCGCCTCGCACATGCCGCACCAGGAACAGAATCAGAATGAAGGCCATGGCGCCGGCCACGTGCTGCGGCACCCACATGTAAGAAGTCAACAGGCTGGGTATCTGCGTGCCCGAAACCAGCCAGGCGGCACCGGATTGCCACCATTCGTGGAGCGTGGCCCCCGGACCCGTGAAATAGTCGAATCCGCCCACCACCGTGAGCATGGCCACACCTGCCAGGCGTGCCCCCCACGGGCGGACCGCCGCGCGCAACAGGGCATAGGCCACGCCCAGGAAACTCAACTGATTGACGAAGGCGTGGATCGTCAGCACGCGAGCCAGCGATTGACCCGCCAGCGGCCAGGAAGCCAGCGCCGCGGGATAGATCCACGACCAGTAGTAGTACACCAGCGGCGAGTCTGGAAAGAGATAGTGCCGCGGCGGCAGGCCGCTCGAAGCGATCGAGGTCAATTCCGAGAGGTGCCAATAGATGTCGCTGATGACGGTGGTCGAGACATTGCCGCCGCGAACCAGCATTTGCAGCCGCGGCAGCATGGCCAACGCCGCCACGAGGGCGAGCAGCAACGCAACGCCCCAGGTTTCCACGGGGCGCGGCCGACTCCCCTCCACGCGCGAGCGGACAAGCAGAACCGGCCGCCACCCCCGCCACCGCAGGAGGGCACCCAGTGCAAAGAGCGATGTGGTGAGAATGGCCAACCCGACAAGCGTCGGATGGAATGGGACCAACGCGGCTGCCGTGTTGAAAACCAGCGGCACGCCGACGAGTGCCAGCGGCACCGGCAGCAAGAGATGACCCAGGCGCCCGAGCCCGCGCCAGGCCACGAGATCGCGCAGCGCCGCACCCGGCAGCCAGTAAGCTGCCAGGATCAAGAGCGCCATTCCAATCGTCTGCGCGATCGATGCCGCCATGCGTCAGAACAGGCTGAGCTGCTTAGGTGGCTCCGCTGCCGGGAGTGGCGGCGCGGGCGCGGGTTGCTGCGAGGTGCGAATGAGTTCGGGCAGCTTGGCGAAATCCTCCACGACCGTGGCTCGCAGACTGGGTTGGTGCAGCGCGGCGGCGGGGTGGAACATGGCCACCACCACGCGCCCGTCCACCCGCCGCACCTGGCCGTGCACCGCACTGATCTTGGCCTCGCCAAAGTAGCGTGCCATAGAGAAGCGACCCAGGGTCACAATCGCCTGCGGGTTGACCGCGGCGATCTGACGATCGAGATACTCGCGGCACGATTCCATTTCGTCGGGCAGCGGGTCGCGGTTTCCCGGGGGGCGGCATTTGACCACGTTGCAGATGAAGACCTGGTCGCGCTGGAAGCCAATGCCGGCCAGCAATTCCTCCAACAGCTTGCCGGCGGCCCCGACGAATGGGCGTCCCTGCTCGTTTTCGTGAAAGCCCGGGCCCTCCCCGATGAACATGATTTGCGCATCCGGCGGTCCCTCGCCAGGCACAGCGTTCTTGCGTGAGCTGTGCAGGCGGCAACGCGTGCAAACCGAAACCTCATGCGCAATTTGAGCAAGGCCACTCGACTCGGTCATTGGCGCTCGTGCCCTTCCCACTCGGCTGTCTTATGTCCTGACATACATTGTCCACTCACCGAGTGTCCCGTCTTCAGTATAGTTGTCGCGGACCCAATCGGCCCATTCCCGCAATCGCTCGACGACTGCAGGCTCAAGCACCGTATCATGGGCTTCACCTCGCCATTCCCCGCTCCACATGCTCTGCAGGGTTGGAAGCCCTCCGGGCGCCGTGACTACGGCGTCGATGATGACCTGCGGCGGATTGTCAACCACCTCACGGGAGAACTCGTTGATCATTTCCTCTGTTGCGTATCCTGGCATGAAGAGAAAGTACTGATGGACGAACCGGGTCGGTGCGTCGTGACCCGAAACGAAGTTGGCGCCCGCCTCGGCACCCCAAATGAGAACGGTGTCGTCCGGGGCAGTCGTGCGGTCGAGGTAGTTCATCACCGGCTCGAGGGTGTTCGGCCGGGGCGCCGCAAGCGCCACCCCTGTGCGCACGATGTCGCGATAGGCGATCCGGCCGACTGTCAACGAGCCAATGAGTACCGCGATGGCCACACCGCCCGCCGAGAGCACACCCTGCGCAGGACGGCGCACCACCCGCCTCCACCCTTCCTGGACAAGATACAGAAGGCTCGCCAGCAGAACCGAGAAGGTGGGCAACAGCGCCAGATAGTAGTACATGAAGGAGCGGTGCGGCAAGCCGAGCAGACATGCATCCAGTGGAAGTGCAACCAGTGCCCACCCGAGGAGGGCCGGCGGCGAGGCACCCCGCTTGACAGCGAGGATGCGAAGAGCGGAGGCAATGTACCCAAGGCCAACCGCAACCATGAGTGCCGGCTGGAAGAGGCTCAACATCCGTGCCCAGATTTCCGCATAGGAGTTCTGATCGACAGCCGCGTAGCTCACCGCGTAAAGCACAACGGCCGACCAGTATTCTGGCAGGTAACCCTGGGCGAATGCGATGAGAATGCTCGCGCCGATTGGGATCGCCATCCCGCCGACGAAGACGAGGACCGCCCGGGCAGCGCGTCGATATGCGTGAGCCCTAACAGCAGGGGCAATAAGAATCACCATCGCGGCCAGCATGGCGCCGATGAGGGTTGGCTTGAGTAAGAAGGCAAGGCCGCCCAGGCCGCCGGCGATCAAACAGGTCTTCCATTCATTTCGGCCTTTGCCGGCCGACACGACAAGAGCCAAGGCTGCAAGCTGCAGTGGGAGGGCATACTCCTCGGCGATGTTGCCCTCCTTTGTCAGCAGAGGGCGATAGGACATCCAGACAAGGGTGCCGAAGAGGGCGGGAATTGCTCCGAAGGAACGCCGCATGGCCCGGAAGCCGATGGCCGCGCCGGCAAGCAACAGCGCCACCTTGAGCCAGTACACCCCCTCGGCCGAGCCTCCGCCGAGGGCCAGGCCCAATGCATTGATGTAGAAGATGAGCGGGGGCTTCTGATCCCATATGTCCAAGTAAGGCAGGCCTCCCTGGCGGATGATTCTTCCGGCATAGAGGAATAGGCCCGCGTCGCGCGTGGGTACCGGGAAATAGGATGGGGAGAATGGGATCAAGACGACCACCATGAAGGCGAGCAGGGCCAGCAGGACAATGCCCTTGAGGATCGATGGCACGCCTAAGTGGTGTGGTTGCGTCGACCGTGGGATTGTGCGAATGCTCATACCAGTCCGCAAAGCATTTCGACGAGGTGATCTCTAGCGCAACTCAACATTCCCCCAGGGAGACATCGGAGGCCTATTCGTCATGCGGTATTCGACTCCGCAGTTCACGAGAAGAGCGCTTGGTTTTCCTCCACCCATCGGTACAGGCGGGCCAGACCTTGCGCCGGGGCGATCCGCGGCCGCCACCCGAGGTCACGTTCTGCCTTGCGGATGTCGCTCACGTAGATGCGCTGGTCACCCGGGCGCCAGTCGCCCCGCTGCACCGGGAGCGTGTGTCCGGCCAGCGATTCGAGCAGCGGTCCCGCGTCGGCCCACACGGCCAGCGTCTTGGAAGGTCCGCCGCCGATGTTGTAGACCTGACCCTGCACGTCTTCGCGGCGCTCCACGGCACGCTCGAATGACTCCAGCAGATCCTCGATAAACAACACGTCGCGCACCTGCTTGCCGTCGCCATAGATGGTGATCGGCCGGCCGAGCACGGCCGAGATGACAAAATGAGCCAGCCAGCCCTGGTCCTCGATGCCGAACTGGCGCTCGCCGTAGATGCAGGATTGGCGGAAGACGACCGTGGGCAACTGGTAGATGCGGGCGTAGTCGCGAGCATACTGATCGCCGGCGCCCTTCGAGCACCCGTACGGCGAATGAAAATCGAGCGGCCATGTCTCGCTGACCCCTAGCGGCAGATCGGCGTAGGCATAACGGCCGCCGCGCTCCTCCACCGCGGCGCCCTGCATCCCGCCATACACCTTGTTGGTGGAAGTGTAGATCACCAGCGGCCGGGTGCCGGCCCGGCGCGCGGCCTCTAGCACGTTGAAGGTGCCCAGCGCGTTGATCTCGAAGTCCTCACGCGGATTCTCCACCGAAGAGGTCACCGCCACCTGAGCCGCCAGATGGAAGATGGCCTGGCACTTGTGTGCGGCGCGCTCCACACTCTCGGCGTCGCGCACATCGCCGTGCACGAACTCGGCCGAAGGCGACTCGCGGGTGACCCACTCCAGGTTGTGCTCGGACCCGTGACGCGAAAGGTTGTCGAACAGCACGACCTGCGCACCGCGCGCGGCAAAGCGCCGGGACAGATGGCTGCCGATGAACCCGGCCCCGCCCGTCACCAGGATTCGCATACGCCTCCCATGGGACGCGACCCGCCCACTACTTGGTCTCCACGCCCGGAAAATCGAACTCGTGGGTCGTCATCAGCAAAGCATCCTCACCGTTGTCGCTGTAATACCCCAGGCGCCGTCCGACCACGGCAAACCCGTGGCGTTCGTACAATCGCTGCGCCGCCCGATTGCCCCGACGCACTTCAAGCGTCGCGCTCAAAGCCCCACGCCCGGCGGCTTCGCGCAGCAGCGCGCGCAGGAGCACCTGGCCCAATCCGCGTCCGCGCCAATCCGGGTGGATGGCCAGCGTGGAGATGTGCGCCTCATCAATGATGAACCAGTAACCGGCGAAGCCGATGACCGGCATTCTCGCCTGCTCAGCCTCTGCCTCCAACACTAGGAGATGGGCGGAGGGATTCTCCGAAATCTCAAAGCGATAGGTCGTCTCGGGCCACGGATTCGGGAACGACAGACTGTCGATGGCCATGACCCACGGGATATCGTCGGCATGCATGGCGCGGATGGCAAGCCCTGCCACGTCGCCCCAGGCAGGCGAACGGGGCGCCATGCGAGGAAATTCATGCATGCGGCGCGCTCAGGTAGATCGGCACGAGAGGTGCCGCATCCGGCGACCCATCTCGCAGCCGCAGCCCCGTCAGTTCCGCCAGATATCCGGCCCGGCGCAGCGCGGCGGCCGCGGGAGCCACACGCAGATCGCGCCGGGGCGCCAGCATCTCGCGCAGCGGGCGCCCGAGCTCGCCAACCACGATGGCTCCGCGCGGAAGCCAAGCCGCCAATTCCGCCAAAGTGAACGAAAGCGCCTCGCCATCCGCTCGCCAGGCCCGCGATTGCCATCGGTAAAGGCCCGCCGCCGCTCGCGCGCGCCCGGCCTGCAACACGGCCGCCAGCACATGATCGCTTTTGGGCTGGGCGTACGCCAACACATCCAAGGTGGGCACGCCGATGATCGGAATACGGTGGCCCAGCGCAAACCCTTGCGCAAAGGCCAAGCCGACCCGCAGCGCGGTGAATGAGCCCGGCCCGAGCGTCACGCCCACGCCACGCACCGAATCCGCGCTCAGGCCCAGCGTGGTGAACGCCTGGGCCACGAGCGGGCCCAGGGTCACCGTGTGGCGCAGGTGCGCCAGCCAGGCGGATTCCCAAAGCACGGCGTCGCCGTCGCTGAGTGCCGCGCCGAGCATGTCGGTCGCCGTGTCGATCGCAAGAATCGTCGTTCTATCCAAAGGTCAATCGCCGGAAGCGGTCGAGCAATTGCGGGTAGCGCCCGCCCACCGCTTTCACCCGAACACCGCGCCGTGTGTCTTCCACCCAGCGCAGTTCAACCCACAGATGGTCGGCCGGCACGAGCGAGCGCACGCGATCCGGCCATTCAATGAGCACGGGCCCTTCCGCCGCGAGTTCCTCGAGGTCGAAGCCAGGCGCTACCTGCGTCTCCAATCTGAAGGCATCCAGATGAAACAGACGCGCGCCGTCCGGGCGAGGGTATTCGTTGACTAGGACGAAGGTGGGGCTGGTGGCCGCGGTCAGCGCGCCCCATCCGCGCACGATGCCTTGAGCCAGCGTGGTCTTGCCCGAGCCAAGGTCGCCGGCCAGGCACACCACATCGCCCGGCTGCAGCAGCTCACCCAATCGGCTGCCCAGGCGCTGGGTCTGGTCCGCGCCGTGGCTCAAGACATCCAGCGTGTTCGCATCGAGGACGGGCACGAGGCGATTATACACGCGCCATTCGATTGCCAGAGCCGCGCCGGCGGGCGCGCCCTGCCCCTGGACCCTTGACACATCCAATGTGATGTACACTTGTGCCCCGGTAGCTCGCGCCTTGGGTGCGGGCCGTCTGCAGGGGGCACACCACCGCCGTTTCCGAGGATGCATCCTCATCTCGCACCATGCTGGCAGGAAGCCCCCGTGACCGGATTGCTGGATTCGCGTCGCATTGCCTCTCTCGGTGCTCGCCCTGCCCATTTCCCCGCCGACCTGCGTGAGATCGCCGACCTGATCGAATTGTGTTTCTTCGATACGCTGGACGAAGCCGGCCGCCAAATGCTGCAACGGGCACGCGCCATGTCGGGTCTGGGCGGATTGGGTTGGCACACCTACCGCTGGATGGGCAACAGCGATGAGATGGATTGGTACCATGGCTTCGTGTGGACCGATGGCGGCAAGATCGTCGGCAACGTCAGCCTGGCGCCGAGCCATCGCGAGCCGCACACCTGGGCCATCGCCAACGTCTCGGTCCACCCAACCTATCGCCGGCGCGGCATCTCCCGCGACCTGACCCGCCTGGCCCTCGACGAGATTCGCCGCCAGGGCGGCCGCACGGCCGTGCTGCAGGTCAAGGCCGGCAACCAGGCGGCCATGGCGCTGTATCACGGCCTGGGCTTCCGCGAGGTGACCCAGCGCACCCTGTGGTCTCGCCATGCGGCACTCTGTCCCGACATCGCCGGTCAGACGTCGCCGCGCGGGCTGACCCGCCCTTTGCGCCGCACAGGCGCCGAGTGGGAGGAAGAATTAGCATTGGTGCGAAGGGCTTATCCGGAGGGGTTGGCCTGGCGCTGGCCCGTGAGCGAGGCGTGGTTCCGCCCGTCGCTGGCTCGGCGCGCTCTGCGACTGCTGGCGGGCGAGAGTGAAGAGCACTGGGTTGTGCGTGCGGGCGGCGAAATGGTGGGTTGCATGATCATCTTGCATCGCCCGGCCGGATGGCAGGCCATTGCGGTCGCCCCGCCCGCCTGGCGCGGCGTGGTCGAGGCGCCCCTGTTGCGCGCCGCGCTGCGCGCCGGCGCCCAGCACCACCCGCTGTCGCTCGAGAGCGCTGTAACCAATGCGGAAGACGCCCTGACCCGCCTCGGTTTCGCGCGCCATCACACGCTCATCTGGATGGAGAAGCCGCTCGAGGCGCCGGGCCGAATCTAGGCCGGCCGGCTCCAGCCGCCAATGGTAAGATGCAGGCGCCCGCCGCCTGGAGCGTGGGCGCGTCGTCGCGAAGCACCCTTCTGGAGGTGAACGATGATCCGCTTCATTCTGCGCTGGGCGATCAATGCCATCGCCCTGTATGCCGCGTTGAGACTGGTGCCCGGCCTGCAAGCCCAGTCGATGTCGTGGCTCAACATCATCTTGCTGGCGTTGATCTTTGGCCTGGTCAACGCCCTCATCCGCCCGGTGCTCAGCCTGGTAACCTGCCCGATGATCGTGCTGACCCTAGGGTTGTTCACTCTGCTTTTGAACACTTTCCTCTTTTGGTTGACCGGCTGGGTTGGCGAGCGCTTCGGCTTCGGCTTCCAGGCCACCGGCTTCCTTCCGCTGTTTCTGGGCGCGCTGGTCGTCAGCCTGGTCAGTTGGATCCTCTCGCAATTGCTCAAGGGCGAATTGCGCTCTCGACCGGCCAGCGATTAGCCGCCGGCCTCAAAACGAGGTCGGGCCCTCTGGCCCAACCCAATCGGTCGAGCGCTTGCCATCAGCCTAGGCCAACCGCCTGCGCTCTGCTCCTGGCAACTCCTGGAGCAAGAGCACGAGGATTCGCCAGCTCGCCCTGGCAGAATGGCGCGCGTCCTCAGGCGTGCACAATCTTGCAGGCGTCTGCGCGCGGCCATGCGTGCGCATGCCGCTCGCACGCATGCCTCCATAATGCGTGCTATGCCCTCCTGCGGATCGGTCGCCACCCCGTGCGGGCATCCTGATGCGCTCGAGAGATCACACCCGTGGGGTGTTGCTTGATTCTCCCTGTCAATCCCGTTACAATTCCGCCGAGATTGGCGTCCAGCGAATCTCGCCTCCCATGGCTTTACTCGACGAACTCAACGCCCAACAACGGCTGGCTGTCACCGCCGGCCCGGGCCCGGTGCTGGTTGTTGCCGGGCCGGGCTCCGGCAAGACGCGCGTGCTGGCATATCGCCTGGCCTACCTCGTGCGCGAGACCGGCCTCAACGCCTCGCGTATCCTGGCGGTTACTTTCACCAACAAGGCCGCGCGCGAGATGCGTTCGCGCGCGGAGGAATTGCTCGCACGATCGGTCGACCCCAGCCTGCAGGGCGCCGGGCTGAGGCTGCTCTCCGCCGGCACATTTCACTCGCTGTGCGCGCGCTGGCTGCGCCAAGATGGCGCGGCGCTCGGCCTGCCCCGCGATTACGTCATCTACGACGAGGACGACCAGGAGCGCGTGGTGCGCCTGGCCCTCGACGACCTCCTGATCAACGACAAGCAGTACCGCCCCGCGGCCATGCTCTCGGCCATCTCGAAAGCCAAGAACGACATGCTCGGCCCCGAAGCCTTCAGCGACACGACGCCCTGGGAGCGCAACGCGGGGCGGGTGTATACACGCTATCAGGAACTGCTGGCGGCCAATCACGCGGTGGATTTTGACGATCTGCTGCTGCTCGTGGTGCGGCTGTTCGACGAAAACCCAGAGCTCCTGGCCCGCTTCCAGGAGCACTTCCAGCACATTCTGGTCGACGAGTTTCAAGACACGAATACCGCCCAGTACCGCCTGGTGCGCAGCCTGGCCTTGGCCCATCGCAACCTGTTCGCTGTAGGCGACGCCGATCAATCCATCTACCGCTGGCGTGGCGCTGATTATCGCAACGTCCAGCGATTCCTCGAGGATTTCCCTGAGGCGCGCACCATCTTGCTCGAAGAGAACTACCGCTCCTCGCAAAACATCCTGGATGCGGCCATGGCCGTCATCCGCCGCAATGCGCGCCGCGTCGACAAGCAGCTCTTCACTCAGCGCGGGGCCGGCGTCACCATTACGTTGCACGAGGCCTACAACGAAGACGACGAAGCCCTGTACGTCGTCGAAACCATCGCCACCCTGACCGCCGAGAGCAGCACCGGCCCGGCCGTGCGCCCGGGCGACTGCGCGGTCATGTATCGCACCAATGCGCAATCCCGTGCGCTCGAAGAAGCTTTCTTGCGCGCCAATCTTCCCTACAAGCTGGTGGGTGCACAGCGCTTCTATGGACGGCGCGAAGTCAAGGATGCGCTCTCGTACCTGCGCCTGGTGAGCAACCCCGCCGACGGGGTGAGCCTTGCTCGCATCCTCAACGTGCCAGCGCGCGGGCTGGGCGAACGATCGGCCGATGGATTGTTTGCGCTGGCCGCCGGCGAGGGGCGCCCGGCCGGCGAGATTCTGATCGACCTCGGACGCGACGGCCAGGCCTCCCCGTATGCCGCCGCCTTTCGCGGGCGCGTACTCGCCAGCCTGATCCGTTTCGGGCAGATGCTTGCAGCTTGGCGCGAGCAGCGCACGCAGCTCACCCCCGCCGCGCTTGCCCAGCGCGTGCTGGAGGAGGTGAGCTACCGCACTCACGTCGACGACGGCACCCAGGAAGGCGCAGAGCGCTGGGAAAACGTCGAGGAACTGATCGCCGTCGCGCGCGAGTTCGATACGCTGCCGCTCGAGCGCTTCCTCGAAGAGGTGGCCCTGGTGTCCGATCAGGATACGCTCAGCCAGAGCGCCGACGCGCCGACGCTGCTCACCCTGCACGCGGCCAAGGGTCTCGAGTTTCCGGTGGTCTTCATCATCGGCCTGGATGAGGGCGTGCTGCCGCATCAGCGCTCGCTCGACGACCCGGAGGCGCTGGCCGAAGAACGCCGCCTGTGCTATGTTGGCATCACCCGCGCCAAGGAGCGGTTGTTCCTGGTGCGCGCATTCCGCCGCTCGTCGTACGGCGCGGGCGGGGTGTGCGACCCGTCGCGCTTCCTGCGCGATCTGCCGCCCCATCTTCTGGCCCAATCCGCGGCCGCCGAACCCCACGGGGTTGGCTGGGGCCGGCCGGAGCGCGCCGCCTGGGCCTGGGAGCCCGCGCGCCGCCGCTCGGCGGAGGCCCCCGCGTCTGCCGCGCGCTATGCCGCCGGCATGCGCGTCGCGCACACTCTCTTCGGCGAGGGGATGGTGCTCGAATCGCGCGTGCGCGGCGAGGACGAAGAAGTGACCGTGATGTTCGAGCAATCCGGTCTCAAGCGCCTGGATGGGCAAACGGCGCCGCTGACCATCTTGCCCGAGCGCGAGTAGCAGCGGATGCTTGCGCTCCGCTCACGAGGCCCTCAATGAACATACTGGTGTGCGGCGGGGCGGGTTACATTGGGTCGGCCTGCGCGCGGGCGCTGCTCGAGGCCGGGCACCGCGTCACGGTGTACGACGCGCTGCTCACCGGGCACCGCGCCGCGGTTCCGCGCGAGGCCCACTTCGTCCAAGCCAACCTGGCCGACGGCGACCGGCTGCAGCGCACGCTGGGCGAGGGGCGCTTCGAGGCCGTCATGCATTTCGCCGCCTTCATCGAAGCCGGCGAAAGCATGCGCGACCCCGGCAAGTACTTCCTCAACAACATCGGCAACTCGCTCGCCCTGGTTGAGGCCGCCAGCCGCGCCGGCATCCCGCGTCTGGTCTTCTCCTCCACCGCGGCGGTTTATGCCTCCAGCGATGAGCCGCTGCACGAGGCCTCGCCGCTCGGGCCATCCAACGTGTACGGCCAGACCAAGCTGATGATTGAGCAAGTGCTCGAATGGTATTCGCGCACGCGCGGTTTGCGTTACGCCGCGCTGCGCTATTTCAACGCGGCCGGCGCCCTGCCCGGCTCGGGCGAAGACCATCCCGGCGAAAGCCACCTCATCCCGCTCGTGCTGCGCGTGGCCCTCGGCCAGCGCCCGCATGCCGAGATCTACGGCAGCGACTATCCCACCCCCGACGGCACCGCCATCCGCGACTACATCCACATCGAGGATCTGATCTCAGCCCATCTCCTGGCGCTCTCGGCGCTGGAAGGCGATCCGCGCCTGGTCTACAACCTGGGCAACGGCAGCGGATATTCGGTGCGCCAGGTGATCGAGGTCGCGCGTCGCGTGACCGGCCATCCCATTCCGGCGGTCGAATCGCCGCGCCGTGCCGGCGACGCGGCGCGTCTGGTGGCCGCCTCCGAGAAGATACGGCGCGAGTTGGGCTGGACTCCACGCCATCCACACCTCGAGGATATGGTGCGCAGCGCATGGGAATGGCATCGTGCGCACCCCAAAGGCTATTCGTCGGATTAGAGTCCCAGGCTCGCCTGCCTGCGCGCACGCCGTGGG
Organism: uncultured Anaerolineales bacterium; assembly: GCA_964353865.1. GTDB lineage: Bacteria > Chloroflexota > Anaerolineae > Anaerolineales > RBG-16-64-43 > RBG-16-64-43. Next base: position 27,509 of record CAYGXJ010000051.1, on the reverse strand, counting down.
CTGCGGCTATAATTCGATTGCCGCGCACTTTCCCAGCATCTTCTACAGCTGCCTGCGGAGGCCCTCATGCCAGAAGCGGTCATCGTCGAAGCGGTCCGCACGCCCATCGGCCGTCATGGCGGCGCGCTCAGAGAGGTGCGCCCTGACGACCTGGCAGCGTTGGTCCTCTCGGAGGTCCTGCGGCGCGCCAAGGTCGAAGCCAAGGTCGTGGAAGAGGTGTACCTGGGCTGCGCCAACCAGGCTGGCGAAGACAACCGAAATGTCGCGCGCATGGCACTGCTGCTGGCGGGCTTCCCGGTGGAGGTGGCCGCGGTCACTTTCAACCGCCTGTGTGCCTCGGGCTTGGCGGCGGTCAACGCCGCGGTGCGCGCCATCAAAGCCGGCGAGGGCGAGGCCTATATCTCCGGCGGCGTCGAGAGTATGTCGCGCGCCCCGTGGGCCGTGCCCAAGGCCGAGCGCGGCTTCCCCTTCGGCAATCTCACCATGTGGGATACCACCCTCGGCTGGCGCTTCCCCAACCCGCTGATGAAAGAGAAGTACGGCATCGATTCAATGGGCGAGACCGCCGAGAACATCGCTCAGCAGCGCCCGCATTTGACGCGCGAGAAACAGGATGCCTTTGCCCTCGAGAGCCAGCGCCGGGCGATCGCCGCCATCGACAGCGGGCGCTTCGCCGAAGAGATCGTGGCGGTGGTCATCCCGCAACCCAAAGGTGAGCCGCTGCAGGTGGCAGTGGACGAACACCCGCGGCGCGACACCTCGCCCGAGGGTCTGGCCAAGCTCAAGCCCGCCTTCCGCAGCGGCGGCTCCGTCACCGCCGGCAATTCGTCGGGGCTCAACGACGGGGCCGCGGCGCTGCTCGTGATGAGCCGGGAGCGCGCGGCGGCGCTGGGCGTGAAGCCCCTGGTGCGTGTGCTGGCCTCGGCAGCCGCGGGAGTTGAGCCGCGGGTCATGGGCCTGGGCCCGGTGCCGGCCACGCGCAAGGCACTCGCGCGCGCCGGGCTGCAGCTCGACCAGATCGGGCTGGTCGAGCTGAATGAGGCTTTCGCGGTGCAGGCGCTGGCCGTGATGGAAGACCTAGGCCTTCGTCACGAGATCACCAATGTCAACGGCGGGGCGATTGCCCTCGGCCACCCGCTCGGGTGCTCCGGCGCGCGCGTGCTGACCACGCTCATCCACGAAATGCGCCGCCGCGCGCCACACGAGAAGCGGCCGTACTACGGCCTGGCCACGTTGTGTGTTGGCGTCGGCCAGGGCGAGGCCACGATCGTCGAGTGGATCGGGGAATGAGGTTCGGGCGGGTCAGGGCGGGTCTAAGACCCGCCACTTGCAGAAGAGAGGGTGACAGCCCTTTAGCCCCCACCCCTTAGCCCTCCCCCGGCGACTACGCTGAGAGGGCAGGGGGTGAGGTAGAGGACTATTCATCCGGAGCCTTCTACAGGCCCGCCCTCGCCCCAGCCTCAAAAACAAGAAACGCCGCCATCGTCTCCGATAGCGGCGTTTCTCTTTCTCGTAGCGCGATCGATCTACGCCGATGCGGTCTTCCCCTTCCGCGAGCGGCGCATCGCCCAGCGGATGATGAAGAACAGCGGTAGGCCGAACAGGACGAGCAGCGGGATGCCGCAGATGCCCACGTAGATCAGCAGGTCCACCAGGTTCTGCAACCCGCGGATGAGCGACTGCAGCGCCTGGCGCGCAGTGCCGGTCGGATGCCAGCCACCGATTTGCAGCGGTTGGGTGGGGATGAAAGGCATCAGCTCGACGCTGATCGCCGCATAGGCCGCTGATTCCTCATAGTACCGAATCTGGCCCTGCAAGACCTCAATCTCGCTGCGGATCTGGGTCAGCTGATTGAAGACATACATCACGTCTTCGGTCTTGGTGGCGGAGGCCAGAATCTCACGCAGTTGGGCTTCGGCCGCCTGCAAGTTGCGCAGGCGCGATTGCAGGTCGGTGTACTCGGCGGTCACGTCCTGGCCCGAGATATTCCGGCTGCGCACCTCGACCGCCAGCGCTTCCAATTGCTTGAGCACCGCATCCAGTTTCTCAGCCGGGACGCGCACGGTGATGTTGCCCTGGTTGACCGGGTGGTCGAGTTCGGCGTAGGTGGTCTCGTAAATGTAGGAGTTGACCACAAAGCCGCCGGCGGCCACGGTCATCGCGCCGATCTCTTCTGCCGTCTTGGCCGGGTCGTTGACCACCAGCGTGCGCGAGGCGTTGCGCAGGACAATTCGATCGGCGCTCGCCGCCGCGCCGCTGGTCTGCGCCTCCGCACCCGGTTTGACGTTGCTCAACTCGGGCGACGAGGCGGCCAGATCAGCCCGGCCGAACACTTCGCCCGGGGCGGCCGGAGCGACCGATTCGACAATCCCTTGGCGCGTCGCGGCGGACGCGCAGGCACCCAGGAGCAGAGCCATCGCGGCCAGCGCCAGCATCCATCTCTTCATCTTTCCTCCTCATCTGTGCCAAAGGCGTGTTGGGGATCTGAGGATGAGACGTCCACCGGGGCGGCGGAGTTCCGCCGAGCCGGGAAGAGCTACCAGCCTTCAGCCAGGCGCAAAACCAGGCGTGCGGGCATGCCTTGTTCACGCATACGGATCTGTACCGCGCGCACATCGTAGCCCACCCGCCGCCATTCCCAGGTCAGGCGGTCGGTGTCGAGCAGCGCATAGCTGGCGCGCGGATCCTGGTCGCGCGGCTGGCCGGCCGACCCGGGATTTAGGATCGTCCGCTCCGGGCCGAGCTGAATGAGCGGCGAGTGGGGTGGCAGATGGAGCGAGCAGCGCCCGCTGCGCCCATCGAGGCGGAAGGCCAGCGCTACATGGCTGTGGCCCACCAGGCAGAATGGGGTTTCGTAGAAGGCAAACGCGTTGCGCGCGCGTTCCGAATCGAGCAGGTACTCCCACAGCGGACGGCGCGGGCTGCCGTGCACCAGTGTGAAATCGCCTTCCACCAACCGCTCGGGCAGCCCTCGCAGCCAGGCGGCGTTTTCCTCACTCAGGCTGTCGCGCGTCCACTCCAGTGCCTGGCGCGCTTCCGGGTTGAAGGCCTCCAGATCGATCTGACCCAACGCGGCCTTGTCGTGATTGCCCGCCAGGCACACCAGATCCGGCAGCTCTCGCATGCGGTCCGCGCAGCCATTCGGATCCGGCCCGTAGCCCACCAGATCGCCCAGGCACCAGACCGCCTCATAGAGGCCCGCATCTGCGAGCACCGCCTCCAGCGCGTCGAGGTTGGCGTGAATGTCGGAGAGGACTAGGACTCGCATGGCGCCTATGCTACATCAGGATGAGTGCTTCGGCAATGCCGTTGCGCATGCCCACGGCTCGAGCCGGCCGCACTCCCCCCAACAAACAAGACAAGCCTTCGGGTGAGGGGGGCACCCAAAGACCTGTCTTAAGGGTCGAGTATACCAGAGTCGCCCCGGAAAGCAAGCGTCAAGGTGCCCGGCGGAGGCCGTCTTGAGCCACGATGCGCGTCGGTTGCGCGCATCACTCTCGCCATGGAATCGCCATCATTCTGCAATCCTGGTTTGGAGGCTAGAGCGCGCGCCGGTAGACGCGGTGGTTCTTGTACGCGCGCCCGCCCACGTTCTCCAGGTCGTGGCGCATGTTCGAGGCCGACTCTGCCACCTGGGTGAGGTCTGCCTCTCGGAATTTGAACTCGCGGATGGTGTTCTCCATCTCGGCGTAGAGCAGCGCGTTGCCGCCAATGCCTTGATATTCGGGCAGGATGCCCGCCCCGTTGAGCGACACCCATTTCGTGCGGCGCATCTCGAGCATCAGGTCCACAAGGCCAAACGGCAGCAGATGACCGCGCGCGCGCTGCAGCGCCGCCGACACATCGGGGAAGGCCAGCAGGAACCCGACCACCTCGTCCTGGTGGGTGATGATTTTGATCAGCCGGTAATCGGCCACCACCATCAGGTTGTCCGTCAGAAATTTCACTTCGCGCTCGGTGAGCGGGTAGTACTCCCAGTTTCTGACGAAGGTCTTGTTATAGGCCCGGCCGATGCGTCCCGCCCAGCTGATGAGCTCCTTCTTGCTCTTGAAGCGCTGCACGGTGAGCGTTCCTTTGCGCTGCACGCGCTCGGCAATTCGGTGAATGCGCTCCGGCAAGTGGAAGGCCTCGGCGCTCAGGTAACACGAGACGAAGTCCACTTCCTTGGTGAAGCCCAAGGCCTCCACCAGGCGCGGGTAGTAGGCGTAGTTGTAGTTCATCATGGTCATCATCTGCCGGTGCTCGAACCCTTCCACCTGCAGGCCGTACCCGTCGAACGAACTGAAGCCCTTGGGGCCCACCACGAAGTTGAGCCCGCGTGCGCGCGCCCACTCGAAAACGCGTTCGAACAACGCTCCGGCGACCTCCAGATCATCGATGCAATCGAAAAGATAGAACTCCGCCTCCCGCGTGCCATGATACTCGTTGAAATGGCGGTTCTCGAGCGCAGCAATGCGCCCCACGTCGCGTCCGTCGCGCACGGCGATGAAGAAATCCGCATCCGAATGCTCGTAGTAAGGATGCTTCTCGCGGTTGAGCTGCATCTCCGCATCCATGAAGAGCGGCGGCACCCATTGTGGATGGTTGGCATACAGGTCGAACTGGATCTGGATGAAGCGGCGTACCTGGGACCGCGACCGCGTGTCGATCTTGTCAACCTTGAGCATGAGGCCTCCCTTGATGGGAAAAATGGGCGAGCGATTGGGGTGCGGGGTGCGGGGCAGCGGCCGAGGCGAGCACCCTCGACGCCGGCACCCACTCGAGTTCTTTATCGAATGCACGGGCGAACGACAAGGCCGCCGCCTCGGCCACCTGCTCGAGGCCCGGGACGCCGCTGCCCAGGAGCTCTTCCATCGAAACCGACGGCGTTTCCTGGAGTCCGCAGCCGATGATGAGATTCCAGTCATCCATCTGCGGCGCGACGTTAAGCGCAAACCCGTGCTGGCTCACGCCGGCAGCACTGACCTTGACCCCGATGGCGGCAATCTTGGCCGGCGCCAGCCGCTTGGTGGGCGGGCAGGATGGGCAGCGCGAAGCCATATCCGGCTGGACCCACACGCCGGTCAGGCCCCGCCGCTGGCCCGCGACAATGCCGAAGCGCGCCAGGGTGTCGATCAGCGCGGCCTCCAGCTGGCGCACGTAAGCGACGTAATCGGCTTGCGGCAGCCGCCCGGCGCTGTCGAGCGCCCCCAGCGCCAGGATCGGGTAACCCACCAACTGGCCCGGGCCGTGGTAGGTCACATCGCCGCCGCGGTCCACCCAATGCACCTCGAAGCCGCGCCGCTGGCATTCCTGGAGGTCGATGAGAAGATTCTCCGCGTGCCCCGAGCGGCCGAAGGTGAAAACCGGTGGATGCTCGAGCAGCAGCAGCGTGTCACGGGCTTCGCCCGCGGCACGGCGGGCCGCCAGCGCTCGTTGAGCTTGCAGCGCCGCGAGATACGGCACCCGCCCCAGCCATGTCACCGCGAGCGGATCCGGGTTCATCGCGCTAGCCCTGCGGCTCGAACATGCCTGGTCGGTCGATTCGTCATGGTGGCACGGCCTCAGGTGTGAATGTAGCCGCCCGCCAAACCATGGGCGGCTTCCATCAATACTTCGCTCAGCGTCGGGTGGGCGTGGACGTTGCGCGCGATCTCTTCTGCCGTGAGCTCCATGCGTTGGGCCAGCGTCAGCTCGGGCAGCAGTTCGGTCACCTCCGGGCCGATCATGTGCGCGCCTAGGATTTCGCCATAGCGCGCTTCGCTGATGATCTTGACCCAGCCGGTGTAGTCGCCCAGCCCCAGGGCCTTGCCGTTCGCCTGGAACGGGAAGCGGCCCACTTTCACTTCCAGGCCGCGCGCCTTGGCCTGCGCCTCGGTCAGGCCGAAGGCGGCCACCTGTGGCTGCGAGTAGATGGCGCGCGGCATCATCTCGTAGTCGAGGGTTACGCTCGGATGGCCGGCGATGTTCTCGGCGCACACGATGCCCATCGCCGAGCCCACGTGCGCCAGCATCAACTTGCCGGTGACGTCGCCGATTGCCCAGACCCCCGCCACATTGGTGGCCATGCGCTCATCGACCAGCACCCGCCCCTTCTCCATCTGAATGCCCAGTGCCTCCAACCCCAGATCTTCGGAGGCCGGGCGAAAGCCGACGGCCACCAGCACCTGCTCCGCCTCGAGCGTCTCGCGTTTGTCGCCCGCCGCCAGGTTGACTTTCACCCGCCCGGCCTCGCTCTGGATGGACTCCACCCGCGCGCCGGTGCGCACCTGGATCCCGAGTTTGACGAACGCCTTGCCCAGCTCCGTGCTCACTTCCTCATCTTCAAGCGGTGCCAGGCGAGGCAGCATCTCGACAACTGTAACCTGGCTGCCGTACGAGTTCCAAATGGTCGCGAACTCGAGGCCGATCGGGCCCGCGCCGACGATGACCACCGAACTCGGCCGGCTTTCCTGCAGGATGGCCTCGCGGTACGTCAGCACCCGGCGCCCGTCGGCCGCCGCGCCGGAAATCATCACCGGGCGCGCGCCGGTCGCGACGACAATGTTGCGAGCGGCCAGGCGCGATGTTTTGCCGTCGGCCGAGGTCAGTTCCACTTGCCCGGGCCCAGCGACCCGCGCCGTTCCCAGGTGGACGTCGATCTTGTTCTTGCGCATGAGGAATTCGACGCCCTTGACCAGGCGGGCAGAGGCCTGGCGCGAGCGCTTCACGGCGGCTGCGTAGTCGAAGGTCAGGCCCTGGGCTTCGAAGCCGAACTCCTTGCCGCGGTGACGCACGGTATGAATGACCTCCGCATTGCGCAAGAGGGCCTTGGAGGGAATGCAGCCGACGTTCAGGCATACCCCACCCAGCCATTCTCGATCGACCACCCCCGTGCGCAGGCCGAGCTGTGCGGCCCGAATCGCGCACACATAGCCGGCCGGGCCCGCACCGATCACGAGCATATCGTAGTTTGTCGACGCATCGCTCACCGCTCACTCCTTGATCCGCTCTGAAACGATGCCCGCGAACGGGCAGTGGCGGGGATTATAATTCCATTCGAGGCCTTGACATGCGCATCCTGCGATCACTCCTGCTCGCCTCTTGGCTGACGTTTCTGATGCTGCCGTCGGTTTCGGCCCAAAACGACGGCGTTCTCTGGCTGACGGCGGAAGGCGCGGTGACGCCGGCGATGTCGGTTTACATCCAGCGCGGCTTGCACGAGGCCCAGACGCGCGGCGCCCAGTTGGTGGTGTTGCAGCTCAACACTCCCGGCGGCCAAGTGAGCATCATGGAAGATATCGTCCGTGCGCTGCGCGCCAGCCCGCTGCCGGTGGTGGTGTACGTGGCGCCGCGCGGGGCGATGGCCGGCAGCGCCGGCACGGTCATCACCTTGGCCGGACATTTGGCGGCGATGGCTCCCGAGACCGCCATTGGCGCGGCCAGCCCGGTCGGGCCGCAAGGGGAGGACCTTGAGCAGACTTTGGAAGCCAAGACCAAAGAGATCCTCAAGGCCATGGCCCGTTCGCTAGCTGAGGGCCGTCCTCCCCAGGCTATCCGGCTGATCGAAAGCACGATCGATGAGGCGCGCGCCGTCACGGCCGCTGAAGCCTTGCAGGCCGGCATGGTGGACATTGTGGCCGCCGACCGCGCCGACCTGTTGCGCCAACTCGACGGGCGCCAGGTGACGACCGCCGCGGGCAGCGTGACCCTTCGAACTCAGGGCGTCGCCGTCGAGGAGATGCCCCACACCATCACCGAGCAGCTCTTGCAGCTTCTCACCAACCCGAACATCGTCTTCTTGCTGCTGGCGGTCGGCGCCCAGGCGGTGCTCATCGAACTCTCCAGCCCGGGTGGCTGGGTGTCGGGCTTCGTGGGCGTGATTTGCCTGGCCCTCGCCTTTTACGGCATGGGCATCCTTTCGGTCAACTGGTTTGGCCTGGTGTTCATCGTGACCGCCTTCGTCCTTTTCCTGCTGGATATCAAAGCGCCCACCCATGGCGCGCTCACCGTGGCCGGGTTGGGTTCGTTCATCGCCGGTGCGCTGGTCCTGTTCAATTCACCCGGCACTCCGGACGTCCAACACGTCTCGGTGCCGCTCGTGGTCGGAACTGCGCTGGTGACCGCGGCAATCTTCTTCGCCGCGGTCACGGCCGCCGTGCGCGCTCACCGGCGGCCGGTGCTCACCGGCCGCGCGACGCTCGTCGGCCAGCGCGGCGAGGTGCGCACCGCGCTCACACCGCACGGCCTGATCCAGGCCGGCGGCGAACTGTGGTCGGCCCAACTGACCGACCCGGCCGAGCGCGCCGCCCCCGGCGAGTGGGTCGAGGTAACCGGCACGCAAGGGCTCCAACTTCTGGTACGCAAGGTTCAACATGGGTTCATCCAAGAAGAACATTCTGCTCACGAATGACGATGGCATCCGCTCGCCCGGCTTGTGGGCGGCGGCCAAGGCCCTCTCGTCGCTCGGTTTCGTCACCGTCGCCGCGCCGGTCGAACAGTGGTCCGGCGCCGGGCGTAGCATGCCGCCCCACACGCGCGGCACGATCCACGAGGAACAGGTCGAGGTCGATGGGCAGGCGTGGCAGGTCTACGCCGTGGCCGGCACGCCGGCTCAGGCGGTGGAACATGCCGTGTGGGAAGTTATGCCCACTCGCCCGGATCTGGTCGTGGCCGGCATCAACTACGGCGAAAACATCGGCAGCGGGGTAACGATCTCGGGCACGGTCGGCGCGGCACTGGAGGCCGCCTCGCTGGGCATCCCCAGCCTGGCGATCTCGCTGGAGGTCGATCCGCGCGATCATCTGTCGCTGGCGGATCATGTCGACTTCGGCGCGGCGGCTCACTTCGCCGCGCTGTTTGCACAGCGCTTGCTCGACGGCCTGCAAGCCTCCGACCTGGACGTGCTCAAGGTGGAGGTCCCCGCCACAGCGACGCCGGCCACGCCGTGGCAGGTATGCCGCGTCTCGCGCACGCGCTACTATATTCCGGTCGTCCCGGCCGAACCCGACAGCGATAAGCCGCGCCGCCTGTGGTATCGGGCCCAGCTCGATCCGAATCTGGAACCCGACTCGGATGTGTATGTGCTGCGCGTGCTGCAACAGGTCGCTGTCACCCCGCTCAGCCTGGATCTCACCTCGCGCTTGGATCTGAGCCAATTGGCGCACACGCTGCAGAACGGAAAGCACTCGTAACCCAGCGGGCAAGTGGACAAGACGATTGCGGCCCTCCCCAACGGGGAGGGCCGCTTCATGTTTGGGCACAGGTTGAGCACAATGGGCGGGGGCAGGCTGGCGGAGATGAGGGTTACGTTTTGGCGGACTGCTCCACCGCACCTTCGGCGCGGATCTTCTGGGTGCGCTGATAGTGACGGCGCGCCTTGGCGCGGTTGCCGCAATCGTCCATCGCGCACCAGCGCCGCGAGTGGTTGCGGCTGGTGTCGATGAACAGCCATCCACAGCCGCGGTCATCCTGGCATTGGCCCACGCGCGATGCAAGATCCGAGGTGAGCACATCCGCGGCCGATCGCATCACCGGCCACAGGACGCGCTCAAGCGCGTCCGGGCTCTCTGCCCATCCCCAGCTGAAGCCGGCCGGGCCGGCCCGCAGGCGGGCCTGCCCGAGAGACTCAGCAAGCCCAGCATTCAGCAGATCGAGAGCTGCGCCTGGTGCAGGCTTGTCGTGGGCCAGGCTGCTAAAAATCCGATAGATCGCCTCTCGCAACTCGACCGCCCGGCGCAGAACGCGCGCGGCCTCCCGCGGACGCCGCCCAGCTTCGAGCGAGAGCGCCCGGACTTCCTTCTCGCCGAGGACGCCCCCGCTTTTGGCCCAGGCCAGCAGTTCGGCGTAGCCCGTCAATCGTTCCTGGGGATGATCGCTGGCATGCCACTCGGCCGTGTTGGCAAAATCCAGGCATAGGGCTCCTGCCGGGGAACCTGGGTCTTCGGCAGGTTTCGGCTCGATTCTCGGGTTCATGCTCCTCCAAGAATAACCCTCAAATGTTGCTTGACAGGTTACACCGCTGGATGTAGGATGTAACCGTCTTAATAAGTTTAGCAGGTTATGATAGGCAAGTCAAACAGCCGCCCGGGGAGCGGCGGCGCAAGTCAAGGAGGGTGGGGTATGTTGTTCAGCGAGGCAACCCAGCTCATGCAGCATGAGCGCTACCTAGATCTGCTGCGGCAAGCCGAACAGGAGCGATTGCTGGCCGTCGCCTGTGCGCGGTCGCCGCGCCGGCGAGGCGCACGTCGCGCGGCAGCTCGCCCGTTGCGCTATGCCGCACGCCAGGCGCTACGCACTTCGGAGGCGCTCAGCCCGCAAGGCGAGGGCCGAGCCAACTACGAGGCAGCCGGGCTGCGGTAATGAGCGTGCTCGAGGCCGTTGCGCCCACGACGAGAAAGCGAGAAGGCACGGCCCTGCGAGTCAATCGCGGCTCCATCGTCAAGTGGACTGCGACTCGCGGGCAAGAGTGCAGGGCACGCCAGCCAAGATAGCCGGGGAATGCTTTGCCGCTTCGCGACCCAACACGACCTGCAACGACAAACGCATTGGCTGCAGGAGAGGAATCACATGATCGCTCGCATCTGGAGAGGCACGACCCGCACCCAGGACGAAGGTACGTACCTGGCTTACCTGCAACAGACCGGTGTGCGTGAGTGCCGGGCCACACCCGGCAACCGGGGTGTGTTCATTTTTCACCGGCCGGCGGCCGGCGGGACGCGTTTCATGTTCATCTCATTGTGGGAAGATGAAGCCGCCCTACGCGCCTTTGCCGGTGACGACATCACGCGGGCGGTCTACTACCCTGAAGACCGCCGCTTCCTGCTTGCCCTCGAGCCAACCGTCGAGCATTATGAGGCTCTCTCATTCGGGTGATAGGGTCTGGCTACACCTTGACCAGGGCTGGCGGGATAGGCGCTAGCCGCGGGCACGCGCACTCGGCGCCGGGGGAATGGAACCTAGCGCAAGCACCTCGAGCATCGCCGCGTGCACGCGGCCGTTGGTAGCCAGGAGAGTCAGGTCCTCTCGCAGGAAGTCGGTTCCGCCGTGAACGTTGGTCACGCGACCGCCGGCCTCCTCGATCAGAAGCGCACCTGCGGCCACGTCCCATGGGCTGAGCTGCAGATCCCAATAGCCCTCAAAGCGCCCCGCAGCCAGGTAGGCCAGGTCGAGCGCCGCCGAACCCAGGCGTCGCACGCCTTGGCAGCGTATCGCGAAACGGCCGTAGTGATCGAGATTGTTGAAGCGCGTGGTCGCCATGTCATAGGGAAACCCGGTGACCAGCAGGCTGCCTCCCAATTCGTCGACCTGCGAAACCCGCAATCGCAGGTCATCGAGATAGGCTCCCGCGCCGCGTTCCGCCCAATAGGTTTCACGCCGCAAGGGGTCGTAGACGACTCCCAGGCGCAGCCCGGCGGAATCCATGAGCGCCATGGTCACGGCAAAGATCGGAATGCCGTGCGTGAAATTGGTGGTACCGTCCAGCGGGTCAACAATCCAGGTTCGTTCAGCTTGCAGCCCGTTCGAACCGCTCTCCTCCGAGAGCAGAGCATCTTCGGGATAGGCGCGGCGGATGGCCTCCAAGATCCAGGCCTCCGAACGCCGATCGAATTCGGTCACCAGGTCGACCGGGCCTTTGTGCTCCACGTGCATCGCGGTGCCAAACCCCTCACGCAGGATCTCCCCGGCTTCATGTGCCAGGCGGATCATCAAGTCCATCTCGCGGCTGTGCTGCATAACCTCCACCTTGTCGGTCGCGCGGCCTACGTGGTGCGCCACAGGCTGATTGATTCGATGTGGTACGTTTGCGGAAAGAGGTCGATCGGGATGAGCGCGGCCAGGTTGTACCCGGCCGCCTGCAGCGCTCGCGCATCGCGCGCGAGGGTCGAAGGATCGCACGACACGTAGACGATGCGCCGCAGCGCGAGGCGCACCAACCCGGCCAGAGCCTCCCGGTCTATACCCGCACGCGGCGGTGCCTCGAGCCCGCCCAATCGGCGCAGTTGCTCGCGCAGCCCGTCGCTCTTGGCAGCCAGTTGCGCTGCGTAGTGCATGTGCTGGAGGTGGCATCCGCCGCACTCGCCATAATGAGCGCAGCGCGGGGTCACACGCCACTCGCACGGCCGCAGCACTTCCACCGTGTGTGCGCGCAGATAGCTCGGCCTGTCTTCGGTCACCCGCACGCGCACCCGCTCGCCCGGCAGCGCATCGCGCACGAAGACGCGCCGGCCGTCCGCTGCGCGCGCCAGACACTCGCCGCCGTAGGCATGGGTTTCAATTTGCACGTCGAGGACCGGATTGGACATGGGTGCGTGTCGGCCGAGAGCCTCAGGCGTACGGCGCCGCCGGGCCGTGAGGTTCGCAGCACTGCCGAGGCGCATGGGTCAGCGCAGCCGGCGGCTGGCTCAGGTGCGTCCGCGCGGGTTGAGTTCGATCGCCCAGGAAGGAGAATCGCCAGGGGGCATGCGCCGCCGGCGCGAGCTGTCTTCGGGCAGCGAGGCGTTCGGCCCCAGAATGGCGCGCAGGTCGTCCAGGGCGGCCTCATCGTACTCACAGTGGCTGCACACGTCGCACACCCAGGCCGGGAAATCTGGCACGGTGATCAGCAGCCCATCCAGATGGGCATAGTACGGCACGCTGCGCGGCCGCAACATGCCCACCTGGCACTCCACGCACGTCTCTGCCGGTTCTTCCGTCGGCGCGTTCATCTTATTCCGGCCCCCGTGCGTACTCTTGCATGATCCCCACTCCGCTGGAGGTGCCGATGCGGTTGGCACCGGCGCGCACCATGCGTTCCAGATCCGCCCGCGAGCGAATGCCGCCGGCCGTCGGCCTCCGCGGCGCCGCTCGGGCCGAACCCGCTGGAGGTCTTGACGAACTCCGCGCCCGCCGCTATCGACAGCAGGCAGGCAGCGGCTTGCTGCGCCGGTGTGAGCAGCGCGTTCTCGAAGATCACTTTCAACAGCGCGCCGCCGGCGTGGGTTACCGCCGCCACCGCAGCGATGTCGCCCGCGACGGCCTCGTAGTCCGCGGCGCGCAGCAAACTGATAGCCAGCACCATGTCGATGTCGAGTGCCCCATCCTCGATGGCCGCAGCCGTCTCGAGTGCCTTGGCCAGCGAGGCGGCGGCACCCAATGGAAATCCAACCACCGCGCACACCTTCAACCCGCTGCCCACCAGGTTCTTGGCAGCCCGTTCCACGTGGCTCGAATTGACGCACACACTGGCGAAGGCGGCCTGACGCGCATCCTGACACAGCCTCTCGATATTGGCCGGGCCGGCCTCCGGCTTGAGGATCGTGGGGTCGATCAGTTGCGGTACCTCGCGCGCAATGGGCAGCGGATGATCCATGGCCGCGGACCGTGCCAGTTGATCGAGGTCGCTCGCGCGAGCCTTCGCCGCCAGCGCCGTGCCAGTCGGCACGCGGGTCAGGAATGTGTAGGCGGGTTCGAGCAGACGTCGCAATTCGGTCAAGGAAACCCGCCTAGGGCGTTGTCGTTCCCGCGCTCGCCGCCGCCGTGCGCTGATCGATCAACCCCCACTCGGTGGGCGGCCAATAGATCAGCCAGGCTTGGCCGACCAATTCATCGAGCGAGATCGGGCCGAAGGAATGCGAGTCGCGCGAGAAGGCCCGGTTGTCGCCGAGCACAAACAACTGGTCCGCTCCGAGGTCCCAGGATTGGTCGGAGGAGGTGAGCCCGACCGCGTACGATTCCTCCAGCAGTTCGCCATTGACCCACACATGGCCGCCCACGATTTGCACCTTCTCTCCCGGCAAGCCCACCACGCGCTTGATCAAATCCTCGCGGCCCGAGGCCGGCATGCGCAGCACGACCACGTCGCCGCGCTTGGGCGTGTCCCACACGTACGACAGGCGGTTGACGATGATCAGCTCCGAGCCGTCGCCGCGAAAGGTGGGCTGCATGCTCGGCCCGATAACGCGCACGCGCGCGGTGGTCAGGTTGACGATGGCGAAGATGGCCAGCGTGAGCAAGACCGTCTGCACAAATTCCCAGGCGATGGCACGCACGGAGGGCCGAGCCGCAGGCTGGGTCGGTGAGGAAGGCGTCGCGGGCGTCGTGTCCAATCTCATTCCTGCACAGGCCGCGGATCGACCTGAGTGCCCAGCGATTATAAGGCTTCAAATGGTGTGCGGCAAGACTCCGGCTTCAGCGCCGGGCGCGGAAGGAAAGTTGGATCGGGGTTCCGAGAAAACCATACCGCTCGCGCAACTGGTTTTCGATATAGCGCCGGTAACTGAAATGCACGAGGGCCGGCTCGTTGACGTGGAATAGGAAAGTCGGCGGGTCGGCGCGCACTTGCGAGGCAAAGAAGAACTTGAGCTTGCGTCCGGCGTGCGCCGGGGGGGCGTGATGCTCCAGGGCCTCCCGTACGATGCGGTTGAGTTCGGCGGTCTGGATACGCACCAAGCGCTCCTCTTGCACGTGCAGTGCGAGCGGCAGCACCTGGTCCACCCGCTGCCCGGTGAGCGCCGAAATGAAGAGCACCGGAACATAGTCCATGAAATTCAGCGCCTGCCGCACCTGCGCCGTGTAGATCTCCATGGTCTGCGAGTCTTTCTCCACCACATCCCACTTGTTGACCAGCAGCACCGTGCTGCGCCGAGCTTCGAGAATGTAGCCGGCGATGTGCGCATCCTGAGCCGTGACGCCCTGAGTCGCGTCCAACATCAGCAGCGCGACATCCGCCGATTCGACGGCCTTGAGCGTGCGCAACACGCTGTATTGCTCGACTCCGCGTTCGATCTTCCCACGCCGGCGGATCCCCGCGGTATCGATCAGCGTGAGCGGCACGCCGCCAAACTCGAGCTGGGTGTCGATGGCGTCGCGAGTCGTACCCGGGATGGGGCTGACGATCACGCGTTCCTCGCCCAGCAGCCGGTTGAGCAGGCTGCTCTTGCCCACGTTGGGTTTGCCCAAGATGGCCAACCGAATACGTGCATCCGGCGCCGATTCGGCAACGGCCGGCAGCGCCTCCACCAGCTCGTCCAGCAGGTCGCCCACACCCGTGCCGTGCAGGCCTGAGACGGCCTGCGGCTCGCCCATCCCCAGTTCGTAGAAGGCAAACACGTTCTGGCGGACGATGGCGCTCTCGCACTTGTTGACCACCAGGATCACCGGTGGCTGCAGCCTATCGCCCTCTTTGTGCTGATGGCGGCGCAGGATGTCGGCGATCTCAAGATCCGCCGCGCTCACTCCACTTTGCCCGTCGGTGACGAATAGCACCACCTCCGCATCGCGAATGGCCATTTCAGCTTGCGCGCGAATCTGCGGAATGAAATCCGCCGAGCCGACGGAGAGCGGCGTAGCACCCGGCGCGCCCATGTGGCTCGGGTCGATGCCGCCCGTGTCCACCACGTCGAACACCCGCCCGCTCCATTCGCCTTCCGCAACCAGGCGGTCGCGCGTGGTGCCCGGCACCTCGTCGACCACGGCACGGCGCTCGCCAATCATCCGGTTGAAGAGCGTGGACTTGCCGACGTTCGGACGGCCCACCAGGGCCACGACGGGTTTGCGTATCGCCATGGGCAAGAGGTTGTGAGGCTACGATCCAGGAGAGGCGCCGGCGGTGATGGTCACCGCGATCTGGGCCGGCAACAAGGCTTCCACCTGGACGCCCTCCAGCAAGACACGGTATGAAACCTGGAGTTGGTAGCTGCCGGGCGTCAGGTCCGAAAGGTCCACATAGACTTCCACGTCGGAGGCGCGCAAGGCTTTGAGCAGCGGCACCGGCCCGGAGAGGATGACATCCACCGTGGCGGGCGAGAGGTGCGCGCTCAGGCCGGGGGCCAGCCCTTGTGAGCGCACGTCGCGGGTGACCGTCACGCTGTCTTCGATGGCGGCCACGCCCACCTGGACGAAGATGACCGGTTCGCCGACGGCCGTGACCTCCGTCGGCAGTGTGAGTTTGAGCGAGCCGGAGATATCCGCCTGCGCGCCGGAGATATCCAGAGGCTCGGTCTCCACGTATCCCGGCAGACGCGCCACGGCCGCCGGGTCCGCAGAGAAGAGTGTGACCAGCGGCGGGAAGACCGAGATGCCTGTCAGCCGGTAACCGTTCCTGACCTGGCCGCGGATGACGGCCTTCACCACAACATCGCGATAACCCCCTTGCTGTTCGACAGCCAGGGTGACCTCGGCGGTCGCCGGGGTCAGGCTCACGGTGTCGATGGTCTTGCCGGAGGCATCCTTGGCCGTCAGAGCCACCTCGCGGTCCATGCCGGCGCGCAGGCCGTCGACGTTCAGGTCGGCCACAATTGCCGTGACGCGCGCCACTTCGCTCGCACTGCCGGCCACCGTGGCCTGCTGCGGCGTCCAGCGCGGCGCACTGGCGGCAAACCCGGCGGCCGGCGTCCCTGTCAGGCGCACTTGAACAGCGAGGGTCTGGCTAGCGGGCGGCTCGAGCACCACCTCGATGGTCGTCGGGGCGATCTCTTCCAGTCGCACCGGGTGCAGATCGGTCTCCAGGTGCAACGGCACGCGATGTTCGCCCGCGCCGAGGCCCGTCAGATCTGCCACGACATGCAGGCGTTCGGCGGAGATCTGCGCCCACAGCGATTGGGGAGCGCGCAGGGTGAGGGTGGCCGACTGGCCGGCGGCGCCTCGCACCACCAGGTTCTCGTCCAGGTGCGCCACCTCCACCGGGAATGAATCCGACAATGTCCGCACCTCATCCGGGTCGTCACTGGTGGCGGCCACCGCCCACACGGTGACCGCCAGGACGCTGGCCAGTACCAGCGATCCAATGTTGCCTGCGAACCAGCGCAAGACTCGCATCAACCGACCCCGTGCCCTTCGCCTTCGCTCGGCGGCAGCGCCGCCTCGGCGGTGGGCGACGGACTGCGCGCCGGCAGGCCCAGTCGTTCGCGCAACCACTCCACCGGCGAGGGCACGCTCGGAGTGCGAATGAAGGCCGAGAGCAGATTGGCCAGACGCGCTGCGTCCAGGCGGCGGATCATGCGCCCGTTATGGGCGATCGAGATGATTCCGGTTTCCTCCGATATGACAATCGCCACCGAATCACTGACTTCACTGATGCCGAGCGCGGCGCGATGGCGCAGGCCCATCGTGCGTTCGGGCGAGGGTGAAAGGCTGCCCACCGAGGATAGCGGCACGACACACCCGGCCGCCATCACCACGTCGTCGCGGATGATCACCGCCCCATCGTGCAAGGGCGTACTGGGATAGAAGATCTGCAAGAGAAGCTCAGCGCTCAGGTCCGCCTGCAGGCGCACGCCCGTTGCGACGAAATCTTCCAGGCGCGCATCTCGCTCGAGCACAATCAGCGCCCCATGGCGGCGCTCCGCCAGACGCTGAGCGGCCGTCACGACCGCGCGAACCCGCTGCGGCAGCCCGCCGGCTGCGCGTTGCCGGCGCAGCCATCCGGCGCGCCCCACCCGTTCGAGCGTGCGCCGGATTTCCGGCGCGAAGACCACCGGCAGCGCGATGAGCAGCGCCGGCAGGGCCGTGCGCAGCAGCCAGGAGAAGGCTGGCAAGCGGGTCATGCCGGAAAGCACGGCCACGATCACGATCAGAATCGCAATGCCGCGCAGGACGACTGCCGCCTGGGTGCCGCGAAACTGGGAAAGGATGGCAAAGAAAAGCAGGGTCACCAGTCCGATGTCGATCAGGCTGTACCAATCCAGCCGCTGCACCAGGAAGAGGATGTTTCCCGAAAGCCCGCTCATGAGTCCTGGCAGGCAGCAGCTCGCGCGAGTTGCGGGGGGGGCGAAGTCCCGCAACCGCGATTAGCCGCCACCGGCGCCCTCGAGTTTCTTGAGAAGGGCACGATACTCTTCAACCCCCGCCGGGTTGAGGCCCACGATCGCCCGCACGACGGCGATAGCCTCCTTGGTGTGTCCGGCATCCAGGTGGATCTCGCCCAGGGCGTCCATTTGAGCCACGGCTTCGGTCACCCGCCCGCGCTGCAAGTAGATCTCGGCCAGTTTTTGACGCAGCATGGGCGTTTCGGCGCGCAGGCGCACCATCTCCTCGAGCCAGGTGAGCACCTGGTCGGGCTGGCCCTGGCTGTTCCACTCGGCCACGATCGAATCGAGCATGGACTGCGCCTCGTTCGTTCGCCGCAAGCGGAGTAAGAGTTCCACCACCTGGGTCGAGGCGCGTTCGTCGGAAGGATCGAGCTCATGCAGCTGCGAGAATGACAGCAGAGCCGATCGCCAATCCAGCCGTTGCAGGTGCAGATCTCCCAGGCGGTAGAGCAGTTGAATCTGCCAGGAGGCATCCACTCGATTTGCACGAGCCAGCTGCAAGGCATTCTCGTAGCACAGGCGGGCCTTTTCCTGTTCCGCCAACTGGGAATAAGTTTCGCCGAGGTCGAGCGATTGGCTCAGCGCGCCGCGCAGGTCGCCCTGGGCCGTGAGAAGTTTGATCAGCTCGAGGCGCGCCTCAATGTCCATCGGGTTGAGCTGCAGGATGCGCTCGAGCACCCGCCCGGCCTGAGGCTTCTCGCCGCGCGCCACGTAGGTGCGGGCGATGGTGGTGAACTTCTGCAGGGCGGCCTCCTGCATTCCCTCGCGCAACTGGATTTCGGCGATGCGCTGATGGAGCGGCAGGTAGGAGGGTCCATGGTCGAGGGCGAACATGGCCTCTTCCATGGCGGTCCGCATCAGCCCGCGGCGCAGCGCCGTCTCCACGTGAGCCATCGCCTCGATCAGCTCCTGCGGCCGGCCGAGCGAGAGCATGGCGGCCAGCGGCACCACGCCTTGCCCATCGGATTGCGAGTCGAGCTGCGCGCGCGCCAAGCGCAGCCGGCTTTCCCAGTCGACGCCGCTCATCAAGGACTCGATGCGCTGGCAGGTCTCCTGCCACTTGGCCGCATCCTGGCTCTTCTCATCCACCTCGAAGAAGGTTTCATACTGGCGCTGCAGCGCATCGCGTTGCTCGGCGGCAACAGTGCGCAAATCGGCCATACGCAGCGCGGCCAGGTAATGGCCCACGGCCTTGAAGGACTGGTTGAGCCGGCCCAGCGCGAAGCCCAAACCGTAGTGCGCGCCCATGCCCAGTTCGGGGCTGTCGACTGCGCGCTCCAGGGCGGGCACGGCCCGTGCGGGTTCGCCCAACGCCAGACGCAGCGCGCCGAGCATGAAATGGGCCGCCGGGTAATCGCACCCGGCGCGAATCGACCGCTCCAGCGCGCCGCAGGCCTCCTGCTGGCTGCCCCGGGCAAAGGCGTCGATCGCCTTGGCCAGTTGCACCAGCACCTCGTCGTGCGACCCGCTCTCATCGGTGGTCGCATCGCGGTCGAACTCTTCCAGCCCGGCGCGGCGTGCCGCGGCCGGTTCGCGCGTCGACTCAAAGGTCAGATTTGCCAGGATTGCCAAGGCCTGAAGCTGGGCGTCCTCGAAGGCGTTCGCCGGAGGTTCTTCTTCGGGCTTGGGCCCGGATTCGCCAATCGGGGCCAGGGCCGGGGCCGGTTTGGGAGGCACCAGCGGCGCCGTGCCGCGAAGGCGCAGGGGCGGAGGCACAGCCAGCGCCTCTCCGGCCTGCAAGGCGGCGCGCGCCCGCGCCACTTGCTGGTTGGCCGGCTGCAGACGGATCGCCTGATCAACGGCTTGCAGTGCTTTGTCGCGCTGGTTGTTCTTCTGCAGGATGGCCGCCAGCGCCAGGTATTCCGTCAGGGCATGCAGTGTGCGGCCGGTGCGTTCGAAGGACAATGCCAGTCGCGAGCGCGCCAGCAAGTTTTCCGGCGCGAGGCGGGCCGCCGCCAGCCAGTCGTCCATGGCCTTTTCGCCCTCGTGCCGACCGAGATACAACTCGGCCGCCGCCATGTAGCCGCGTATCGCCTCGGGAGCGCGCCCCTTGCGCTCGAGGATTTCGGACATCTTCTCTTGCGGAATAGGATTGCTGGGATCGGCCGTGGCCGCCTGCTGGTAGGCGGTCAGAGCTAAATCGAGCTGGCCGTTTTGCACATAGGCCAGCCCAAGGTGCTCGAGCGCAGTCGCATCGCCGGGGAACTCCTCAAGCGCGCGGCGGTAGGCCGCAATTGCATGTTCCCACTTCTGGTCCCATGCCGCGCTGTTGCCCTGGCGCAGTGCCTGCTCGTATACCTCGCGACGTCCGGGCATGTTCTTCGCTCGTAGGAAGGGGTCGCAGACAGTATAGCACAGCCATCCCAGGCCCCTCGCGCCGCGCGAAGTTAGAAGCCCTCAAGTTTGGAGAGGTCGATCAGACCTTGCGGCAAGCGCGCGATGCGCTGCAGGAGGCCCAACCGGTTCTCGCGCAGCATGCGGTCTTCGGCCATGACGAGCACGTCCTCAAAGAAGGAGGACACGGTCGGGATGATCGGAACGAAGGCCGAGAGGAAACGATGCGCGCCGAGTTCGCCTTCTTCCCGCCACGCCGCCACCTGCTGCTCAAGGGGTTGCAGCGCCTGCCACAACGCGCTTTCCGCCGGGTGCGCAAAGCGGCCCGGGTCCACCGCGAAGGTGTCTTTCACTTCACGTGTGATCCGCACGCAGCGGGCGTAAGCATCGAGCACCTGCGGCCATTCCGGTCGCGCAATCCAGGCGGCCAGCTCGTCGGCGGCCTGTCGCGCAAGTGCTGGATTGTAGGCAAGCTCGCCCAGCACGGCTTCCACGATGTCGTAGCGATAGCCCTGGTCTGCCAGCACCCCGCGCAAGCGTCCGGCCAAGAACTCGAGCACCTGGCTCTTCACTTCGGGGGTTACCCTCACCGGTTGCGCCTCGGCCGCAAGGTCCACCGCTGCGCGCAGATCGAGCGCCAGGTTCCTGCCGAGCAGGACTTGGAGGATGCCCAGTGCCGTGCGGCGCAGCGCGAAAGGATCGCGCGCGCCGGTCGGCGCAAGGCCCACAGCGAACAGCCCCGCTAGAGAATCCAGGCGGTCGGCCAGGCCGATCACCAGCCCGGCGCGTGACGCAGGCAGCGCATCCTCCGCGCCGCGCGGCAGGTAGTGTTCGAATATAGCTTGCGCCACCTGCGGGCTTTCTCCCGAGTCGAGCGCGTAAGTGCGACCCATGACCCCCTGCAGCGAGGTCATCTCGATCACCATTTGGGTGGCCAAGTCGGCCTTGCATAAGAAAGCCGCGCGCAGGGCCGTCTCCACCTCGCCGGACTCCAGCCCAACGAGTGGCGCGAGGCGCTGGGTCAGCAGGCGGATGCGCTCGCTCTTTTCGAGCATCGAACCCAGCCTGCTCTGGAAGGCGAGCGTCGCCAGGCGCGGGCGGAAGGCCTCGAGTCTGTGCTTACGGTCTTCGCGGACGAAGAAATCCGCGTCGGCGAAGCGCGCCCGCAACACATGTTCGTTCCCCTCGCGTACCTGGTCCAACCCATGCGCGTCGCCATTGCGCACGGCGATGAAGTAAGCCATGAGCGGCCCCTCGCGCTCCGCCAGGGGCCGCAGAGCAGGCTCCACCGGGAAGTAGCGCTGGTGGCGTTTCATCACCGATACCAGCACCTCCGGCGGGAGCGCAAGGAAGGCTACGTCGAACTCCCCGCGCAGGGCCAATGGCTGCTCGACCAGGTTGGCCACCTCGCGCAGCAAGCCCGCATCCTCGCCCACCCGGCCTCCGATCTCAGACGCCAGGCGATCGATCTGCTCGCGGATCATCCTGCGCCGCTCGTCCGGATCGAGGACGATCCCCTGTCCAGCAAGCTTCTTCTCGTAGTCCGCCGCGTCGCGCACCTCGAATTCGGCCGGGCTCTCCCAGCGCAGGCCGCGCGTCGTGCGCCCGGCGGAGAGTCCGGCATACTCGAACGGGATCACCCGCTCGCCAAAGAGCGCCAGCAGCCAGCGCATGGGCCGCGAGAAGGCAGGTACGTTCTCGGCCCAGCGCATGGGCTTGTCGAATCGAATTCTTTCCAGCCAACGGGGCAACGCCTCGATCAAGACCTCGGCGGTCGAGCGTCCGCCCACGCGCCGCGTGAACGTGACGTATCTCTTCCCTCCCACCTCGCTCAGCAGACCGCGGTTGAGCACCTCGTTCGGCACGCCCATCTTGCGCGCCCATCCCAGCAACGCCGGCGTGGGCTGGCCGTGGGCATCGAAGGCGGCCGCCTCGTGCGGGCCGCGTTCCACCTTTTCGCTTTCCGTGCTCGACGGGGCGAGATCCTCCACTCGCACGACGAGGCGGCGTGGAGTTGCGGCTATCCGCACCGCACCGTGAGCGAGATCGTTGGCCACCAGCACCTCGCGCTCGAAGGATTCGCGCATCCAATGCAGCGCCGTCTCGAGGTCATCCGACGGCAATTCCTCCACACCGACTTCAAGCACGAATGGTGCAGCCTTCTTGGGCGCGGCTCTCAATTCCACGGGGGACTTTGGCGTGGAACGCGCCGCGGGGAACTTGCCGACGAGCGGAAAGCCGGCCTGTTCGCGCTGGGCCAGATAGGCCTGGGCCACCTGCGCGGCCAGTTCGCGCATGCGTCCGAAGAACTGTGCGCGCTCGGTGACGCCGACCGCGCCGCGCGCATCCAGGACGTTGAACGTGTGTGAGCACTTGAGCAGGTAGCTGTGCGCCGGCAGCACCAGGCCGGTGGCGAGTGCAGCGCGCGCTTCGCCGTCGTAGTGGGTGTACACCTCGCGCAGGCGCTCGACGTCCGCCACCTCGAAGTTGTAGCGGCTGTATTCAACTTCGCTCTGCAGGAACATCTCGCCGTAGGTGAGCTCGCCCGTCCAGCGAATCTCCTTGAAGTGCGTGCTGCGCTGCAGCGCCATGAGAATGCGCTCGATGCCGTAGGTGATTTCGACCGAGGGCACCTTGAGCTCGATGCCCCCCGCCTGCTGGAAGTAGGTGTACTGAGTGATCTCCTGGCCGTTCAGCCAGACCTCCCAACCCAGCCCCCATGCACCCAGCGCCGGGGCCGCCCAGTTGTCCTCAACAAAGCGCACGTCGTTATCGCGTAGCGAGACGCCGAGCGCTTCCAGACTCTGCAAGTAGAGTTCCAGCGGGTTCCCCGGATCCGGTTTGAGGATGACCTGGTACTGGAAGAACAGCCCTAGGCGGTTCGGGTTTTCGCCGTAGCGGCCGTCGGCCGGCCGCACCGAGGGCTCCATGTAACCGACTCGCCATGGCTCGGGGCCGAGCACGCGCAGGAAGGTGGCCGGGTTCATCGTGCCTGCCCCGACCTCGGTGTTGACCGGCTGCCAGAGCAAGCAACCTTGCTTGGCCCAATACGCTTGCAGCGCGAGGATCACTTCCTGGAGAGTTGGGGCGGTCATGCTCGAGTGTGGTTATCCTTTGCGCGCGCGGAGGGTGAGAAGCGGCGCACGCAGCGATTATAACAAGCGTTCGACCGCCGGTTCACTCTGCGGAGCTCAAGGCAGAGCCACTTTGGGAGAGGGCATAGCACGCCCTACGGTTGGCCGCGTGCGCCCGGCATGCGCACGAATTTCCGCGCACGGGAGACGTGTTAGGGGCGCGCCAAGGCATGCCCCCGGTGGAGATACTCCTGTCATTGCGAGCCCCGATCCCCGGGGCGCAGCAATCCGGGAGGCTCAACGGTCGAGGCGCTCCTCTGCCGGCGCAAGCATCTCCAGGATTGCTTTGTCGCTTCGCTCCTCGCAATGACAGGTGGGGTGTTCGGAATGATGGAGGGGCTGCCATCGCAGGGTATGAAAGAAGAGGGGGGGGGCTAAGCCCCATGTCGAACGTTGAGACGGAGCCGATCACTATCAGGCGCGAGATGCAGGATGGTGCTGTGCAACCTCGTGCAGGAAATCGGCCGAGCGAATGGGCTGTTCGAGGTGGAATTGCGTGTACTGGCGGAGCAGCATCTCTACTTCGATCAACACCCCCGGGCGGATGGTGAGGTCGACAACCGCGGCCAGCGCCTCACGCTGCACGTGGCGCATTACCTTGAGCGCAGGCAATGAAAGTGGCAGGCATTCGGGGGTCAACTTCGCGCAGCGCGGGCACACCACCCCGCCCAGGCCGGGGTTGAAGTGCTGGTCCTCCGCCACGATGGTTTCCTTGCCCACCACGCACGTGTGCAGCTGCGGGCGATAGCCCATGATCTCCAGGAGCCGCAGATCGTAGTAGCGCAGCACCACATCCGGCGCGGGCACCACGCACAGTCTCGCCAGCGTCTCACATAACAAGGCATAGGCGGCTGGGCCGCCCGCTTCATCCGGCGAAAACCGGTCGAGCATTTCAACCACGTAGGAGGCCGCCGCGGACCGCAACAGGTCGTCGCGCAGCGGGCGGTACGCAGCCACCGTCTCGGCCTGGGTGATGATATCCAGCTCGCGCCCGTGCGCCACGAGCAGCATGCTGCGCATGAAAAGCTCCAGGTGGCCGGCCTTCCGCGAGCGCGGTTTGCGGATGCCAACCGCCTTGGCGCGGAACTTCCCGCGCTGCGGTGAGAAAAGCGTGAGGATGCGGTCGGCCTCGCCCCAACTGCGGCGGCGTAGGACGATGGCCTCAGTGCGGACGACGTGTTCGCGAGGGCTCACGGGTGAACGTGGGCGCGGCTACCGGCCGCGCAGATTCGAGGCGCCGAAGGCATGCGGCAGCAGCCCGCCCACGGTGGTCTCGAGGCTCACATGGCCGCTCTCATCGACGATGGCCACTTTGGTTTCGAGGCCGAACTCCGCCAGCGCCTGGCGGCACGAACCACAGGGTGTCCCGCCGTCGCGGGTCAGCACCACCAGCGCCGAGAAGCGCCGCTCGCCAGCTGCGACGGCGGCGAATAGCGCTACCCGTTCCGCACACAGGCCGGTCGGGTAAGCCGCGTTCTCGACATTCGCCCCACCAAAGACCGCCCCCGACTCGGCCAAGAGCGCCGCGCCGACGGCATAGCCAGAATACGGGGCATAGGCATGGGCGCGCGCCTCGGCCGCCCGCCGGGTCAGTTGTTCGCGTATCTCAGGCTTCACCTCACACCTCCGACTCGGGCACCGGAGCCTGGGGCAGGCGCACGGCGCGCACGCGGCGGATGCGGCGCCCCGCCACTTGCTCGACAATCCAGCGGAAGCCTTCTACCCACACCGACTCACCGCGCTCGGGGACTTTGCCCAACTGAGCATAGAGCAGACCGCCCAGCGTATCACCGAACTCATCCGTCAGGTGGACGTCCAGTTCCTCGTTGACCTCATTCACGTTAAGCCCGGCGTCGAGTATATACTCGTCTTCTCCAGTGCGAACGATGGCTGCTTCCTCGGCCCCATCGTACTCGTCGCGTATCTCTCCAACGATTTCCTCCAGCAGGTCTTCGATGGTGACCACCCCCGCGGTGCCGCCGTATTCATCCACCACCACAGCCATGTGAATGCGCTGCGACTGGAGCTCCGCCAGGAGTTCGTCGGCCTTCTTGGCCTCCGGCACAAAGTGCACCGGGCGCAGGATGTCGCGCAGCGCCACCGGGCGCCCTTCGCGCGTTGCACGCAGCAAGTCCTTGACGTGGACCAGACCGATCACGTTGTCCACACTGTTCTCATAGATCGGCAGTCGGGAATGCCCGTGTCGAATGGCAATATCGACCGCTGCCGGCAGCGGCATCTTCACCTCGACGGCCTGGATATCGATGCGCGGGACCATGACCTCGCGCACCAGCGTGTCGCCGAGCTTGAAGATGGAGTAGATCATCTCCTTCTCCTCTTCCTCGATCGCCCCGCCCTCCTCGCCCGCATCTACCAGGGTCTTGATCTCCTCCTCGGTCACGACCGCCGGCACGCCGCGCGGGCCAATGCGCCCGCCGCCGACGCGCAGCAGGCTCCAGGTGAACGGCCAGAAGATGATCTCGGTCAGGCCGATCAGCGGGGCCAGCGCCAGGCTGACGGCCTCCGGCGCGCGCAGTGCCAGCGCCTCCGCCACCACCTCGCCCAGCGCGATCAGCGCCGCCAGGAGCAGCACCGCAACCAGCCAACCCCAGCCCGTCAGGTCGCGGCCGGGCAGGACGACTGCCCACAAGCCCGAGAAGACTTGCGCCGCCGTAAGGCAAACCGCCACGCGGCACACCATTTGGGCACCGCGCGAGGCGGCGATCAGGCGGGTCGACTCATTCGCCAGGCGCAGCGCCAGTCCGGCCCCGCGCCGCCCCGCATCGCGCCATTGCTCGAGCAGCGTCCGCCGGGCATTGACCATCGCCGCCCGGCCGGCAGCCAGCAGCAGGTTGAAGGCGTATAGCAAGAGCGCAGTCGTCCAGGGGTAGGTGGGCATCTCTCGTCCGTCGGTGCCGGCTATTCTTTCGCGGGCGTAAGCCGGCGGATGGCACGCGCCGGCATGCCCACGGCCAGGGTATGGTCGGGTACATCCCGCGTCACGACGCTGCCCGCGCCGGTGCGTGCACCGCGCCCGATCTTCACCGGAGCGACCAGCATCGTATCGCTGCCGATGAATGCCCCATCCCCGATCTCGGTCGCATTCTTCTTCTGCCCATCGAAGTTGCAGGTAATCGTTCCGGCGCCGATATTGACCTCGGCCCCGATGTGCGCATCGCCGATGTAGCTGAAGTGGCCCATCTTCGTCCCTGGCCCGAGGGTGGAGTCCTTGACCTCGCCGAAGTTGCCCATGTGAACACCGCGCTCGAGCACCGCTCCCTTGCGCAGGTGAGCAAATGGACCCACGTTCACCTCATCCGCCAGCTGGGCCCCCTCCACGAAGGCTACCTCCACCCGGCATCGGTCGCCCAGAGTCGCATTGCGCAGCGTGGTGTCGGGGCCGATCTGGCAGCCCCGCCCCAGGCGCGTGGTGCCCTCCAGGCGCGTATTTGGCAGCAGCACCGTGTCGGCGCCGATCTCCACCCCGGCCTGGACGTAGGTGGTGGCCGGATCGATCATCGTCACGCCGGCTTCCATCCAACGCCGATTGATGCGCGCACGCAGCGCGGCCTCGGCCTCGGCCAGGTGCACGCGCGTGTTGACCCCGATCCACTCGCTCGGGTCTTCGATGGCTGCGGCCAGTACACCGCCGGGTTGCGCCGCGGCCATTTCCACAAGGTCGGTCAGATAGAGCTCGCCTTTGGGTGAAGGCCGAACCTGCGCGAGAGACTGCCATAGCCAGGACTCGCGCACGACGTAGACCCCGGGGTTGATTTCGGATAGTCCTCGCTGATGGGAGTCGGCGTGGCTCTCTTCCACAACCGCCTGCACGGCACCTGCCTCATCGCGGACGATACGTCCAAAGCCGCGCGCGTTCTGGTCCCGTCCGGTGAGCATGCCCAGCGGTCCGCCATGGGCTTGCATACCCTCGATCAGCCGGCGCAGCGTGGCGACCTGGAGCAGCGGCATGTCGCCGTAGGTCACCAGAACGAAGTCGACCGTGCCGCGCAGCAGCGGCTCGGCACGGCGCACAGCATCGGCCGTTCCCAAGAGATCCGGCTGCATGATGCATTCGGCCTTCTCGCCCACTTCGGCCTGCAGCGCCTCTGCACCATGGCCGATCACCAGGATGGGCAGCGCACCGGTGGCTTCATGCGCCGCCTCCAGCGCAAAGTGGACGAGCGGACGCCCGCCCAATAGATGCAGCATCTTGGGGCGCTCCGACTTCATGCGGGTGCCCAGGCCCGCGGCGAGCACAACGGCGCGAATCCTCATGGCAAGTCCTTTCCGCGCA
>CAYGXJ010000050.1:0-25747 GCA_964353865.1 uncultured Anaerolineales bacterium | reverse complement strand
CCACGCCCTTGAGGCGACAGCTTCCCTCGTGCCGCGGTGTCGCGTGCTGAGCAGCCTCCCCCATGGGAGAATGCTCAAGGACGACCTTGCACCGCAAAAAGAAGGGCAACCCCATGCGGGGTCACCGGAGCATCGTGGCCGCCTGCATCGCCTCCGTGCTTACGCTAACATCCCCTCCGCCCGCAGGATGCCCTCGAACGCATGTCGCGCGTCGGCGCGCGCGCTTCCCCACCAGCGTGCCTCGCTCGGATAGTACAACTCGCGCCACTCGCGCTCGATCCAGCGCCCGGCTGGATCGGAGGCTCCATTGAGGTAAGCCTGATTCTCCAAGATGGTGATTCGCAGGCTTCGCAGCAGAGCACTGAAGGACTCACCGAATGTGCCAAACTCGAATGCAGCCGCGAACAGGTGCCGATCCGGATAGTGCGCTTCGCGCAGCTTGTAGATGTAGTCGATCATATCCCCGCTGATGGCGTAGAACTCCTCGCCCGTGGCTTTGACCACGCGCGGGTATCGTATCCGCCGCGCGGTCTCCGCCGCGGGCTCGGCCGCAAGCGGTGAGGCCACTACACTCATCTGAAAACGCGGTCCGTAGCCGCTGTGCATATCGAGCAAGACAACGCGGTTTGAGCGCGCGAGCGCCCGCTCGAATAGTTCAGCCAGCCGCTTCGTCTCCTCCTGACGCTGGTGGCCGCCGAAGTACACACCCTGCGGGTCGGCATACTGGCCGAGCAGCGTCGCGCGGCTCAGCCGCCGCGGCCCTATTCGCATCAGCCCCATAACCAGCCCCGCGCCGAATTCGAGTGTGCTGCGCCCGAGGCTGTGTACCGGCTGCCTCGGGTTGAG
Organism: uncultured Anaerolineales bacterium; assembly: GCA_964353865.1. Classification (GTDB taxonomy): domain Bacteria; phylum Chloroflexota; class Anaerolineae; order Anaerolineales; family RBG-16-64-43; genus RBG-16-64-43. The sequence goes on along the minus strand of CAYGXJ010000050.1, from coordinate 24,901 downwards.
AAGGCCAAGTCCCTCGTACTCGGGGTTGGAGTGCCGGTCATACAACCGGTCGGAGGGTGTGCTGCCAGTCGAGTCCCAGACGAAGTTGCGGTTGAGGTCGACCCCTCTCGCGTTCGTCCGGCGCCCAAAACGCATGCCCCATGGGTTGACCGGATGCACCAGCACAATGCCCGTCGTGCGCGGGTCGAGTCGCGGCGCAAATTCCCGCATGAAGAGGTCGAGCATCACCGCCCCAAGGCCGCCTTCGATGCCGTGCAACCCGCTGGTGAGCACAAGCCATTGTTCAGGTTGCTGCGGTTCGGCCCACAGCACGTCGCTGGTCAAGTCCTTGCCCGCGCCAACAGCATGGCTCTCAAGCCTCGCAACCGGCCATTGCCGCCGGATTGCGTCGAGAGCATCCGCAACATGGAATGTCGCCCCACCATAGGGAAGCGGCCGTTCACCCATCATCGATCACCCTGCAACGGGTTGATGAGCTGCGTATCTTCAGACCACTGCTAGAAGGGGCCATAGCCGATCGCCACCGCCAGCCCGAGGAAACCGATGGTAGCCAGGAGTATCCACATCCACAACCCCAGCGACCAGCGCAGCCACTTCGGGAAGCTGACCACTGTCAACCCCAGGCAGATCAGCAAGACCGGATTGGTTGGGTAGACGAGGTTCGAGAATCCATCGCCAAAGCAGTAAGCGGTCACCGTCACCTGGCGCGTGACCCCGATCAAGTCCGCCAGCGGCAGCAGAATGGGCATCATGAGGAACGCCTTGGCCGAGCCGGAGGCCACAAAGAACTCGATGATCAGGGCCAGGCCGTAGATGAGCAGTGCAGCCAGGAACGGGCTGGCGGCTGCGAAGGGGCGCGAAGCGGCGAACAGAATCGTATCCATGATGCCGCCCTGCACGACGATGTGCTTGACGGATACGGCCATCAGGATGAGCGGCACGGCCGGCAAGATGCTCACCACACCGCGGACCAGCCCGGTCAACACGTTGCGCCCGCCCGCACCCGAAAGCAACCCCGCTCCCACGCCGCCAATGAGAAAGACAACACCCACCAGCGGCAGCGCGAGGTCGGACACCGCAGGCACTATCGGGCTGGCGACCAGGACGACCAGGATCAGCACCGTAGCTCCCAAGAACCACGCCATGGCCCTCCCCATGCGCGGGCTGCTGGCAATCGTCTCCCCTAGCGGCAGTAGATACTTGCGGCGTTCGGCCTCGTCCTGTCCGTGCAGTGGCGAAGCACTCGGTTCACGTTCGATGCGCCGTGCGTACGCCGCCAGGAAGGCCACCAGGATGGCGTACACCACGGCGAAGATCACCAGGCGCAGCCCGGCACCCGAGAAGAGCGGCAGCCCGGCCAGCTTTTGGGCGACGCCAATCGTGAAGGGGTTGGCCACCGCAGCCGAGAATCCCATGTTGGTTGCCAAAATGCTCATCCCAAGCCCCACCAGGGCATCCCAGCCGAGCGAGTACGAAAGCGCCACCATCACTGGCACGAGCGGCACCACCTCCTCGAAGATGCCAAAGAATGCACCCAGCACCATGAAGAAGAGGGTGATGAGCATCAAGAGCAGGTACTTGCGCCCGCCGAAGCGCTTCACCAAACCGGCCAATGCGGCACGGATGATCCCGCTGCTATCGAGCACGGCAAACGCGCCGCCGACCAGCAGGATAAAGACAATGATGACAATGACCGTCAGCCCGCCTTGCGCGAAGGGCACCTCGAACGGCGCGGTGAACCAGCGCCAAACGGCATAGGCAGGGCGCGCTGTGTATTCGAACGACCCGGGGACAATCAACTCCCGGCCCTCGGCCGTTGTGCGCGCGAACTGGCCGGAGGGGATGACGCGCGTGAGAATGCCGGCCAAGATCATCAACACGAACAGGATGGCCAGAGATTGAACGAAGGCCCTGCGATTGATGCGGAGACCGCCGTTGGCTTCCATGAGGATGTCCTCCGTGCAGAGGGGACTCGCATCGGTTAGGGCTGCGGGGCGTCACGCTCCGCAGCGGAACGGTCCAAGGAAATGCAGGTGTGGTTTAGTTGCCGGCGCGATTCGCGCGCGCCCGAACTTGCGCTTATCCGGCGCTGGCGCGGTAGCGCTCGCGAATGGCCGGGATCAGATAGTCGTCGAAGGCGCGCCTCCGGTCAAATTCCGGATACCAGCCCCACTCGCGGCGCGCCGCCGTATCGTCCACATCACAGGGCCAGGAGTCGACGATACCCTGGCGGTTGACATCCGGGACGAAACGCACTTCCGCGGCCGAGAAGGCCTTCAGGGTGAGGTGATAGATCTCGCCGGCCGAGAGCGAGAAGCTCGAGACGTTGTAGACCAAGCGGCCCAACCGTTCGCGCGGGGTGGCCTCCAACAGGAGCAGCGCGCGGATGGCATCGGGCATGACCATGAATGGCAGGCAGGCATCCTCGCGGACGAAACAATCGTAGGCCAGTCCCTGGGCTGCATGGTGTAGCATCTCGGGGCCGTAGTCGCTTGTGCCGCCGGTCGGCACCGTCTGCGCACTGATCAATCCCGGGAAGCGCACCGAACGGAAGTCGAGGCCGTAGCTCGACCGCGGCTCATCCAGCCGACGGTAGTGACGGGCGAAGTAGGTGCCCAGCCTCTCGCACGCCAGCTTGTTGCAACCATACATCGTGGCCGGGAAGCACCATGCGTCCTCCGTCACCTGCCCCGCCGCGCGTTTGGTGTCCGCATCCGGCAGGCCGTAGGCCGCGATCGAACTGGGGTAGAGGAATTTCATCGTGCGCTGCTGCTCGCGCGCTTGTTGCACGGCGCGCATCAGCAGGGCAAAGGTGCCGTCGACGTTCACGCGGAATGCCAGCTCCGGGCTGCGCTCGCCCTTGGTGGAGAGGATCGAGGCCAGGTGGAAGATCGTTTGGTAGGCGCGGCCTTCGAAGAGCTGTTTGAGCAGCGTCGGGTCGAGAATATCGCCTTGCACGAACGTCAGGGGAATGGCTTGCAGCGCCGGGTCGAGGGGTTGGATGTCGGTGGCCACGATGGCTAGCTGCGCCTCGCGGCTCAGATGGGCGATCAACCCGTGACCCACTTCGCCGTTGGCACCGGTGATGAGTACGCTGGTCCTTTGGGTCATGCCTCTCTCCGAGGATCCGGCCGCCAAGCGCCGTGAAGATTGTCGGGCGGCACCTGCCTCCCCAACTATACCGTCACCGGCGATACTCCACAATGCCGCACACGGGCGGCGAGGCCAGTCATCGGTGGCGACGGGGGCGTCTTCCTTGTCCATCCGCTCCCCGCCCTCGGCCGATAACTCGCTGGGGTATTCTCACATCCGCCGAAGAATGCAGCGACCGCCCGGCGGGAGCCACGCGGTCGCATCCTAACGATGTTCCCTTGCTGCGGTTGCCTATCCGCGCCCGGTCCACGCCAGGACATAGCGGCCGATGACGGCCAACAGCCCGGCTGCCAGCGCGATGAGAAGCAGGGCGCCTACGCAGCGAATCGAACTGGCCACGAAGTGAATCGCGTGACGCAAGAGCCACAGGCCCACGAGCACGGCCACGGCCCAACCGGCAATCTCCACCCACGACACGGCACCCTCCAAGGTTCTCGGAGACTCTCTGGCGTGGGTCGGAGGCTGCAGAATCCGTGCCGTCTCACAGGAGGCTCGCCGGGGCCATGTTTTGGCCCGCGGAGTGGCGACCGCGACATCATGCATGATCAAGCGCAGGCCCGCTTAAGCGGTCAACGGGGCGCCCCCTCTGAGCTCGCCCCGTCGACAATGGGTGTCCCCCTCCGCGCAAACTCCGTATTCAACTGTCATGTCCGTTCGGCAAGTGCACCTGTACTCAGAACGCTCATCGACACCAACACTATAGATGGCCCGGCAGTCCACGGCAATAGGCAGATGTACTGGATGGAATCCGAGCCAGTTCCCGCCCAGCATTGCGAGCCGAGCATTTGAGCGAGCGCGATTCGCGCGGGCGGGGCGGTTCGCGCGTGGGGCCCGACGGGGAATGCGAGGGAAGGCTCCCAGGTGCCTCAGGAGTAGTGGTCCTGATAGTTGCACGTCTCACGAAGGTTGCAGTAGTCGCAGGCGCGCCCGCCGGCTGCCACCTCCGGCCCGAGCCCGACCACAAACGAAACCGACTTACGCGGATGCATCATGCCCGAGGTCGCTGCGTGAACACCGATCTCCTGCGCATCAACGAGCGCCAGCAGTTCCGGCTGGCCGGATTCGACCGACCAGCCGATCATCCCGGGAGATAGCGGCAGCGTTGCCTGTTCACTCGCTTCGGCCGCCAGCGACTCGAAGTAACGGCAGGCGCAGTTGGCCAGGGCCTCCGCAGCAGCCGAGCCGCACCCATCCAGGGCCAGGCCCAGGCTCGGATCGTCTTGCATGACCTCCGCCGCGTAGTCTTCGAGCGCCGGACCGATCGTGCACAATGCGACCGCCACGCGCCGGGCACTGCCCAGGTGCTGAGCCACGAGGGTGCCAGAAAGGTGCGCTCCTCCCTCGAGTGTCAGTCGCTCGTGTCGCAGACCCTCGACCTCCACCACCCGGTATAGGACGGCCGGTGCGATGAGCGGTCGCGCGGCGGTCAGGGCGTCTTCGGCTATGGCGACGAGCGCCCGGCTGCGCCCGCGGATAACGGCCGGGTCGGCCCCCTGCCCGCGCAGAACGAGGTCAGCATCGAGCGCCAGAGTCCAATCCCGGCGAACCGGCATGAGGTTAGACCGTCGCCTTGGGCAGCGCGCGGAAATAGGCGATGTAACGCGCCGCATACTCGTCGCGGCCAAGGAGCAGATCGGTGGCGCGAATAATGCCGGCGAGTTTGCCCGGATCGGTGATCAGGCAGTTTGCTCCGCGCCCGACCGCCAGCGCCAGAAAGGCCTGGTTGATCGTGTGGCGGTCGGGAAGCCCGAAGGAAACGTTGCTGGCCCCCAGGTTGATGCTCGCCCCGAATTCCTTGCGCACGCGCTCGATCGTGGCCAGCGTCACCATGCCGGCGTGGCTGTCGGCGCCGACGGTCAGCACCAACGGGTCGATGATCACGTCCGCGGCCGGGATCCCCAGTTTGGCCGCCCGCTCGAGTATCTTGCCCGCCACTTTAACTCGCGACTCCGCATCCATGGGAATGCCGTTGTCGTCCATCGTCAGGCCAATGACCGCCGCTCCTCGATCCTTGACCAGCGGCAGCACTGAACGCAACGAGGCCTCTTCACCGTTGACCGAGTTGACCAGCGGCTTGCCGGGAACCACCTTGAGCGCCGCCGCTAGCGCGGCCGGGTTGGGAGTGTCGATGCAGATCGGCACACCCATTGCCTCGGCCACCACACTCACCACTCTGGGCAGCATGGCCACGTCATCGAGGCCCGGCACGCCGACGTTGATATCCAGCACTTCGGCTCCGGCCGCCACCTGGGCGGCAGCCGATTCCAGAACCAGCGTCATGTCGCCCGCCTGAAGCGCCGCCGCGAGCTTCTTGCGTCCGGTGGGGTTGATGCGCTCGCCGACGATCACGGCCTGACCCTCCGTGTCGAGGATCGCTTCACGCGTGGTCCCCTTAAGTACGGTCTGCATGGTGTGGAGGTCCCTTCTCAGAGAGGAATAAGTCTGCAAAACGCGTCAGGGCGCGATCTCCCATGACGTGGCAGCCCGCATTGTACCGACGATTGAGACGCGGCGCGCGCCATCGAGAGCGGCGGATGCGCCGCCCGGGTCAGGCCGTGGGCAAGCTGCCCTCCACCTCGTCGATGGCCCGGTCGAGAATCCTCAATAGGTTGTCCATTTCGGCGGCGGCAATGACGAGCGGCGGGGCAAAAAGAGTCATATCACCCAGCACGCCCTCCACCGCCCCGGAGCACGGGTACGTGACGAGGCCCAGGCGCATGGCGGCCTGGTCGATCCGCGCGCTCACATGCAATTCGGGTGGGAAGGGCTCGTGCGTTTCCCGATTGCGCACGTATTCCAGCCCGAACATCAGGCCCAGCCCGCGTACATCACCGACGATCGGATGATGTTCCGTGATGCGGCGCAGCCCGGCCTGCGCCTGGAGCCCGCGCTCGCGCGAATTCTGCATCAGGTTGTGATCCACCAAGTAGCGGATGGCGGCGATCGCGCCCGCGCAAGATACGGCATTGGCGTTGAATGTGTGACCGGCGCGGAAGGGCGAGCGGGCCTTCTCCAGCACCGCCCATACATCGTCGCGCGCGATGACCAGCGCCAGCGGGGTGTAGCCGGAGGTGACACCCTTGGCCGAGGTGAGGATGTCAGGTGACACATCCGAGTGCTCAATCCCCCACATCGCGCCCGTGCGTCCCCAACCGGTCATCACCTCGTCGGCGATGAACAGGATCTCGTAGCGATCGCAGATCTCCCGCACTGTTGCGAAGTACCCCTCGGGCGCCGGCACCGCACCCAGCGACGCGCCCACCACTGGCTCGGCAATGAACGCCGCGACGTTCTCTGCACCTTGCTGGCGGATGGCCGTCTCGAGCGCTCGCGCGCACTTCAGTTTGCAGGAGGGAAAGGTCAATTCAAACGGACAGTGGTAGCAGAAGGCGGGCGGAATGTGCGGCGACTCGACAAACATGGGCAAAAACAACTTGCGCCGCGCCACCAACCCCGAGTAGCCCGCCCCCGAAATCGAGTTGCCGTGGAAGGCCTGCCAGCGGCTGATGATCTGATACCTGCCCGGCTTGCCTCGCTCCACCCAGTACTGCCGCGCCAAGCGAACGGCGTCATCGGTGGCATCCGTGCCGGTGCAGGTGAACCATACCCGGCTGTTGCCTTTCAAACCGCCCGGCGCGAGGTCCACCACCAGGTCCGCCAGGTCGAGCATTGGCGCATGGGTGAAGGCGTGGGCGGGCGAGAAAGAGAATTTCTGCGCCTGGGCGTACATTGCCCGCGGCACCTCGTCCACGGCGTGCCCGATCGCCGTGACAACGGCCGACCCTCCCGAACCGTCGATGTAGCGTTTACCGTCGCGGTCGAAGAGATAAATGCCTTCGGCCCGTTCAACGATCGGGTACTCGCGCTCCCACGAACGATGTACCGCATGCACATTGGGTCGGGTCATGAGGCGGGGCCTCCTGCTCTTCACGCGCGAGCGGCGGTTTCTGCTGCGCGCGGTTCGATGCTAGCACACGCATCACGGGGTGTCAACGCACAGACGACACCTGCCGTGCGCGAATGCATCTTGCCCGCCCGCCGACACAGCCTCAAGCCCAATGCCGGCCTCGCGGCGTGTGCGAATTGACACTCCGCAACCTGGATGCTAGAATGCTACCAGCTTCACACTACGAAGCGACGGCGCACACGGGTGATCGTAAGGTAGTGAGAACGACCTCTGGTCCCCACGGGGCGCGAACGCGTATCCTTTCGGATCGACAGCGGCACGGCTGAGCGGCGAGCGTTCGCCGCTCAGCCGTGCCGCCCTGAACTCTCCACCCTCCTCATCGCCGTACCTACCGGACCTGCAGGCCGGATACTTGAAGGTGCGCCATGGAGAAACCAATGCCAACGCTCCTCGCAGAAATCTCAGAGAACGTAATCCTCGGCAAGCGCGCGGTGGTGGAGACCAAGGTTCGCGAAGCGTTGGAGGCGGGCCTCGATCCGCAAACGATTCTCAACGAGGCGCTCATCGCCGCGATGGGCGAGGTGGGGGCACGCTTCGAACGCGGTGAGTTCTATGTCCCCGAGATGCTCATCGCCGCGCGCGCCATGCAGGCCGGCCTGGCCCTGCTCAAACCGCACCTTTCCAAGGGCGGCGTGCACATGCGCGGCAAGGTGGTCATCGGCACGGTGAAAGGCGACCTGCACGACATCGGCAAGAACCTGGTGGCCATGATGCTCGAAGGCGCCGGGTTCGAGATCATCGACCTGGGCACGGATGTGCCGCCCGAGAAGTTCGCCAGCGTGGTGCGTGAGAGCGGCGCCAACCTGGTGGGCATGTCGGCCTTGCTGACCACGACCATGAAGAATATGAAGGCGGTCATCGAAGCGCTGGAAGACGTGGGCGTTCGCCAAAAGGTGAAAGTCATGATCGGCGGCGCGCCGGTGACAGATGCTTTTGCCAAGGAGATCGGCGCCGACGGCTACGCGCCGGATGCCAGCCGCGCTGTGGCCCTGGCCAAATCCTTCGCCTAGCCCGCCCTGCGGCGCGCCCCCCATAGCCGCATTGTTCGATCTGAACGTCAGGACCCGCCCCATCGGGCGGGTCCTTTGCATTCGGCGGACGGTCACACGCCCATACAGCCTGCCCATCCTGCAGCGCGCGTTCGGCCTGCAGTGCCAGATCGACTGAGCGGTCGAAGGGAGTGTACCTGCCCCTCCCGCCAAATGCTCTCGACCGCGGGAGCAGCCAACCCCTCTTTGGTTTCGGCCAGTTGGCTCTCGTATTCCATGCGTGAGGCGCCATCCAAGACGAATCCGAGGTTGTGATGCAGCGCATCGGCTGCGCCCAGAAGGCGCGCTGCGCGGCGTGGCGGCTGCACCAGCGGAAGGACCAGCGTGATATCGGTTGCGCGTGCGGGGCCATTTGTGCGCAGGTCGCTCGCAGGCGGGCAAGTGTATGGCATGCTGTGCCCTTGTCAAGATGGTCACCGTTCGATTCGGGAGGGCATTCAACACGAACAGGCAGAGCCGGGAAGAGGCTGGGGTCAACCCGAGCGGGGAGAAGTCAGTTGCACCTCGACATCTCGGCGCGTGGTGCGCACGGAGGTACCACCTGGACCGAGGGTCGAGCGCCCGCCGACAATATTGCCCCAGGCCAGACACGTCTCGAGCGGTTTGCGTTCCAACCAGGCCGCGAGGAACCCCGCGTCGAATGCGTCGCCCGAGCCGGTCGTGTCCAGCGGCTCGACCTCAATCGCCGCGGCGTGGACCATCGTGCCGCCACGCGCGCAGGCATACGCGCCATGCGCTCCGTCCTTGATCACGACCAGCGGACACAATTCCAGGAGGCGTGCCATCGCCCGTGCCAGGTCGGTCTCGCCGGTAAGGCGGCGTGCTTCGAGCACGTTGGGCAGGAAGATATCCGCCATGCCGATTGCCCGGCGGACGGAGGCCACACCCAGATGGGTGTCCTCCGTCGAGTTGCCGTCCATGGCCAATGTGACCCCGCGCAGGCGCGTAAGGGCTCGGGCGGGGAGGAGCAGCGACCCATGGTAGATGCCCGGGACGAATACCAGGCGCGGCGAGGTGGTGGCGAGCGCACGCACGGCGGCAGGCACGCGCGGGTCGGGATCATAGAAGGCGAGGAAGGCTCGATCCTCGGGGAAGGAGGCGGCCACGGTGATGCGCCGCAGCGGGCGGGCGTGATCGACGAAGAGCGCCGCATCCAAGCCCTCCTCGATCGCACGCCGGTGGACGAAGGCGCTCATCGGATCGTCGCCGAAATCCACCGCCCACCCTACACTGAGACCCAGCCGCGCCATCGAGACCGCGCAGGTGTAGCCTCCGCCGCCCGGCTGGTGGTCGAATCCGCTGGCGACCACCTCCACGCCGAGCTCGGGGAGCTTGGGCAAGCCGGTGAAGACTAGATCCAGGCAGTAATCGCCGAGCACGAGGGCATCCAACGTGCGGCTCACTGAGGGTTATCCTCATTCGGAATGGAGAGGATCATTCCAGTGCGGGGAACAGGGCCCCGTGGCGCTGCCGGTATTCATCCACGAGTACGCGCGCCAGGCGGACGTCGCCCACCAGCGGGTGCAGGGCCAGCGCGCTCACCGCCAGGTTGTACGAGTGCTCGAGCGCCGCTCGGATTGCCAGTTGTTCGTAGGCCTTCACCTGCAGCATCAACCCCAGGCAGTGTGCAGGAATCTCACCCACCGCCAGCGGGCGGATGGAGTCCGCACTGACCACAGCCGGGATTTCCACAACATCACGCTCGCCCATGCCGCGAATGGCGCCCGCGTTCGGGATATTGAGCACCATCACGTGTGGCGCGGCGCCGCGTAGGGCTTCCATCACATCCAGCGCTACGCCGGCGTAGCCTTCGGCGGTCAGCTCCTCGGCCACGGCTGGATCGACCTGGGCGAGCCAATCGGCCTGCCCGGTTTCTCCGGCCATGTAGGTGTGCCCACGTCGGCGCATGTAGGCACTGTAGGCCGCCACCATCTCCGCCGTCTCGCCGCGTGCGGCGTGAGTGCGCAACGCCGCAAGAAGGTCCCCGTTGATGCGGACAAGGAACTCGCCGCGGGTCTCTTCGCTGCGCAGGATGTTCGCCACCGCCTCGCGCGCGTGATAGTAGTAGTACAGGTACTCGTTCGGGATCAGGCCTAGCTCGGCCACCAGATTCGAATCGAAGGGCAGGCCGGGCAGCGTGGTGCCTTCGCGCAGCATGCGGATCAGCTGCGGCACCATGTCCTGCCATTCGTGGATCAGCGAGCGCACCCACCCGAGGTGGTTGAGGCCGAAATAGTCCATGTGCACTCGCTCGGGTGTTGTGCCGAGCATTGCCGCCGCCGCCCGCTGCATGCCGCTGGGCGCGTCGCAAATGCCCACCGCCCGTTCCCAGCCGCCCATGCTGCGCAGAGCTTCAGTGAGCAGCCCGGCTGGGTTGGCGAAGTTGATTAGCCAGGCGCGCGGGCAGACCTCGCGCATCAACCGCACATAGTTGAGCAGCACCGGCAGCGTGCGCATTGCCATGGCAAACCCGCCCGGGCCGGTCGTTTCCTGGCCCAGCGCGCCGTGGGCCAGCGGCACGCGCTCGTCGACCACCCGCGATTCGATCCCGCCCACGCGGAAGGTGGTGATGACATAATCCGCATCCTGCAGCGCCTCGCGCGCGCGGGTGGTGTGGGTGAGGCGCAGCCCGTGCGCGTTCGCATCGTTCGCAGGGTGCGCGATGAGCCGCATCAGCTCCATACGCTCGGCGTCCGTATCCATGATGGCGAGCTCGTCGACGCCCAAGCGCGCTTGGCGGACAAGAACGGCTTGCACCAGCAGCGGAGTGCGCATGCCTCCCCCGCCAAGTATCGCGATCTTCATACCGTGGCCAGTCTCCTCTCGGGTCAGGGCTTGGTCTCACCGCCGAGATCACCAAGGACTCTGAGAGCTCAGGTGGGTCTCGCGGCTTGTCTGTGGGCGCGAAAGTCGCGCCACGGGGCATGCTCCAGCGACGGAGCACTCCACTCAGGGCGTTCTCTGCGCTCTCCCTGGCCTGCGGTCGAAGGCAGGCCGCGGTGAATGCTTTTTCCCTAGCCTGCGCGTGCCTTGGAGCGCTCCAGGTCAGCCCGCCGCTGCATCTCACCGCGCAGAGCGCGGATGTCATTCGGGATGAAGAACAGCGCGCCCAGGTAGATCACGAAGCACAACAGCCAGGCGGAAATGCAGATCCACAAGATGGCCGTCTTGAGATTCGTTGCGTCGGCCACGATGCCTGCTAGCAGCGGCGCGAGGGCCGCGCCCGAGTTCTCAACAAAGTATTCCACGGCCTGGGTTGTGGACCGCACCTCGGGTGTGGTCACATCAAAGATGGTCGCGATGACATTGGGCGAGGAGAGCGGCATGAAGATGGCAGTCAGCAGCATCAGCACCAAGAACTGAGTGCGGTTGTCGATCGGTGTCTGGATGGCCAGGAAGAGGAAGATCGCGCCTAAGAGCACACCCGTGCTGGAGACGATGATACGCCCGTTGAGCGTGCGCTTGAACAGCCAGTCGCCCAGCGCCCCTCCGACAAAGTAGCCAAGGGCCAGGACCAGGACCATGGGCGCCATGGTGAACAGGACCGTGTCGTTGTTGTAGCCCCGCTCGCGGATCAGGTAGCCGAAGATAAAGAAGGTGATCACATTCCACGGGAAGACGCCCGCAAACCCCTGGGCGAACACAAACCACATCGACCGCTTCTGCACGGCGAGCTTGGCTTCTGCCCAGGAGAAGCGGAATTGCTGGTAGTCCTGCATGCCGGCGAATTCGGGTTCGGCTTTGCCCCGGGGCATTTCCTTCACGCCGAAGAAGATGAGCACCGCGATCACCAGCCCGAGCGAACCGGTAATATAGAAGACCGAACGCCAACCTCCGATCATCGGCGCGACCATCAGCGCCAGCACCATGCCGCCCAGATAACCCAGTGGTTGAGCGAGCTGCAAGAGGCCATAGACGCGCCCGCGCAGGCCGGGGCCGAAGTAGTCGGCCACGAGCGAGTACAGCCCGGGGTAGGACGAGTCGTCAATGCCGGTCGAGGCGCGCGTGCCCACGAAGGCCGGGAACGAACGCACGATCGAGCTCAACCAGGTGGTGGCGCCCCAGATGAGGGAGGCCAAAGCCAGCAGTTTGGCGCGGGCGTAACGGTCGTAAAGGTAGCCCCACACCGGGTAGAGCAGCGTGCTGACTACCAGCGCCCCGGTGTTCACCAGACCCCACTGCGAATCCGAGATCTTGAATTCGCCCATGATCGGCACCTGCATCGAGCCGATCATCAGGCGGTCGGTCTGATGCAGCAGCATGAAAAGGAAGAACACCGCAACCACAAACCAGCGATAGCCGGAGCGCTTGCCCATGCCATCCTCCTCTCAGCCGGTAGCGGATCGATGTGTAGTCGCGAAATCGTGCCGCAGAGTATAGCCTCGAACGCCGCGAGTCGCCCAACCCCTCGCAGGCGTGCCTGATGCCTACGAGGCGGAATTGAGAAGCCCCTCCACAAATGGATGGAAGCGCGCGTAGCGGAAGGCCTCGCCGTAGGTGAAGCCCTCCCTTTGGCCGATCTCGGCCGCCTGCGAACGCATGGCCCAACCCACCGCGAGCATCGGATCGCCGGCCGCCTCGCCCAATAGGGCGCTCAGGTCCAGCCCGGCCAGCTCTGCCTGACGCCGCACATCCTCCACCAGGAATTCCATCTGAGTCTTGTGTTCCGCCAGCGCAGCCAGCTTGCGCTCGATCGTGGAAGTGATGTCAATGATCCTGTCGGGGGCCCCCCCGCTCTCGGCATAGTAGTACTTCTCGGTCACAAAGTGCGGCTCGAGGCCCGCCTCGGCGTGCTCGGGATGCATCAGCGGAAGCATGGCAAAGGAGACCGCCTCGACCGCCGCGGTCGCGACCGCGCGGTGATCGGGATGGGGTTCGCCCAAGGCGAACGGGTCTTCGGCGATGAGCGCGTCCGGCCGGAATTCACGAATCGCACGGATGAACCGTTCACGCAATACGCCCGGCGCCAGTCGATCCAGTTCCAGGTCCGGATATCCGAGCATGAGCGGCGGCTGCGCGCCGATCACCTGTGCCGCGCGCTGCGCTTCCTCCTGACGCATGCGGGCCAATGCCTCGCTCGCTTGCGTGAAAGAGCCGCGCCGGCCGTCGGAGGTGATGACGTAGCGCACCTGTGCGCCCTCCGCGACGAATCGGGCGATCGTCCCGCCAGCAAAGAACTCCGCGTCGTCCGGGTGGGCGACCAGGACCAACACACGCTTGGGCATCGGGATCCTCCGCTCTCACATCGGCTGAGGGCGAGGGGCGCTCGCGCAACCGGCCATACTGCAGCAGGCCGAACGGCCTCAACCTCCCCAGCCAATCAGCAGTTCACTCCCTTGGGTCGGGTTGCATTCCCAACGCAGGCGGAGTTCCGCGCTCGCGGGGTCGAATTCCCACTCTCGGGTGGTCGCCCCATCGATTCTCGCCTCACACGGGGCACGCGCCCGGTGCAGGGCCGCTTCTATCTTGAATCGCCGCGGCCGGCCGGCAAACTCCCCGCGAGTCGGGTGGACGTGCAGCCGCAGCCGGTCGCCCTCCTGCGAACACTCAATGAGCGTCCGGCTGAATTCGCCGCGTTCATAGGCCCGCGTTCGACCGTCGTCGTCGTATACCGATGTCACACCGGCGAAGGGCGGCCAGGCGTGGAGTGAGAGGTCCTCGAACACGTGCGCATCGGGTATGCTCGCGAGCACCGGACCCATCGGCAGCACGGAACCACCGCGCACGAAGAGTGGCAGCCGGTCGAGCGGGGCCTGGCACATGATGACGCCGGACCCGTGGTGAGTTTCTCCCGACCAGAAGTCGTGCCACGCGCCCGGCGGAAAGCGCACGAGACGGGATCGCGCTCCGGATTCCAAAACTGGCGCCGCCAGCAAGGCACCGCCGAGCATGTACTGGTCGTCGACCTCGCGCAGCGAAGTCTCGGCGGGGAACTCCAGCATCATCGGCCGGATCATCGGCACGCCCGTCTGGCTCGCCTCCCAAGCCAGCCCGTACAAGTATGGCATCAAGCGGTAGCGAAGGTCCGCCAGGCGTCTGAAGTTCTCTTCGGCCTGCGCGCCGTGCGACCAGGGCAGGCGTGTGTCGTCGAGGGCGGCCGGGCGCCAGAAGTAACGTGCCAACGGATTGAGCATCGCCCACTGCGCATAACGCATGTGGGTTTCGGGGGTTGTCCGGCCCGAGAGGCCGAAGATGTCGGCACCCCACCATGTGAAGCCTGCCAGGCTCATGTTGAGACCGGCGCGCAGCGTGGCACGCATGTGGTGGAAGGTCGGGGTCTGATCACCCAGGAAGAGCCCTGGGTAGCATTGGGAGCCGGCCCAGGCCGAGCGCGAATAGATGAGGGGGCGCCGATCATCGAGCGTGCGCATGCCCTCGAAAACGGCCCGGCCGTAGAAAAACCCGTACAGGTTGTGCAACTCGCTCCCACTCAATCCTAAGTGGGAGCGCGCGTCGTGCGGCAAGTATTCCCCATCATCGTTCTTGAAGAAGGCCACGCTCTGATCGTAGAGCGGGCGCAAGCGTGCGTTCCACCAGTCGGCCGCCGCCGGGTTGGTGAAGTCGAGCATGCCGCCCGCCCCGAACCACCACGCTGTCCGGTCGTGGGCGAGGAAACCCTGGGCACGCGCCTCCGCCCAACCGGGAAGATCCCGCTCGTCGTCCATCAAACGCTCGCGCGGCACGCTGTGGATATACAGATTGAAGACCCGTTTCTTGAGGCGGCCGTGGCGGGTATTGAGGAAAGGCGTGAAGATCAACCCCAGGCGCACGCCCATCGCCCGCAACTGACCGATCATCTGCGCCGGGGAGGGGAAGAGCGACGTGCGCCAGCGGAAGTTGTGGAAGCGCTCCTCCCAATGGTAGTCGAGGATCACCGCATCCAGCGGGATGCGGTGCGCACGGTGCGCTTCGACATGGTCGAGCACGGCGCGCTCGTCCTCTTGGGGGAATTCGGTGACCCACAGCCCGAGCGCCCAGCGCGGAGGCAGCGGCGGGCGGCCGGTGAGCGCGGTGTAGGTGGTGAGAATTTCTTTGAAGGTCGGGCCGGCGATCACGACGCAATCGGCCCCTGGGCCGTCGGCAGTCACCTCCAGGCGGCCTCGCTCGGGCCGCATGCGCCAGGTGCTGGCGTGGCCGTTGAGCAAGAGCAGCGCGTAGCCGCGGCTGCTCACGACGAACGGAATGGCTGAATAAGACCGACGCTGCTGGGTGAAGGCCGGTGATTCGCGCGCGCTCAGGTGGACCACGCCCTGCCATCGGGCAAAGCGGTCGAACCGCTCCCCCCAGCCGTAGAACTTCTCCCCGGGCTCGCTGGTGATGACGAGGCGGGTCGTGCCGCGCGCCGTCTCGCGCAACTCATGGATGGTCAAAAGAGGCGCGCCCCCGGGGCCCCTCATCTGCGCACCCCGGCCTGTTGCCCGGGCCGACAATTCGCTTTCGAGGCCCGCTGCGTCCGCCAGCCCCGGCAGCACTTCGCCCACCCACGGCCGGCCCGGCGAACCGCCGACGTGGGGGTCCGTCGCCCAGGAGAGGCGCAAAGCATGCGGCCCGAGGGGGAGAACATGCAAGCGGACCTCGTCTGGTTTCCCTGACCCAGTGGGGGTCGACGTACGCATCTGTCATCTCGACTGGATAGCTGGAGTGGTGAAGCGCCTTGAGGATAGCACAGGCTTGCTCAGCGCGTGCATGGACACGAGCCGAAGGTTCGGCGCGGTTCGCGATCGGGGAGCGATGGCCTCACACCGTCCGGCAGCTACCCGGCAACCGGAAATCGGCCCCGCCCAGTAGATCTTGTATGGAGTCTGCATACGGCCCCTGGCCGCCGCTTTGGGTTCCCCTGCCGCAGGTGCTGCGCGACTTGCCAACATCCCTCGATGGCCGAATCCCAACGGGTTGCCCGGCACCTCTCCGTCCGGTGCTAGGCCTTGCCCATAGGGACATCCAGCCCAGACACGGTGCTGGCTGAGCGAGATGTTGCAGAGGTCGCATGAGTAATGGGACACCGACACTCCAATTGGGCGCCGGGCGCTCGGGAGTTGCGGATGGTCGCCAGAAGCACTCACTGGGACGGGCGACCACCGCGGACTGTCCCGATTCTGCTCATCAGACGCAAGAGTGGCGGAGCCGAACTTGACCTACTCTTGTGTCACCATATCGGGGGAGCAAGGCCAGACACCCGCGCCACGCCGCAGGCGGGTGAGAGCCGCCCCGAGTTGGCTCTGCAGACCGACCGCCGACGTCGAGCCCAGCAAGGATGTCCATGGCGTCCTTCCATCTCACCCCAAGCCGCAACGCCCGCCGCACGATTGCGATTGCCACGGTGCTTGCACTTCTTGCGATCGGGGCGGGCGGTTCGCCCGCAGCCCGGCCGACCCGCGCGTGCGAGGAACCCGACCCACCTGCCCCTCTCGTGCCAGCCTGCGAAGCCGATGCGCTGATTGTGCTCGATGCAACTACCGCCGCCGAGACGCGCGAGGCAGTGAATGCAATTGAGGCGCTCGGCGGATGCGCCGTTCACGTCTTTCCACCGGCGGCGCTCATTGCCTACGTGCCCCCCCAAGTGGTCATGAGGGACGTTCCTTTCTTCGCCGAGGCCTACCGCGGCGAGGTTCCTGCAGGCGCTCTGGCCGACCTTCCCTTTGAGGCGCAGCTCGCCGCCGCAGCATGGAACCTCATGCTGACGAGCCCGCCCCCGAGTGCGGCGGCTGACTGGGAGACGCCTCCCGGCGAACCCCTGGTCGGCGATGCACGCGAGGCCCCCGCGAGTGATGCGCCCCAGGGCGCGATCGCCTCGGCCTCGCCAGCGCCGTGCTACAACCAGACGAGCGAATTCATGGCGGGCAAGGTGGCGGTCGGGATCATCCTTCCCGAGAGCGACGGCACGATTGACGCGCAGACCGAGAACTGGGGGACGCGTGATGCCACTGTGGTGAGCGAGATAGCGGCCGGGCTTTCGTGGTGGGCCGCGACCGGAATGCCGCAAGGCAACCTGACCTTCTTCTACGACACGCACCTCAAGGTACCGACAGGCTACGAACCGATCACGCGCAGTTCCTCCGACCAGGGCTTGTGGATGGCCCAGACGCTCGCGGCCATCGGCTACCCTGGCACCAGCTACTGGACGCAGGTTCGCAACTATCTGAATGCCATACGCGCCAGCAATGGCACCGACTGGGCGATCGCCGTATTTGTCGTCGACAGCCTAGCGGACAGCGACGGCAAGTTCACCGATGGCTACTTCGGCTATGCGTACTACTACGGCCCCTTCACCGTCATGACCTACGACAACGACGGCTGGGGGATCTCCCGCATGGACAGCGTCCTGGCACACGAGACCGGCCACCTGTTCGGAGCAGGCGACGAGTACTGCCAGCCCGGCTATTCGTGCTGCTCGTGCGGCGGCTCATACGGCTACCTGGGCATCGCCAACTCGAATTGCGAGGCGCGCTGCGTCACGTCCTCCACTGACTGTCCGACGTGTGTCAGTGTCAACTGCATCATGCGCAACAACGCGAACGTGATTGACACGCCCTCCCGCCATCAGGTGGGCGGGCGCGACCTCGATAGTGATGCGATTCCAGACCCCGTGGACACCACGCCCACCGTGAGCATTTCGACCCGGCCGGCTGAGACGATAGCCCCTAATTCCGCGCGCTATACAGGCTCGTCCCAGGACGTGGCCTATGACTCGCCGACGCGATCCGATGTGACCATCAACTTCATTTCCGCCGTCCAATACCGCGTCGATGCGGGCTCCTGGGTGTCCGCCCTCCCCGCCGACGGAGCGTGGGATGAAACATCCGAGGACTATCTCTTTGCCACGGCGCCGCTCGCGCTCGGCCCGCACACGGTCGACATCCGCTCGGTCAACCGCGTGGGCAATAGTTCCGCGCTGCAAACGGATACCTTCGTCGTTATCCCGGCGGGCTTCCTGCCACTCGTGATCCGCTAGTCGCGGGGCCAAGCCTAGCCGGCGAGTCACCGCTGCTTGTCAATGAGGCCAGCCATGGCAGCTCGCCGCTCTCGCCTCCTCCTTTCGCTTGCTCTGCTGACGCTCCTCCTGGCTGGCGGGCAGTCGGCAGCTGCCTGGGAGAACCCCGCGACTGCGCTTCCTGCGCCGCCCTCGCGGGCTGTGGAGCCTGCCGGCACCGGAACAATAATGTACTTCCCGGTGGTCTTCCACAACGCCCCGTCGCAGGCGATCGTCGTCGACCATACAACCACCGACCTCTCCCTCATTCCACCCGAGTGGATTACGGCGGCCAAGGCCTTCGTCATCGACTACGCCCACACCTCGCACGGCTCGCAGGTTCTTTCCGGGCTGCAGTGGCTGGAGACGCAGAATGCCGCCTACAATGTTCAGATCACGGCCAGCGGCGTCGTGGTCAACCCGGCCTCCGCAGGCGCGCTCAGTTTCTACGACGGAAACAACTACCCTGGTAATACGTACATCACGCCCGACCTGTATTGGGAGTACGCCGACGGCGTGACGCACACGCGCTCGGTTGCGGACACCGGCTGGTTCGATCTCTCAACCTGGACATGGTGCGGCCAGGCATCCTCCTACAGCACGACTCAGATCCAGCTCTACCTCGACACCCTCCACCAGCTCGAACAGGACTACTCCGGCATGCGTTTCATCTACTTCACCGGACACACCGACGGCACCACCCCGCCCAGCACACTGCACACGAACAATCAGATGATTCGCGACTACTCGATCGCCCACGGCAAGGTCCTTTTCGATTTCGCCGACATCGAAACCTATGCGCCGGACGGCAGCGGGCCGTATTACAACAACAGCGAGGGGACGTGTCAGTGGTGCAGCGCGTGGTGCAGCGCCCACCCCGCCGATTGCGCCAGCCTGCCCGGCGATTGTGCCCACACCTCCTCACCTGACCAGGCACGCTTGTTCTGCAAGCTCAAGGCGCAAGCCTGGTGGTGGCTGATGGCGCGCCTGTCAGGGTGGCCTGGGCCCTCATAGACCTCTTTGGGATTTCATTCATCCGGCACAGGATAAGGCGCTACGCTGTTCACGCTCGCGGGCGGTATTCCTGCGCGCGCGGTATGCCCCGGCCTCGTGCCTCCTCCATCGCACGCGAAACGCACCTCACTTCGCGGGACCGCGCAGCCGCCCCACCTCGCGCGCCCGGCCCCCGAGCGGTGGAGGCATTGGGCATGCGACAGGCATGAGGGCGGACGGCGGACCGATGCGGTCACACCGCGCCGCCCTTCTGCCAAAGGCTCGAAGCGAGCGCTGAATGCGGGCTGCCCTACGATCAGGTTGCATTCGCTTGACCTCCAGCGAATCGGTGTGATAACGTAGAAGCACGGCCGGCGCCGCGCGTCGTCGGCCAGCGTTCTCCGTAACGCGCCCCTGCCCCTCCCTCCAGGTTCTGCAACCGGTTGTCGTTAGCGACCTCTGGCGCGTTGCACTCAACCGACCCGCCTCTTCCATCTAAGATTCATCTCAACGTGGTTTGCCATTCACAGGAGGGGAGAATGAAACCAACCAGATTGCTCACTCGTGGGTTGGCGATCGCAGCCTTGATTGCACTGGCGCTCGCGATCTCGCCCGGCATTGCCCAGCCCGGGGCAGCACCGGTCATCCGGCCGCTTGCGGCGCCGATACGGGTCGAGGCTACCATCCCGATCCAAGGTCGGTTGACCGACGCCGGCGGCCACCCGGTCCCCGACGCGGACTACACGGTGACTTTCTACGTCCGTGACGGGACAGGCGTCATCTGCACCGTTCCCCCGACCGCGGTCCACACCGAGAAGGGCCTCTTCAACGCGTATCTGACGGGGTGCTCCACTTCCATCTTCGACGGCCGCTTCCTGACCCTCGGCATCCAGGTTGGAGCCGACCCGGAGATGACCCCTGTGCAGGTCATTTATCCGGTCCCATACGCAATGAGCCTGCGACCCGGAGCCACGATTGCCAACAACGACACGGGGCACGCACTGACCGTGAAGAGCAGCACCTCCGGCGGCGGCAACAGCGCGTTGTGGGCCGAGAACACCGACGCCAGCGGGATTGGCATTTGGAGCAAGGCCGTTGGCAACGATGCCTCGGTGGTGATCGAGAATCTGGGGACGGGGGCATTGCTCAAGGGCTTTGGCGCCGGCGGCGGCGAGGACGAGATAACCATCACCAACGAGGGCAAGCTCCAGGTCAAGCCCGACACGACCATATCAATCCCAGGATTGACAGCGGTCCTCGAAGACGGGACAACGAACGCCACGCTCTTCCCTCAAAGCAACGGCGGGGTGCGGGTCACACCCAACGGGATCGGAGGGGTCTCGACGGTCTTGATCGGGATCCCGCTTCCCACCACACTGTACGGTCAGCAAGTGGATGTCGAAAGTCTGAGCATCTTCTACCGAACGACCAATCCCCGCAGCTTCATCACATACTCGGCGCTCCTCGATGGTTCCTATCCCGGAGGCGGCGTTGGCAATATCGCTTGGGACTATACCGACTACGGATCAGTAACCTACGCCCAGATAACGCTCGCTCCGCTCTCGCACTACAACCTGTTCTCATCGATGGTGCTCTTTGTCGAAGTCACGATGGACTTCGGAGAGGATTACGACTCCATTTACATCCTCGGCCTTAGCCTTCGGGTTGGCCATCACCCGAGCTACTAGGGGGCTGTCATGAAGAGACGCGTGTTGTGCCTTTGCATCGTCCTCGCGATTCTCCTCATTGGACGCACCGCATTCGCGATGTCCTCGGCCAGTTACCGCCTCGACTGGTTCACGCCACTGACCTCGGGAGGCGGCGGTGGCATGGCCTCGGCCAGCTATGCGGCCAACGTAACCGTCGGCCAAACAGCAATCGGCGAGGCCGCCAGCACAAACTACGGCACAGGGCTCGGCTTCTGGTACGGGATGCTTGAGTGGTTCAGGGTGTACCTGCCACTGGTTCTGCGCAACTTCCCCTAGTTCTGCGTGGCGGGAGCCGGTCTGAGCGCGGCCAAGAGGCCGGACCTACAACGATGGCGTCCACAATAAGGCCGGCGACCCTCATCGGGTCGCCGGTGTCATTCTCTGTTCTTCGTGGCGGCAGAGCTACTCAGCCCGTGCGCCCAGGCGCCCGTCGAGCATCATCACCGCCGGGATGTGATTCCCGGTCCGCTTGAGCATCTCGACGACCTGGGAGGCATTCCTCTCTTCCTCCACCTGCTCGTCGATGAACCACTTGAGCATCGACATCGTCGCGTAGTCGTTCTCTTTGGCGGCCGCGGCATACAGGTTGTTGATCATGCTTGTCACCTTCTGTTCGTGGGCGTACGCCTGCTCGAAGATGTCGAGCAGCCCCTTGAACTCGGCCGGGGGCTGGGCAATGGCCTGCAGCGTCACGCGCCCGCCACGGTCGAACACGTAGTCGTAGAGCTTCATCGCGTGTTCTTGTTCCTCCCCGGCCTGCATGCGCATCCACTTGGCCGCACCCGGGAAGTTGCTCGCCTCGCAGTAGGCCGCCATGGCCAGGTACATGTAGCCAGAGTAAAGCTCGTTCTTGACCTGTTCGTTGATCGCGTCCTGCAACGTCTTGCCCAGCACCATCGGAACCTCCCTATTAAAACCAGTTGCGCGAAACGGACGTGCCGTCGGGGGGATGCGATCGAATTCGTACCGCTTAGCCCAATGGGTATGTTATCGCGTCACAGGCTCCCCGCCTAGGGTGACGCACAGGGTGGGCCAATTCAATTCCGAGCGCGGGGTCTGGATTGAGCTGCAGCGATGAGCACTCGCTTTCAGCCGCCAGCCATCCTGCCTCCAGGCTGGGCGGCGGAGCACCATGCAACTGCCCCACAGCGAAAGCCAAGGAGACCCAGAAGCTCTCCGTGTTCTCCCCGGCCAGCGGCCTAAGGCAGGCTGTGTTCTCCGCGGTGAGAAGTGCTACAACTCGCGCTCGTACATGCGGTGCAGCTTGTAGAAGTCGATGCCCAGGTCGGCGAGTTCACGCTGCATCTTGTCGTTCTCAACTCCAACCTGCACCAGGTCGGCGTGCGCATATCCGCCCTCGTGTGCGCCCTTCTCCATCTCTGAGAAGAGCAGCGCCGTCCCACCTAAGCCGCGGTACTTCTCGATGATGCCCGCGCCGTTGATGTTGATCCACTTCGTCCGGCGCAGTTCGAGCAGTAGGTCCAGCCAGCCCAGCGGCCACAGCCGGCCGCGCGTCCGCTGCACAGCTGCCGACACGTCCGGGTAGGCGAAGAGAAATCCCACCGGCTGCTCGTCCTTCATCACGATCTTGATGAGGCGCGGGTCGGCGAACCACAGGAGCTGATCGGCCAGCGCCTTCACTTCTTCGTCATTGAGCGGCACGCCGCCGGCCGTCCCGCCCAGCGCGGAGTTGTAGAGCTCTTGCAGCTTGGGCGCGAGCGCTCGCAAGTCCCGCCGCGAGCGGTAGCGCACCACACGCAATCCACGCCGGCGCTGCACTGCCTCGGCCACCTGGTGCACGCGCTCCGGCAGATGGTACGACCCACTTAGATAGCCCGAGACGATGCCGCCCACGACGCGAAACCCGGCCGCTTCGAGCATCGCCGGGTAGTACGGCAGGTTGTACGGGATGCCGAAGGCCGGGCGGTGCTCGAATCCGCGCACCAGCATCCCCAGACCGTCAAACGGGGTCATCCCCTTTGGACCATGGATCTTGTTCAGCCCGCGAGCGCGGGCCCAGGCGAACCCGGCGTCGAACAGACCTTGAGCGGCCTCGCGATCCTCCACACATTCAAAGAGGAAGAAGTGAGCCGTGCGCTCTTTGTTGAACTCGTTGTAATTGCGGTTGTCGAGCACCGCCAGCCGCCCGACGGCCTGCCCGGCACGCTCCTCCGCCAGCAGAAAGACCGCTTGCGAATGGCGGAAGAACGGATGCCGCTTGCGGTTAAGCATCAGCCGCGCTTCGTGGCGCAAGGGCGGAACCCATTGCGACACGTCGCGATAGAGGCGGAAGGGCAGATCGAGAAACGCGTCCACCTGGCGGCGATTGTTCGTGTCAATCTCGACTGCCTGCATTCTTCCCAAACCTTTCACCACCGAAACCACAGAGGGCACCCAGAGGTTAGTGTCATTTCCCTGGGTTCTCTGTGGTCTCCGTGGTCTCTGTGGCTAAAGCGACTGGCTCTTGGTTCCCGGCGTTGGCAGGGGCAGGATGACGATCGCGCTGAGGACGAAGAAAGCCAGCGCCAGCCCGAAAACGGTCAGATAGCCGACGCTCAGCGTACCCGTCGCACGATTGAGCGAATCGATCAGCGCGCCGCCCAGGAAGCGGGCGATCGCCGAACCGCCGGCGGTGGCGATGTTGGCCACGCCCAAGTAGCGCGCCGCCTCCTCGCGCGGCACGATGTCAGTCACCAGGGCCCAGTTGGCGGCCAGGAATGTGCCGACCGCCGCGCCGATGATCAGCCCGGCAACGGTGAGCAACGCCTCACTGCGCACCGCGAGCAAAACGCCTGTGCCGATTGCCGCCAAGATCCCGGCGATAACCACCAGCGGCTTACGCCCGACGCGATCCGAAAGCCAGCCGGAGGGCAGCGAAACGAGCACAAGCGAAACCCCCAGGATGGTCGAGAGAGTGCCGATGAACTTCTGCGCGCCGCCTTCGCTCATGCCCACGACATCAATCAGATAGAAGAGCAGGAAGGTGTTGAGCGCGAGGAACCCGGCCCAGAACAGTGTGCGGTTGGCAAACCACCAGCCGAAGGCGGGGTGCGCGCGGAAATCCACCGAGAACGTTGCGCGCAAGGCCTCGCCGACCGTTCGCGGGGGCGCGCCTTCCGCCGCCTCGGGGCCCTCACGCGCGGAGAAGGCAGTGACAGCAAGCGCAATGATGTACACAACGCATGGCACAGCCACCGCGGCATACACGGCCGCCTGCCCCCATTCCGCGAAGCGCCCCACCAGCTGCCCCGCGACCATCCGCCCTGCAACAAAGGCCAGGATGTCGAGCATGGCCTTGAGCCCGGAGGCTTGGCCGCGCTGGCTGTCGGGCACCTTGTCCGGGATGAGCGCCTGCCATGGCCCCTGGACGATGTTGGAGGAAAGCTGGATGAGCAAGAGGCCCACCACAACCACGGCAAAGACCGGTGCGCCGGCGATGAGGAATAGGCAGGCAATGACCATCGCCGTACCGGCTGCCATGTAGGGCAGCCGCCGCCCCCAGCGCGATCGCGTGCGGTCGGAGAAAACTCCCACGATTGGCTGGACAAGGATAGCAACGATGAGGCCGGCGAAGGTCGTAAGGCCCAGCGCCGTGTTGCGCCCCTCGGGTACGAGCTCGATCACCTTGCGCCCAAGCACAGCCGGCTCGAGCGTGTTCGAGACGAGGGTTAGCGCAAAACCGAGGATTGTCACACCAAGCAGCCGCAGGAACGATATGCGCTTCATGGGGTGCTCCTTTCTTGATCCTTCAATCGCAGACCCTCACGAATTATTCCACCGATGAGATCACAGAGACCACAGAGAGGTCTTGAGGTTTTTGTGCCGGCCGCAGGTTGCAGGAGGCTCTCGGACATCACAGCCATCGCGCCCCATGTCGACTGAAAACGACCTCGCAATCCTCTGAGTTCTCCCTGGCCTAGCCCGCCAGCCCGCCCTGGAGCGGTTGGCCAGGGGGCAGGCGGTGGTGAGAACCCTACGTCAACACGGAAGGCCGCAGGCGGCGAATGACCTCGAGTGAGGCCAAGGCCTCCTCTTCGCGCAGCTCGAAGACGAGCAGCCC
>CAYGXJ010000049.1:0-9375 GCA_964353865.1 uncultured Anaerolineales bacterium | reverse complement strand
CTCATCCACGCCCTGGACGATGGCGTAGTTGTTGAAGATGCCGCCGCACGAAGCGCAGTCGCCCATGGCAATGACCCACTTGGGGTCGGGCATCTGGTCGTACAGCCGGCGTAACACCGGCGCCATCTTGCGCGTCACGCGCCCGGCCACAATCATTAGGTCGGATTGGCGCGGGCTGGCGCGCATGAGCTCCATGCCAAAGCGGCTCAGGTCGTAGTGCGAGGCCTGAGCGCTCATCATCTCGATCGCACAGCATGCCAGGCCAAAGAGCATCGGCCACATAGCGCGCGTGCGGCTCCAATTGACCGCCTTCTCGAGCGTCAGGGTCACCAGGCCCAGATCGCCGAGTTTGGCCTCTACTCCCATTCCAAGGCTCCCTTCTTCCAGGCGTAAGCCAAACCCACCAGTAAGATGAGCACGAACACGCCCATCTCGACCAGCCCGAAGAAGCCCAGGCTGCGGAAGACCACCGCCCAGGGCAGGAAGAAGACGATCTCGATGTCGAACAGGATGAAGAGTACGGCGGTGAGGTAGAAGCGCACCGGCATGCGGCGCGTTCCCGGGCCGATGGGCAGCATGCCCGATTCGTAGGGCAGGCCTTTCATGGGAGTCGGGCGGCGGGGGCCGAACAAGAGGCCAAGCCCGACAGCGATCACGCCGACCGCCGTTGCAACGACCAGCAGTACGATCAGCGGGAAGTACTCCTGGAACATCCGCCCTCTCCGTCCCTCCCTGAGATTCAGCCCTCTTCTCGCCCAGGCGAGTTCGTAGAGTTTATCACGAGCATTTTGACCTGTCAATAACTAATATGTCTTCAGTCGCAATATGTGCAATATTGATTGCGCATTCGTCAAGGATCGCACCCAACTAGTGACGCAATGCGCAGGCCTGTGAAAAGGAGGGCTCCTCTTCCGCAATTGCCTGCGCCTGCTTGGTTGAGAACTGGCCGCTATGACGTAAGGATGCGAATCGCTTGCGTTTGGCCCCGTTCAAGATTCGGGTCGCTGGGGGCGGTCGAAGCGCTTGAGGCTACTTGTCGCTGGCCGTTCTGCTAGGCGGTGAAAGGCGTTTGCCCGCATCACATCCCGGCCAGCAAGTCGGCGATCTCCTCCGGGTGCCGTGCGACGCGTGCCCCCGCGGCTTCCAGGGCCTTGATCTTCTCGGCGGCCGTGCCCGTCCCCCCCTCGACAATCGCGCCGGCATGCCCCATGCGCTTGCCGGGCGGCGCGGTCTGCCCGGCGATGAAGGCCACTACGGGTTTGGTCAGCCGGTCGGCGATGAATTCTGCCGCGCGCTCCTCGTCGTTGCCGCCGATCTCGCCGATAAGTACGATCTTGTCGGTATGCGGGTCCTCCTCGAAGAGCTCTAGCGTTTCGAGGAAGCCCAGCCCGTGGACCGGGTCGCCGCCGATGCCCACGCAGGTGGATTGCCCCATGCCGCGTTGCGTGAGCGCGTGGATAACTTCGTAGGTGAGCGTGCCCGAGCGCGAAACGACACCCACATCGCCGGGGCGGGCAACGTGCCCGGGGATAATCCCCACCTTGCACTCGCCCGGCGTCAGCAGCCCCGGGCAGTTGGGCCCGATCAGGCGCACCTGCTTTTCGTCTAGAGACTTGCCCACGCGCATCATGTCTTGCACGGGAATGCCTTCGGTGATGCATACCACCAGGGCGATGCCTGCATCCGCCGCCTCCAGGATGGCGTCCGGCGCGGCGCGGGCTGGCACGAAGATGATCGAGCAATCGGCGCCGGTGGCTTCCACCGCGCCGCTCATCGTGTCGAAGATCGGCACCTTGCCCGAGACGACCCATTCGCCGCCTTTACCCGGCCGGACTCCCGCCACGATGCGCGTGCCGTAGACCAGCATCTGCTCGGTATGGAATAGCCCTTCGTGGCCGGTGATGCCTTGCACGACGACGTTGGTGTTCTTGTTGACCAAGATGCTCATAGGCTGTATGCCACCCCGGGTGTCGACGGCTCAAGCGGCGTGGTGCGCCGCCAATTCCACCGCTTTGCGCGCCGCCTCGCTCAACGTGGCGGCGGTAACCATCTTGGCGCCGGCCAGAAGGCGCCGGCCTTCGGCCTCGTTCGTCCCCACCAGGCGCACCACCATCGGCACCGGGCTCTTCACCGTCTCGAGCGCCGCGAGGATGCCTCGCGCCACTTCGTCGCAGCGCGTAATGCCGCCAAAGATGTTGAACAGGATCGCATGCACCCCCGGGTCCGAAAGGATGATGCGCAGCGCGGCAGCCACCTTATCGGAACCGGCTCCGCCACCGATGTCCAGGAAGTTGGCCGGCTTGCCACCGCTGAACTTGATGATATCCATGGTGGCCATGGCCAGCCCGGCGCCGTTGACCATGCAGCCGATGTCGCCATCCATAGCGACGTACGAGAGCCCGTACTTGCGCGCCTCCACTTCCTCGGGCGGCTCTTCATCAGTATCCCGCAACTCGGCCAAGTCCTGATGGCGGAAGAGAGCGTTATCGTCGAGCACCATCTTGCCGTCCAGGGCAATCAGGCGCTGATCGTCGGTGATGACCAGCGGGTTGATCTCGGCCAGCGTGGCGTCGCACGCGGCATAGGCCTGATACAGCCCGCGCGCGATCTGCACGAAGGTCTTCCAATGATCGCGCGGCACGCCGATGCGCGTGGCAATCTCCCGCGCCTGATACTCGCGCAGCCCGAGCAGCGGATCCACCAGGACGCGCACGATCTTCTCCGGAGTGTCGTGCGCCACTTGCTCGATCTCTACCCCGCCCTCGGCCGAGGCCACCATCACCGGTCGGCGCGCGCTGCGGTCGTTCGTGACCGCCAGGTAGAGTTCGCTGGTGATGGCGGCGGCCTCGTCCACTAGCACGCGCCGCACGGGCAGCCCCTTGATCTGCATACCCAGGATCTGGGTGGCCAGCTCTTCCGCCTCGGCCGGGGTGCGCGCCAGACGGATGCCGCCGGCTTTGCCTCGCCCGCCGACCAGAACTTGCGCCTTGATCACGACCCGCCCGCCAAGCTCCTCGGCGATTTCCTTGGCCGTGGCGGCGGCGGAGGCCACTCTCCCGCGTGGAATCGGAATTCCATTTTGGGCGAAGATTTGTTTGGACTGGTATTCGTGGAGTCGCATGCGTGCTCCCGAGGTCTGCGGATGGGAACACGCCGAATTATACCAGCCGCCGTGGTCATGTCTTGATTTCTAGTCCGATGCTTCCGGCCGATTCCTTCATCGCCGGTGCGGCCTGCGGCCGCGGTGCGAGCGATATAATCGCGCCACCATCCCGCGATTGCCCCTGGCGAGAGGTCGAAATGCCAAAACCCCTGGTCGAGTGCGTGCCCAATTTCTCCGACGGCCGGCGGCCGGAAGTCATCGCGGCCATCCGCGATGCGATCCGCGCCATTGCCGGAGTGGTCGTTCTCAATACGCACAGCGACGCCGATCACAACCGCACGGTGCTCACCTTTGTCGCGCCGCCCGAGGCGGCGCTGGAGGCGGCGCTGGCCGGCACCAAACGCGCCGCCGAGTTGATCGACATGACCCATCACAGCGGAGCCCACCCGCGCATCGGCGCAACCGACGTGATTCCGTTCATCCCGCTGCAGGGCATCACCCTGGCCGAGTGCGTCCAATTGGCGCGCAGACTTGGGCTGCGAATCGCGGACGAGTTGGGCATCCCGGTTTACTTGTACGAAGCCGCGGCCAGCCGCCCGGAGCGTCAGAACCTAGAGGCGGTGCGCGAGGGGCAGATTGAGGCCTTGCGCATGGAGATTTCCTCCCGCCCCGAGCGCGCTCCGGATTTCGGACCGGCGCACATCGGCCCGGCCGGCGCCACCGTGGTCGGCGCCCGTCCGCCGCTCATTGCCTACAACTTGTACCTCGACTCCGATCAACTGGAGGTGGCCCAGCGCATCGCCCGCGCTGTGCGTCACGCCAGCGGCGGGTTGCGCTTCGTCAAGGCCATCGGCCTCTTGGCCGGCGGGCGGGCGCAGGTATCGCTCAACCTGACCGATTACACGCAGACGTCGATGGCGCATGTCACCGAGGCGGTGCGGCGCGAGGCCGAGCGCCTCGGCGCGCGGGTTGTACGCAGCGAGGTGGTGGGCCTGTTGCCGCAAGCCGCGCTGGTGGAGGCCGCCGCCTGGTATATGCAGATCGACAGCCTTTCCTCGCAGCAGCTCATCGAGCGCCGGCTGCAGGAACCGGAAACGGCCGCACACCTCGCGCCCAATGAAACCGGGTTACTCGAGGCGCTGGCGGCCGGCACGCCGGCCCCCGGCGGCGGCTCCGCCGCAGCCCACGCGGCCGCCATAGCAGCTGCGTTGCTAGCCATGGTGGCGCGGTTGACAGTCGATCGCAAGAAGTATGCTGGGGTACGCGAGGAGATGCTCAGCCTGCTGGCGGAGGTCGAGACTCTGCGGCCGGCCATGCAGTCTGCGGTGGACGAGGATGCGGCCGCCTTCGAGGCAGTGATGTCGGCTCGCCGCCTCCCCAGAGGTAGCTCCGAAGAGAATCTTGCCACCGCCCAAGCGCTGCGCGCCGCCACTCTTCGCGCGGCCGAGGTGCCGTTGGCTGTCGCGCACAGCGCCGCGCGCTTGCTCGAGCTGGCGCTGTCGGCTGCCGAGCGCGCCAACGTCGCCACGATGACCGACGCCGGCAGCGCGGGCCACCTGGCCCACGCGGCGCTCCAGGCGGCGCTGCTCAATGTGCGGGTCAACGCCCTCTCGTTAGGCGATGACCCGCGGGCGCATGCGTTTTCGAGCGAGGCCGATCGGCTTCAGGCACGCGGCGCTGACCTGTTGGCCAAGGTGCAACGGGCCGCGCAGGCGCGGATGAGCGCAGGCTAAGCCGACGCTGCGCCTGACGCCTATGGGATATCACGCGCGTCCGCTCGCTCAGCCCGTGCCCAGGAGAACCCTCGCCTCGCTCTGCGCTTCTTCCCTTCTCCTTGGCGCATGCGCCTTGGCCCAACCGACGGCGACGCCTCCAGCATCCCTTACGCCCGAGCTCACCCGCACGCGGGGTGCCACGAAATGTCCGCCCGGACAATGCGCAACCGCCACCCTCGATTCGCCGACTGCCGCGGCGACGGTCCTTGCCTCCGCGACTCCAACCCAGCCGGCCGCTTCTCCTGCATGCTTCTTCCTGAACCTCGGATGGCCGATCTCACAGCCGGGTGCCTCGATCGATGTCACCTACCGGTTCGGCTCGACGCAAGAAGGTCAACGCGAGCCGCATCACGGAGTCGAGATTCCCAGCCCCGCCGGCACGCCGATCATCGCACCGGCCGCAGGTCGCGTCGAGTTCGCCGGCGAAGATCGCAAGGAACAACTCGGCCCTTACACCGGCTTCTACGGGAACGTCGTCGTCCTGGCGCTCGACACACTGCCGGACGAGGGCCCGCTCTTCCTGCTTTTCGGCCATCTCTCTCAGATCGACGTGCACACCGGACAAAGGGTCGGCGCCGGCGAATCGCTCGGCCGGGTCGGCGCCTCGGGGGTCGCCATTGGCGCGCACCTGCACTTCGAGGTTCGCGCGGGCGCCAACCGCTACGCCTCCGCACTCAACCCGGAATTGTGGCTCGTGCCGCCCCTGGCGGAGGGAGGTGCCACGGGCGTGCTGGCGGGGCGCGTGGCTACTCGCTCAGGCACCCTGGCCCACGGGCAGCAGGTCACCGTCCGCCGCCTGGATAGCGCGACGAATGGGACTCGCACCTTCTTCCTCGACACGTATGACCTAGAGGCCGACACCCCGGGCAGCGACGGCCTGTTGCGTGAGAATTTCGTTCTCTCCGGCCTGCCGCCGGGCGACTACGAAGTGGCGGCCTTCTCGCCCTCGCTTCGCCACCAGCGAGTGCATGTCGCTGCAGGCGTCATCACCTGGGTGGCGCTCGAACCGGGCGAGACGCCGCCGGCTTGTGTGCGATGAGCACCGACGACGATGGGCCAGGCCGCGTGCCGGCCATCCGCGGTTGGCTGCGGCGGGCCCGCCGGCCGCTGGGTACCCCCACGCGCGGCAAGACCGCCTCCGGCCGCCTGCGCCGCGCCGATCAATTCCTCAGCCTGGCCTACCCTTTTACGCTACGCAATCTGCACACGCCAATCGTCGACCTAGGCTTCGGCGCGTCGCCGGTCACCACGCTCGAGAGCCTGCGGGTCCTGCGAGTCCTGAACCCGTCACTGCGGCTGATCGGCGTCGAGATCGATCCCGACCGCGTGCGTGCGGCACTTCCCTTTGCGCAGGCAGACCTCGAATTCCGGCTGGGTGGGTTCAACTTGCCGCTCGGGGCGGATGAGACAGCCGGAGTCATCCGCGCAATGAATGTGCTGCGCCAGTATCCCGAGCAGGAGTATGCCCGATCGGTTGCGCTGCTGGGCAGCTACCTTGCCCCGGCTGGGATTCTGCTGGAGGGGACGAGCGACCCGCCGGGCAACATGATGGCCCTCAACCTTTATGTGCGCGGCAGCGGACACTTGCTCCACGACGGCCTGGCGCTGATCGCCAACTTGCGGCGGCCCTTCTTGCCGCGCCAATTCCAGGCCATCCTCCCCAAGAATTGCATCCATCACCTCGAGCCGGGCAGCCCGCTGGATGCCTTCTTCGAGGCCTGGAGCGCATGCTGGCAGCGGGCGATCCAAACGCAGGTGCGCGATCCGCGCAGGCTCTTTGCCTGGGCGGCAGGCTGGCTGCATGAGGAGCACGGTTATCACCTCTCACCGCGGCCGAGCTTCTTGCGGCGCGGCATCCTGCTCCTGCATTCCGTCCCTGGCGAGGCCCAAGCTCCCCTGGTGCTGGCTCGCGAGCGCTGACAACCACAGCCCCAGCTTGGCAGACAACGAGAAAGAGCCAGCGCGCCCTGTGGGGCGCGCTGGCGTATCTTCGCGTTCGCAGATTTCTGTACGGCTGGGCTATTCGGCCACGGTGTTGGGCGCGGCGGCCAGATCCTCGCTCGGCAGCGCCATATCGGCCTTGTAACCCGTCCCGGCCGGGATCAGCTTGCCGATGATCACGTTCTCCTTAAGCCCCAGCAGCGGGTCGACGCGTCCCTCGATCGCGGCGCCCGCCAGCACTTTGATCGTATGCTGGAAGGAGGAGGCCGAGAGGAACGAGTCGGTCGAGAGCGAGGCCTTGGTCACCCCCAAGAGAACCGGGGCGGCCGTGGCCGGCTGCTTGCCCTCCGAGAGCTGCTTCTCATTG
Source organism: uncultured Anaerolineales bacterium (assembly GCA_964353865.1). Lineage (GTDB taxonomy): Bacteria > Chloroflexota > Anaerolineae > Anaerolineales > RBG-16-64-43 > RBG-16-64-43. The sequence goes on along the minus strand of CAYGXJ010000049.1, from coordinate 2,189 downwards.
ACATCCTGCAGGTGCAGGCGCTCGACCAGCTCGCCGGGCAAGTAGTCGGTGTCGCCCGGGCGCACGATCTGCACCTTGGCCAGCATCTTGCGCAGCACCACTTCGAAGTGCTTGTCGTTGATGTTCTGGCCCTGGGCCCGGTAGACCTTTTGGATTTCGGTCAGAAGGTACAGCAGGCAGGCCTCGCGGCCCTGCAACCGCAAGATGCGGTGCGGGTTGAGCGCGCCTTCGGTCAGGTTCTGCCCCGCCTCCACGCGCTGGCCCTCGGTTGCCACCAGGCGCGCGCCGGTCGGAATATCGTATTCGGCGTCTTCGCGGCGTTCGTAGGTCACGGTCACTTTGTGCTCGCGCAGGCGCAGCTTGCCCGCATGCTCGGCGGTGATTTCCGCCTCGCCGCGCGTCGCGATCATCGCCCCGGCTTCAACCGTGATGCCGTCCTCGACCTTGAGCGACCAGTTGCCGGGCACCTGGTATTCGTCTTTGAGGATTTCGCTGTTGACCACGCGCACCGTGCGTTGACCGCCTTCGCTGCGGTGCAGCTCGATCACGCCGCCCAGTTCGCTCACCACCGCTTCGCCCTTCGGCCGCTTGCGCGCTTCGAACAGCTCCTCAACGCGCGGCAAGCCAGAGGTGATGTCGCCCCCGGCGGCCACACCGCCGGTATGGAAGGTGCGCAGGGTGAGCTGGGTGCCCGGCTCACCGATGGATTGAGCAGCCACGATTCCCACCGCCGAGCCCATGCCCACCAGCGCCCCGCGTCCCAGGTCGAGCCCGTAGCAGCTCTGGCACAAGCCGTGGCGCATTGAGCACGTGAGCGGCGAGCGCACCACCACTTCCTCGAGCCCGGTGGCCGCGACACTCTTTGCCTGTTCCAAAGTGATCAGTTCGTTGCGGCTCACGATGAGCTCGCCGGTTTGCGGGTCGGCGATCTTGCGCGCCGCGATGCGCCCGAACAGGCGCGATTCAAAAGTCTGCCCGGCCACGTCATCTTTGCGGCGGATGTGGATGCCGTCGTCGGTGCCGCAGTCGTGATCGCTGATGATCACGTCCTGGGCGATATCGACCAGGCGGCGGGTCAGGTAGCCGGCATCGGCCGTGCGCAGCGCCGTATCGGCCAGACCCTTGCGTGCGCCGTGGGTGGAGATGAAGTACTCGAGCGCCGTCAGCCCTTCGCGGAAGTTGGAGCGGATGGGCAACGGGATAATGCGCCCAGCCGGGTCGGCCATCAGGCCGCGCATGCCCGCCAGCTGCGAGATAGGCCCGAAACCGCCCTTGGTCGCGCCTGAGAGGGCCATCGTGCTCAAGTTACCGGTAGGATCCATGTAGCGCTTGACTGCATCCGAAACCGAGGTCACGGCGCGCTGCCACAGCTCGATGATGCGTTCGTTTTGCTCTTGTTCGGTCAGCAGGCCACGGCGGTAGTCACGCTCGATCAGCCCTTGTTCTTCGAGAGCCTTGTTGATGATCTCCTGCTTCTGCGGCGGCACGGTGATATCGGAAACGGCGATGGTCGTGCCGGAACGCGTGGCGTACTGGAACCCGATGTCCTTGATGCGGTCCACGATGTCGATGGTCGCTTCCGACCCGAGCACCTGGTACGACTGGGACACGAGGCGCTGCAGCGAGCTCTTATCGAGCACCTGGTTGACGAAGCGCATGGCCTCGGGCAGGATCAGGTTAAAGAGCACGCGGCCCACGGTGGTTTCGATCACCCGCCGCTGACTGCGCTGGTAGCGTTCGCCCTTCTCGTTGTACCAGGTCGCCGTCTGCACATGAATCGGCATGTGCAATGAGATCTTGTCCAGGCGGTAGGCCAGTTCCACTTCGTCGAGGCCTGAGTAGGAATGGCGCTTGCCGCCCAGGCGGGCGTCGAGGCGGGCGTCGGCCATCGTCAGGTAGTACACCCCCAAAACCATGTCTTTGGTGGGGCCCACCACCGGTTCGCCGTCGGCCGGCTTGAGCAGGTTGCGGGTGGAGAGCATAAGTGTGCGCGCCTCTTCCACGGCGCGCTCCGAGAGCGGCACGTGCACGGCCATCTGGTCGCCGTCGAAATCGGCGTTGAAGGCGGCGCACACGAGCGGGTGAATGTGGATGGCCTTGCCTTCCACCAGCACCGGTTCGAAGGCCTGGATGCCCAGGCGGTGCAGCGTGGGCGCGCGGTTGAGCAACACCGGCCGGTCGCCGATGAC
>CAYGXJ010000048.1:0-6790 GCA_964353865.1 uncultured Anaerolineales bacterium | reverse complement strand
CGCAGTGCTTTCGGCTTCTGAAGGCCTCACCGCAGTGGGCGGGCTGGCCGGGGTCGCGGTGGCCGCGCTGCTCGGCTGGGGCGTGTACGCCTCGACCATGCGCCTCGACATTCGGCGCTTCTTCGATTTGAGCGGTGCCGTTCTGCTCGTCTTCGCCGCGGGGCTCGTGGCCCACGGAGTGCACGAGTTCAACGAGGTAGGCTGGATCCCGGGCCTGGTCGAACCGTTGTGGAACGTCAACGGCGTGCTCGACGAGCGCAGCCCGCTGGGCGAGGTGCTAAAGGCGCTGTTCGGGTACAACGGCGACCCCTCGCTCAGCGAGATGCTGGCGTACGTCGCCTACCTGGTCACGGTGGCCGCGCTTCTTCTGCGCGGCCGCGCGCGAGCGCGCCCTGCTGCCCCAGCGGCTGCCACCGAAAGCGCCTAGCGAGCCCAAACGCGAGAAGACGACGGGGCTGCTCCGATTGGGGCAGCCCCGTTTTGTTGTCACTTTCAACTTTCATGTCATTGTGAGGAGGGCGGAGCCCGACGAAGTGATCTTGGAGCCCGGCGTGTTTGGCGGCCAAGAAGAATGTGCGGGCATGCCATGGCGTGCCCAAACGGGGAGTGTAGCGATGGGCGATGCCCCCGAGTCGTCTCGGCCTCGCCCTCGGCGGATTGTGTGCGATGCACGAGCCAAACGCGAGGCCCGTGTGCCCAACGCGGCAATCCGTGCGCAGTTCGCGCGGGCGCGGTCAACTGCAAAGCGTGCTATGCCCTCTTCAGGTTGTGTGCGTCGAAAGGCGTGGAGTCACGGTCCGCCCGGCCCCAGGTAGTTTTGGACGCCCCAGCCCTTGCGCGATTGGTCGATCAATCCCTCGAGATACCACCAGGTGTAGCCATCGCTCTCGCGCGGGCCATCGCGCACCACGAAAACTTCGTTCTCGAGCGCGAGCAGCAAGATGCGCCCGCCGAGCGAGGGCGTCTCGCGCAGGCGTAACCCATCGCGCCCCGTTCCTACTACCGAGACCGTTCCGCCTACTCCGAAGAACCCGGGCAGAGGGGTGGGGGGGATCGGGGTGGCCGTCTCTTCACCGGGGATGACCACCACCTGCGGCGGCGTGAGCGTGGGCGGCGGCAGGACGGTGAAAAGGGGCTGGGCGCTGGCGCTGGGCGTGGGTAGCGGCCAGGAGACGATGACCGCCCAGCCGATGAGGATCGCAACGACGGCCAGGATCAAGGCCACCAGCCATGTCCACCAGCGGATGATTGAGCGCCGGGCGCGTGGGGAAGAGGACGTTGGATCGGGCATGCCTCGTCAGCTTCTCGCTTTCTTTCGCTTGTGGAGCCAGGCGACCAGGCGCGCACGGGGCCAGGCGGTAATCACCTGAGCCGGGGTCAGCCAGGCGCGGCGTGCGACGCCCACGCCGTACTCACGCAACGCGAATTCCTCCGGGCTGTGGGCATCGGTATTGACCGCGAGCAGGCATCCCAGCTCGGCGGCGCGGCGCGCGTGCGCGTCGGAGAGGTCCAGTCGCGCCGGATGCGAATCGATCTCGAGCGCGACGCCGTGTCGTGCGGCTTCTGAAAACAGCGCTTCCATGTCGATGTCGGCCGGCTCGCGCTCGGGGATGAGCCGCCCCGAGGGATGGCCGATGAAGTGCACGCCCGGGTGGCGCGCCGCGCCCACCAGGCGGGCGGTGATCTTCTCGCGCGGCTGACGCAGCGAGGTGTGGGCCGAGGCGATGACCACATCCAGTTGGGCGAGCACATCGTCCTCATAGTCAATCTGTCCATCGGCGCGGATCTCAACCTCCGCGCCCTGCAGAATGAGGATCGAGTCGCCCAGCGCGCGCTGCACATGTTGGATTTCCTTGCGCTGCTCGCGCAATCGCTGCGGGGTGAGCCCGCGTGCGACGCCGAGAGACTGCGAATGGTCGGTGATCGCCAGGACCTTCAACCCTTGGGCGCGCGCGGCCTCGGCCATCTCGCGGATGGAGGCGTGGCCGTCGCTCCAGGTGGAATGGGCGTGCAGGTCGGTGCGCATGTGGCGCAGCTCGAGCAGGTCCGGCAGCCGGCCGGCCTGGGCGGCCTCGATCTCGCCGTGGTCCTCGCGGAGTTCCGGCGCAATCCACGGCAGCCCCAGTCGTTCGTAGACCTCTTCTTCGCGTGCGCACAAGATCTCTTTGCTGCTCTCGCGGGTCAGCGCGTGCTCCGAGAGCGAGAGGCCGCGTTTGAGTGCGATCTCGCGCAGGTGGACGTTGTGCTCCTTCGAGCCGGTGGCGTACTGCAAGGCCGTGCCGAAGCGCTCGGGCGGGTGAACCCAGATTTGGGCGCGCACGCCGCCCGCCAGCTCGACCGAGGTCTTGGTCGGGCCGCGGGCGATGACCTCGGCCACGCGCGGATCGGCGCTGAAGAAGTCCATCACCGCCTCGGGGTCCGATGAGGCGACCAGGAAATCCAGGTCGCCGATGGTTTCCTTGCGGCGGCGCAAGCTGCCGGCGGCTTCCGCCGCGCGCACCTTCTTCGACTCGCGTAGCCGCGCAAGCAACGCCTGCGCCAGCGGCCAGGCCTGCCCGATCGGAATGCGGTCGGTGCGCCGGGCGAGGGCGGCGATGCCCGAAAGAATGGCGGCCTCGACGCCCGGGCCCATGCCCTTCATCGTGCGCAGGCGCCCTTCTTTCGCGGCCGCCTCCAGGCCCGGCAAGTCGGTGATCCCCATCTCTTTCCAGAAGCGCGCGGCGCGCTTGGGCCCCACGCCGCCGATCTTCAAGAGATCGAGCAGCGTCGCGGGCACTTTCTCTTTTTCGCGTTCGAGCGCCGGGAGTTGACCCGTGGTGAGGATCTCTTCGATCTTGGCGGCGATGGCTTCGCCGACGCCGGGGATGGTGCGCAATTCGCCCGCTGCGGCGATTTCGGCGAGATCCCGGCCCAGCCCGCGCAAAGTTTCGGCCGCGCGGTGATAGGCGTTGACGCGGAAAGCACTCTCGCCCTGCAGCTCGAGCAACGAGCCCAGGTCGTCGAAGAGCTGCGCGACGGCGCGGTTATCGAGTTTCATGATTGCGCCTGGGGTATGCGTGTGCTATGCTTGCCGCTTCGGAGTCCATGCGATGATTGAAGTGGTCGGCAACCTTCACATGCACACGCCCTATTCCGACGGCGCATTGTATCACGCGGATTTGGCCCAGGTTGCGCTCGAGGCCGGGCTTGATTTCATCTGTGTCACCGATCACAACGTCTACGTGCAGGGCGTGGAGCGCTATCACGCCTCCGCCGACGGCCGCCGCAGCCTGCTGCTCCTGGTGAGCGAAGAAATCCACGACCAGATTCGCGAGCCGCAGAAGAATCACATGCTGACCTTCGGCATCGATCGCGAGCTCTCGACGCTCGCCCAGGATCCGCAGCGCCTGCTGGAAGCGGTGCGCGCCTCGGGCGGATTTGCCTTCCTGGCCCACCCGTATGAGCGGGCCGCGCCGGTCATCGGCGAGGACGACCTGGGCTGGGTGGATTGGCAGGTCCGCGGTTATGCGGGGATCGAGCTGTGGAATTACATGAGCGAGTTCAAATCGCTCCTGCACAATCTGCCGGGCATGCTCTTCTATGCCTTCAACCCCGAACGCGGGATTCGCGGGCCGTTCCCGCAGACCCTCGCCCTGTGGGATGATCTCTTGGCCCGCGGGCAGCGGGTCGCGGTGTTGGGCGGATCGGATGCCCACGGTCAAACCTACTCGGCCGGTCCGCTGCGGCGGGTGGTCTTCCCTTACGGATACCTCTTCCGCGCGGTCAACACGCATCTCCTGCTCGAGCAGCCGCTCACGGCCGATTTCGCGCGCGACCGGGCTTCGCTGCTCGACGCACTGCGGCTCGGGCGGGGTTGGGTCGGGTACGACTTGCCGGCGCCGACGCGCCACTTTCGCCTGTGGGCGGAGGCCGATGGGCGCACTTTGCAGATGGGCGAGGCCGGGCGGCTGCCCAAAGGCGGCGCCCAGATTCTCGCCAGCCTGCCCCTCGCGGCGCACGTTAAGCTGGTGCGCGCTGGCGAAGGCCTGGTCTGGGAGGGCATGAGTGACCGGGTCGACTACCGGGCCCCCCTGCGCGGTGCCTATCGTCTGGAAGCCTGGCGCCGCTTCCATGGGCGCGAACGCGGCTGGATCTTCTCCAACCCGATCTATCTGACGGAGTGATGAGGAGTTATGGCCCTTCGCTGGCGTGTGCTCGTGTGGCTCATGCTGGCTCCGGCGCTTCTTGCGCTGGGGTGCATCCTGCCCTCCACCGCCGCCCTCCAGGCCACAGCCCAGGGTCTCGTGGCTCGCGCGACGAATGCGCTGGGGAGCGTTGCGGGGCTGGGCACTTCATGGGGCACGGTCGAGGCGCAGGCGACGAGCATTCTCGGCACGGCGATGGTTGGCGCGCAGGCGACGCTCTCGAGGATGCTGACCGAGCAAGCGGCGATTGGCACGCCGCCTCCGCCGTCTGCGGGCCCCGCGACGGCCAGCATTTCCGGTGAGATCCTCACCACGACCTCAGAGCGCCCGGCGTTGCGCTTGTTCGCGCGGGAAGTGGTGTTGGGGCGCGTGTATTCGGTGGAGGTGGCCCAGGGCCAGCCGACCTACACCATGGATCACCTCCCGGCGGGCACCTACGTGGTTGTGGCCTGGTATGCGCCGCAGGGCGTCGCCGGCGGCTACACCTCCGACCTGACCCTGGCCGCGGCGAGCGTCGAGGAACAGGATGCCTGCGGGCATGCGCTGGTGCTGGTCAAACTTGAAGCGGGTCAGGACTTCACGGGCGCCGACATCCGCTGTTGGGGCGCGAACTTCTTCACCTGGATCACGCCCGCGCCGTAGGCGGTCCACGCGTTCGTCCTCCATGGGAGGAGGATCCCCTTGACCGTATCTCAAAGGTCCACGCCGGGTCCATTTGCCAAGTTCCTGGCGGTGCTCTTCATCCTCCTCTTTAGCGTGACCACACCCCTGGTGTTGCTGGCTCTCGTCGCGCGCGGGCTGCTCTTCAACCCGGCTTTCTTCAAGCGCGCTCTGGCGCAGGCGGACGTGTATCGCGAGCTGCCGCGGGCGGTGGCGAGCCAACTGGCCGCCTCGGTGCTCGCCAACCCGCCCGAGGCCACGGCCGAGGCGCCGGGCGGGGCGGAGGTGGGTCTGGGCGCGGTGTTCGCCGCACTGCCACCGCAACTCGTTGAAACGCTCATGGTGGGGTTGATTCCCGCAGATTGGATGCAGGCCCAAGTGGAGGGCGTGATCGACCAGGTGACGGCCTATCTCGATCATGGTCAGGGCGCGCCGACGCTCACGATTTCGCTCTTGGAGGTCAAAACCAATTTGCAGCAGGGCGCGCTCGAGAGCTCCATGCGCGAGTTCATTGCGGGGCTGCCACCGTGCACGGCCGAGCAGCTGCTCACCTTCGGCGGCGAGATGCTCAGCGATCAATCCGCGATGCTGCCCGCCTGCCAACCCCCGCAGGTGATGGCCGAGGCTTTCATTGCCACGGCCAAGGTGACGGTCGAAGGCATGCTGACCCGTATGCTGCCCGATGAGCTCAATCTGATGCAGCCGTTTGGGCCGGTCGGCGGGGCGGCCACTCCGTTGCCCTTCATGCAAGGGCTTGAGCAGCTTCTCAGCCGTGTGCGGCTGGCCAAACGGGTGGCGGAGGTCTCTGCGCTCGTGCCGCTCGTGCTGCTGGCGATCATCGCGCTGCTCACCGCGCGCAGCGCGCGCCTCGCCTTGCGCTGGCTGGGTGCGCCGCTTCTCTTAGCCGGTGTGCTCAGCGCGCTCTTGGGGTTGGCGCTGTACCTGGCCTTTGGCATTCTCGCCGCGACCGTGCCGATGCCGCCGGGTGCGTCGGGTCCCACTGGGCTGCTGGGCCTTGCGCGCGAGGTGGCGCAAGGGATGGTCACGACATTCGTCTTGTGGGTCGAGGCGGGAGCTGGCGCGATGATGCTGGCCGGGCTGGTGATGACCGGCGTTGCGGGCAGCCTGCGCCGGAGGGAGATCGTCTAGGCCCCCTCGCTCTTCCTGGTGCCGCCTCGTCGGTGGCCGTGCGACCGGCGCGCACCCATACGTATCATAGCCCTTGGATGTGTATCCTATTGACGCTTAGCGACTTGCGCTATATACTACGCGTGTGATCCGCTCGTTCAAAGACCCCGAAGCGCAGAAGATCTTCCGGCGCGAACGGTCGGCACGCTTACCTCCTGACATTCAGCAGGTTGCCTACCGAAAGCTGCGCATGCTCAACAACGCCCAAACGCTGGCCGATCTGCGCATCCCGCCAGCCAACCGGCTCGAGAAGCTCTCGGGGCGACGCGTTGGCCAGCACAGTATTCGCATCAATGACCGATGGCGGATCTGTTTCGAGTGGCGCGAAGACCATGCGCACAACGTTGAGATTGTCGACTATCACTAGGAGTGGGTTATGTCCAACAAGAAGCTAGCCCCGGTCCATCCGGGTGAGGTCCTGCTGGAGGAGTTTCTTAAGCCAATGGGCTTGAGCCAGAGCCGACTCGCGCTGTCGATCGGGGTGCACCCACGGCGGGTGAACGAGATTGTCCTTGGCAAGCGGGGTATCACTGCCGACACAGCCTTGCGCCTGGCAAAATTCTTCGGCACCTCGGCCAAGTTCTGGCTCGGTCTGCAGATGGACCACGACTTGGATGTCGCCTCGGACATGCTGGGCAGCCGCCTTGACCATGAAGGGAGGCTTCCAACACCGGTTGCTGAGCGCGCGGGTGATTTCCGGAGGTGGACCTAAGTGCCGACCGCGCTAACCCTAGGCCAGATCCTCACCCCACCCCTTG
>CAYGXJ010000047.1:0-16017 GCA_964353865.1 uncultured Anaerolineales bacterium | reverse complement strand
CGGGCAGCAAAGCCGCCCGAGCCTACCCGCAGGCGATTGTCGAGGAACGCCACCGCCACCGCTTCGAATTCAACAACAGCTATCGGGATGCCTTTGCCCAACGCGGATTGGTCTACTCCGGGCTTTCGCCGGATGGGCGGCTGGTCGAGATCGCCGAACTGGCCGACCATCCATTCATGGTGGGCAGCCAGTTTCATCCCGAATTCCTCTCGCGTCCCAACCGGCCGCATCCGCTCTTTCGCGCATTCGTCGAAGCCGCCATTGCGCGCAAGGCGCAGGTCGGGTAGAACGCCTACGACCTTTCGTGGCCCAGCGGTGATCTGGCGGTGAGCCTCCCGGGACCGTCGACTGGAAGGCCGGTCGTCGTCGTCGGGGCAGGCTTCGGCGGGCTGTTCGCCGCGCGGCGCCCGGCCCGTGGCAGTGCGCAGGTGGTACTGGTTGACCGGCAAAACCTACACACCTACACGCCGCTCCTGTATCAAGTCGCCGCGGCGGAGCTTGAGCCCTATGAAATCTCCTATCCGGTGAGGACCATCTTTCTCGGACAGAAGAATGCGCGCTTGGTTCTGGGCGAAGTGCAGCGGGTTGACCTGCTCGCCAGGACCATCCAAGTCGGCCAACTCCAGCTCGATTTCGAGGACCTCATCCTCGCAACCGGATCCACGACCAGCTTCTTTGGAATCCAGGGGTCGCCCGAGCATACCTTGGCGCCGAAGACCCCCGGCGATGCCGTTCGTTTGTGCAGCCACATCCTCGGCTGCTTCGAGCGGGCCGCCCTCGAGCCTGAGAGAGCGGCCCGCGCGCGGCTGACGACATTTTTGATCGTGGGCGGCGGGCCAACGGGCGTCGAGTATGCCGGCGCACTGGCCGAACTGATCCGCGGCCCGCTGGCACGCGACTTCCCGTCGCTCGACCTACGCGAATGCACAGTGATCATCGTCGAAGCCTCGCGCAGGCTGCTGGGCAGTCTTCCCCAACGCTTGGGAGAATGTGCACTGCGGCGGCTGCGGGGCATGGGCGCGGAGGTGCGCCTCTCCGCGCGGGTCCTGACGGTCGCGCCGCGATCACTGAGCTTGGAGGAAGGCCATGCGCTGGCGGCCGCCACCATCGTGTGGACTGCGGGCGTGCGCGGCGATCCGGCGCTCGCGGAGTGGGGGCTGCCCACCGCGCGCGACTGGCGGGCCGAGTCCACGTTGCAGGTGGCGGGTCATCCGCATGTGTAGGTCGTGGGCGACGGCGCCTACATCGAGCAGGACGGCGCTCCGCTGCCGATGCTCGCGCCGGTAGCCATTCTGGGCGGACGCGAGTACAGCGGGTTCGTGGCCTGGGTGATCTGGCTGGCGATACACATCATCAGCCTGATTGGATTCCGCAACCGCCTGCTGGTGCTCACCAATTGGGCGTGGGATTATCTGTTCTTCGAATGGGGCGTGCGGCTCATCGACCCCAATCCGTGACGATCCGCCAACCCGCCTCATCGCGAGCGTCGACCAGGGAGCCTGCCCGTTGCAGGGTCAGCCGGACCCCGGGAGGGTGAACATGACTGAGCCACGTGCGATACGCGCATTGTTCTTGGACGTGGGCGGCGTTCTGCTGACGAACGCGTGGGATGATGCGGCACTGCAACGCGCTGCGCGCGAGTTCGACCTCGACCTGGGCGAGCTTCGCGCTCGTCACACCCTCATGCATGAGACCTACGAACTGGGCAAGATCGCGCTCGCGGACTACCTGGGGCACGTCGTGCTACACGCGCCGCGTGCGTTCAGCCTGGAGGACTTCGGAGCGTTCATGCGCGCGCAATCCAAGGTCTTGCCAGGGATGATCGAGCTCTTTGCTGGGATCAAGAGAAAGTACGGGCTGACGGTCGTCGTGGTGAGCAACGAGGGGCGCGAGCTGATGGATCATCGGACGGATGAGTTCCGCCTGGATGAGCTGGCCGACGTGTTCGTTGTCTCGTGTCACGTGCATCTGCGCAAGCCCGACCCGGCCTTCTACCGTGTTGCGCTCGACATAGTGCACGTGCACCCCACCCGGGCAATCTACGTGGACGATCGCGCGCTGTTGGTCGAGGTTGCGCGCGAGATCGGTTTCCATGGGATCCACCACACCATGCTCGAATCAACCCGCAGCGCACTTGCCGGGCTGGGTCTGGTGGCGTGAGGCAGCCGGCATCCGCCGCAACGCGCGCAGCCGCGGCGTGCGGGTTGTGATGGGCGGTAGGCTGGACTAGAATACTTGCCAGAAGCCCTGATCGTCACGCCCTGCGGCCCGCGCGGCGGGCATCGTGCGAGGTCACACCCATCATGCTGAAGATAGCCCCCTCGATCCTCTCGGCCGACTTCGCCCGCCTGGGTGACCAGATACGCGAAGCCGAGGCGGGTGGTGCCGATTACATCCACGTGGATGTGATGGACGGACATTTCGTCCCCAACATCACCATCGGGTCGCTCATTGTGCGGGCCATTCGAACCGACACCCGCCTGCCTCTCGATGTGCATTTGATGATCGAATCCCCGGAACGATTCCTCGAGGATTTCGCCAAGGCGGGGGCCGACCTGATCACGGTGCACCAGGAGGCCTGCGTGCATCTGCACCGCACGATCGAGCAGATACGATCGCTGGGCAAGCGGGCAGGGGTGTCGATCAACCCCGCGACGCCCGCTGGGGTGCTCGACGAGATCCTGCCCTACGTGGACCTGGTGCTGGTGATGACGGTCAATCCCGGCTTCGGCGGGCAGTCCTTCATCGAATCCATGCCGGCGAAGATTCGCGACATTCGCCAGCGGCTGACCGCGCTTGGCTCAGTGGCCGAACTCGAGGTGGATGGCGGCGTGAACTACCAGACGGCGCCGATTGTCGCGGCGGCCGGGGCCAACGTCTTGGTGGCAGGGTCATCGGTGTTTGGGGCGAAAGAGGGGATCGCCAAGGCGATCGCGGAGATCCGGCGCCGGGCAGGGGCCGGCACTGCGCGCTAGGGAATTGCATCTGGCGGCGAGGTGGCGCATGGCAATGGGCTGCCCAAAATGGGGCAGTCCATCTCATTTGGGTGGGGCCGTGCGGAAAAGGGTGTCTCAGACGCCCGAAGGCATGGTCAGCACGACCTTCATGCTCTCGACCGTGCGCGCGGCCTGAAAAGCTTCAACTGCATTCTCGAGCGGGAAGCGGTGCGAGATGAGCTGCGGCAAGCGCACCTGCGGCAGCAGGCGCACAGCATGGTGAAAGTCGGCGATCGTCGCGTCGATACTGCCGTGGATGTGCTTCTCGGCGTAGTGGAATTTGTACAGATCGAGATCGAGGCGCGTGCCATGCGGGTAGCCGCTGAAGAGCAGCAAGTTGCCTCCCGTACGCAGGATGTCGAGCGCGACGGATGCGTCTTCCACCGCCGGCGCTGCCACGATGGCCAGATCGGGCGAGTAGTGGTGGGTCGCTGCAAATTCCCGCAACGGAGTCTGGTCCGTCTGCAGCATTGCGTCGGCTCCGAGCGCGGCGGTCTGTTTCAAGCGGAACGGATTGAGGCCGGTCACGGTGATGCGCCCGACGCCCATCAGCCGCAGGAGTTGGATGAACGTGGCCGCGATCGGGCCTTCGCCGATCACGAGAACATCCTCGCCCGGGCGCGGGTTCACCTGGCGCAGTCCGTGCCAGCAGCAGGCCAGAAGCTCGGTGAGCGCGGCGGCTTCGAGCGAAGCGCCCGAAGGAATGTGCGCCAACCCGCCGGCGGCGACCATGCGGGGCGGGACGTAGAACTGTTCGGCCATAGCGCCCGGGTAGTTGACGCCGATCACCAGCCCGCGCTCGCACAGGTTGTCCGCCCCGCGGCGGCAGGCCTCGCAGTTCAGGCACGGGATGACCGGCGCCACCGTGACGCGGTCACCCACGGCGAAGCCCTCCACCTGGCTCCCGACCTCGGTAATCTCCCCCGCAAACTCGTGGCCCAGAACGGCAGGCAGGGTATAGCGCGGCGACGGCCCACCGAAATATTGGCGTTGGTCGGACCCGCATATGCCGCACAGCGCAACGCGCATGCGGATGCCCCCCGTTTCGAGAGCCGGGGCGGTGTGCTCGAAGGGGCGCAGGTCGTGCTGCCCATACAGGGCGACGCTACGAATGGACATGAACCTTTTCCTTCTTGCGGGGTGGTGCGTCGTCAGGCGAGAATGACCTCGACCCCGCGCTCGCGAATCTGGGCCACGATCTCGTGCGGCGCATCGCGGCCGGTGATGAAGACATGCATCTGGGTGAGCAGGATGATGGGCACGAAGCCCGCCCGTTCGAGCTTGGAGGAGTCGGCCAGAACGACGACCTTTTCTGCATGGGCGGCCATCGCGCGGCCGACCTCGGCGATCAACGGGTGGGCGGTTGTGATTCCGGCTTCGACCGTCATTCCGTCGCAGCCCAGGAAGGCGCAATGGGCGGTGATGCGCTGCAACCCTCCGAGCGTGTCCGGCCCGACCGTGGCCAGGTGCTCGGGCAGGAATATGCCGCCCAACAGCAGCAAGTTGGGCGAGGCCCATGCGCCCACTTCTTCGACCAGTGGAATGGAATTGGTGACCATGCGCAGCGCGCCGGGACGCCGCAGGGCGGGGGGCACAAGGCGCCCAAGTTGCAGGACCGTGGTGCCCGAGTCCATGATCACGACCTGGGATGGCCGCAGGAAGCTCAGCGCCGCCTGGGCAATGCGCTTCTTCTCGGAGGCCATCTTGCTCATGCGCTCACTGCGTTCGGCCATGAGCAGCGCATGGCTGGTCGTTGTGGCGCCGCCGTGAATGCGCCGCAGCAGGCCCATGTCCTCCAGCAGCGCCAGGTCGTGGCGGATGGAGGTGTCGGTGACCCCGTACTGCTGGGTGAGTTCGGTCACCTGAACCCTGCCCCGGTCGAGCACCAGTCGCGCGATCTCGTCCCGTCTTTCGCGTGCGTTCATCGGCATCCTCGCGATAAGGGCTTTCGATGAAGATTATACGAGAATTGTGACAGAAAGCAAGTCAAACGTAAGCTATTCCAAAGGGTTTGAGCATGCATAGAGAAGACAATGCGTTGACAATCCGAAGTTCCTGATATACCATTTCACAAAAGGCGAGGAGGGGCCCTGGAGCCCTTTCGCGCCTGGCGGCGCCCATCCAAGGAGAACCTCATGACCAACCACGGCGAGAGCCTGCGCATGGCGCGGCTGTTCGCGGGGAGCACGAACGCTGTTATCGTCGCGATCGACCACGGACTCTATTTTGGCCCGCTGCCCGGTCTGATCGACTTGCCGCGTGCCATCCAAGCCCTGGACGGCGCCGATGGGATCCTCTTGGGCGGCGGAATGGTGCCTCATTGCGCCTCTTTTTTCGCGCGGCGCAGCGCACCGTCGATGATTGTGCGACTCAACTGGGCGACCAATTATGTGGCTCCGTGGAAATACGAACATTCGCACTCGGTTCCAATCCTTCACGTCCCAGACGCGCAGCGCTTGGGCGCCGACATCGTGCTGTCCAGCCTGACCCTCAAGACACCCGATCAGGCGGAGGACGCACGCAATGTGGAATTGTTCGCTGCCTATGTTCAGGAGAAGACGCTCGCCCAAATGCCTCTGGTGTGTGAGGTGTATCCAATCGGCGGCGACTTCGCGGCGCCGGAAGAATTGCAGAGCCAGGTCGAGATCGGTTGCCGGATGGCGGCTGAGCTGGGCGCCGATATGATCAAGACCTTCTTCACCGGCAAGGACTTCGCCAAGATCGCGGCCGCCACACCGATCCCGATTTTTGTTTTGGGCGCGCTCAAGAAACCTCGCGAACGGGACGCGCTGACGGTCGCCGCCCAGGCCATTGGGTCGGGCGCGCGGGGGATCGTCTTTGGGCGCAACGTGGTCCAGGCGCGCGAGCCGCAGCGCTTGCTGGCCGCATTGCGTGAGGTAGTCAAAGAAGGCGTGGCTCCGGATACGGCGGCCTCCCGCCACAAGCTCGAATAACTATGGCAAGCTTCTTGGGCATCGACATCGGCACGACCTCGGTCAAGGCCGGGCTCTTTGATGAGCGTGGGCACTGCCTGGGCAAGGCGCAGCACGACTACCCCTTGCACACGCCTGCTGTCGACCGGGTGGAGCTGGATGCCGAAACCTACTGGTCCGCCACGCAAAGTGTGGTGCAACGCGCGCTGGCCGAAAGCCGTACAGGCGCGCACGATGTCCAGGCGCTGACCATCTCAAGCCAGGGCGAGACAACCATTGCGGTGGATGCAGCCGGCCGGCCGCTTCACCCGGCGCTCGTCTGGCTCGATAACCGCGCCCGAAGCCAGGCCGATCGCCTGCGGGTTGCGCTTGGCGAGCAGGTTTACGCGCGCACCGGTATTCCTGAGGTCAACCCGACTTGGTCGGCCTGCAAGATAGCCTGGCTGGCCGAACACCATCCCGACATCACAGCTGCCGCGCACATGTTCCTCCTGCCCGGGAGTTACATCATCCATCGTCTCACCGGTGCGTTCGTCGCGGACGGCGCCTTGATGTGCACCACGCTGCTTTACGACATCGTTCGGCACACGTGGTGGGATCAAGCGGTGAGCCTGGCGGGGATCAACCTCGCCCAACTGCCAGAGATCCGCGAGACGGGCTCCATCGGCGGACGGTTGAACGATGCTGCCGCGCTCGCGCTGGGTTTGCGCGCGGGGCTGCCGGTTGTGTTGGGCGGGATGGACCAGGTTGCCGGGGCGGTAGGCTCGGGCAATGTCACCGATGACATCGTGTCCGAGTCGACCGGCGGCGCGTTGACCATTCAGGTGACGGTTGATCGCCCCGATCTCGACCCGCGCAGGCGGGTGCCGGTGTACGAGCATGCCTTGCCCGGGAAGTACCTTTTCGATCCGGTGTGCGATACCGGCGGCATGGCCCTTAAGTGGTTCCGCGACACGTTCGCAGCGGACGAGGTGGCGCGCGCGGCGCAGGGCGGCGGGTCGGCTTACGATGCGCTGACGGAAGCGGCGGAGCGTGTGCCCCCTGCCAGCGACGGCTTGCTGATGCTTCCGCACCTCACTGGCGCCTTCAGCCCAGAATACAACTCGCTGGCGCGGGGTGTGTTCTATGGGTTCACACTGGCGCACCGCCGCGAGCATTTCGCGCGGGCGGTGCTCGAGGCGGTGGCCTACATGCTGCGCCGCAACCTGGAATCCATCTCCGCCATCGGCCTCGACGTGCGCGAGGTACGCGCCACGGGCGGAGGGGCGCGCAGCACGTTGTGGCGTCAGATCAAGGCGGATGTGTGCAGCCTGCCGGTGGTGAGTCTGCGCGAGAGCGATACTGCGTTGCTGGGGGATGCCATCTTGGCCGCGGTGGCTGTCGGCCGGCACACCTCGTTGCCGGCGGCCTGCGCAGCGATGGTAGAGGTCGGCGAGCGTCTGCTGCCGGACCCCGCTGCGCATGCACTCTACGAGCAAGCCTACCGCCGCTACGGGGAGCTGTATGCGGCACTCGATCCGTTGTTTCGTACGCACTTCGCCGATGGCGACTCCCTGGCGCGGTAGCCAGGGGCTGCACACACCGGAAGGAATGGCGTAATGGCGACCCAACCCAAGATCGGCTTGCTGGTGACTGCCTTACTTGAGGACGACTACAACAAGACCGGCCACGTGCGGCCGCGCATGCATGAGGTCACGGCCGAGATCGCCCGACTCCTTGCGCCTTACGGCGAGATCGTCTCCCCGGGATTTGTGGAATACGAGCCCGATGCCGACCGGGCGACCCAGGCCTTCAATGCGGCGGGCGTCGACTTGATCATCGTGGTGGAGCTCGCCTACCAAAAGGGCCTCATTCCCTTGCGCACGCTACTGCGCGTCACCGCGCCCATTCTGGTGTGGAACACCCAACAGATTCGCCGACTTCCGGAGCAGGCGGATTTCGACCTGATCATGGAGAACTCGGGCATGGCCGGATTGCCCGAGTTGACCAGCGGGCTCTTGCGTGCTGGGCGCGCCTTCGAGCTCTTGACCAGCCACATGCACGATGCTAAGGCGCTGGCCCATATCGGCGAGTACGCCTTGGCCGCCGGAACAGCCCGCCGGCTGGAAGCCATGCGCATCGGTGTCATCGGCCATCCGTTTGAGGGCATGACCGACCTGATGGTGGACTACTTGAGCCTGCGCGACTCCATCGGCCCGGTATGCTGGCCCATCGAGCCGGAGAGGGTGGCGATCAAGGCCGCGGCCATGGAGCCCAAGCGGCTGCAGTCCTTCCTTAAAGAACAGCGCGAGAAGCACGACGCAAGGGCCATGCCCGCCGAGGGATTCGAACGCTCGGCTCGGCTGGCACTGGCTCTGCTGGATGTTGCGCGCGAAAACCGGTTCGACGGGTTGGCCGTCTTCGACCAAGTGTGGCTGACCGATCCGCGGGTGGGCATCATCCCCAGCTACGGCACGGGCCTGCTGTGCGCGGAGAACATCCCGGTCGCGACCGAGGCGGATGTGACCACGCTGGTGGCGATGATGGCCTTGCAGGAGATGGCCGGCCAGGTGACCTTCCTCGAGAACTATGTGATCGACTTCGACAATGATGCGATCATCCTCTCGCACGACGGCCACGGCAATCCGTCGCTGGCGGCCGAGGCCAAGAAAGTGCGCATCACCCCGAGCATCTACTATGAAGGCGTGAACGGGCGAGGGGCAGGGCTGGAGTTCGCCTATGCGGCGGGGCCGGTCACGATCCTCTCCCTCATTCCACTGGGCGACGGGAGTTGGCGCTGGATCGTCGGAGAGGGCGAGTCGCTGCCCATGACCCCGCGCCCGGTGGCCGCCCCGCAGATGCTCTTCCGCCATGCGAACGGATCGATTAGTGAGTTCTGCGACCGCTGGCTGACGGCCGGCGCGCCGCATCACATGGCCCTGGCTTACGGGCGGTGGGGCGAGCACATCGCCAGACTCGGACGGCTGATGGGGGTGGAGGTCGTTTCGGTGTGAGCCCGGCCGGGCAACGGTTCGGGCGCCCAAGAGGTGAAGAGTGGACTTCCTGGATGCAAAGGAAAGCGATCTGGAGGCCGGCCGCCGCGCGCTGATGGGCGGCGGGGTGGGGGGCGACCTGCGCATGGTGGTCGACCACGGCGCGGGGGCCTCGTTATGGGATAAATCCGGCAAAGAGTACATCGACTGCACCTCGCAGGCGTGGAGCCTGAGCGTCGGATACTGCCACCCGAAAGTGGTGGCGGCCGTCGGCGAACAGATCAAGCACTTCACCCACATTCGCACGAGCTTCGACACCGTTCCCAAGCTGCTCCTGGCCAAGCGTCTGAGCGAGCTCGGGCCGGGCCGCTTGAAAAAGGTGAGCTACAGCCTGACCGGCTCGGATGCCAACGAGGGCGCGATGAAGTTGGCCCTGCGCAACCGTCCGGGCGATCTGTTTGTCACGCTGTGGGATGGCTATCACGGCCGGACGCTCTCGACCCTCAACGCCAGTTGGCCGCACCCCGACAATCGCTTCAAGGCCTGGTCCGGGCCGGTGCTGCGTGTGCCTCAGGCGTACTGCTACCGCTGCCCGTTCGAAATGAGCTATCCTGAATGCGGGCTGTTCTGTGTGCGCTTCGCCAAGCGCACGATCCAGAAGGCCGCCAGCGAACCGCCCGTGGCGCTGATGATGGAACCGATCCAAGGCAACGGCGGCATGATCGTCTTCCCCGCCGACTACTACCCCGCCGTGCGCGCCATGTGCGATGAATTGGGCATGCTGCTCATCTGGGACGAAATCCAGACAGGCTTCGGGCGGGTGGGGGATTGGTTTGCGGCGAACGTGTACCAGACCGTGCCCGACATCCTCATCATCGGCAAAGGGCTGGGCGGGGGGTTCCCGATATTTGGGATGCTGCTGCGTGACGACCTGGCGCCCTTCCGTCCTGGCGACCACTCGTTTACCTTCGCCCATTTCCCGGTTTCGATGACGGCCGCGCTGGCGACGATTGAGGTCATCGAAAGCGAAGGTCTGCTCGAGCGCTCGCGCCGGCTGGGTGCGGAAATGACGCGGCGCCTCAATGCGATGAAGGACAAGTACGAGTTGGTCGGCGACGTGCGCGGTCCGGGGTTGATGATCGGGGTCGAGCTGGTGCGCAGCAAGAAGACCAAAGAACCGGCTTTCGAGGAAACCCACCATTTTATCGACGAGGGGCTCAAGCGCGGGGTCATCTTCGGCGAAGCGAAGTACTCGAAACTCGGCAATGTCGTCAAGATCAAGCCGCCGCTTGTCATCAGTGAAGCGCAAGTGGAACGGGTGCTCACCGTATTCGAGGAGATCGTCCGGGAGTTGTCGCACTGAGAGGGATCCCCGGCGCCAGAGTTGGCGCGTGACACGGTCCGGGGGACGTGGGTGGAGATGGACGAGTGCAGACAATCGACGCTCGCGCGCCGGGCCGCATATGCCTGCTCGGCGACAACACGGACCTGATCGAAAAGCCTGCCCTGGCGGCAGCCATCTCGGCCTTCCTGACGGTGCGGCTGACAAAACGAGCCGACCGCCAGGTCATCCTGGTCGGCAGCGATCTCGGGCTGCGCGAGAGCTTCGCGCTGGATGGTCCGCTACCCTTGGATGGCCGACTCAAGTACTTAAAGGCGGTGCACCGCCGGCTGGCGGCACACATCGACTGTGGCTACGAAGCGGTGGTCAGCTCACAAATCCCGATCAGCGCGGGCCTGTCGTCGTCGACAGCGCTGTGCATCGGGTTCATCCGCGCGCTGGCGCTGGCCTATGGCTTCGCCCTGAGCGCGGGCGAGGTGGCCGAGCTTTCATTCATCATCGAGAAGGACGACCTGGACATCGAGTGCGGGCGTATGGACCAGTACGCCATCGCGTTTGGGGGCGTGACCTACATTCAAACCGGAAAACAGGCCGGCGTGGAGAAGTTGAAGGTGCGCTCGCTGCCGATTGTGGTGGCCGACACGCGCGAGGCCCACGATACACGCGAGCTGCAAAAGTGGCTGCGTCGACGCATCGCCGGGCGGGAACCGCTGCTGCTCGGGTCGCTGGCGCGTGTGGTCGACATCGTGGAGAAGGGCAGGGTGGCGCTGGTGGCGAACGATCTGCCGGCGCTGGGCCGCCTGATGAGCGAGCAGCAGACCGAAGAGAACCTGATGGGCACCGCCACGGAGCGTCTACGCGAGTTTTGCCGAGTGGCGCTCGAGGCCGGCGCGTTGGGGGCCAAGCAGATGGGCGCCGGAGGCGGGGGCTGTATGATTGCTTTGTGCCCGGGTCGGGTGTCTTCGGTGCAGCGTGCGCTCGAAGCGGCCGGCGGGCAGGCCTGGGCGTTCGACATCTACGAGTAGCCTCGCGCGCCGAAAGGCGTACGGCACGCGCGGGAGTGAGTCTGCGATGGAGCTGACAGTGCTGGGCGCAGGGACATGCGTGCCCGTGGAGGGCTACTCCCCCGCGGGATTTGTGCTGCGCCGCGCGGAGGAGGTGGTGCTGATCGATGCTGGCCCGGGCACGCTGGCACGCCTGGAGCGGGCGGGATTCCGCTATCGCGATCTGAAGCTTGTCCTCTTCTCCCATTTGCATCCCGATCACACGCTGGACCTGGTGACACTCTTGCAGGCCAACAACGCCACGCCCGGATGGAAGCGGAGTAAGCCTCTGCAGGTGGCTGGGCCGCGTGGCATGCGTCGCTTTCTGGAGAGGCTGTATCAGGCCTTTGAGGGCATTGCTCCCGAAGCGTACGAGATTCGAGTCGACGAATTGGCCGAGAGCCAGCACGATATTGGCGGATGGCACCTGGCGACCGGGCTGACCGGACACACGCCCAACAGCCTGGCCTACCGGGTGGAGGCGGAGGGGCGCACGGTTGTGTTCAGCGGAGATGCCGCGGCTGTGGAGCCCTTGGCTCGATTGGCGCAGGGGGCGGACCTGCTCGTGTGCGAATGCTCCTTCCCGCAGGGCTGGGCCACCAGCGACCATCTCACGGCTGGACAAGCGGGGGAGGCCGCCCAAGCCGCAGGCGTCAAGCGATTGCTGCTCACTCACCTCTATCCAGCGGCACTCGCTCAGGACCCTGCCCGGCAGGCGCAGGCGACCTTCACTGGGAAAGTCGACCTGGCGCGCGATGGATATACGACCGATGTCTGAGCGCCGGCAAGCGCCCGCGTGGTGGCAGAAGCTCTCCGTGTGGGGAGCGCTCCTGCCTTTCTTCGCCTTCGGATTCATCATGGAGGTGATCCCCATCATCACCATCGTCGCCGCGAGCCTGACCGACCCAGGCCACGGCTTGAGCCTGGTGAACTACCAGCGCTCGATGGCGCCGCTCATCCTGCAATCCTTCGCCAACAGCCTGCGCCTCTCGGCGGTGACGGCACTGCTCGGCGTTGTGCTGGGCACGCTGGTGAGCCTGGCCATCGTCAGCTCGCGCAACAAACTGATGCGCGAGGCGGCCACCGCGCTGGCCGACGTAGCCACCAATTTCGGCGGGGCGCCGCTGGCTTTTGCGTTCATCATCACTCTCGGCTCAACCGGCGTACTCACCCTGACGCTCAAGGAGTTCTTCGGCATCTCGCTTTACCCCGCCTTCCGCGTGTACTCGGTTTCGGGATTGGTCTTGGCCTACCTGTATTTCCAGATGCCGCTCATGGCGCTGCTGATCCAGCCCTCGCTGCTGGGTCTCAAGGCCGAATGGCGGGAGGCGGCGCTCAACCTGGGCGCCTCCACCTTTGGCTACTGGCGGCACGTCGCGCTGCCCATCCTGACCCCGGCCCTGCTGGGAGGGTTTCTGTTGCTCTTCGCCAATTCATTCGGGGCCTACGCCACGGCCTGGACGCTCACCGGCCCGGACATCAACCTGGTGACGATCCAGATCGCAGCGCTCATCCGCGGCGAGGTGCAGCTCGAGCCGGGGATTGCGGATGCCATGGCGACAGCCTCGCTGGGGATCATGGCCCTGTGCGTGGCCGGATACCAGTGGGCATCGTCGCGCGCGGCACGGTGGCGCCTATGAAACGCGCGAGCCTGGGCCGCTTCATGGTGTTGGGGTTCTTCCTCACCTACATGTTGCTGCCGCTGTTGGCCACGGTGGCCTTCTCGTTTTCGGTGCGCTGGGACCGCACCATCCTGCCGGAGGGTCTGACTCTGGATTGGTGGCAGGCGGTGATCGAGCGGCGGGCCTTCCTGTTGACCTTGCGCAATTCGATGTTTATTTCAGTTGGCGCCATGTTCTTTTCGGTGCTTCTGGTGACGCCCACCGCCTACTGGGCTCACCTGCGCGTGCCGCAGGCCAAGCCGCTGATTGAACTCTTCACGGTGCTGCCCTTTGGCATCCCGGGTGTCGTTCTGGCGCTGGCGCTTTTGCGCAGCTACGCCCGGCTGGGCGCGGCCATTGTCTACAGCCCGTGGATGCTCATCGCCGCCTGCATGGTGTTGGCGCTGCCGTTCATGTACCGCCCGGTGGCCAATGCGTTGGCCGCGCTCAACGTGCGCGCGCTGACCGAGGCGGCGCAGATGCTCGGCGCAAGTTGGGTGACCACCCTCACGCGGGTCATCGCGCCCAACATCCTCTCCGGTGTACTGGGCGGGGCGCTGCTCGTCTTCTCGACCGTGTTCGTCGAATTCACATTGGCCAACCTGCTGGTCGGGGCGCGCTTCAAGACTTTCCCGATTTACATCGTGGAGTTCACCCGTTTCGATGCACGTCAGGCAAGCGCGCTGGCGGCTATTAGCTTTGTTGTGGCCTGGCTCACTTCATTGGCCATCATATGGGTAGCTGGCAGCGCCTCGCGCGGGCGCGAATCACTCGGCCCCCGCTAGCGGCCGCGCGGAGTCTCGCCGGCGGGCAGGGACCAGCGCGTCGCGGGCGCGGGCGTTTGCGAGGCATCGAATCGAAAACCAGTGCGGTTAGAGAAAGGAGGAGAAGATCGGCGGACAAATCGTCACACACGCCGTCCGTGTTTTGGAGGGAGCCGCAAGGCACTCTGAGCCAACCTGTGTACAAGGAGGAAGGACCATGAAACGCAGCTTTTCGATCATCAGCACTGTCGTCATCGCGGCCATGATGCTCACGGCCTGCGGCGGCGGCGCAGGCGCTGGCACCGGCACCGACAAGGTTGCCGGCGCCAAGGCCGAAGGCCAGCTCATCAGCTACGGCATGTCCGATGACTGGGTCAACCTGGGCGAAACGTGGAAGACGATCGAGGGCAAGTACGGCATCGTTCACACCGACACCGACATGACCAGCGCCGAGCAAATCACGCGCCTTCTGGCGGAAAAAGACGCGCCGGTGATGGACGTCGCGGATATCGGCTACGACTTCCTGAGCAAGCTGCTGGCCGACAACTTGGCCGCGACCTACAAGAACGACAACTGGGACAAGATCCCGGCCCAGTTCAAGGACGCAGACGGGCGCTGGGCGGCAGCCTACTGGGGAGCGATTTCCTTCCTGGTCAACAAGGACCTGGTGACCAATATCCCGCAGACCTGGGACGACCTGCTGAAGCCCGAGTACAAGGACATGGTCTGCTCGCGCGATCCGCGTGTCTCCACGTATGCCACGGCCTCGGTGCTGGCGGCGGCCTATGCCCACGGTGGCGGCGAGAGCAACGTGCAACCCGGGCTCGACTTCTTCAAGCAATTGCGCGACGGCGGCAACCTGCGCCAGGGTGTGGTCTTGAACGTGGCCTCGGTGCAAAAGGGGGAATGTCCGATCTCCATGGTCTACGACTTCGACGGCTTCGCCAAGCGCGATGCCACAGGTCTGCCATTGGAAGTGGTCATCCCCAAGGATGCCACGGTGGGCATGCTCTTCGCGCAATATCTCAATGCCAAGGCGCCGCACCCGAACGCCGGCAAGCTGGCGCTCGACTTCTTCTACTCGGATGAGGGGCAGGTGCTCTTCGCCAAGGGCTATGCTCACCCTACGCGTGACGTGACTCTGCCGGCCGACATCGCGGCCAAGCAGATCCCCGAGAGCGCCTACACCAATTTGCACTTCCCGACGAACCTGGACTCGTTCTCGGCGGCGGTCAAGAACATCGTCGACGGATGGAACGCCATCGTCGGCGGGACTTAGCCGTACGGCTTAGAGACAAGCCTCGCTGTTGGATGAGGATAGATCGGCTCGAAATGGCACCCCCCAGGGCCTGCGCCCTGGGGGGTGCCATTTCTGCAGTTGTTGTCCCCCGTGATCCGCTAGTGCAGGCGGTCTATCAGGTCAGCGAGCGTTCCGTTTACGTAGGCGGCCACGGCCTCATCGATGGAGGTCATGTCGGTCACAATCGGGCGAATGCCGCGCGCCTGGAGGCTTTGATACGCACCCATGCCCATGCCGCCGCACAAGAGCACCTCGCAGTCGGCGATGGCCTCGGACATGCGCAAGTGACGGTCGTGGGCCTGCGGGCCAAGACCATGGCCATGGCCGGGTTCTTGGTGGTGCTCTTCTCCGCCAAACTGCGTGTGACCCAACTTGTCTCGCATCTCACGGTGGGCGATCTTGCCGTTCTCGATTGTGAGGACCAAGTAGTAGGGGGCTCGGCCAAAGTGCTGGCTGATCTCGTGGCCATCCTCTGTGATTACAGCGACCTTCATCAGTATCTCCTTCACCTCAGGATTTGTCGCCAGCGGACGGTGGTCCTTGGCGGGAGAGGCAATCGGCTTTCTAGAAGGGAAAACCAATTATCGCCAGCCCGGCGAAGAACGGCATGCCTCGCAGAAATCGCTCGCGGAGTGCAACGGAGCAATGGGGGGCGGGGTGGGTCATGAGAGGAGGTGCGCTCCGCGGCTCGCGGCAAACATGGGAATTGGCGAGGCGCCATGCAGGGCCCGGGGATGAAGAAAGCCCGCGCGCAGCGGGCTCCCACGAGTGGCGAGAGGCGGATTTGAACCGCCAACCAAGGGCTTATGAGTCCCCTGCTCTGCCATTGAGCTACCTCGCCGAGCGACGGGCATTGTACCCGCACTGGTCATGTGCGGTCAAGGCGGCGTGCGCGGATTCGCATCGCGCGCCTCGTTCGGCCCGCGATCCGCGGGCGCCCTCACTCCCTCATTCTGAGATAGTGTTGTTCGGCCACGAAATCGGCACCCCTCCCGCATTGCATTGG
>CAYGXJ010000046.1:0-5015 GCA_964353865.1 uncultured Anaerolineales bacterium | reverse complement strand
CTTCTGCGGTCCGATGTTGAGGTCCAGCGCGTCCGCGCCGGCCGCCTTCTGCCGGCGCGCCAAGTCCACGAAGAAGGCTCCCTCGCGAGCCGCCAGCGCCTCCTTGACTCGCGGCGAGACGATGTGAATGTTCTCTCCGATCTTGTACATGCTGCCCTCCAGGTGTTGAATGCGCGTCTGAGATGATTGGAAACTGCTTCCGTGCCCGCCGCAGCGCGCCCTCGGACGCGTCAGGCCGGAATGTAGCGGTTTGCCAAATCGGCGACGGCCGCATACGCCCGCGAGTTACCATCCAACGCGGCCAGCGGCATCCCTGCGCCATCCAGTTCACCCACTCGTTGGTCCTCCGGGATGTAGCCAGCGATGTCAACTGGGAGCGCGGCCAACGCGGACTGCATGACGGGCGAGACCGAACCGTTCACCCGGTTCACCACCACCACGGCCTTGCCTACGCGGATGTCAAGATCACGGGCCAAATGGATCATGGCTTCCGCCGTCTTCAGCCCTCGCAGGCTGGGGTCGGTCGTCAGGAGCAGCAAGTCCACATCGCGCGTCGTCCTGCGGCTCAGATGCTCCATGCCGGCCTCGTTGTCAATGACCACGTAGGAGTAGGCCTGGCCGACACGGTCCACGATTTGCCTCAACAGATGATTGACCGCGCAGTAGCAACCTGCTCCCTCGGGCCGACCCATGACCAGCAGGTCCATCGCCACCCCTTCTTCGATGGACATGCGTACCTTGTGGTCGAGATAGTCGACCCGGGTCATCCCGTTCAAACCGTCGGGCGACTTCTGCTCGCCCAGGTCCTCGCGGATTTGGCCGACCGTCAACGGCAAAGGCAAGCCCAGCGCGAGGTTAAGATTCGATGCTGGATCGGCATCGATCGCCAGGATGCTCCCCCGCCGCTCCCGTGCCAGCCAGGTGATCACCATCGCGGCGATGCTGGTCTTGCCCGTACCGCCCTTGCCGGCCACAGCCAAAGTGAACGTCAAGCGCTACCTCCATCGTGCGTAGAAGACTGCTCAACCCCGCCCTTCACTGCGCCGCCCGCTCCGCGGGCAGCCCGCAATGCGTTGGCCTCATCCCACACCGTGGCCACGCTGGGGAAACGAGCGATCTCGGTGTGCGGCAAGAAGAGCGCTGCGGTGAAGGCGTCGTAGAAGGTGTTGTCGGCCGAGAGCTCAACGTATGTCATCTTTTCGGCGGCCAGCAGCACCTGGGCGCGCGCTTCTCGCGAGAGCAAGGCCATGTACGCGCCTTTGATCGAGGTGTTACCCAGGAACCCAAAGCGCTCCCACGGCAGGTCCGGCATCAACCCGATCTGGATGGCCTTTTCGATGTTCAGATACTTGCCAAACGAACCGCCAATCAGCACGCGCTGCACATCCTTCAGGTCCAGGCCGACGCCCGAGGCCAGCACCGAGAACCCGGCATAGATGGCCGCCTTCGCGCGCAGCAGGTTTTCAACATCCACCTGCGTGATAAAAATATCCCGACCGGTCGCGGTCTCGCCGGCCCAGGCCACGACGTACTCACCGCCATGTCCCCCCATCCGCACCCGCGCGGTGCCCCGCTCGAGGTTAAACTTGCCACTGCGATCGACCACCCCGGTCACGAATAGTTCGCCCAGCAGCGAGAGCAGCGCCGACCCGCACAACCCGCGGGGCGGGCCGCCCCCGATGACCCGCACCGTCGGCTCGAGCGTTTCGGAGGACACCCATACCTCCTCGACCGCGCCAAGTGTCGCCCGCATGCCGCACACCACCCCTGCCCCCTCGAAGGCCGGCCCGGCCGAGCACGCACAGCTCACCATCCAGTCGCGCGTGCCCAGGGCGATTTCGCCATTGGTGCCGACATCGATGAACAGCGTCAGCTCCTCTGTGTCCATCATCCCCGCCGCCACCACGCCGGCAGCGATGTCGGAACCGACATACGAGGCGACACCCGGCAGACAATCGACTCCGGCCAAAGGATTGACGCCCAAACCGATCTCAAATGCGTTAACCGGCTGTGCTTGATTGAAGGCGGGGATGTAGGGCGAGAGGCGGATCGAGCTCGGCGGCACCCCGAGCAGCAAATGGGTCATGGTCGTGTTGCCGGCCACGGTCACCCGGTAGATGCGTTGTGCATCCACTTTCCGCCGCGCACAGACTCGCTCGATGAGCGCGTTGACTGTCGCCCGTACCAGCTCGCCCAAGTCCTCCAGGCCATCGCCTTTTCCCGCATACACGATGCGCGAGATGACGTCCTCGCCGCGAGCGATCTGGCCGTTGTATTCCGCCGCTTGGTCCACGACCTCCCCGCTGCGCAAGTCCACCAGGTAGATGGTGACGGTCGTCGTCCCGATGTCTACCGCCAGACCGTATGGGTGCACCTCGCCCGCGGCCACATCGATCAGGCGCCATAGCCCGCGCGGCGAACTCCAGGCATCGGTCTCGACCACAACCGAGACGTTCCACTCGCCCTGGCGCAGCTCGACCCCCAGCCGCCGCCGCAGGAGGAGTGGCACCCGCAAGGCCGGGCCCGGTCGCGACCCGCCCCCTCCCGGCCGCGCCGCCGTCGGCCCCCCCATCCCCAAGCGCCCCTCGACCGCCTTGAGCAGGCGCCGCTCATCATCCAGGTTGTCGGCCAGCGTGGGTGGTTCGAGATGCACTTCGACGATGCGCAGCGACTGTTCGCCGAGCGGGTCGTATGCAAACGGCACTTCCACCGGCCGCGCGCTCTTGTCGGTGACCAGCCTCCGCTCGATCTGCTCTTGGGGGGGCAGGAATACGCGCGCGTTTCCTTCGACCACCGTCTGGCAGGCCAGGGCGTACCCCGCAGCCAGATCGGCCTGCGCCAAGCGGATCACTGACCGGCGGCGGACCGCACCTTCTTCCACCACCACCGCACACCGGCCACACCGCCCCTGCCCGCCACACGGTTGGTTGAGGCCGAGCCCCGCGCGCTCAATAGCCTCAACCAGCAGCGCGCCCGTCGGTACGCTGACTGTGACACCTTGCGGCAGCAGGGTGACCTTGTGTTCAGCCATCGCTCACGGCCCGCGGTCTGGCGCTTGACGGACCCTCGAATTCCTTTCGCCACCGCGCCGTGCGGCGGCGCCTCACCAGTAGGCTGCCCAGAGCGCCTGCGTCACATCCTCCATGGCCTCTTGTTCGGCCTCCCGCATCCACACCCCGCGTGGATCGGCTGTCCACGCGGCATGCGCCAGCAGGCGCATTGCCGCCGGGATGGGCGCGTGCTGGGGGCACGCCGCAACGCCTGGGGCGCGTGCTGCGCACCCTAGGCAGGCCCCCGCCGCTTCCACTGTCCGCCTAACGCTCTCTGTCAGACTTGTTCGCACGGCCAGTCACCTCAGCCGGTCAATACCTTCGCCCCGACGACTACTTCCACATCGCCTTGAGGTAGTTCGGGATGTCCACCGCCTCTCGCGGCCCAACGAGTATCTGCCATCCCGGCAACGTCTCTTCAAGTTCACCCGAGAGCACCGCAACCTGGCCCGGGATAATCACTCGTCGATGCTTGACCTTGCCCTCCATGCCTGTGTTCTTCATGGCTTTTGCGATGCGGTCCGCATCAAACTTGCCGGCCGCCCACGCGGTCAGCACGCTCATGCCTTCTGCATCGGCCACAACCAACCAGCCCGGCCATCCTGATCCTTCCACTTCGTTCGAGACCGCGAAGTAGGTGATCGAGAAGTTGGTGGTCACCAGCACCGGCGAGTCGTCTTTCGGCGTGTTGATCTCGTACAGACCCGGCTGGACCTGGATCGGCTTTTGCGGATCGGTATAGACGTTTTGGCGCAGGACCAGCAGCGGGTAGACCTCCGCCGGATCGAAACGATCGAGCACGATCAGGCTGGCGTACTTGGCGATCATCTCCGCCGCCAGGACCACCTGGTCCACCTTGCCGTTGGTGCCGGTTCGCGGGAAAGCGATGACCGGATAACCCAACGGCCGGAAGTTCTTTTTCAATGCGAGGCGCCGCAGCTGCGTGAGTGCCATCAGCGTATCGCTGTACCCGACCACCTCCGGGTCGAGAACCAGGTCCTCCACCCCAGCCTGGCGGATCTTGTCGGTCAGCTCCGCCAGCTTCTCAAGGGTCGGCGCGCGCACCGCCAGCGGTAGCTTGTTGGCCTTGGCCACCGCGGCCATCGCTTCCCAGTTCTTCTCATCCGCAGCGTGCAGCAAAGGCGAGGTTCCCGCGCACGCTTTCGCGCCGGCCGCCATAGCCTCTGGGCTGCTCGACACCAGGACCAAAGGCCGCTTGCTCACTCCGCGCACGGCCTTGACCGCCGCTTCGAAAGTGGCCGGGTCGCCGGAGGCAGATTCCACGGCGAAGCCATCCACGGCCAGTGGGATGCCCACGTAGTCCACTTTGAAGGAGTCCGCCGCCTTCACCTTCTCCTGGATGGACGTCACGCTATCCGAATCCTTCACTCTGATGAAAAGACCCGGGCGATGGTAGAAGGTCTTCTCGTGCCGGAAGAGAACAGTCTCGTTGCCCACCTCGAGCTTCCCCTCCTCGCCGGCCAGGGTCACCAGACGGATGGGCGGTGTGGACGCAGCCTCGAGCTTCGCCTTGCTCTCTTCCGAGACGTACGGGCACTGCTTCAGTTCAGCCTGCTTCGCCGCCAGCTTCATGGCGAAAGCCAGGCAAGTGGGAAGGCCGCATTCCTTGCAGTTGGTTTGCGGCAGAAGCTTGTAAATCTCAAGTCCGGTGAGTGCCATGTGAACCTCCACAGACGAAGGGTTGGGGCAGGCCAGGTGCGACTACAGCAGCCCCTCGATCAACGCCCGGATGCGCTTGACCGAGTCCGGATGGCGCAGGACGACCACATCTGCACCGGCATGGATCAGGGCGGCGGCCGTCGTCGTTTCCCAGTTGACCGCCCGCGCGGACCAATCGCCCCAGGCGGCGGGGACGCCCTCGCCCACCTTGGCCTCCTTGGCCTTCCATGCTTCCTCGCCCGGTGTGACGATCATGGGCTGCTGCGTCATCCCGTCGCCTTGCAG
>CAYGXJ010000045.1:0-12199 GCA_964353865.1 uncultured Anaerolineales bacterium | reverse complement strand
GGCGATTTGAAGCCCCGCCAGGTTCCTCGCCAGGTTCTCCGCCTTCGTCGGCAGCACGGTGGCGTAGAGAATGCTGTTCAGGCTGTCGGGCACGTCTACGACGTAAACCGAGGGGAACCCAGCCGCCAGGGTTGCCGTCATCGCCTCTACCAGGCGGCGGTCGGCGGGCATACGCGCGACGTTGATCACCAGCACGCCCTCCGGGCTGAGCTTGCTGCGGACCAGCTCGAAGAATTCACGCGTGGTGAGGTGCCAGGGGATGTATGGCGGGCGGTAGGCATCCACCGCGATCACCCGATAGCTCTTCCCCGAGTGCGCCAGTCCCCAGCGCCCGTCCACGGCCAGCGCGCGCAGGTTAGGCTCATTCATGTCGAAGTAGGTTCGCCCTACTTCGATGATGGCGGGGTCGATTTCGAAGCCATCGATGGCGATGGGCCCGTAGACAGCCGTGAACTGGCGGGCGGTGGTTCCGGCGGCCAAGCCGACAATGGCCAATGAATCGACACGGCTTGCCGGGTAGGGTGCGGAGTTAAAGAAGGGCGCCGCGAGGAAGTAATCCCACGTGCCATAGGTCGCCAGTTCGCCCGGGCGAAAGACGGAGTGAACCCCCTGCCCTTCATTGAGAAGCAGCAGGCGCATGCCGTCGCGTTCGACGACCTGGATGTAGTTGTAGGCCGATTCCTTCTCCATCAACTGGCCGCGCGTCTGCTTCACCGGGCCGCTCGCGCCGAGCAAAGTCAGCCCGATGAGGGCCACCGGCATCCACAGCGCAATCACCGCCGCCCGCCGCTCGACGCGCACCAGGCCAAAGAGCGCGACCCCGAGCAAGATGCCGGCGAACAAGAGAAACGTGCGCATGGTGCCGATGGCGGGGATGAGCCACAGCACAGGCAGGAACGTGCCGAGAATCGACCCGAAGGTGGACACCGCATACAACCTGCCGGCCACATTGCCCGCGCTATCCACTTCCTGCAGCGCGAGGCGGATGGCAAAGGGTGAGACGCAGCCGAGCAACGTGACGGGTACGACGAAAAGGACCAGTACGGCGGCAAAAGACCCCAAGGCCACCGCCGCGTTGATGCCTTCGACGGCGCTCGCCGCAGCCTGCAACACCGGACGTGCGATCACTGGCACGACCGCGGTCACCAGTGCAGCCCACGCCAGCAAGCGGTAAAACGTGACCGGGCGCGGGTCGCGATCGGCCCAGCGCCCGCCGATGAAGTAACCCGCGGCGAGGTAGACCAGGATCAGGCCGATGATGTTGGCCCACACCAGGTTGCTGGTGCCGAATACGTTGCCCAGCAGGCGCGAGGCACACATCTCGACCGCCATGGTGGTCATCCCGGCCGTGAACACAGCCAGCGTCAGGTAGCGGGGTATCCGCTTCAATCGACAACTCCTCGAGCGGGTCAATCCGGACGGATGGCGCACCGCAAGCCGCGCTCATCTCATTTCCAATGCGCCCAAGGGTATGGCGAGCTGCGCGTGAATGACCGGGACCTCTCGTCAGAAGATAGATACATCATCGGCGCAGTGCACATGTCGGCCAAGGGGGCAACCTTCCGATTATAATGCCAGCCTACCTTCCATTTGGGATTCCTGATCGCATGAGTGTGCAGGCCAATGAGACCGAGCGCGGCGCGCAAGTGCTGCGGCGCAATGCTGCGGCATTTGTCATCGACTATGCCTTCTTCGGCATGGGGCTGGCCTTCGCCGGTACCTCGACCACGCTCCCAGCTCTTGCCGCACGGCTGACCTCGAACGCGGTACTCATTGGGCTGGTCGGGGCGTTGTGGAACGGCGGGTGGCTGCTGCCGCAAATAGCCGCGGCACACTATCTCACGCCCAAGTCGCGCAAGCTGCCGGTGGCCATCGCCGTCTCGTGGGCTGGGCGCCCGGTGTTCCTGGTGCTGGCCCTCTTCCTTTTAGTGGGCGGGGTGCGCTGGCCAGCGGTGGCGCTCACCCTTTTGCTGGCCTCGGTATTCTACTTCGCTGCAACCGACGCGCTCGTGGCGGTGGCATGGTTCGACGTCCTGGCCAAGGCCATTCCCGGCAAACTGCGCGGGCGGGTTGTCGGCATCGGCCAATTGCTGTCCGGGCTACTCTCCCTGGGCGCGGGGGCCGCCGTCCGAGCACTGCTCGCAGAGGGCGGACCGCCCTTCCCGGTCAACTACGCGTTCATCCTCATCCTGGCGACAGCCGCCTTCTTCATCTCCACGGGTTCTTTCTATTTCATCCACGAGCCCGTCGAAGTGGTGCCTGCGGAGCGCCCGCAGCTTGGGCACGTCCTGTCGCGCCTGGTTCGGCACTTGCGCGAGGACTCCCGCTTTCGCCGGCTGACGGTTGTACGACTGCTGATCGGCCTCTCGGCGATGCCCCTGCCCTTCTACGCGGTATATGCAACGCTCGAACGCGGCCTGCCGGAAGCCTCGATTGGATTCTTCCTGGTCGCTCTGACGGTCGGCGGCTTGGTGGCCGGGCTGGTCCTTGGGCCTATTGCCGATCGCAAAGGCGCCCAGAGCGTTGTCCAATTGATGGGATTGTTCCAATTCCTGGCGCCGGTCCTGGCTCTGCTCGCCAGCCGGGTGGCCAACACCAGTCCGCAAACGCTCACCGCGCTGTTTGCGCTGGTCTTCCTCTTCCTTGGCATCGGCGATGGCTCGACGATGCTCGGCGTTCTCAACTATGTGCTCGAGATTGCGCCGCCTGCCGACCGGACGAGCTACGTCGGGCTGACCAACACCCTGGCCGGGATGATCATCCTCTATCCGATCATTGGCGGTTGGATTGCGACCCGCTGGGGCTACGAGGCCGTGTTCGCGCTGGCGGCCGTCGTCATCCTGATCGGCGGAGTGTTGGCGCTCTGGCTGCCGAGCCCGAGCCCAAACCGTCCGGCGACGAGGGGCAGCGAAGGGCCGGCATCCTGAGTGGGTTGAGGGATGTCTCCAGGCACGTGATCTCCCCGCAATGAATCCTAACCCCGCGAATGGCTGGATTACCGCCTTCGCGGGAATGACGATCTGGAGCGCTGAGCCTGTTGGGATCAGTGGTATGACCCAGGAGCCTGGTCGCTCGCCTGGCTTGCCGACTACGCAGGCAAGAGACGCTCGAGTTGGGGCTCGCCCAGCGACCTCAAGCGGGAAGAGCGGGCCTTGCAGCCGAATGAAGTGGGGCCCCTTTGTGAATCACAAGATTTGGACTATGATTGCCTCGCATGGCGCCGGTATGCGAGGCGCGCCCAGCGCGGATTCGTGCGCGGGAAGACTCTCGCAAGGAGGATCACTTGCCCATTCGTTTAGGTCCACTCGAACTCGGCATCATCCTGCTGATCGTCATCTTGCTCTTCGGCGCCGGCCGCATCGGCAAAGTCGCGGGCGAAGTGGGGCGCGGGTTCCGCGAACTCCGCAAGGGACTCAAGGACGAGGAGCCCACCCCGCCGGCCGACATCACCGAGCCGAAGAAGTAGTGATTCGCATCAGAGCGAACTGAGGACCAAGGTTCGACACGCTGCCGCCGGGCCCCGCGCCGACGCGGAGGGCCAGTCGGACGCAAGCCAGTCGCTTCCCTGTGCACGAGATCACTCCGCCCCGCGCAAGAACGTCGCCGCGAACACACGCACCAGTCGCGGGGCGGGCCCCCACGTTGGCGAAGATGAAACGCACAATGGGTGCAGTGGACCGCACACTGAGGCAGATTCGCGTTTCTATAGCAGGTCGAGGTTAGACCACATTGGTGCGCGGCGCGAGGCGTTAACGGTGCAAACGCAGGCACGGGTTCCGACAATCGAACGGGTAATCAGCTTCCCGCGTCCACGCTTCACGCTCGCCGAACTCTCGGGCGCGATTGCCGACCTGGGCGTCCTTCTGCCCATTACCCTCGCACTTGTGACGGTCAACGGTCTCAACGCCACCTCTGCCCTGGTCGGGGTGGGCCTGGTCTATCTCCTCACCGCGCTCGCCTATCGCTTACCGGTCCCGGTCCAGCCTCTCAAATCCCTCGCGAGCACCGCATTGGCCCTGGGGCTGTCGGTGCAGGTCATTGCGGCGGGCGCGTGGTGGATGGCGGCCGTGCTGGGCCTCATCGCCCTCACCAATCTCGCGCGGCCGATGGCCGGGCTCTTCCCACGCGCGGTCGTGCGCGGGATCCAACTCGGGCTGGGTGCCCTGCTCGTCGTCTCGGCCTGGAAGATGGTATTCGGGCAGGATGCGTCCCTCACCGAGAGGGTGACCCTGCCTGGTTTCTCGCTACCATGGACGATCGTGGTGGCCGTGGGCGCGTTGATCCTATTGCTGCTCGCGCTATTGCGATGGCCGGGCGTGTCGGGGCTAGTTGTAGTGTTGTTCGGGGTTGGGGTTGCGCTCTATGTGCATGGCGTGCCGCGGCTCGCCCTTTCACTCTCGTTGCCGGTGCTGCTTTCGCCTTTGCCTCGCGCGGCCGATTTCCGGGCGGCGCTCACTTTGCTCGCGCTGCCCCAAGTGCCCCTGACGCTGGCCAATGCGGTGTATGCGACGAGTGATGCGGCCCAGCAGTACTTCCACGAACAAGCGGTGAGGGTCACGCCCCGCCGGCTGACCGCGACCATGGCCGTCGGCAATATCCTTGCGGCAGCCACGGGCGGGGTGCCGGTGTGTCACGGCAGCGGCGGGCTCACGGCGCACTACCGCCTGGGGGCACGCACCGCCGGCGCGCCGCTGATGATGGGCGCGGTCTTCATCGCGCTTGGCGTGCTGGGCGGGCGGACCCTTCTGCCTGTCTTGCGCCTCATTCCTCTTGCGGCGCTGGGCGTCCTGCTCGCCTACATCGGCGCGCAGCACATGCTGCTCGCGCGGGACCTGCGCGGCTGGCGCGAATGGACTCCGGCGCTGGTTGTGGCCGCGGCCGCGCTGCTCACCCGCAACCTGGGGTACGGATTCGTCGCCGGCGCGACCGTCTACATGCTCATCGCCCTGGCGAGGCGCGCCGCTCGGCGGGCGCGGGCCGACCCACCCGCGGGCAACGCCCCATGACGCCCCTGGTTGACTCGTTCGGCCGGACGATCAGCTACATGCGCGTCAGCGTGACCGATCGCTGCAACTTGCGCTGCGTGTACTGCCTCCCCGCACAAGGTATCGCGCTGAAATCGCACGATGACATGCTGACCTACGAGGAAATCGCCGCCGTCGCCGGCGCGGCGAGCCGTATGGGCGTCCGCCGCATCCGCCTGACCGGCGGCGAGCCGCTCGTGCGGCGCGGCGTCGCGCATCTTGTGCAGATGCTCAAGGCCCTGCCCGGCATTGAGGAAGTGAGCCTGACGACCAACGGCGTGCTGCTCGAGGGGATGGCTCCCAAACTTGCTCAGGCCGGGCTGGACCGGGTCAATGTCAGCCTCGACACACTCGACCCAGCGCGCTACGCGCGCCTGACCCGCGGCGGCCAGTTGGAGCGCGCGTGGCGAGGCATCGCCGCGGCCGAGGCCGCGGGGCTCACGCCGATCAAGATCAACGTTGTGGCCGTGCGCGGATTAAATGACGATGAACTACCGGCGCTCGCCCGATTAACCCTCGATCACCCCTGGCACGTGCGCATCATCGAACTCATGCCGGTCGGCGACCCGCAGACGTGGGGCGAGGACTTGCCCGACCCGCAGCATGCCTACCTGCCGCTGGCGGAAATCCGCACGATCCTCGAACCACTGGGCATGCTGGAGGAGAAGCCCACTCACGGTGCCGGCCCGGCCCGCAGCTTCAGGCTGCCGGGCGCCCTCGGCACGGTCGGGTTGATCTCGCCGCGCGGGGAACATTTCTGCGATCGCTGCAACCGGCTCCGACTGACGGCGGATGGCTTTCTGCGCCCATGCCTGCTGGGCGAGCGCGAGGTGGAAGTGCGCGGGGCACTCCGCCGAGGCGAACCGATCGAACCGCTGCTCGCGCAGGCGGTGAGCCTCAAACCCGAGAAGCACGAGCTGGCCTCGAACAAGACCCCTTCAAACCGGTGGATGGCCGAAATCGGCGGCTGAGCGCCTTATCGGCGAAAGCCGGCCTTCTTCATTAAAGTGGTTCGTCCGCGCCAAGGCAAACTGAGCCGCGATCGAAGGCCAACCTCAGGCTCGCCTTTTCAATCCTCCTCTCATCGTCCTTGCGAGCGTGACTTGCTGCGTCGGCCCAGTCCGAAGGCCGCGGCCGCAATAACGACCACCCCGCCGAAAACCACGATCGGCACCCATGGGAACCCGGATGAGGTAGAGCCTGCTGAGGCGTCGACCTCGGGTTCGCCTGGTCGCACGGTCACGTGGACCGTGGCGGTCGCCGTTTCCCCTGAGGAATCGCTCGCCTGCAACGTCACCAGGTGCTCGCCCACGCTCAGCGAACTGGTGATGAGCAGTTCACCGCTGCCGAGGGAACCATCTTTGTCGGACGACCATGCAAGTGACAAAGCGCGCAGTGGCCCATCCTCCATGTCGGTCCCGACCCCCTCAAGTACCAGCGCCGCTCCCTGGTCGACTGTCCCTCCATCGGTAGGAAGGTCGATGTGAACCTGCGGCGGCTTGCCTGCGACGGTGAGCGGTTCGCCGGTTTCGCTGGAGGCGGTGTTGAATCCATCCGTGGCCAGCACGCGGAAGCGAGCGTTCGTGCTGCCGGCTAAGCCCGAGGCATCCAGCTGCGCCTCGGTCGTGGTCAAGAAGGGCGCGATCGTCTCCCAGCTCTTCCCGTCATCCGCGCTGTACTGGAGCATGTAGGTCAGGGCGTCCTTGTCCGCGTCTGTGCCCTGCCAGGCAACGGTGTGCACCTCGAAGGTTCCCCAATCCTCGGTTCCCTGCGGTTCAAGCAACTCCACCACAGGCGCGTGCCGGGATGCCTGACGCCGGCCAATCTCGCGCCCCTTGTAGAGGAACACAACCGACGTCGCACCCTCTTTCCAGGGAAGAATGATGAAGAAGGGCCCGGCGTCGCCGGCCTCGTTGTTGCTCAGCACGTCGGGGGCAATCGAGCGGGTGAAGAGGGCCCGCCCGGAAGCATCTCGAAGCTCGACCGAATACGGACCTTCACCGAGCGCATCGTGGCTGTTCGATGAAAGCGAGAGGCGGTAGAAGCCGTACTCCAAAGTCGCCGATTTCGGGCTGAGCGTCCCCGAAGCGATCAGGAATTCGGGGCCGGTCGCATCCGAGGGGGGCGGCACGGCCAGGATGTTTGCTCCGCCTGGCACATACACCCCCGAGGGTAGTTTCCCGGCCAATGCCTCGTAGGTGTAGACAGAGACCCACTTGTTGCCTCCCCCGCCGCAGTACCCCATGAAGTCGAAGGCTTTGGACGGCAGATACAACCGCATTCGACCAACGTCAACCCCGAACTCATCGATGAGTCCGGGATCCTCCGGGTAACCGCCGTCTGGGCCTCCGGCTCCGCAGCCCGGCGCGTGGCGGCGATCCAAGTTGTGCCCGACCTCTTGCGCGGCAGTCTCGGGGCCTCGGACATCACCGGCAATCACGCCCCCTCCCGCGGCGACCCCGGGCGTGTAGCCGCATCCGCTGTAGCCCGAGAGTGTTGAGCGGTCCACCATTCCATAGTAGTGGCGGGCATTGTCGCCGCGCAGCCAGCGCAGGTATGACAGCAGCCCGTTCCACCCTCCGCCACAGCCCGGCGCGGATGTGTCATCCAGGTTAAACTCGAGACCGAAGAGAAGGGGTGCCTTCCGCTCCCAAACATGAATGGCGCTGGTGGGGTACACGCGCTTGAGCCAATCGACGAGCGCCCAACGCTCATCGATGGAGGGAGTCTTGCCCTTGTTCGAGATCGGCAGAAAGGTGATGTCAAGCGACTGGGAGGGGTTGATGTATGCGCCTGCAACGCCGAAGTTATCGGCGTAGTTCCATTCCGGCGCATTCTCCATGTTGTAGTTGGCGTAGACCGTGAAGGTGCGCTTGCCGGCGCTGGTCACCCAGTCGGAAGGCAGGATGAAGTTGAGCGTGGCTGTGAGATCTCCGCGGACGATCGCGGCGGGATCCGACACACTGGTCACGGTGATCTTGCCCGTCGGGCGAATCGGATCGCTGCAGCCAGCCTCGCCGGTGTCGCCGGGACACAGCGCGCCGCCGATGCCGCCGATCAGCGATGGCCCCGAAGAGATGCGCACGTAGACGCGGACCAGCGTTGCTTTGCCGGTATAGAGCGGCACCGAGTCCTGCACGCAGCCCCGCCGACCCATGCATTGGATGGCTTGCGTAATCTCGACGTCGGTGACCACCAGGTTGAGGGTCGGGCGCGGCGTAGGAGTGCGGGTCGAATGTGGGATGTAAGGCGGCACACGGTCGGGCGGGATCCTGATCCACCCGATGACGGTGTCGATCAGGCTCACCGTGAATCTTCGGATGGGTCCGCCGGGCGGAGGCGGAGGCACGGACGTCGCGGTCGGCGAGGGTGTGAGCGTCGGCACGCGGGTCGGAGTATCCGTAGGTAGAGGCGTGGGGTTCGGGGGGACCGTGACGGTGGGCGTGGGCGTGCGCGTGGGCCGGCGGGTTGCCTGCGGCGGAGGCGGAGGCTGAGGCGTGGCGGTGCATGGCTGTTGGTACTGGTCGTAGCACGGCTGTTCGTTTTGGGCGCGGACTTCTTGCCCAGTGGCAGACAGCGCAGCCGCTGCAACCACTGCCACGACTATGAGGAAAAGAGCGATTCCGGGGCGAATCCTGCCAGTTCCTCTTGCCATGCTCCCTCCGCGTTGGACACGACCTGGCTGAGGCTGTCCAGCGAACTCAATGTAGACTTTTTGGATGGCGGATAGAGCATTATACCCCTGGAAACGAAACCACGGATGTGCGCAAGCCGCGGCTGTCGATTGGGGGCGCGGATGCCGGACCGCGGCTCACCGGACTCCCTGCTGTGCTCACGCAGATTCTCTTTAGCGCTCAAGCGCGAGCAGTCCGAATGCGAAATGCGTGGCGCCCACGGCAACGACCTAACGAGTTGCCCTCCTCCAGAGAGATCTGTGATCGGAGCGCGGCGCTATAATCGATTGCATGCCCCTTATCGACCTGCCCACCGGTGTGCAGCTCCACTATCTCGATCCGAATCCGAGCGGAAGCAAACCCGTGCTGCTGCTGCATGGGCTAGGCGTGAACGGCGCGTCGTGGTCGCTGCAGTTTGGCGCGCTGGCGGAGGCGGGCTACCGCCCGATCGCGCCGGACGCGCGCGGGTTCGGGCAATCGCGCTACCCGGGCGGGCCGATGACGGTGGCGCGCATGGCGAAGGACATGGCGGCGCTGCTCGAGGCGCTGGGCTTCGTGCCGGCTCATATCGTAGGAATATCGATGGGGGGTGTGCTCGCGCTGCATCTGGCCCTGACACGCGCGCACATGATCGAGAAGCTCGTCTTGGTGAACACGTTCGCGCGGCTGCGGCCGGAGCGGCCGAGCGTGTGGGCTTACTTCGCGTTGCGCATGCTGATGGTTCACACCATGGGGCTCGAGGCGCAGGCACGCGCTGTCGCGCGTCGAATATTCCCGCGCGCGGACCAAGCCCAGTTACGCGAGATCATGATCCAGACTATTCGTCTGGCCAACCCGCGCGCCTATCGCGCGACGATGCGCGCGCTGGCGCTGTTCGACGTGCAGGACCGGTTGCGCGAGATCCGCCTGCCGACGATGCTGGTGACGGGCGCGGACGACAACACCGTGCCGCCGCCGCTGCAGCGGCGCTTGCTGCTCGGAATCCTTGGAGCACAGCAGGTGATCATCCCCAATGCCGGCCATGCCGTTACGGCGGATCAGCCGGAGGCATTCAACCGCTGTCTGCTGGAATTCCTCGAGAGCTAGACCCCACAACTAAGTTGCGCCATCGAGTGGGCTGCGCACAGCGAGGCCACCGCAGTTGAGGACGTGAGTGTAGGTCATGGTCGTCTTCACGTCCTTGTGCCCAAGTAACTCCCGGACAGCGCGGACATCGTAGCCACCTTCGAGCAGGTGCGTGGCGAAGCTGTGGCGGAGTGTGTGGCACGAGACGTGCTTGGCAATTCGCGCCTGGCGCGCTGCACGGGCGAAGGCACGTTGCAGACCTCCCGGGTCAAGGTGATGGCGGCGGATGGCACCGGAACGCGGATCGGCAGAGAGCCGGTCGGAGGGGAAGATAAACTGCCAGATCCACTCGCGACTGGCGGCCGGGTAATTGCGGTCGAGTGCGCCGGGGAGCATCACGGCACCGCGCCCGCGGGAAAGACCGACATGATGTGCGGCCTGGACACGCATGAGGTGACCGCGAAGCGGCTCGAGCAGCGCTTCCGGCCGTATCGTCACCCGGTCGCTTGCGCCCTTGCCATCGCGCACGATGATTTGGCGCTCCGCGAAATCGCGGTCCTTGACCCGCAGTCGCAGGCATTCCATGAGGCGCAACCCCGAACCGTAGAGCAGCTTGGCCATCAACTGATAGCGCCCATCCAGGTGGCGGATCAGGGCGCGCGTCTCGTCTTTGGTGAGCACGGCGGGTTCGGGCAGATCCTTGAGCAGCACGTCGCGATAGAGGAAGAGCAGCGCGTTGAGGGCCTGGTTCTGGGTGGAGGTGGGGACCTTCTGCTGGGTGGCCAGATGGGCGAGGAAGGTGGTGATTTCGGGAACGCCCATAGTGAGCGGGTGCTGCCTATCGTGGAAGAGGATGAAGCGCCTGATCCACGAGAGGTAGGCCTGCTCAGTGCGGAGTGAGTAGCGTTTGACGCGCAGTGCCTGACGCAGCTGATCGAGGAGACGGCGCGGCGGATTGGATATGCGGCACCCCCTAGTGGCAGCCCGAGCGGTGAAAGGAAACGGAGGATGAGCAGAGTGTCAGCGAGGCGTGATGCGGCGGCAGGCTGGTCGCGGGTTGGCGCGGATGTCTCACCGCGCCCAGGCCGCATATCACCCCCTATGAGGCAGGATACACCGCTTGGCGCCATGCGAACAGGGAGATTCTGGCCGTCCGTTTCGAGACCGAAACAAAGGCGGAAGAGAGGGGGAGTCCTTATAATAAGAGTTGAACTAAGCGCTTCGCGCAAGAACTCCACTGATCGACGTCTCCATTGATCCACCACAATCTATGATGAGCGCGGCTATAGTCCCTGTTGGATCCGTCCCACCTGACAGGAGGAGTAGCCGTGACTCAACTTCGGGAGCGCATGCTCGACGACATGCGTTTGCGCGGCCCTGCTCCCAAGACGCAGGAGGTCTGCGTGGGAGTGGTGCGGCAGCTCGCCGCGCACTTCCATGTGCCACCGGATCAGATTACCGAGAACCAACTGCGCGAGTACTTCCTCTATCTGCACGAGGTCAAGTGCGTTTCCCCGAGCTCGTTCAACGTCGCCTTGTGCGGGATCAAGTTCTTCTACGAACGCACGCTGCAGCAGAGCTGGCCGACATTCGAGTGGGTGCGTGCGCCACACGAGAAGAAGCTTCCGGCTGTGCTCACGGTCGACGAAGTGGGACAGCTGCTCCAGTGCGTGCACCGCCCACCCTACCGCATCTGCCTGCCTGCCCTGGCGGGCCAGGTCAGGGGGCACCATCTACGCTTGCGGCTTGCGTCTCCGTGAGGGCGTACAGCTTCACGTGGGCGACATTGACAGCCAACGGCGCCTGGTCCACGTTCGTCTCGGAAAGGGGAACCCTGTCGTTTGCCCTTCGGGCAACCGCAGGGCGAGCGGCAAGGACCGCTACGTGCCCTTGCCCCAGCATCTGCTCCGCCGGCTACGCGAGTTCTGGGGCACGCATCACCACCCGGTCTGGCTCTTTCCCGGGGCCTCGCGGCACGGGCAGTTGAGCCCGGCTCCATTGTGCGAAAGCGGGCTACAGCGCTCCCTGCGCGCGGCGCTGCGAGAGAGCGGCATCTCGAAGCCGGCGACGGTTCACACGCTGCGCCATTCGTATGCCACACATCTACTCGAGGCCGGGGTGGATCTGAGGGTGATCCAGGCTTACCTGGGACATGCTTCGCCGACGACCACGGCGCTCTACACTCACATGACACCCAGAACCGCCCAGCACATCGGTGAGACGGTCAACCGCGTGCTGGAATCGCTGTGGGCCAAGAGCTGGCGGACATCGTCCGCCGCTACGGGCTGAGCTATTGTCAGCGCTTCGCGGACCGGCTGCCCCCGTGCCGGGGACTGGCGCTCCCCAGCCATCGCCGTGCGCTGCGCGCGATCGAGCAGTGCCTGACGGAGGCCCTGGGTGGGCACGTCTGCGCCAGTGGCGGGCGCGATAGTGCCG
>CAYGXJ010000044.1:0-11705 GCA_964353865.1 uncultured Anaerolineales bacterium | reverse complement strand
CCGGGTTGAAGGCTGCCTGTTCCACGTCATGGAAGTAATTCTCCGGGTTGCGGTTCAGCTCGAGCACACCCACCTCGATCAAGGGGAAGTCCTTTTGTGACCAGACCTTGGTCAGGTCGAAGGGATTGTAGGGCAATTTCCGGGCCTGTTCTTCGGTCATCACCTGGATGGACATCGTCCAGCGGGGGAACTCCCCCTTGGCGATGCTTTCGAACAGGTCCCGTTGATGGCTTTCGCGGTCCTTGGCGACAATCGCTTCCGCTTCCTGATCGGTCAGGTTCTTGATGCCTTGCTGGGTATGCAGATGGAACTTGACCCACACCCGCTCATTCTTGGCATTGATCATGCTGAAGGTGTGACTGCCGAAGCCGTGCATGTGGCGGTAGGAATACGGGATGCCGCGATCGCTCATGGTGATCGTGATCTGGTGCAGCGCCTCGGGGAGAGAAGTCCAGAAGTCCCAGTTGTTCGTGGCCGAGCGCAGGTTGGTTTGCGGGTCGCGCTTCACCGCGCGGTTGAGATCGGGGAATTTGTGCGGGTCGCGCAGGAAGAAGACCGGGGTATTGTTGCCCACGAGGTCCCAGTTCCCTTCGTCGGTGTAGAACTTCATCGCGAAACCGCGGATGTCGCGTTCCGCGTCGGCGGCGCCCCGCTCCCCGGCGACGGTAGAGAAGCGTACGAAAAGCTCGGTCTCCTTGCCGATCGTGGAGAAGACCTTGGCCCTTGTGTAGCGGGTGATGTCGCGGGTCACCGTGAACTTGCCGAAGGCCCCCGATCCTTTGGCGTGCATTCGGCGCTCCGGGATCACCTCGCGGTCGAAGTGGGCCAGCTTTTCCAGGTACCAGACATCCTGCAGCAGCATGGGCCCGCGCGGGCCGGCGGTCATGGCATCCTGATTGTGGGGTACCGGGGCGCCAGCCGCGGTGGTCAGTTTCTTGCTCTTGGTCATTGCCATCTCCTTCTCCGAATGGATGTGAACGGGTACCTATAGTTGCAGCCTGAACTCAGGTCGGGAAGTGAACGTCTCCTGTCCTTCGGTTCCCTTTCTTCCTGCAACAATCGCCGGCGGAGGCTGTCATCCCTGTGCCCCAAAGAGGGACCGCCTATGAACCGCCTCCTCGGCATTCGGGGCAGAGTCCATAGAACGAGATCTGGGGGCGAACGATCTGATAGCCTGAGACTCTTTCCAACCTCCTTATGGAGGAGGCCTCAAGTTCGAGATCGCCATCCACGATCTTGCTGCATTCTAAACAGATCAAATGGGGATGGGGTTGAGGTCGATTGCCGTCGTAGTGGCTATCGTCCCGCAGGTCGATCTCCAATACCTGGTTCAGTTCCTTGAGCAGGGCCAGGGTCTTGTAGACCGTGGCATGACTCATCGTAGGGAACCGGGTTCTGACCTTGGCGTAGAGCTGCGCCGCACTGGGATGCCCCGTGCCGGCTGCGATCAGACGCACCAGCTCGACCCGCTGGGGGGTCAGCCGGAAATTACGTTCTCTCAGTGCAGAAACCATCTCGTCAAATCGGGCTTTGGGATCAGGCATCGGAGGCTTTGGAGAATCTCTATCTTTAGATAATTAGTATCCACAATTATAGCCGATGGGGTTGGATTTGGCAAGGTCCACGGGCGGCAATCGGCCAGTCTTAGAGGTGAGAATCCGGTCTGGAAGAAGGCGAATCGTGTGGGAGGAATGGCTCGCCTGTTCCCCCGGGCCCCCAGCCGCTCCACTCCGGACATCTACGAGCCGCTTGCGGAGACAGGCTCGGCAATAGTCTACAAACCTTATACAAGCGCCG
This sequence comes from uncultured Anaerolineales bacterium, assembly GCA_964353865.1. GTDB lineage: Bacteria > Chloroflexota > Anaerolineae > Anaerolineales > RBG-16-64-43 > RBG-16-64-43. The sequence goes on along the minus strand of CAYGXJ010000044.1, from coordinate 9,908 downwards.
CGCGCGGCGCAAGTTCTCGTCTACAATGAGGGCATTCTGAACATGGAGAGAATTCCAATGGCCTCATCTGCTTCCACCACCGCAGCCGGGACGCCTTCTGAGGGCGTGTTCCGCGGACTGCGTCGCTTCAACCTGATCATGGGGTTGCTGCACTTGGTGCAGGGCGTGCTTATGATCCTCGTGAGCAACGACACCACGTATCCGGTCTTCACCAACTTCCTGCGCTTTGACCTGGCCGCGCGCTCGCTCACGCCGGATCCGAAGCTGGTCTTCGACCTGCGCTTTGGCCCGGCGGTGGCCGCCTTCCTGCTGATCTCGGCGGTGGCTCACTTCTCACTGGCCACCTTCGGATACGGCTGGTACGTGAAGAATCTCAAGCGCGGCATGAACCCGGCCCGCTTCTACGAGTACGCGCTCAGCTCGTCGCTGATGATTGTTCTCATCGGCATGCTCGTCGGGGTGTGGGATCTTGGCAGCATGATCCTGCTCTTCGGCATCAATGCCGCGATGAATCTCTTCGGCCTGCTGATGGAGCTGCACAACCAGACGACCGCGCGCACTGACTGGACTTCGTATGTCTACGGCTGTCTGGCCGGCATTCTGCCCTGGGTGATCATCGTGATGTACTTCCTGGGCGCGATCACCTCCTCGGGCGCGGAGCCGCCGGCGTTCGTGTACGCGATCATCCCGACGATCTTCGTCTTCTTCAACATCTTCGCTATCAACATGCTGCTGCAGTACAAGAAGGTGGGCCCGTGGAAGGACTACCTCTTCGGCGAGCGCGTCTACATCGTGCTTAGCTTGGTGGCCAAGACGGCCTTGGCCTGGCAGATCTTCGCCGGGACGCTGGCGCCGGTTTAGTTTCGGCTGCACATCGCCCCAGAGCTCGCCGCCGGTCCCTCCCCGCGGCGGGTGGAAATCCCCCCAGCCCCTTCCAAGTGATTCGGAAGGGGCTCGGTATTTCCCGCCGGCTTGGCCTTTCCCCTTTTCCCCATACCTGCGCGTGCTGTACTCCCCTGACGGACGTACAATGGAGAGGCGTCGCCCCGGAGACGATCCATGCCGACGGTCATCCTCGTGCTGCTCGCGGCCTACCTGCTCGGGTCGATTCCCACAGCCCTGATCGTCACCCGGCGCGTCGCCGGTGTGGATATCCGCACGCTGGGCGACGGCAATATGGGTGCCCGCAACGTCTCGCGCAGCCTGGGCACTCGGCCGGCGATCGCGGTGGGGTTGGTCGACTTCTTCAAGGGCACGGCCGCCGTGGTGCTCGCGCAACAGGCGGGCCTCCCGACGCACTGGCAGGTCGCGGCCGCCTTTGCGGCTGCGCTCGGGCACGATTTCCCGATCCTGGCCGGGTTCCGCGGCGGGCAGGGGCTGGGCACCACGCTGGGCTCCTTCCTCGCGCTCGCGCCCGTCCCGGCCGCGCTGGGCATGGCGCTCTACGGAACAGCCTTCCTGCTCACGCGCCTCTCCGACCTCAGCGCCAGCCTGGGAATTGTGGCGATGCTCCTGCTGATGTGGCGCGAGGGACAGCCTGCGACCGTTTTGCTCGGGGCGCTGGGCATGATTCTCTTCGTGCCGCTGAAGACGCGGCTTGACCGGCCGCGCCGCGCCCAGATCTCGGCGGGCGATCATCATGCGCTCGTTTGAGGGAAGGGCGGGCCCGGCTGAACCCGCCCCGGTTGACGCGCTGGCGAGGCCCAATGACCGACGACTTCGAACATACCTGGCAAGCGCGGCTCGTCCGGCACCTCGACTCGGCCCTGGGCGAGGATGCCCGCCGCACGATTCTCGAGGGTGGGGAAGGCCTGAGCGACACGACCTCGCGCCGCGATGTGATCCGCTGGACGCGTGGGATGCTCGAGCGGCTCCAGGCCCATGCCGGCTGCGACAACTCACAGTGGCTGCTCTCCGGCTGCGCCTGCCAATACCCGCCCGCCGGCCTGGCCAAGATCCGCGCGTGCTACCAAGAGACGGGCGACGTAGCCGCCGCGCACCAGATGCTCCAATCGCGCTTTGAAGCCTTCCTCGAAAGTGACCTCGGCCTCGAATCCGGAATGCGAAAGGAGATCGTCGCCCGCGGCTGGGGCCTGGCCGGCGTGCTCGAGGGTCGTACGATCCTGGCCACCAAGATGCCCAAAAGCGGACCGGTGCGCGAGTACTTCGCCGAGCGCGACGGGCGCCGGCGACGCGCGCTCTACTGCCACTGTCCGCGCCTCCGCCAGGCACCGCTCCTGGATGAAACGCTTCCTCGCACCTATTGCTGTTGCGGCGCCGGCTTCTACAAGGGCATCTGGGAGCACATCCTCGGACGTCCCGTGCGCGTCGAGGTGCTGAGCAGCGTCCTTTCAGGCGACGAGCAGTGCTCGGTCGCCATCCATCTTCCTGATTCGATCCGCGCGAGAGGAGGCCCATGACCCCCGACAACAAACTGACCCGTGACCGCCAGGTGATCGACCGCATCCTTCACGCCAGCCAGGTCCTTCGGCTGGGTCTCTCCGTCGAGGGTGAACCCTCCATCTTCCCGCTCGCCTTCGGTTACGACGGTCGATCCATCTTCTTCCACACCGCCAGGGAAGGCGGGAAACTCGAGCTGTTCGAGCGCAGTCCGCGCGTGTGCCTGGAGTTCGAGCACGGGGTCCGGCTCATCCGCGACGACCCCAATCCCTGCCAGTGGTCCTTCGCCTACGAGAGCGTCATCGGCCGCGGGCATGTGGCCGAGGTCACCGAGCCCGCCGAGAAGGAACGCGGGCTGCGCGAGATCATTCGCCACTACGCCGGCGCGGAGGTCGCCCTGCCGCTTGAGAACTTGGCCAAGGTTCGCGTCTGGCGCGTCACACTCGAGGCAGTCACCGGGAGGCGCGCCCACATGGACGAGGCCTAGCGGCGCGTCGCGACCCGCTTGCCCGGCGGGCCGAAAACCCTACAATAGAGGCGCTCTCCTTGCGCGATGCTCCCCGGCGAGGCCCGCGCCGGCTCGCGGTTCTTCCCGGGCCAACACGGCTTCATTCCATCCGCCGCACATCCTCGCTTCGCCCGATGGGAGGCCCCCATGCCTGACAGCGTGTACAAGATCATCGAATTGGTCGGCACGAGCAGCGAATCGTGGGAGAAGGCCGCGGCCGCGGCCGTCGAGCTCGCCAGCCAGAGCCTGCGCGATCTGCGCATCGCCGAGGTGACGCAACTCGATATGCAGATCGAAGACGGCACGATCCGGCTCTATCGGGCCAAGGTCAAGCTATCATTCAAGTACGAAGGCCGCGAGTAGCGGCACCCCGCCCCGCAGATCAGCCCGAACGACGAACGGCGTCTCGCGCGGAGCGAGACGCCGCTGTCTCAAGCTGCCCGCAACCCGCAGGCGGGGATTCTCGTATACCGGCTGGGAACGGCATACTGGCTAAGGAGAAGCGAACACCGATGAAGACAAGACGGCTCGCCTGCATCGCGGCGGCAGTTCTCCTCAGCGCTTGTTCGCTGGGCGGTGCGCCAGCCGCCCCGACGGCCACCCCGCCGCCGCCGGGGCTCACCCTGCCCCCGGCTTGGACGCCCACGCCGACCTCCACCCCGCGTCCTCCGGCCTCCACCGCGACGCCTGCGCCCACGGCTGCCCCGCGCGCCTCGGCCGAGAACATCACCCGCACGCCTGCACCGCCGCTCGAGCGCGCGACCGCCTCGGCCAGTGCGCACGACATCGCCGGCTGGAAGAAGATCGACACCGGCCATGCTTACTTCTGGCTGCCGCAGTCGTACGAGGTGGCCGATCTGGGCGGGCTGGGCGACATGATGGAGATCCTGATGATCGCGCTGGCCCAGGGTCTGACCGAGGGATTCCAGGGGTTGGCCGGCGAAGGTACACCCGGGCCCACACCGACGATGATGTCGCTGGAGGAGATGCGCGCCGGCTTCGATATCGACTTTCTGATGGCGGCGGCGAAGGACATGGGATCCGCCGTATTCGTCGTCAGTGAACCCGACACGGACCGACCCGATATGGAGGCGCTTCTGGACGAAGCCGTGCAGGGCGTCAAAGGCCTGCGCGAGGTCGAGAGCCGATACCTGCTTGAAGGCACACCCTTCCTGACGGCGCGCGCCATCCTCACCGCAAAGGATCCGGAATCCGGCGCCATTTCGAAACAGGCGCTGTTCGTCGTCCACGCTGAGGAGCGGACCTACACCTTCTCCTGCCAGACGACACCTGAGGATTTTGAGCGCATGCTGCCCGTGTTTGAGCGCAGCGCGCTCAGCCTCACGCCTCATCCGCCAACCGAGTAGCCGGCCGGGCCGCTTTCCCTCCGCGGCCGGGAGGCCTATCATTGAATCGCACGGGGCCCGGCCGTGACCGCGCCGCGTGCGCCGTGCCGTCATTCCCCCGACGGAGGATGGGACGAACAGGAGGGGACGTGAATGCACAGCCTATCCGATCTCGGCCGGACAAAACATTTGTGGTTGCGAGCTCCCCTCTCGAGCGACCTGCCCGAGATCCTGCGTCTGTGGACCCACGAAGAGGTCACGCGCTACATCGGCGGTCCGCGAGAGGCGGCCCAGGTTATCGAGACCTTCAAGCGTTATGCGGCCGATCCGCATGGCATGCTCGCGGAGGAGCACGATCGCTGGTGGTCGATCATCGAGAGAAGCACGGGCAGCTTCGCGGGCCTTGCAGCGCTCCTCGAAAAGGAAGTCTTGGGCACACGTGAAACGGAGCTGAGCTACTTCCTGTTCCCGGAGTTCTGGGGAAGAGGATACGCCACCGAGGCCATGCTGCGCGTCGTTCAGTTCGCTGCGGAAGGCCTCGAGGTGACATCGATGATCGCGGTCATCGACCCGCACAACGCACCCTCGCAGAGGGTGGCCGAGCGGCTGGGCATGCGCTTTGAGCGCGCCGTGCCTCGTTCGGATGGGGTCACGCGCCACCTCTACCGTCTCACGCGACATTCGGCGGCCCGACCCGCCCTTCAGGGCCTGGCCTGAGTCGGCGTCGCGCTGGCGCGACAATTCGAAAACGATGGGGGCGGGCGACCGAAACGCATGGAGGTATGCATGGTGACAAACAAGGAATCGGGCGTGGTGCTCGTTCGACCGACGACCGTTCTGGAAGGTGCCGGCGTCCGGCTCCAGCGCAGCCTGGGCACGTCACAATTCGACTACCATGACCCCTTCCTGCTCTTTGACGACTTCAGCTCACCCAACTCCGACGACTACCTGCGCGGATTCCCCTGGCACCCGCACCGCGGGATCGAGACGGTCACTTACATTCTCAGCGGCCAGGTGAAACACCTCGACAGCCTGGGCAATGGCGGCTTGCTGGGCGCAGGCGATGTGCAATGGATGAGTTCGGGCAGCGGCATCATGCACGAAGAAATGCCCCAACCCACGATCGAGCCGCTGATCGGGTTCCAGTTGTGGGTGAACCTGCCAGCTAGGGAGAAGATGTCGACTCCGCGCTATCAGAACATCGCTTCCGATCGCATTCCAACCGTTGTGCCGGGCGGCGGGGTGTCCATCCGCGTCGTCGCAGGCGAACTGGCCGGCGTGCACGGCCCGGTCACCGATATCGCTGTTTCGCCGACATATCTGGACGTCGCATTGGAACCTTATTCGCAGACAACCCTGCCTCTACCTTCCGGGGCTTCGGCCTTTGCCTATGTGTTTCGAGGTGAAGTTATGCTGACTCCGGCCGGCTCCCCCGAGCCCGTCGCCGCCAGGGCGCCCACCCTGGCTGTCGTGCGCGGCGCCGCCCAGATTCCCCTCTTCGCCGGGCACGTGGGAGGCCGTCTGCTCTGGGTCACGGGCTCCCCGCTTCATGAGCCCATCGCACGCTACGGCCCGTTCGTGATGAACACCCGCGAGGAGATAGAGCAAGCCCTGGCCGATCTGCAAACGGGAACCTTCATTCGCGCTCAGCCCAATAGCGATCCGCGCCAGTGGTACGCGGCGCGCGGAGAGGACGAGCACGCGCCCTAGGCTCGAACGCGGTTTCCACCCACATCCGCACCTGGAGGCGAACCATGGCATCCTGGAAATCCTGGTTGCGGTATGACCCGACGCCGCACCTCCTGGGCGCAGACGATCCGGCATTGGCCTTCTTTGTCCGTCGCGACCTGCTCGGCGAGCGGCCGCGCGGCCGCCGGCTGTTGTGGGACTTGCCCGAGGTGAAATCTCTTCTCGCGCGCCAGCGGCCCGGCGGGGCCTGGATATACCCGAAGAAGGGCAGCGCCCGGGAGCCTTACAACAACTTTGACTTGCTCGAGACCTGGCGCTCGCTGGGTGTCCTGGTCGACATGTACGGCATGGATCGCTCGCACCCGGCCATCAAGCACGCTGCAGCCTACATCTTCTCCTGTCAGACGAAGCCGGGGGACTTGCGCGGCATCCTGGGCAACCAGCACATGCCCTACTACCACTCGGTGATCATGGAACGCCTGGTGCGGGCCGGCTTCGTGCGCGAGCGCGCCATCCTGCGCGGGCTGGATTGGCTGCTCGATGTGCGCCAGGACGACGGCGGCTGGATTGTCCCGACGCAGGCCGTGCCCTGGTCGAAGCGCACTCACAGCTTCTGGCGCGGGCGACCGCTGCCTCCGGATCGGTCGCTGCCCTTCTCGCATATGGCCACCAGCATGGCGCTGCGCGGGTTGGTGGCCCACCCTGCGTATCGCCGGCGGCGTGAGGTGCGTGCCGCATGCGAGATTCTCAAGGCGCGCATGTTCCAGCGCGATCGCTACGGCGATCGGCAAGGTCGCGAGTACTGGCTCAAGTTCGGGTTTCCCTTCTGGTGGCCGAACATCCTGACCGTTCTCGACATGCTGCAGCGGGTAGGCTTCGCGGCGGACGACGAGCATGTGCACCCGGCGCTCATGTGGTTCTTGAGTCACCAGCTACGCGACGGGTTGTGGGATACAGGCTACGGGCATGGGAATCGTGCGGCGCGCAACGAGAGGTGGGTGGCGCTCGCGGTGTGCCGGGTGCTGCGCGCTTACCTCGGGTAGGCGCCGCACGGCAGATCGAGTCCATCACTCCCGTATTCCCGGGCAAGGTTTTTCGGGTTCGCCTGCCCCCTGGCGGCCCTAGGGCAGGCTCAAGACCCCCTACCGCGCTCCAAAGGCCAACGCGGTCTGCGAACGGTTCCTGGGGAGCGTGAGGAGAGAATGCCTCGATCACCTGCCGGTTGTCGGGGAAGGGCAACTTCATCGGGTAGTGAAAGAATACGTCGAATACTTCAACCGAGCACGGCCACACCAGGGGATTGGGCAGAGGATTCCGGGGGGGACCTTTCCCCCGCCAGCCTGGCCGAGGCGAGGAAGGCCCATCGCGGTCCCGGTCCTCAATGGATTGCACCACGACTACCGGCGTGCTGCATGAGTCTGCAGCCGTTCGAACATCCTCGGACGAGGTTTTCGGCTAGCACAGGCAGTATTGCAGGGACGAAGGAGGGCTTGAATTCACCCGCGCGCATGGTCCGCCCGATCTCATCCCCCAGACTTAACTAAACTACCATACTTGCGTCCTCCCACAAGTTGTGCTATAAAGTGAAGCTATGAAGACCATATCTCAGAAGCTAGCCATTTCTCAAGCCTCCGAAGCGCTCAGTCGCCATCTGGCGGCAGGGCCTTCCCGGGTCGTTCAGCCCAGCGAGACGCTGAGACGCAAGAAGCCCGGCCGCCTCCTTCCTGACGCAATAGTCAAGATCGGCGGAAACACTTTCTTAATCGAGTACAAGGCCTCGGGGAAGGTGAATTTCGTCGCGCCTGCTATTGAACGCATCCGTGAAGCGAGGAAGGCCGACCGATCAGATGTCTGGCTCCTTGTCGTCCCCTTCATGCACGAGGCAGGACGGACCCGCTGCGAACTGGCCGAGGTCTCCTGGCTCGATCTCTCAGGAAATGCCGAGATCTCCGGGCCCGGACTCCGAATTTCGGTCAGAGGGCATCCTAACGCCTTTCGGGGGCCTGGCAGACCCTCCGACTTGTTTGCCCCACGAAGCTCGCGAGTGGCAAGAGTGCTCCTCTATCAGTTCGGCCACACTCTCTCTCAAAGGCAATTGGCGACAGAAACCGGGCTAAGCGAGGGGTATGTTAGTCGAATCGTTCGTGGTCTGCAGATGGATGGGCTCGTCGAGAGGGCACTTGATGGAAGGGTGAAGGCAAAGGAACCCAGTCTCCTGCTCGATGCTTGGCTGGAGGCTTACACCTTCAAGCAGCATTCCATCACGGCCGGCCACATTCCCGCACGCTCCGGCCAATCGCTCGTGGATTCGCTCAGCCGCCTCCTAGCAGATGCGGGGGTCGAATACGCTCATACAGGACTGGGAGCAGCTTGGCTCTACAGCCACTTCGCATCCTTCAGACTGGCAACAGTCTATGTCAGGGAGGAACTTCCCCAGACCCTTCTCTCAAGCCTCGGGTTCACTCCAACCGACATCGGCGCGAACACATGGCTCACCATTCCCAAGGACGATGCTGTCTTCTGGGGCAAGAGGGAGCTCGCCGGCGTCCCTTGCGTACACCCGATCCAAGTGATGCTCGATCTCAAGGATCATCCCGAACGATCAGCCGAGGCTGCGGCGGATCTCCGGCCCATCGCCCTTCGCACACTCGCGGCATTGTGAGATGGACTTCACTCGAGCTAGCTACACTCCTGAACTACTTCAACTTGTGCGGCAGACCTGCCTCTACGTTTTCACAAAGCTCGGGGACCTCACCAATGAGCTCGTCGTTGTGGGCGGTCTAGTGCCCAGTCTCATCATCGCCCAGGAACCGCCTCCCGAGGGCGATGAGAAGCACCTGGGGACACGCGATCTCGATCTGGGTTTTGCGCTGGCTTTGTTCGAGGAGGAACGTTACCACCTTGTCGCTGAGCGACTGCGGGAAGCCGGATTCCAGCCGGACGTCAACCCAGAAGGCAACAAGACACTCCAGCGGTGGATTGCCAAGAGCATGCCCGGCGCGACCATCGATTTCCTGATTCCGCAATCCGCGGCGATGGAAGATGGAGGCACGATCAAGCATCTCGAGGCTGATCTGGCTGCCGTCGTCACGCCCGGCCTCGAACTTGCGTTTGAAGATCGGATGCGCGTTGCACTGAGTGGCACCACGCCATTGGGCGAAAGCGCCCAGAGGGATGTCTGGGTTTGCGGCCCCGGCGCATACGTCGTCTTGAAGGCCCTCGCGTTCAGAAGCCGAGGCCAGGATAAGGATGCCTACGATCTTTTCTACGTGGTTCGGAACTTTGGGGGCGGTATTGCCGATGTCGCCGCACACCTCACCCCCTTGATCGGGCGCCCGCACGCGGCAGAGGCAATCGCTGTGCTCAAGCAGGACTTCACCGAACCCGACGGGATTGGCCCAGCGCGTGTTGCCCGGTTCCTATACTCGGAACCCAATCCGGCAACTCAAACGGATGTTGCCGGTTTTGTTCGGCAGCTACTGTCCCTCTGCCAAACCTGAGGGGATCCATGCCGGGTTGGGGGCCCTGGAGCCTCGCAGGATGTTCGGAGAGTGGATCTGGATGGTCGCTCTTTGCAGACGCTGTCCTCTTAGGCAGCCTCCACGCCCGCATCGGTGACTCATTGTTCCCACGTCTCACCCCTTACTTTCGCCAGCCCCACTTGCGTCACACTGATGTCAGGCACAATCGATGGGAATAATCGGTCGAGGCTGGCAGACACGACCACCTCCACCGTCTTGTTCGCGTTGTCTACGCGGATCGACGTCACCACGGCATGGATCCCGTGCACGACAAGATACTGCGTGTTCATGTTTGCGTAGGCCTGCGCGCGGGCCCAGGCCTGGCCGTCAAGCACGATTTCGCCCGTTTCGCGGAACACACGACGGTCGATCTCGATTGCCGCTGCCAGCGCCGCGGCATCGGCCGCTTTCGCGACCTCAGCCTTGGCAAACGAGTAGCGCCCT
>CAYGXJ010000043.1:0-10528 GCA_964353865.1 uncultured Anaerolineales bacterium | reverse complement strand
TCCTGGCCCTCGATCACCTGGCCGAAGACGGAATGTTTGCCGTCGAGCCAGGCGGTGGCCACGTGGGTGATGAAGAACTGGGAGCCGTTCGTGTTGGGTCCGGCATTGGCCATCGAGAGTACGCCCGGGCCGTCGTGACGCAGGCCGGAGTGGAACTCATCCGCAAATTGATAGCCGGGGCCGCCGCTTCCCGACCCGGTCGGGTCGCCGCCCTGGGCCATGAAATCGCGGATGACCCGGTGGAAGGCGACACCGTTGTAGAACCCCTCGCGGGCGAGAAAGACAAAATTGTTCACCGTCTTGGGGGCCCGGTCCGCGAACAACTCCACAACAAAGTCGCCCTTCTCGGTGTGGAAGGTGGCGCGGTAGTTCTTTTTGGCATCAATCGCCATCGCCGGGGCGGTGCTGTACTGCTTGGGCACAAGGCCTCCTCGTGAAGGTGGGATAGAGGAATTGTACTCGATGGCCCGCTGGCGAGCGCCAAACCGGCGCTCCGATATACAATGGTCGCCACCGGGAAGGCCGATTGGGTTGGAGGGTGAGCGTCTCTTCACTGAGCAGGAATTGCGCCGTCACGCGGGCGGGCGAGGCGGGCGCATGTACATTGCCCACCAAGGGATTGTCTACGATGTGACCGACTGCGCCAAGTGGCGCACCGGGATACACGAAAGCCTGCACTTCCCGGGCCAGGACTTGACCTCCGAATTCCCGGATGCGCCACACGGGATGGAAGTGTTCACGCACCCGTGCGTGAAGCGGGTGGGGCGGCTGACGGGGTGAGCACGATCGGTGGGTCCCATCGGATGCGCGGGTAGCGGCACGACCGTGGGCGACCTGCAACTCGGGGATTGAGCTGATGACGTTGCGCCCGCTGATGAGCGATGTCAAACTGGCCCGCCGCCTGGAGGCGGATGAGATGCTCGGGCTGGAGGAGTGCATGCGTGCGGCGCAGCAGCGCCAGCCACACGTGGGCGCGGCGCGCCTGGCCGTGGCCGACGGCCTCGCCCTGTTCTGCGGCGAGGGGTCGCCTCTCAGCCGGACCGTGGGTCTGGGAATGCGCCGACCGATCGAGCCCGGCCATTTGCGGCAAGTGCACGAGTTCTACGCTGCGCGCGGCAGTCCGGCACAATTCGACCTGTGCCCGCTGGCGGATGAATCGCTATGGGATTCGGCCGCGCGCGAGGGGTATCACATCAAGGAATTCGAGAACGTGTGGGTGCGGCCACTGGGGGACGCGATACAACTTGAGTGGGAAGCGCGCGGGGTACGCGTCCTCGAGATCGGCCCGCAGGATGCCGGGCTGTGGGCCGACGTGGTGGATTGCGGATTCAACGAGGGCCGCACGCCGACCCTACTGGCTGAGCGCATTGGGCTCATCCTGCCTTACGCGGCGAATACCCGATGTTTTTTGGCCTACGCTGGGGAGTCCCCGGCGGGCGGGGGCGCGCTCTCGGTCCATGGATCGACGGCCGCCCTTTTTAGTGCGGCCACCTTGCCGGAATTCCGCCGGTCGGGGGTGCAATCTGCACTGCTCGCGGCGCGCCTTGCGGCGGCCGCTGCGAGCGGCTGCGACTTGGCCCAGGTCCACACCGCACCCGGTAGCCCTTCGCAACGCAACGTCGAACGCTTTGGGTTTCGCCTGGCGTACACCAAGTGCGCGATGCGGCGCCCACCAGCAGCACAGGAGGTCGGCCATGCAACGTGAACTCACCCAACCCTCACCCCTGCTCGACCGCGAAGGCCGGCTGAAGCAGGTCGGCTGGTCGCGCCAGCCGCTGCTCGACTGCAATCTGGACGCGGCCCGCTTCTATCGCCTGCGCGGGCTGCAGTGGCTGCGCCTCAAGCGCTGGGATTATTACGGCGTGACGACGCCCGAGTTCTACTTCTCGGCGACCCTGGCCCACCTGGGATATGCCGGAACGGTTTTTGTCTACGTCATCGATCTTGCGACGGGCGCGATGCACGAAGAGACAATGCTTGTGCCTCTCGGCAGCGGCATCCGCCTGCCCCGCAACAGCGACTCCGGCGAGAGCACCTACGCCAGCAAGGCGGCCCGGCTGCGGTTTCTGGCCGAGACCGGCGTGCGCCGCGTTCAGGTGGCGTGGCCCGGCTTCAATCATGGTGAGGGGATTGAAGCGGATTTGACGATGGCGCTCTCGCCGGCGCACGAGTCGATGAACATCGTCATTCCCATCCCGCCGCGGCGCTTCTACTTCAACCGGAAGGTCAATTGCATGCCCGCCAGCGGCTGGGTGAAGCGCGGCGAGCGCAAGGTTGTGATCGAACCCGAACGCAGCCTGGGCAACCTCGACTGGGGACGCGGTGTTTGGGATTATTCTAGTTTCTGGGTGTGGGCCAGCGCGTCGGGATTCCTGCCCGATGGCCGCCGGGTCGGCCTCAACCTGGGCTACGGCTTTGGCGATACAACGGCCGCCACGGAAAATGGGCTCCTCCTCGAGGGGCGGATTTGCAAGCTGGACCAGGTGAGCTTCGACTACAATCCGCAGGACTTCATGCGCCCATGGCATCTCTCGGCCGCGGATGGCCGCCTGGATCTCGAGTTCGTGCCCTTCAAGGACCGCACTGCCCGCAGCGATGTTCTAGTCATTCATAGCGAAGTGCACCAGATGTTCGGCCGCTATCGCGGTCAGGTCATCGCCGATGGAGGCGAACGCATCTCCTTACAGGGGTTGATCGGGTTTGCCGAGGAGCATCACGCACGGTGGTAATCCGCTGGCTGGCGATAAGGACCGCGTACCCCGCCGCAACTCTCCGGGGAATTGCCGTGTAAGAGGTCAACATGCTGCAACATCCGTTCGAGGGAGTCCCCGCGACCCGGCGCTTCTGGTTTTGGCTCGCAGGTGCTGCGGCCACCGTCGCGGTCATGCTGGTCTTCAATCTCACCGGTGCGCCGACCATTACGCCGGCCGCGCCCCAGGGGATCGTCTCACTCGAGTTGGCGGGCAGCGCCGAGGCCGCCGAGCGCATCCTGGCCTCGTGGGATAGCGCCGCCCGGCTGCACGCGGCTTTCGGGCTAGGGCTGGATTTCCTTTTCCCGCTTTTGTATGCGGCCACGATCGGCTCGGCCTGCGTGTGGGCGGCGGGAGCCGTTCGCCCGGTGTGGCCGGGGCTCGCAGCCGGCGGCGTACTGCTGGCGTGGGAGATGTGGCTGGCCGCACTCTTCGACTACCTCGAAAACATCGCCCTGACCGTGATCCTCTTCGGCCCCGTGCAGCCGGCGCTCCCCGAGATCGCGCGCGCGCTGGCGCTGCTCAAGTTCTGCCTGATTGGTGTGGCGCTGGTCTACGTCGCGCTGGGAATGATCATCCGTGCGTTGAGGCTGATCATCCGGCGCTAGGGGCACAGGCCCCGTGAGATCGCGCCCAACAGGCGGTCCTTACGCCATCGAACACACCCTCGGTATTCGGGAGGCCAAACATGCTTTCCAAGCGCATCTGGGTGGCCGTGATCCTGCTGGGTTTCTCTGGGCAGCTTGCCTGGTCAGTCGAGAACCAGTTCTTCAATACCTTCATGTACGACCGGATCACGCCCGACCCGCGGCCGATCTCGTGGATGGTGGCGGCCAGCGCCATCACGGCGACCGTGGCCAGCATTCTCATGGGCGCTCTCAGCGACCGCACGCGCAGCCGTTGGGGTGCGCGCCGGCCCTACATACTAGTCGGCTACGTTGCCTGGGGCGTCTTCACAGCTCTCTACCCCATGGCGGCCTTTCTGCGGCCGATGGGTTTGGCCGTCACGATGGCCATCGTCTTCGACTCGCTGATGACCTTTTGCGGCTCCACCGCCAATGACGCGGCCTTCAATGCCTACGTGGCCGATGTCACGACCGAAAAGAATCGCGGACGCGTGATCGGGGTGGTGCAGTTGCTGACCTGGGTGGCGCTGCTGGTGGTGTACGGCGGCGCCGGGCTCTTCATCCAGGCCCTGGGCTACGACCTGTTCTTCTACGTGTTGGGCGGAGTGGTGATTGTCTTTGGTGTGGTGGGTGGGGCGTTGATGCGGGAGACCCCCGCCAAGGCGCCCCCGGCCGGTTCCTTCGTGGCCCAGATCGCGGACACCTTTCGCTGGCAGAGCTTGCGTGAGAACCGCGACCTGTTCCTGGTGCTCCTGGCCATGGGGCTGTGGGGCGTGGCCCAGCAGATCTTCTTCCCCTACCTCATCATCTATCTCAACCACTTTCTGGCCTTGCCCACCGCGCAGGCCTCGCTGCTGATCTTCGTCGCGATCATGGTGGGCGGCATCCTGGCTTCTTACCCGGTCGGGCTGCTCGTCGATCGGTGGGGGCGCCGCCGGCTGGCCATCGCGACCGTGGTGGCCGAGATGCTGGGGCTCTTCCTGTTTTCGCTGGCGCGCTCGCTGCCGATGCTCGCGATCACGGCCATCCTGTGGCTGGCCCCCATCACGGCCTGGACCATCTCCATCGGAGCATGGTCGAAGGACCTCTTCCCGGAGGACAAGCGCGGGCAGTTCGCCGGCTACGTGATTCTCTTCTCAGTGGCGTTCACCATGGTGCCTGGCCCGCTCCTGGGAGGATGGCTTTCGACCCAGTTCGGCATCCCCACCGTCATCGACGGCCGCGCGGGTTTCATCCCGACGCCGATCATCTTTCAAGTCGCTGCGGCCGCCACGGTGCTGGCCATCGTCCCGCTGCTGGCGACGGGCCGGCGGCCGTCTGTGGAGCAACCTTCGGCTTAGACCCACGCCATGCGGCGCGAGCGGGCGGCTCGATTTTGGAGTGCCTGATGGCTGTTCCAGAATTCCTTGTCCGCAAACTGTATGTTCCGGGGAGCTTCGCCGAGCTCGAGGAGGGGTTTGCCTTTCTCCTGCGCAACACGTTTGCCCCGGCGACAATACACAGCCTGGGCATCGAGGTGGATGGCGCACAGGTACCGGCAACCGCCGTCTCGTTGACTCTTGTGGGCGGCTTGCCGATGACTACGCAAATGCTGGATGAAGCGGCGCCGCTGCTCTTCCCGGTGGGCGCGGACCTGCGCGTGGAAGTGCGCGGGGCAGCCACCCGACCGCGCACTGTGCGCATTCGCGCCGTGACGCGCGAGGTGGGGGAAATCGCAGCCACCCTTCCGCTGCGCGAGAGCAAACCCGTGGCACGCGGCGTGCGCGCCGGCGAGCGACGGCGCAGGATCCACTGGCCGCTCGCGGCCTCGGTCGAGATAGAGTGCGAGGAGATCGCAGGCGAGATCGATCCGCGCATCTACGGCCACTTTGTGGAACATCTCGAGCGCTGCGTCTATGGCGGCATTTGGACCGAGAACGGAGATCGCTTGCGGGCCGACACGCTCAGTTTGATCCGCGAACTGCGCCCCACGGTCATACGCTACCCCGGGGGCAATTTCGCCAGCGGATACCACTGGGAAGATGGCATCGGCCCGCGCGGGCAGCGGCCGCCGCGCTTCGACAAAGCGTGGCAGGTATCGGAATCCAATCAGGTGGGCACCGATGAGTTCGTTCAGTTCTGCCGCGATGTGGGCGCCGAACCGTTCCTGGTGGTCAACGATGGTTCCGGCACGCCCCAGGAGGCGGCGCGATGGGCGGCCTACTGCAACGACCCGCTGACCACGCCCCAAGGGGAGCGGCGCGCCGCGAACGGGCACCTGGCGCCCTACCGCGTACGCCTGTGGGGGATTGGCAACGAGGTGTGGGGCCCTTGGCAGATTGGCCACGCGCTGGCGGAGGACTACGTCCGGCGGCTACAGCGCTTCGCCGCGGCGATGCGCGAGGTGGACCCCAGCCTACAGCTCGTGGCCGTGGGGGACGGACCACTGAGCGATGCGCCCGACGACCCCGCCGCTCTCTGGAATGAGCGAGTGCTGCGATCGGCCGCCGACTCGTTTGATTTTCTCTCTTTCCATGTCTATCAGCCGGAAAAGGAGGGCTGGGGCGCGCCGCTCAACGAGGATGCGCTGCATCACACGCTGTGCGCCGCCCCGCTCGATGTTGAGAGGATCATCGGGCGCATGGCTCGCCAGATCCATGCCCTCGCACCGCGGCGCGCGATCCGCGTGGCGCTGGACGAGTGGAATGTATGGCCCACACCCCCGGAGGGCGCGCTAACGATGCACCGCGTGGTATACACGTTGCGCGATGCGCTCTACGTTGCCGGCATGCTGAACGTGTTCCACCGGGCAGCTGGCGAGTTGGCCATCGCCAACCTGGCCCAACTCGTCAATGTCTTGCCCCTCATCGTCACCGATGAGCATCGTGCCATCCCGACGGCAATCTACTTTCCCTTCTTGCTCTATCGAGACATGCAGCCACTGGCCCTGCGCTCGAGCGTCCATGGCCCCAGCTTCAACAGCCAAGGACTCGCGAATATCAGTGCCCATCACCGGGTACCCTACGTCGATATCAGCGCAACGAAAGACGCAAGCAGCCGGCGCATGACCGTTGCCCTTCTCAATCGGCACCCGGTGCGGGAAGCGCGAGTGAGCGTGACGATCGACGGCCGCGGCGCCTGGACCGCGACAGGAGCAAGGGTGCTGTCGGCCCGGCACCCGCTCGAGGCGAACACGCTCGACATCCCAGGATTGGTAAGAGTGCACTCCATCGACGCCCCGGCTGTTCGACGTGGCCGCTTCACTTGTCGGCTGCCCGCATCATCGGTGATGATGGTGACGCTCAACTCCAACTGATGGGCGGAGCAAGGGGATTAGTTCTTGAGAGGCCGCCCTCCCTCACCGCAGCGCATGCGCGATGCTCCCCGTAGACCAGCCCGCTTGCAGGATGCGAATCCCCGCGGTTGGACGTATGATGTGGGGCACGATATCTTGTCCGCTGCTCACCCAGACTGGAACTTCATGTCCACCCATCTCCGAAAGCTCATCTTCGTGTGGGTGCTCGCACTCTGCGGGTGCAACCTTCAGTTACAGCCAGCGGCGGTTGGTCCGACACAAAAACCTACCGACGGTAACGCGCCGGCACGCGAGGGCAATGTGGCTCACATGCTCGGCGATATCCAGGCTTTGGCCGCCCTGGGTGCGCACCGCGGCTGGCGGACGGCCGGCAGCCCGGGCGAGGCGCTAGCGTTCGACTACGTGGCCAGCCAATTGGCGGCGCTCGCCGCACCCACCAGGCCGGCGTTGGAGGTGACCCGCGAAACGTTCCGCCTTCCGGTCGGTTCGCAAATTCACGAGAGCCGGCTGTGGCTCGAGTTCGGCGCGGGCGAGATGGAGATCCCGGCCGATGCCATTTGCTGCTCTCGCCGTGCAAATGAGGCGGCGCTGTATTTTGATTCGGATGGTCAAGCCGGCGATGCAGCGGCGAACCCGGCCGAGGTAACCGGGCCGCCGATTGTGCTTCACGGAGCGGAGAGTATTGCGAAACTGGAGGCGGCCGGCGCCGCTGGTCGAATACTGGTCGTCGACTTCGCCCTGATCGACTCCTATGTGCAAGGCAGCGAGGCCGCCGGGCGCAACGCGCGCCGGCTCTTGGATGCCAAGCCAGCGGCCATTTTGCTCATCACGCAGTTCTCCAATGTCGTTGGGGAATCCCACGGCACGCAAGCGGCAGCAGGCGCGCCATTCACGCGCATCGCGAACGGGCCCTGGCCGCCAATCCTTCTTGCGCGCCTGGAGGATCTGGAGCCGTCCGGCGTTTCTTCGTGGGAGGCGCTCGACCGGCTGCAAACGATCCGCCTGCGCTGGGATGTCGATGTTCTCATGCCTGGGGAATCCGGCAACCTGATCCTGCGCCTGCCTGGCGACGACTCGGGCCATGCGGTCATCCTGGGCGCGATGATCGACAGCGCGAATGTACCTGGGGCCATGGACGATGCGGCCGGCGTAGCGATTCTGCTTGAGGTGGCCCGCCTCCTCGCGGCTGATGGAAACCGACCGCCGTATGACCTGTACCTTGTCTGGTTCGGCAGCGAAGAGGTGGGGCTCGTGGGTTCGTCATACTTCGCAGCCACTCACCAGGCGCTTCTGGATCGCACATTGGCCGTCCTGACGATTGACTGCCTGGGCAGCCCGCTCGACGGCCTCACGCCGAGGCTGACTTTCGGGTCTTGGCCCTACGGCGTTGCCGGCGAAATGCGCCTGCCATGGGTTGAGCAGCTTGTCGCTTACACCTCCCGTGATGGACAGGCGGCCGCGGCAAGCCTGGGCGGCGGCGGCTCCGACAACATGGCTTTCGTGGCCTACGACGTTCCGAATGCCAACCTGGTCTATATGAATGAAGACCAGATGAATGCCGCCGGCGGCGTTCACTACGCCATCCACATCCATGACCCGTACGATGAGACGCGGCTGGCAGAGAAGGAATCTGCAATTCTGGCGCGGATGTTCGACATCGCCTATGCCACCGCACTCGGCCAGGTCGGCGAGATGGCATCGTTGCGGGTCTCGCCGCCGCCGGCAGCCCGCGCCTTGCTGGTGGGCAGCCATACCGAGGCGGTTGACCTTCCGATGACGACGCTGACCTCCTTTGGGATCACCTTGGCCATGGAGGGGTTTGACCTCGACCTGTTGCCGTATGGCGAACCGGTGACTCCAGACTCCCTGCGCGGCGTCGACATGGCGATTCTGCTCCCGGTGATGGACTACCCGGCGGAGGCAATTGGACCCGAGGCCTACGATGAAGACTGGACCCCGGCGGAGGTTGATGCGCTTCAAGCCTATGTTGCGCAAGGCGGTCTGCTGATTGTTCCCGCGTCGAGGCATCAGTTGGGTTGGAGCAACGCACTGTGGGACACAAATGAGGACTGGGCCGACATCAACGCGGTGGGCGAGCGCTTCGGGGTCACGTTCGCCGAAGGGGTTCTGACCGTGCCGGGCGCGGTGGTGCCGGGCTCTTCCCCCGGGCTGGGGGTCACCTCGCTTGAGATGGTCGAGGGTAATGGGCTGCCGATCATCCACTCGGCGGGCGAGGTGCTGGCGCGGGCCGGCCAGGCGGCGGCGGTTGTTTACACCCCTTATGGAACCGGAGGGGGCGGAGTCATGGCGTTGAGTGACCTGGGCATGCTCGGATCGCACAGCTATGAGGCGCCCAACGTCGGCTTCTGGCGCGCACTCGCGAGGCTCGCCCTCGGACGCTGAAGCCAGACGATACGCCTCGGGTGCCATCATCCCCCGTTCGTCCCAAGACCGCACCTTCGCACGGGCGGCGGACACAACTGCAAGAGCGCAACGCGTGCAATGCGTCCCGCGTCCCGGCCCCACCCGGGCCTGCAGCGACCGCACCTGCGCTTGATCCTTTTCGCAGGCAAGGGCAATTCCTCCTGGGCCGCTCGCGTTTGCGGGCAGCCAGGCTCACTCTTTTGGACCCCTTTCCGTTAGAATGGGTCGCTCGAGGTCACCTGCCGATGCTGGGCACAATCGCGCGCCTGGAGAAGATCTCGCACTTCTTCGGCGCACAACACCTTCTTGCGGATATCTCCTGGGAGATCCACCATGACGCGCGCGTCGGGCTGGTGGGGCCGAACGGCGCTGGCAAATCGACGCTTCTCAAAATGCTTGCCCGTCAGCTGGAGCCGACACAAGGCAATGTGCACGTCCACAAATCGGTGCGCGTCGGCTACTTGCAGCAAGAAATCGCTTTCGATCCCGCGCGGCGCGTGATCGACGAGGCGCGCGACGCCTCGCCGACCTTGGCTGCCCTCGAGCGCGAGATGGATCAGCTTGCGATGCAGATGGCGGATCCGAAAACCTACGAGGATTCTCGCCGTCTGGCGTACGCCGCGAACCGCCACGCGCAGTTGATCGCCGAATTCGAGGAGAAGGGCGGGCTCAACTTCGACAACCGCGTGCGTTCTACGTTGCGCGGGTTGGGGTTCGCCGAACACGAGTTTGATCTGCCGTTGGCGGCGCTCTCGGGTGGACAGAAGAAACTGGTTGGGCTGGCCAAGCTGCTTATTGAACAACCTGAGCTGTTGCTGCTCGACGAACCGGACAACCACCTCGACCTGCGCGGCAAACAATTCCTCGAACAACTTATCGCCGATTACCCGGGGGCCGTGGTCATTGTCTCGCACGACCGCTACCTGTTGGATGTGGTTGCGGACGAAATCGCCGAACTGGAGGATGCCCGCCTGATCCTCTACAGCGGGAACTATTCGGAATACGCCTACGAGAAGAACCAGAAGCTGGCCTCGCAGGAGAAGGCCTTTGAGGTGCAGCAGCGGGAAATCCGCCGCCTGGAGTTCGCCATCCGCCGCCTGGGCGGGTGGGGTGCAGGGCAAAATGAGAAGTTCGTTCGCCGCGCGCGGTCGATGCAAAAGCGCCTGGACAAGATCGACCGAGTCGCGAAACCCATGCTGGAGAGGCGCACCATCGGCTTGACCCTCTCCGCCGCCAGCCACGGCTCGAACAAAGTGGTCGAGATGCGCGGGGTGACCAAGGCCTTTGAGGATTCCCGCGGCCGGCCGCAAGTCGTGCTGCGCGAGCTCAATCTGGTCGTCTGGCATGGCCAACGGGTCGGCATCATCGGGCCCAACGGGGCGGGCAAGACGGTGCTCTTCCGATGCCTCTTGGGTGAGGAGGCGCCCACCAGC
>CAYGXJ010000042.1:0-24979 GCA_964353865.1 uncultured Anaerolineales bacterium | reverse complement strand
GTCCGCAGCAAGCTCAGCCCGGAGGGCGTGCTGGTGATCAACGTCGCGCGTATGCCCGGCGACCGCCGCCTGGTAGAGGCGATGACGGCAACCCTGGCGGCTGGGTTCCCCTCGGTATACGTCGTAGACGTGCCCGACAGCCTGAACAGCATTCTCTATGCCACCGTGCTGCCGACGAAGGCGGAAAACCTGGCGAGGAACCTGGCGGGGCTTCAAATCGCCGATCCGCCGGTGCACCCGTTTCTGCTGGATTTGCTCACGCGCACGCTCGCGAACCTGCGCCCGGCCGTGGTCGGGGGAGTCGTGTTTACCGACGATCGTGCGCCGGTCGAGCAATTGACCAACGCCATGGTCCTCCAGTTCGTATTGGGCGGCGGGCTGGATTCCATCGAACCTCAATGAGTTGCGTGCAATTCGTGCCGCCACGAGAAGGCGAGGCTTTGTGATGAAGCGATTCGCGCATGCCCTGATCGTGCTGGTGGTGCCGGTCATCCTGATTCTGACCTGGCTGCGGGTGCTGCTCACGCCGGTCTTCGTCCGCAGCGAGTACCACAAGGCGGCCTTTCCGCCCGACCCGTATGGGTTCAGCCTTGAGGATCGTCTGCACTGGTCGGAGATCTCGCGCCAGTATCTCCTTAACCGCGAGGGCATCCAGTTTCTGGGGGACCAGACTCTTGCGGACGGCACGCCGCTCTACAACGCACGCGAATTGCGTCACATGGCGGATGTGAAGAAGGTGGTGAGCGGGGCGCTGCTGACCTGGGCGGTGGCATTGCTCGTCGGCGGGCTGGCCTCGGCCTACCTTGTCCGCCGCAGTGGGACCCTGTTCCTCCATGCTCTCGAGTCGGGCAGTGTGCTCTCCGTTGCCCTGCTGGTTGCCATCTTGGCTGGCGTCGCGCTGGCGTGGAATTGGTTCTTCGTGTTCTTCCACCGGGTATTCTTCACCGGCGACACGTGGCTGTTCCTCTACTCTGATTCGCTGATTCGCCTCTTCCCCGAAGTGTTCTGGCAGGATTGCTTTGTGACGTTGGGGGTGGGTACAGGCGTGAGCGCGGCAGCGCTGTGGGTCGTCGCGCGCCTTGTCGAGCGGCGGCTGCGCGTAACGGCGGGAGCGGCATCTGGAGCGGGGGCGGGGTGAGTTGGCAACCCGCTGAGGAGCGAAGGTCGCGGGGAGCAGCGCGCGCTGCTCCCCGCGTGCTTCACGGCAAGGGATGATGGCGGATCCATGCGCGCAGGCGTTCACACAGCGCGGCGATTTCCGGGGCGCCGCCGTGTGGCGCTGCGGGCCACTCGTCGACGCGAGGCCCCCAATACTCGCGCGGGGCGCCGGGGTATCGCGCCACGAGATGAACATGCAAATGAGGAACGTGTTCGCCGATTACGAAGACGTACACGCGTTCCGCGCCCTCGCTCTGGCGCAGGGCGCGGGCTAGGTGCCCGAGAAGTGGGCCCAGACGAGCGGCCTCGTGGAGGTCGAGATCTTCGATGCCGCGCGCGTGGCGGCGCGGCTCGAGCATCAGATAACCGAGGTAGGCCTGGGTCTGCCCCTCACGGATCTGCGCGTGGCCTGAGTAGAAGTGGTCGTCCTCGTAGACCGCCCCGCCGGGGATGACGATTTCGCCACGGTGTTTTCGACATACGAAGCAATCGGCCGTTTGCGACTCGGGCATGGGTCACCTCCGGCGAGCGGCGGCAATTCGGTTCGGATTCTCAATTCCGCGCTTTGCCGATCCAGGCGCCACATGTGCGTCCTGGGTCCCCGCCTCCGCGGGGACGACGAGCCCGGCTGGCGCGCTTGCCCATCGCACGAGGTCGTGCATGCAGCCTGCTCGGCGTATCCATTGACCGTCATTCCTGCCAAGGCGGAGATCAAGCTCCGCCCTGCAAGATCTCCGGCCGATCGTTGCCTGGGCTGTTGACCAGCGCGCTGACCACTCGCACGCGCAGTCTCTCCGCCGGGAAGGAGACGAGCAGCGCGGCCAGATCCTCCGCCGGCGCGCTCGGGTCTAGCCAGCGCCGTGCTCTCTCACCTTCGAGGATAACCGGCATCCGGTCGTGAAACTTGCCGATGATCTCGTTCGCCGCGCAGGTCAGGATGGTGCCGCTGCGCACGTCCTCGCCCTCCGGCGAACGCCAGGTTTCCCACAGCCCGGCAAAGGTGAACGGCTCACCGCCCGCCATCTGTATATAGAAGGGAGTTCGTGCGCCGCCCCGGCCGCGCGCCGTGCGTTCCCACTCGTAGAAGCCGTCGGCCAGGATCAGGCAGCGGCGTTTGAGGAACGCGGAGCGGAAGGCCGGCTTCTCGCGCACGGTCTCGGCCCGCGCGTTGATCAGCCGGCTGCCGATGCCGGGCTCCTTGGCCCAGGAGGGAATCAGCCCCCAGCGAACGTACTCGATGCGCGGGTGGTCGAGGCGGGTGACGATTGCGATGCTCTGAGTCGGGGCGATGTTGAATCGCGGGAGGAGCTCTTCGGGCGGAGTATCCAGGTGCAGCGCGCGTTGTAGGGCGGCCGGCCCGGAGGTGAGCGTGAATCGGCCGCACACGGCCGCCGCCTAGCCCGGGTTCCCGGCCACGATGCCGGTCTCGAGGGGGGTTCCCTGGCCGCAGTTGGCCTCGTCGATCTGCACCGTGGTATGGGTGATGCCGAAGCGCTGTTCCAGGCGTTCGCGCAGATCGCGCAGCGTAGCCATCTGGGCGCGCGGGTCGCCGCTCTCGTGCATGATATGGGCGCTCAGTGCGACGTGACTCGAACACAAGCTCCACACGTGCAGGTCGTGCACTTCGCAGACCCCGGGCGTGCCGGCCATGACCTCGCCCACCTCGAACACCGACATGCCTTCCGGCGTCCCCTCAATCAGGATGTGCAGCGAGCTGCGCAGCACGCGCCCGGCCCCCAAGAGAATAACTACGCCGATCAACGCGCCGGCCAGGGCATCCGCCTGTTGCCAGCCGGTGAAGGCAATCACCAGCGCGGCCGCGATGACACCCACCGAGGAAACCGCATCCGCTATGGCATGCAGCGCGGCGCTGCGCACATTGAGGTCGATGCGCTGGGTGGTTCCACTGTGGGTCTTGGCAGTCAGCAGGAAGGCGACCGCCACATTCACCAGCAGGCCGACGACGGCGATCACCAACATCTCCAGGCTGCGCACCGTTTGCGGGGAACGCCAGCGCTGCAAGGATTCCCAGAGGATTCCGCCGGCGACTGCCAAGAGCGTCAAGCCGTTGGCCAACGCCGCCAGCACCTCCAGCCGGTGAAAGCCGTATGTGTGACGGTCGTCGGGAGGCAAGGCTGAGAGTCGCAGCGCCAGGTAACTCAGCCCGATGGCGAACAGGTCGAGCAGCACGTGGGCGGCATCCGAGACAAGCGCCAGGCTGCGCGTCCATAGCCCGCCCACGACCTCGGCCACCAGGATGATCGCCGTCAGGGCGAGGGCAATCAAAAACCGGCGTTGAACGCCGGGGTTGGTATGAGGTTTCACACGCGCTCCACTTCCAGGATCAAACGGCTCAGCGCCCCAGTTCGACGGGCTGGGGCGGATTATACCCAACTCGATTCGCGGTAGGTCCCGAAGACTTCTCGCAGCACGCCCACAATCTCCCCCAGGGTTGCGTAGGCGCGCACGCTTTCCAGAATGTGCGGCATCGTATTCTCGGTGCCCTGCGCGGCAATGCGCAGCCGGTCGAGTGCCTGGCCGACCCGCCCGTTGTCGCGTTCGGCGCGCACCTTGCCCAGTCGCTTGACCTGACGCTCGAGCCCCTGCGGGTCCATTTCGAGGAGTGGGATGCGCAGCGGTCTTGCATCGGCATACTCATTGATGCCCACGATAACGCGTTTGTGCTCGTCGATCTCTCGCTGGTAGCGGTAGGCCGCCTCGGCGATCTCCTTCTGGAAGAAGCCGCGCTCGATGGCCGGCAGCACGCCGCCCAGATCGGCGATGCGAGCAAAGTATTCACGCGCCTGCCGTTCCATACGATTGGTCAGTGCTTCCACGAAGAACGAGCCGCCCAGCGGGTCCACTGTGTTGGCCACGCCGGATTCGTGGGCCAGGATTTGCTGCGTGCGGAGGGCGACGGTTGCCGCGGCCTGCGAGGGCAGCGCCAAAGCCTCGTCCATCGAATTTGTGTGCAGGCTCTGCGTGCCTCCCAGCACCGCGGCCAATGCTTGAATCGCCACGCGCACCACGTTGTTCTCCACCTGCGGCGCGGTCAGGCTGCAGCCGGCGGTCTGGGTGTGGAAGCGCAGCAGCCACGAACGCGGGTCTTGCGCGCCGAAGGTCTCGCGCATTTCATGCGCCCAGATGCGCCGGGCCGCGCGGTACTTGGCGATCTCCTCGAAGAAGTCGTTGTGCGCATTGAAGAAGAACGACAGGCGCGGCGCAAACTCGTCCACCGCCATGCCGCGCGCCGTGCCCCAGCGCACGTACTCCATGCCGTCGGCCAGGGTGAAGGCCAGTTCCTGCGCCGCGGTGGCACCCGCCTCGCGGATGTGGTACCCGGAAATCGATATGGTGTTCCACTGCGGCACGCTGCGGCTGCCGTACTCCATCGTGTCGACCACGAGGCGCATCGACGGCTCGGGCGGGAAGATGTACTCCTTCTGCGCGATGTATTCCTTGAGGATGTCGTTCTGAATTGTGCCGCGCAGCTGCTCCGGCCGCACGTCTTGCTTCTCAGCCGCGGCCAGGTACATCGCCCACACGATCGCCGCCGGCGAGTTGATGGTCATGCTGGTCGAGACCTTATCCAGCGGGATGCCGGAGAGCAGCAGCTCCATGTCGCGCAGCGAGGCCACGGCCACGCCGCACTTGCCAAACTCGCCCAACGCTTCCGGTGCGTCGGTGTCGTAGCCCATCAGGGTGGGCAGGTCGAAGGCGATCGAGAGCCCCGTCTGGCCCTGTTCGAGCAAATACTTGAAGCGCGCATTGGTCTCCTCGGCCGTGCCGAACCCGGCGAACATGCGCATCGTCCACAAGCGGCCGCGGTGCAGCGTGGGGTGGATGCCGCGGGTGTACGGGTAGCGCCCGGGCAGCCCCAGGTCGCGCGAGTACTCGCCATCGGCCAGGTCCAGCGGCGTGTAGAGGCGCTCGATCGGTTCGGAGGAGGTCGTCAGGAATTCCCGGGCGCGCTCGGGGGTCGTGGCCAGCGCCTGTGCGAGGTCGGTGCGCGTCCACTCCTCAAGCGCTCGGCCCAAATCGTCCAATTGCCGCGGATCGTACATCCCTACCTCCCTGCGCCATGGACTGCCCGGCGCGTACCGCGCGCGTGCTGCCCTGTCGCCCAGCCGTGGTCGTTTCATTATATCTCTGGCATTGGCGCTCCCCCATCGCAGAGAGTAGAATCGAGTTCGAATCCGGCGGCGAGCGGGCCGAACGGGGCGGCCCGCGGCGCATTGGGGAGACCCGGCGATGAGCCTGGTGTGGTCAGCCAAACCCGACGAAGTACACGCCCGCCCACGCGTGCTGGTCATCGCCGACGCGCCGGAATCCGGCGAATGGCTGGTGCGCGAGATCTTCATGCCCCATGGCCTGGCGGCCGAAGTGGCCCGCCCCGATTCGCCTCCCGCCGACGTCATCGTGGTCGACATCACCCAGTTGCAGGGCATGGCGCTGACCATGCTACGCGCCCGCCGCGACCGGGGTGACCAGTCACCGGCCATCATCCTGGCCGCCCGCCTCAGCCCGGAAGCCGGGCGCGATCTCTTCCGCCTGGGGGTCCGCGATTTCTTGCTCAAGCCCTATCGGCCGGAAGCCCTCATCGATTCAATCATGTCGGTTCAACGGGATGCGATCGTCCAGCAGAGCGCGCGCCAGGCGCTGCCCAAGCTCAAGCTGGCCGCCGATCAACTCCGCAAGCAGAACGAGGAGTACCGCATCCTGCTCGAGGTGTCGCGGGTCCTGCTGCAAAGCCACGAGGTCGATGCCATCCTGCGCCAGGTGGTGGAGGCGACGGCCTTCCTCACTCACGCCGAAGACGCGAGCCTCTACCTGATCGACTCGGCCTCCAACGAGGTCTTCCTGCGGGCCAGCAAGGAGGCGCCCGAGACGCGTGCCTTGCTGCATCATCAGCTCGTCTCAGATATGTTCGTGAGCCAAGTGGTGCGCACCGGCCAGCCGCTCGTGCGCCAGCCCTCGCCCGGGGAAGGCCGCTTGCGGGTGAAGACGGCCTACATGGTGCAGGCGCTGATCAACATGCCCATCTTCATTGAAAGCCATGTGGGGGGTGTGCTGGCCATCTACAACCGCAGTGCGGGGCAAGGGTTTGGCGAGCACCAGCTCATCATCGTCCGCGCGCTGGCACACACCGCCAGCTTGGCGCTCACGCGCCTCAAGCCGGCCGCGCGTCCGCCGCAGCCGGAGGGGGCGGCGCAGGCGCCGCCCAAACCGATGGGCGTCGTGGGCGAGGTGCTCGGCCCGGAATTCCGCCAGGCGCTGCAGGTGCTTGCCACCGAGACCGATTCGCTGCTGCGCATCGCGCCGCGCTCACCCTATCGCGACAATTTGGCGCGCCTCAGCGCGGTGGTGCAGCCGCTGCTCAAGCTCATGCCCAGCGAACCCTCGGCCGCACCTGTCCCGCGCGGGTCCGAGCAGTTTTCGTTGCCGCGGGTTGTCGATGAAGCCCTCAAAGCCGTCCGGCCCGTGGCTGAGCTCAGACACATCGGCATCATTCCGCAGTTGGCTGGAGAGTTTCCGCCTGTGTTCGGCAACCCCAAGCTCGCCCTGACCGGCATGCAGACTCTCCTGGGCTGGGCCATTGCCCGCTCGAGCGGCGAGCCGGTGGCGCTGGCCGTTTTCCACATGCGCAGCGGCGAGCCCTCCGGCCCGTTCACGATGACCCAGGCCGAGGGCCTGCCGCCCGGCGAGTGGGTGACACTCTCGCTTCTGGATTCCGGCCCCCGCTTGAGCTCGAGCGAACTCGGCGAACTTGGGGAAGAGGCCGCCTCGCGACCCACGGTCAGCCCGCTGGGCGCGGCCTGTCGCCAGGTGCGTGATGCTGGCGGGCATGTGTGGCTCGAAACCGCGATCGATGGAGTGACTTTATACGCCGCCTTCCGTGCGGTGTAACCCCTATGGACAGCAAGCTGATCTCCACGCATGTTCCTGTTGAACTGATCACGCCGCACTACCGCGTGAAAGGCAAGATACCCGTTTCTTCTTCGGGCGTGATCGGTGTGCTCAACGATACCTCCGGCTCCTCGATCGAAGTAGTGGAGGTGTGGCTGGCCCGCCTGCATCGTCCGGCCGAGACCGTGGCCCGCTTCGAATCGTGGGACGCGGTCAAAGCGCGCTTGGTGGCGGTGCTGCTCGAGCAGCGCAGCGATCTCGGCCCGCCCTCCGTGGCGCGCGGCGGCTTCGGGCGCCTGGTGTCGTATCGGGTGTGGGCCGGGCTCAAGGGTTTCGAGATGTTCGGGGTGATGGAATCGCCCGGGAAGTTCAACTTTGCAGAGACTGTTTTCCAGGGTCATCGCGATTTCATCCCCCTCTACAACGCCACCCTCATCCCGGTGTTCTTCCCGCAACTTGTGAGCCGCGCGCCGGTGCTGCTCTTCAATCGCCAAATGGTGGAGGGGCTGAGCGTGATCTCCAAGGCCGCCGCGACGTAGGCTTCCTGCACGTGCTCCTTCCACGCCTGCCTCACGCGCGCCGATGTTTCGGCGCGCGTTTTGGCTGCGGCGACGGGATCGCTCGCGCCGCGCGAGGAATGCGAGATGCACAGACCGCAGACGGGAAGCCCGCTGGGTTGGCTCGCGGGCTGGAGGCTGCTCGCGGGCACCGCGCTCGTCCTCAGCGCCTGCCGATTTGCCAGCCATAGGCCGCTGCGCGAGGCGTCCTCCGGAGCACCGTCGACTCCCAAGGCAACTCTGCCGCCTCTGGCCAGTCTGCTGCCGAGCCTGACTCCCGCGGCCACCCTCGAACCGACCCCGACGTTTGCTTTGCCTGCGGTGCCCGCGGACTCTACACATCGTGCTCCGCGCGGCTCGCTGCGTGCCTGCCTGCTCCACCCAGATTTGACCTACTGCACCGGCGGTGAAACGCAACTCGAACTCGACTTCTATGCCCTGCCGGAGCCACCGGTCACGCCGCGCCCGTTGGTGGTATTCGTTCACGGTGGCGCGCGGATGAGAGGCGACCAGGCGGCCAGCGGCGAGTTCCTGGAGGCCATCGAGTTCGTTCACCGCGGGTACGCCTTCGCCTCGATCAGCTATCGCCTGGCGCCGGAGTACGCATTCCCCGCCATGATTGAGGATGTCAAATGTGCGGTGAGGTTCTTGCGTGCCAACGCTGCTGCGCTTGGCGTGGATGGCGAGCGCATCGGGGCCTACGGCTCGAGTGCGGGCGGGCAGCTGGTGTCGTTGCTTGGCACCACCGATGCGACGGCCGGGTTCGAAGGAAGCCGAGGTTGGGGCGAGCAATCGAGCCGGGTGCAGGCGGTGGCCAACCTGTTCGGCCCGACGGATCTCACCGCTCTGACCGGCGACCGCGAACGCATGGGCCTGGCGCTGGCTTTTCCCGGCGGGGAGGACTTCTTGCGTTGGGCGAGCCCGATCACCTACGTCAGCCCCGGCGACCCGCCCTTCCTTCTCCTGCAGGGTGAGCTCGACGAGGTCGTCCCGCCTTCCCAGGCGGTCGTCTTCAATCAAGCGCTGACTCAGGCGGGCGTCGAGAGCACACTGGTCCTGGTGAGACATGCGGGCCACGGCTTTGCGCCCCAGGGCGGCCAGATCAGCCCGACGCGGGCAGAGCTGACCCAAATCCTTGTCGCGTTCTTCGACACTCACTTGCGCTGATCCGCAGGCGTGCTTCGTTTGGGGGGACTCGCGTGCCAGGGCCACGCTGCGCACGATTGGGCGCTTCCCGAATCGGCCCTCGATGAAGAGGTGACGGGGAGCTAGATTGCTTCCCAGACGGCATAGTCGGACAGATCGCCGCCCTCGCCGTCGCAGGCAAAGGATTCGGTTTCGCGGAAACCGGCATCGCGGCATAACAGCCGGCGCTCGGGCTCCTCCAGCTGGTGCACGTAGCGCACTCCTCGTCCGCCGCGGCGCCAATCGAGCAGCGCATCCCCCGGGTCCACCTCGTGCTCGCCCAACCCAACCTCCGCCCAGGGGACGATCCGCCGGCGCAGCCGTTTGCTGCGGCTGAACTGCCAACTAGAGAGGGCCAGCCGGCCGCCGGGCACGAGACGGCGGCGCGCCTCCTGGCATACGCGCAGGCGCAACTCACAACCTGGCAAGTGATGGAGAACAGCGAAGAGAAACACCCAGTCGAAGTGCGCTGCGGAGCTGAGGGGCAGGGCGCCTGCCGAGAGATCGGCGCAGGCGAAGTGGGCGAGTCGCGCCTCAGGCAGAACACCGCTGCGCGCGTGATGCAAGAGGCGCAGGCTGAGGTCGAGGCCGAGGTACAGTCGGGGCGCCTTCTCGGCCAGCAGATGCGTCGCCAGTTGCCCTGCCCCGCAGCCCAGATCGAGCAGGCATGCGGCGCGGGTGACTTCGCGTGCAATGCGGGTCACGCCGGGCTGCAGGCGTTCACGCGTCTGGGCAAAGTCGGCTGAGAACGTTTGGTAGAATTCCCGATTGAGAGCCCGCAACCGCGCGGCCACGCGTGTATCCATGGGCGGCGATTATACAGGGATGAGCGACTTTACCTCGCGCGAAGAGGCTTGGCGGCGCGCACGCGACTACAGCGACGAGACGCGCCGCACCGCGGCGCGTGCCGTCTTGCACGACCTGGTGCGGGGCGTTGCGCTGCGCGCGGCGCTGCACCGCCACCCGGCGCTGGGCTCCTACCTCGCCAAAGACGCACTGGTGCACGCCTACCGCGAAATGGTCGCGGCGGGTGAAATCGCCGAATCGCCCGCTCTGCTGCGCGCGCTGCGCATGAAGCCGGTGCGCACGCTTTCGGGCGTGGCCACGGTCACCGTGCTGACCAAGCCTTACCCTTGCCCGGGCGAATGCATCTTTTGCCCCACCGATGGGCGCATGCCCAAGAGCTATTTGGTCGACGAGCCTGGGGCGATGCGCGCCGGCCAGCACGATTTCGACCCGTTTGGCCAAACCCGTGCCCGGCTCGAGTCGCTCACCGCCGTCGGGCATCCCACCGAGAAGATCGAGCTGCTCATCCTGGGCGGGACATGGAGCGCCTACCGCCGCGACTACCAGGCCTGGTTTGTCCAGCGTTGCCTGGAGGCGATCAACGGGGACGATTCGCCCTCACTTGCGGCGGCCCAGGCCGCCAACGCGCGCGGGGCGCGGCGCAACGTCGGCTTGGTGGTGGAAACGCGCCCGGACCGCATCGATGAGGACGAGCTGCGCTGGCTGCGTCAGCTAGGCGTGACCAAGGTCCAGCTGGGGGTGCAGTCCACCGATGACCATATCCTAGCGCTGAACAAGCGCGGCCAAACGCTGCAGGCCACGCGCGAGGCATTCCGCCTGCTGCGGGCGGCGGGATTCAAGATCCACGCGCATTGGATGCCGAACCTGCTTGGATCGGACCCGCAGCGCGACCGGGCGGATTTCGCCAGGCTGTGGTCGGATGCGAATCTGCGTCCGGACGAGCTAAAGATCTACCCCACCTCGCTCCTGCGCAACAGTGAGCTGTTCGCCTACTGGGAGCGAGGCGAGTACACCCCGTACTCGTATGAGACGCTGCTCGAAATGATGGTCGATATCAAACCGACGATCCCGCGCTACTGCCGGGTCAATCGTCTGGTGCGCGATATCCCCGCGCACCACGTGGTCGCGGGCAACCGGCGATCGAACCTGCGCGAGGAGGCACAACGCGCGCTCGGGCGGCGCGGGCTGCGCTGCACGTGCATCCGCTGCCGCGAAGTGCGCGAGCGGCCGGTGGACCCCGGCCGATTGCGCATGAACGACCTGACGTACGCGGCCGGCGGCGGCGAGGAGCACTTCCTTTCACTCGATTCGCCCGACGACCGCCTGGCCGGTTACCTGAGGCTGCACCTGCCGCAGGCCGAGGCGCCGCGCGCGCTCGCGCCGGACTTGCGCGGTGCGGCCATCGTCCGCGAACTGCACATCTACGGCCAAAGCTTGAGCCTGGGCGAGACTCAAGAGGGTGCGCTGCAACACCTGGGGCTGGGCGCGAGCCTCCTGGCCGAGGCCGAGCGCATCGCGCGCGCTCGCAGCTACCGGCGCCTGGCGGTGATCTCGGCAATCGGCACGCGCGAGTACTATGCCGCGCGCGGCTTCGAAAGCGGCGAGCTATACCAGGTGGAGCCGCTGGCCTAGCGTAGTTGCAGCCTGCTGCGCGGCGTGGTAGAATGATCGCGTTGCACGTGGGCCTTGGGCCCACGTTTTCCGCTCCCCACCCGGTCTTCCCCGGCCGGCCAAGGGGGGCATCCCCGAGGAAAGGAGGTACCCCATGCGCAACTATGAGGTGGGTCTGCTCGTCCGCACCGACATCGGCGAGGAAGGTCTGACCGCTCTGCTCGAGAAGGTCAAGACGTGGATCGCCGAAAGCAGCGGCACGGTTGTCAAAACCGATCTGTGGGGCAGGCGGCGCCTGGCCTATACTGTTCGCAAGCAGAACGAAGGCCTGTACGTCTTCATTTCAATGCAGATGCCCCCGGCCGGCGAAGCCGCGCTCGAACGCAACCTGCGTCTGAGTGAGCCGATCATGCGCTACCTGGTCACCCGTCAGGAAAGCGTCGAAGCCGCACCGGCTGCGGCTGCCGAGGCCTAGCCCGTGGCGTTGCCCGGGCGTGCGGCATGCGCCGCGACGTCTCCGGGCGGCGAGGAGGCTTTGCCATGACTCGCAGTCTGAACAAGGTGATGATCATCGGTCATCTCGGCCGGGAACCTGAGATGCGATACACGCCGAGCGGAAAGCCGGTGACCACATTCAGCGTAGCCACCACTCGAGCGTGGAGCGGCTCCGACGGCGAGCGCCACGAGGAAACCGAGTGGTTCACAGTGGTGGCGTGGGGCAACCTGGCGGAGATCTGCAAGCAGTACCTGGCCAAGGGGCAGCAGGTCTACGTCGAGGGGCGGCTGCAAACCCGGCGCTGGGAAGATGCCGAGAACAAGAAGCATGCCGCCATCGAGATCGTGGCCAGCGAGATGATCATGCTGGGCGAACGGCGCGAGCCCGCCGCACAAGGGGCCTCCGCCGCAAGCGAGGACGAGGCGCTCATCTAGGCTTGCCCGCGAGCGCCGACCCAGGCCCGCGTGGGTTGAGACGGCAGGCTGAGCCTTTCGTTCATGTTGATCCCGCCTGCGAGGGCGGGCCGAGCAAGGAGGATGAACGTGGATCGACAAGATGAATCTCGAGGTCTGGCGAATGGCGGCGCGAGCGAGTCGACACCATATCAGCGCGGCCAGTACATGCGCCGGCCGCGGGTGTGCCAGTTTTGCATCGATCAGGTCCAAGTGATCGACTACAAACAGATCGATCTGCTGCGGCGCTACGTGATGGAACGCGGCAAGATCCGCCCGCGGCGGCAGACCGGCACGTGCGCCAAGCATCAGCGCGCCTTGGCCGTGGCGGTGAAACGCGCCCGCCACCTGGCGCTGCTGGCTTTCGTCGAAGACTAGAGTGCGGCCCGCGCCCGAGTCCTCGGGCGCGCCGACCGGTTGAGGAGAACTGCATGAAACCCAAGGCAGTCGAGAGCCCGCGGGAGATGACGCGCAAACAGCGCGTGCACCTGCGCCGCGACGACGTCCAGCGCCGCTGGGTGGTGTTGGGCACGTCGCTCATTCTGTTCATCGTGTTGGCCATCGTCGGCGCGGGCCTGCTCGATCAGTACGTGCTCAAGCAGCGCCAGCCGGTCGCCATCGTGGGCGGGGAGAAGATATCCACACACCAGTTTCAGGTGGCCGCCCGGTATCGGCGCTTTCAACTCATTGGGCAGTACAACCAGACGCTCCAATTCGCTTCGTTCCTAGGCAGCGATCCGAGCACCGACAGCTATATCCAGCAACAGCTTGCCTCCATCCAGGCGCAGCTCTCTGACAGCCAATCGCTTGGGCAGACGGTGGTGGACTCGCTCATCAGCGATCGTCTGATCCGCCAGGAGGCCGCGCGCCGCGGGATTGTGGTGACCAGCGACGACATAGAGCGCGAACTGCGGGATGCGTTCGGTTTCTACCCCGAGGGCACGCCCACTTTGGCCGGGCCGACTCTTACCCCGCAAGCGCCGACCAAGACACCTGAAGTTTCACCTACGCCGACGATCACGCTGACGCCGACCGCCACCCCTGCGACGCCCGAGCCCTCGCGCACGCCGCTCCCCACTTCCACGCCTTACACAGCCGAAGGCTTCGCCAAGGATTACCAGAACTACTTGAGCGAAACACGCAAAGCGACCGGGATGAACGAGGCCGAATTCCGCGAGGTGATTGAATCGGTCCTCTACCGCCGCAAGCTGCAAGCCGCGCTAACGAGCGATCTGCCGCGCGAAGAGGATCAGGTCCATGCCCGCCACATCCTGGTTGGAACCGAGGGCGAAGCAGCCGCGCTGCGCGATCGCCTGACGAACGGCGAGTCGTGGGACGCACTCGCGGCGCAATTCTCGCTTGATACGTCGAACAAAGACAGCGGCGGAGATCTGGGTTGGTTTGGCCGAGGTCAGATGGTGGGAGAGTTTGAGGCGGCTGCCTTTGCCCTCAAGCCGGGGGCAATCAGCGAGCCGGTGCAGACGACCTTTGGCTGGCATCTCATCAATGTTGTATCGCATCAGGTGCGCCCGCTGTCCCTCCAGGCCTACGAGGATCTTCAGAATTCGTTCTTCGATGACTGGTTGGCCAGCGAGCGTGCCAAGCCCGGCGCCGTCGAAACCATTGAAATCTGGAAGGAACGCGTGCCGACGGAGCCTGTGCTGCCTGGCGCGTAGCGCGCATCCATAGAACTGTGCCTGCCGAAGCGGAGTGATGCGGGTCGGCCGACACGAGCCTGTCAGCCATCTCCGAAGCTCCCGGGTTGCCCGGGAGCTTCTTCTCTTCCCGGCGCCCGCCTGCGCCAAGGACGGGGATGGCGTAGACTTGTGGGTCCGGGCCAATGGGCGGAACCCCACTTTGAGCCCCTCCTGCCCGGGGCCGCTTCGCATGAAGGAAGAGCGCCAATGACCGCGACGGGTGAAACGACGAATCCCAAGCTCGACCTAAGGCGACTGCCGCGCAACCTGTGGGCCGTCAGCCTGACCAGTATGCTCACCGACATCTCCTCGGAGATGATCTTCCATCTCTTGCCGCTCTACCTCAGCAACGTGCTCGGCGCCCGCACGTCGGTCATCGGCCTGATCGAGGGGGTTTCCGAAACCACCTCTTCGCTCTCACGCATCCTCTCCGGGTGGGTTTCCGACCGCATGCGCAAGCGCAAAGCGCTGACTGTTCTCGGCTACAGCTTCTCGGCCGTGGCCAAGCCGCTCTTCCTGTTTGCTGCCACCTGGCCAATGGTCCTGGTGCTGCGCTTTGCGGACCGCCTGGGAAAGGGCGTTCGCACCGCGCCGCGCGATGCGCTGGTCGCCGACAGCATCGCACCCGAGCAGCGCGGAATGGCTTTCAGC
Source organism: uncultured Anaerolineales bacterium (assembly GCA_964353865.1). Lineage (GTDB taxonomy): Bacteria > Chloroflexota > Anaerolineae > Anaerolineales > RBG-16-64-43 > RBG-16-64-43. The sequence continues at coordinate 10,458 of CAYGXJ010000042.1, read as the reverse complement.
TTGCACCGCGCGGCCGACACGCTGGGCGCGTTGCTCGGCCTGGCGGTCGCCGCCTTCGTGGTCTACCGCACCGGGGGCGCTGCAACGCGGCTGGGGATCGCGACCTTTCACTGGGTGGTCGCGCTGAGCATCCTCCCGGCTATTCTCGGCGTGCTCAGCCTGATCCTCATTGCGCGCGATCCCGCCCAGTTGCCTCGGCCCACCGGCGGCTTGGAGGCCGAGCAACCCCGGCGCCGCCTTCGTTTCAGCCCGCGCTTTTGGGGTTTCATTGCCACGGTCGGCCTGTTCACTCTCGGCAACTCATCCGATGCCTTCCTCGTGCTGCGTGCGCAGGAACGAGGCCTGACCGTGCTGCAGGTCATGCTCATGCTCGTCACGTTCAACCTGGTCTACACCCTGGCCTCCGTGCCGGCCGGCATGCGCTCCGACAAGATCGGCCGGTCACGCGTGATTCTCGGTGGATGGCTGGTCTACGCTCTGGTTTACGCCGGTTTTGGTTTTGCCCGTCAGGGGTGGCAGGTGTGGGTGCTGATGAGTGTGTACGGTCTCTACTACGCGATGTTTGAAGGGACGTCCAAGGCCTTGGTCGCGGACCTCGTTCCGGTCGAGGCGCGCGGCACGGCCTACGGGGTGTACAACGCGGCCATCGGGGTGATGGCCTTGCCGGCCTCGCTCGTCGCGGGCCTGCTGTGGCAGGGCCTCGGGTCATGGGCCGGCTTCGGCGCCGCGGCGCCTTTTGGGTTCGGCGCGGCACTCGCCCTGGCAGCCGTGCTGCTCATGGGGTTTGTCGTGCCTCGACTCAAGTCCACCACCTGAGTCGATAGGCGTTCATCGGGGAGGGGGAGCCCTGTGACGCTGTTGTCATTGTGTCTGGGTTGGGTTGCGGGAATCGCAATCGAACCCAGTTTTAATTCCCCACTGTGGGTGTGGCTCACAGCAGGCGCGGCGCTCACGGCATCCGGTCTCTTCGCTGTGAGAGGTCGGGCGCGCTGGACCCTATTGGCTGCGACAGATTTCGCATTGGGTGCCGCGCGCATCCGTGCGACGGCTCCTGGGCCGGGGCCGTCCTTCATTGGATACCATGTCGATGCGCAGCGGGCGAGGTTGAAACGCCGCGCGGCCTGGTGCTGGTGCGCATGCCCCGCCCGGCGACGATATCCGCGCTAGATGATTTGGAATTCGAACATGGCGATACGCTGATGTGGGTGGGGGCAAGCTCATTCCGTCTGCAAGTGACGCGGACGGCAACCTCGTCGGGCTCGTTCAGTCACCCCAGTTGCACGCGGGACGAATCCGTTCAAAGTCCAGAAAGGACGTACGCCCTCCAAAGAAAGGGCGCCACTGTGCCGCCTGAAACTCGCTGCCTGCTCCCCGGGCAAATCCACCCAGGGCAAGCTGGCCTGTCAGGCCGGGGGCCAGGGCAGCCGATCCGCCTAGCCGCGCCAAATGGGCACTTGTCTTGCCCGCCAGGTTGACGTAGAGGGGGGCAGCTCGAGGCCGTCGGGCGGCCGAGGAGTCCCTCGAATTCGCGGGGCCGCGAGCTTCGGGATTTCGTGAAGGCCTTCCTGGGCAAGGACCTACCCTCGCAGTACCGGCAGGGGCTTGCAGTACGTGGAGTGTGCGCCTGGTGTAGTCCAGGCCCCGGACCGGGACTTCGAATGCGTGGGAGTCCGCGATCAGCAGACTATAATCTGGCCATCTTTTCGCCCTTGCCATTCTGCATGACTATGATTGTTCCTATGGGCGCAGCCCGCCCTCTCGCATTGAGAATGGAGTCCAATGCCTCTCACCCCTCGCCAGCGCGTCCTGATGACGCTCAATCATGAAGAGCCCGATCGCGTCCCGATCATCATCGGCACCAGCAACACCACCACCCTGAAGATTCAGCCTTGCAGGCGTCTTAAGGCCCTCCTCAGAATCCAGACCCCGGACAGCTACATCTATGACTGGCCCGAGCTCGGCTCGGCGGCATTGGACGAGGTTGTGCTGGAACGTCTACATGGCGATGCGCGTGGCGTGCTGGATCGATTCCCCGCACAAGTCTACGCGCGTAACCAAAGCCGCCCGCCACACACCCCTTGCATCGACGATTGGGGCAGCGGGCAGATTGAGGTCGAGCCAGGCCGCTGGTATCCCGGCGTGCATCCTTTGTCCGAGGCCAGCACCTTGGATGATATCGAGCGCTACCCCTGGCCTGATATGGACGACCCTTCCCGCGTCGCGCATGTCCGCCATGAGGCCCGCCGGCTTGCCGAAGAGGATCGCTACGCCATTATCGCCACCCCCTGGTTGCTTTTTCCGTTAGAAAGGGCTTTCGCCATGCAGGGCATGGACAGATTCCTGCTCAACCTGGCGCTGCAACCCGACTTCGCCGAGGCTCTGCTACACAAGATCGCCGGGCTATGCCGACAACTGATGGGGAACTTCCTGCATGAGATTGGGGAGAACGTCGATATCATCAAGATCGGGGATGATCTTGGCACCCAGGACCGGTTGCTGATTTCGCCGCATATGTACCGCCAGGTGCTCAAGCCCATCCACGCCAACTACATCTCCTTCATCAAGGAGCGGACCCGCGCAAAGGTCCTCTTCCATACCGATGGCGACGTCTTCGGCCTGCTGGATGACTTCGTCGAAATCGGGGTCGATATCCTCAACCCCATCCAGACCTCCGCCGGGAGAATGGCGAATCTAGGTGAGCTGAAGCGCCGCTATGGGCGCAATCTGGTCTTCTGCGGCGCAGTGGATACCCAACGCATCCTGCCTTTTAGCAGCCCTGAGCAGGTGCGCCAGGAGGTGCGGCGCGTGATCAACCTGCTCGGCCCGGGCGGCGGCTACCTGCTCACCTCCGTCCACACCATCATGGACGAGGTCCCGCCCGAGAACATCCTGGCGATGGTCGACGCGGCCGTTGAGTACGGGCGTTATCCGCTCGACCAATCCTGATGATCCTACATCGCCGCTGGGAGGGACGGTCTTGGCACCGAAGCAGTCGCGGGGATCATCAATAGGCACCTCTCCCCCCAGGGGCAATGGCGTTGACTTTATCGCCCTGTGATAGATGCACAGGTGTCCGCTAGGAGCACCAATTGCGGAGTCCCCGCGCGGTGCTGATCACTGCGTTGCTGCTCGCACCTTGTTCATGGCTCAAAACCAGGCCTTCTGGCCCTTCCCGCCGAGCGGATGACTGATCGCCTATTCGCCGCCCAGTAACTCGCTGCCTGCCCGGGCCGGGGGGCCGCTAGGCCACTCGATGCAGCCGAAGTCTCGTCTTCGGTGCCACGCGTTCAAATGCTAATTGCCCGTTACTGCAAGCCCATGTACACTCCGATCAAGTAGCCACTTGAGAAAGGTCCCGTGCCTATCATGTCTGTTTCAACTCCTGATCGCCCTGTCATGGAATTGCGTGTCGCGTTTACCGCTCGCGAGTTTGAGCGCCTCGTGCGATTCTATTGCGATGGGCTTGGGCTTGAACCGGCGCAACCCTGGCCAAGCGATCAAGGTCGGGCCGTCGTCCTCGCAATGGGCCAGGCCACGCTGGAGATTTTCGACGAAACCCAAGCCAATACGATTGACCAGCTGGAAGCGGGCAAGCGCCTCAGCGGACAGATTCGGTTCGCGCTAAAGGTGCCGGACTTGACGGCAGCTACGGAGCGCTTGCTCTCGAAAGGTGCAATCCTGGTCCACCCGCCCGTGGTTACGCCATGGGGCGATCGGAATGTTCGCCTGCAGGACCCAGAGGGCATGCAAGTCACGCTATTCCAGGCGCATGACCAATCATGAGGCGGACCGTGTCGCAAGGCCGCGGCCCAACCAGCGGTTGCACCGGGTGGACCGCGACGTTGGGCGCACTGAGTGTTCCACCCTGGCTCCAGAGAAGGGAGCATTATGAACGTCCATCAATCCTTAATCGTTATGCAGCAACTCCGCCAGGCACCGGGCTTGGTCTTCCAAGCGGTCGATGTGTCGGGGTTGAAGGCGGATTCGGATTTCGGCGAGGCGCGCCAACTTGAGACTTGGTTGTACCTGCCGGTTTTGAAGCGCTGAGCTATTGAGCGAGGAGCCCCCATTTGAGAGGTCAAACTCGTCGCCGCACCAATTCGCCCTTGCCGTCATTGGGGCCCTTCGTCTTGCTGATCGCGACAGTCCTGTCGGCATCGACAGTGGGTGCTGGCCCCGTGTCGGCCTTGCCTTCACCATGGCTTGTGCCCGCGCCGGCCGTGCCGCGCAACATCATCCTCTTCATCGGTGATGGAATGGGTGCGGTCCACCGCGCCGCCGCGCGCTGGGTTCAGGTCGGCGCGACGGACGAGTTGAACATGGACGATCTCCCGGTGAGCGGCTGGTCGAGGACGGCCTCGGCCGACAATGCGGTTACCGATTCGGCGGCGGGTGCAACCGCCGTAGCCACTGGAGTGCGTACCAAGAATGGCTGGCTGGCCATCGGGCCGGAACACTCGATCCTCACGACAATCCTTGAATATGCGCGGATGGAGGGTAAGTCCGCCGGATTGGTGACTACGGTGCAGGTATCACATGCGACCCCGGCTGCATTTGCCGCGCATGTGGAGGATCGCAATTTGATGGACGAGATTGCCGGGCAGATGTTCGACGAGGGGGTCGAGGTAATGTTGGGCGGCGGCGAAGACCAGTTCTTGCCGAGCTCGGAAGCAGGGTGCTTCGGCAATGGGACGCGCGCTGACACTCGCAATCTCCTTGCGGAGGCGGTTGCCGCCGGTTACGCGCACGTGTGCAATGCGCCGGAGCTCGAGGCCATCGATACCTCCGCCATATCGCGGCTGGTCGGGCTGTTTGCCGAAGGGGAGATGAGCCGCCCCTACAGCCCCGGCCTGGCCACGATGACCCAGCGTGCAATCGAGGTGCTCTCCCGTGACCCTCAGGGTTTCTTCCTGATGGTCGAGGGTGGGAGGATCGACAAGGCTGCCCATGCCAACAATGGGACTGAGGCCATTGCCGATACGCTTGGGCTGGATGAGGCGGTGGCCGTCGGGAAGGCTTTCGCGGCCTTGGCAGGCAACACCCTGGTCATCGTCACCGCCGACCATGAAACCGGTGGCATGGGTATGGCGCTATTGCCCGGGCCGGTTTGCGTCTCTCCCAACGGACCGTTTGACATCGAGGGTGGCGGCCAGTTTTGCGTCACGTGGACCACCGCGGGTCACACAGCGGCCGATGTGCCCGTGACTGCAGGCGGCCCGTTCTCGCACATGCTGTCGGGAAGCTATGACAACACGCACATCTTCGATGGCATGTACCGCGCGCTCATGCTCGACGAGAGCCTCTTCCTGCCGCTCCTCCTTCGCCATTAGAATCCTCACAACGCAAGTTCACTTCCAGCCGCTGGCCGAGCGCGAGGTTCGCATGCCATCCACCGAATCTAAAGTAGTTCTCATCACCGGGGCCTCCTCCGGCTTGGGCTTGGCGGCCGCTCGGCGCCTGCACTCGGCCGGCCACCGCGTGTACGGGGCGAGCCGGACTCTCGCCCCGGGTGAGGCCTTTGCCGGCCTCATCATGGATGTGGACAACGACGGCTCGGTCGAGCGGGGTGCTGCTGATATCGTTTCGCGTGAAGGGCGCATCGATGTGCTCGTCAACAATGCCGGGTTCGGCTATGCCGGATCGATCGAGGATCTCACCCTGGAGGAGGCTCGGGGCCAGTTCGAGACCAACTACTTCGGAGCGTTGCGTCTCTGCCGGGCGGTGCTCCCGGTGATGCGCCGCCAGAGGCAGGGCCTGATCGTCAACGTGACGTCGATCGGGGCGCACATCGCGCTTCCCTATCAGGCTCACTACACAGCGAGCAAACTGGCGCTGGAGGGGATGAGCCAGGCGCTGCGCATGGAGGTGGGCCGCTTCGGGGTAAGGGTTGTTGTGGTCGCGCCGGGCGACTTCTGTAGCGGGTTCACAGAACACCGCAAGCGTGGCAGTCGAGCAGGGGGTACTTCGGCTTACACCTCAAGTTACGAGAGTGCGCTCAATGTGATTGAGCGCGATGAACGCACCGGGATGCAGCCGGTCTGCTTTGGAATGCTGCTCGAGCGGATCGTGCGCAGCCCTCACCCGAGACCGCGTTACGTGATCGGTCCTGCGATTGAACGCCTGGCGTTGAGGTTGAAAGGGATCCTGTCTGCGAGTTGGATCGAATCCGGTGTGCGCTGGTACTACCGCGTTGGTTAGCCCTGCGGCCGAAACAGGGAACCTGGCTGGCCGCCAGGACCCTGCGGGCATGACGGCCGCGATCGCGTTGTCCGAATTCTACGGCACCCAGTCCGAGAGCACCGTCAAGCGGATCTCCGGCCGCTCGGGGTCATTGCATTTCATGCGCACCAGGAAGTTGTGCTTGCCACCCATGCCCTGCGGCATGGTGAACTCCAACGTGAGAGTGGTGGATTTGCCCGGCTCGAGGACCATCGCACCGATGGTCGGCGTGGGCGGTCAACACCCCTCCACCACTTCCACCTCCGGCGCTGCCGCGAATTCCAGCGTTCCTCCGCCGGTGTTGGTCAGCTTGAACTCGGCGCGCACGCGCTCGCCGTACGGGTGGGTCCCCAGGTCGATCGCGTCGCGATCAACGGAGGCCTGCGGCGCGCCGGCGTTGCGGGCGCGGACGGCCAGCAACATTCCCGCGGCGGCCACAACCATGAGCCCGATGCCCACCGTCAGGATGAACCACGAACGGCGGCCCAAACGCGCGCGCTGATCAGCGTCATTGCCCGTGTCTTGCATAACGCCACCTCCTTGCCGTGACTCGCGTGTGGCCGGATGTCCCGGCCGATTGCGACAGGTGCCGGGATTCTAAACGATGCTACACTCGCTGCCCATCCGACCCTACCGGGAGGCGTCATGCTCGCCGAGAATCCAAAGGAGTTCGTCGCCACACTGCTCCAGCCCTGGCAGGATGCGCTGGCCGATCCGCCCAGCGCCCAAGCCGGAGTATTGAAGCGTCTGGTGGAAACGTACGCCCGCACGACGGACGGTGCACTACGCGGCGCGGCGAACGTGGGCTCGATCGCCGAATTCCGGCGAGCGTTTCCCATCCGCACCTATGATGACTACAAGCCGCTCATCCAACGGGTGATGGCCGGCGAGACGAACCTGCTGCTGGATGAAGAACCGGTGGGTTGGGCGATCACCCGCGGCACGACTGAAGGCGAATCGAAATTCGTCCCGATGACCCCCACCGACCTGCGCATGCGCATCAGTGCCGGCCGGGCGATGATGAACTACACCTTGAGCACTGGGCGCTTTGACTTGTATCAAGGCGTCAATCTGAATCTCAACTTCCCGTCGGTTGTCGGCACGGTCAAGGTCGGGGAGCGGGAGGTGGAATACGGCTACTCCTCCGGTATCTACACCAAGTATGTCTCCGCCTTCACTCCGGTTCGATCGGTGCCCGCGCAGGAGGAGATCGATGCGCTCGGCGGCGGCAAGACTCGCCGCGACTGGGATGCCCGCTTCGAGCTCGCCTACCAGCGCTGCCAGGGACAGAACGTAACGCTCGTGGGCGGTGTGGCGCCGACCACGCAGCTCTTTGGCCGCTACGTCAAACGCGTTCACGGGCGCTATCCGAAGGACATGTGGAAGACACAGGTGATGACGTTAGGCAGCGTGCCCGGCATCAACACGCGCTACGAACCCTCGCTGCGCGCACTGTACGGGCCGGTGGCCATCCGCGAAATCTATGGCGCTACCGAGGGCATGTTCGGTCAGCAGCTCGACGACCAGCGTGCCTGGGCGCCGAACTACGATCTCTTCCTTTTCGAAGTGCAGACCCCGGGTGGCATGAAGATGCTGCACGAGATGCGTCCGGGCGAGATCGGGAGCCTGGTGGTTTCGACGCCCGTCCTCGCCCGGTACAAGATCGGGGACACTATACTCGCATTCCGGCCGCCGTACTTCCGCTGCATCGGCCGCGACCGGTGGTGGACCCCGTTGCATTACGCGTGGGACGAATTCACCACCTTCAACCTTGGCAGATTGTGAGGCGGCCGGCGTCCACTCTCTCTACGAGCGCCGCGTAACCCCGCGCAAGAGCACGTAAACGCCGATCAGAATCAGGGCCACGGCCCAAATCAGGTTGCCTGTCACAAAACCCTGCAAGCCGATGCCGATGAAGATGATGGCGACGATCAGGCTGCCGCCGACCGGCTTGCGGTAGGTGGGAGCCAGCAGCCGCACCGCCACCTCGGCCAGGATGAGCACGCCGGCGCCCAGGAAGATGAGTTCCCACACTTCCAGGCCGGGGATGCGGAACAGCAATCCCATGTTGTTGAGCAACAGGGCAACGCCGGCCCAGATGAGAATGAGCGCCCAAATCAGGGATCCGAGAGGATCCCTGCGCCATTTCTCATCCCAATTCTTCTCATCCGGTCCCTTTTCGTGCTTCTTCTCCTCCTCTTTCTCCTCTGCTTTCTCCATGTGGGGGAGGGGTTCGCTGGGCGGCTGGGACGACATGGTGATTGCCTCCTGACAGGGTGGGCGGCCCGGGCGGGCCGGTGGGGCTTGGGTGGACAAGGCGGATAGAGCCCCGTGCAGGCCATCGTGCCGTGCGACGGCACGGGCCGGTGACTACCCCTCTATCATATATCGGCTGGGGCGCCCTCGCAACTCGGGCGGCGGGGCCCAGGTCTCACTCGAAATCCTCAAGCAGCTCGCGCGCCGCCTGGCGCCCGATCTCCACCGCGTAGTTGGTTCCCCGGTCCCACGGGTAGACCTGGCTCATGCTGGCCAGGTACAGGCCGCGCAGCGGGGTGCGGATCTCGGGCACGTTTTGGGAATGATCAACGCCCGGCACGGGCTGAGCGTAGGGCGTGCGAAACAGCCAGCTGTTGATGATCCACGCCTCTTCGAACTTCGGGTTGACACGCCGCAGCGTCGGCCCGAAGCGCTGCAACAAATCCGCCTTGGTCATTTGGAAGTACTCGTGTTCGGGCGGCAGGTAGTCGCCGCAGTAGATGATGTGCTGCCCGCCGAAGTGCTCCGCCGGGAGGTAGTTGGTGTGTTCCACCAGTGCCAGGAAGGGGAACCCGGCTTCCTTCACCAGGCTGTGCCAGTAGATGCCGCTTTCGGCCAACTGGTGGCGCAACGAGAGGATGAGCACGACAGCGCCCATGCTGCGCATCGAGAGCAGTTTGGCCAGATAATGCGCAGGCAGGTCGGCGGCGAGCTTGGAGAAAAGCAGAGGCGAGGTGGTGGCAATCACCGCATCAAACGTTTGCGGCCGGCCGCCGACCTCCGCGAGGTAGCCGCGATCCACCTGCTTGCGGATGCGCTGCACGGGCGTCCCCAGATGAATGCGGGCCCCCAGTCCTTCCACGCGCGCGGCCAGCATCTCGAGGAATGCCTGGAACCCGCCCTCGAAGGTGCCCAGCCGCGGAGTGCGGCTGTGCAAACGCGCCCAGAACCAGGCCATGGTTACGCGCGGGTAGTCCTTCTCACCAAACTTGCCGACGAACAGCGGCCGCCACAGGCGCTCGAAAACCCGCGGCCCAAACCAGCGCTTCATCCAGGCCTCGGCGGTGTGACTCTCCAGCGGCATCCACCACGGGTTCAGCCGCAGAAAACCGCCCACCAGCAGGTTGCGCAGTCGATCGGGGAACGAAAGTCCTGGGAAGGTTAGCCAGGCCGGGATGCTGTCCATCCCGTAGAACTTGCCGTCGTAATACACGGCCGTGACCGGCCGCTTGAAGATGACCTTTTCCTGCCACCCCAGTTCGCGGATGAGACCCAGGATCGCCCGATCGGATGCGAACCAGTGGTGGTAGTACTTCTCCACGCTCCACGACCAGGCGGGATCGCGAAAGCCCGCCGCCAAACCGCCGATGGCCAGCTCGGCCTCGAAGATATCCACGCTGTGGCCGGCGCGAGCAAGATCGTAGGCGGCGGCAAGCCCGCCGGCTCCGGCACCGATGACGGCGATTCTCATTCGTTGACTCCGGTTGCAGGATCGAAGGTGGCAGGCACAGCCTGCACGCGGGCCGTGCCGTTCGTGTCGAGTTCGTTGTACGACAGAAGTATACCTGAGGCGCGTGACGCTTACCGCACGTGGGGCGGCGGCAATCGAGACGGGCCGTTCTCGAATGTCGACGAACCGGAGCTTCTCGTCGACCAGGGCGAAGTCCACCAGCCGATTGCCGGTTGTCTGGCCCATTCCAGCGGAAACCGACGATCACGGCGCTCTACACTCACCTGACACCCAGGGCGGCCCAGCACATGGGCGAGACGGTCAACCGAGTGCTGGAAACGCTGTGGGCCTAGAGCTGGCGGACATTGTCCGCCGCTACGGGCTGAGCTATCGTCAGCGCTTCGCGGACCGGCTGCCCCCGTGCCGGGGACTGGCGCTCCCCAGCCATCGCCGTGCGCTGCGCGCGATCGAGCAGTGCCTGACGGAGGCCCTGGGTGGGCACGTCTGCGCCAGTGGCGGGCGCGATAGTGCCG